>JAHRYV010000001.1:0-155548 GCA_020621965.1 Curvibacter sp. | reverse complement strand
GGGATTGATGGCCTTCATCTTGGCCATGCTGGCGTAGGCCTTGGCATTGAGCCAATAGAAGGCGATCTTGAGCAGCACCACCAGCGCCACGATGGACCAGCCCCAGTTGTGCAGCAGCTTGTGCAGCTGGTCCAGCAGCCAGTACAGCGGCTTGGCCAGGATGGTCAGCCAGCCGTAGTCCTTGACGAGTTCCAGGCCCGGGGCGATGGCCTCGAGCGTCTTCTCTTCCTGCGGGCCGACGAACAGGCGCGCTTCGACAGCCCGGCTGCTGGCCGGGGCGATGGCTTCCAGCGTCGTGATCATGCCCACGGCATACAGATTAGTGTCGACCTTGCGCGCGAAGATTTCGCGCTGCACGCCCTCGGCCAGCAGCCAGGCGCTGGCGAAGTAATGCTGCACCATGGCCACGTAGCCGTTGGGGGACTGCTTCTCGAACTCGGCCTTGTTCTTCTCGATGTCGCTGAACTCGACCTTCTGGTATTTCTTGGCCTCGGTATAGACCGCCGGACCGGTGAAAGTCGAATAGAAGGAGGACTCGCCGGCCAGCTTGTTGCCGTCGCGCACCAGCTGCAGGTAGAGCTGCGGCGCCACCGGCGCGCTGCCCACGTTCTGCACTTCATGCTTGACGTTCACGGCGTAGCTGCCGCGCTTGAGGGTGTAGGTCTTGACCAGCTTGACGCCGCCGACCTCGGCCGACTCGAACTTCACCACCAGTTCATCGACGCCGTCCTTGAGCTCGCGCTTGCCGGCGATGAGTTGCATTGCGGTCTTGTGGGTCGGGAAGTTGCCGCCACCAGCGCCGGCGATCAGGCCACTCTGGGACAGGTAGACCCGCTCCTTGCTGTCGTCGAACAGGACCACGTGCTGCTCGCGATGCTTCTGGTCGCGATGCTGCAGGAACTCGGAGCGGACCAGCGAACCGCCTTCAGTGTCGAAGGTCAGTTGCAGCAGGTCGCTGCGCACCACCACCCGCTCGCGCGCCGCCTGAGCCTGGGTTTCGGGTTTGGCGATGCGCTCGCTGCTGTTGCCGGCCTGGGCCACGCCCGTGGCGCTGGGCACGGCCGCGGACGCCGCCGTTGCCGTTGCGGTGGCCGCGCCGGTTTGCGGCGCCGCCGCGGTTCTGGCCGTCGGGCTCGGGAAGAACGTGGCGGGTCGACCATTGTGGATCTGCCACTGGTCCCACAGCAGGACCAGGGAGAAGCCAAAAATCACCCACAGGATGGTGCGGCGAATATCGTTCATGAAGTCTTCTTTTCAGAGGGGGAAGAGAGCAGGCCGGTAAAAAGGCGGGGCTTGCGGCCCGGCACCGGATCGTGGCCGCCGTCGCACCAGGGATGGCAGCGCAGCAGCCGATGGACGGTCAGATAACTGCCTGCCAGCGAGCCGTGCTGGCGCAGGGCGTCCAGGGCATACAGGGAACAGGTGGGTTCGAAACGGCAGGACGAACCCAGCCAGGGGCTGAGGAACAGACGGTAGCCCTTGACCAGGCCGATGAGCAGCTGGTTGATCATGCGGCCACCTTCAGCGGCCGCGCGGCCCGGGCGAACAGCTGTTCGATTTCATGCCGCACGGCGGCACGCAGCGGGTCGGAGGCAGCGCTCTTGAACTGCAGCCGGTCAAAGCCGCTGCGCAGGCGCACCAGATAGGCAGCTGCAGGCAGGGCGAGCTGCTGCTCGTCCGCCACGCTGTAGATCTGACGCTTGATGAGATTGCGCGTGACGGCACGGCGCGCCCAACGCTTGGGGACCATGGCGCCGAGCCAGAGACCGTCAACCGGAAACGGCATGGCCGTCGCGGCGACAGGCGCGCTGGACGTGCCCGCCGTCTCCAGAACCATGCGATGCATGACGAAATGCTCCGTCCGGGCAAAGGGGGCACATGCCAGCACGGCCTGAAACTGTTGCCGGGTTTTCAGCCGCCGCGCCTGCATGGTGCGCCCTCATATGGGCTGCGCAAACCCGTCTCAGGGTCGTGTGCCGGATCGGCCAGCTCAGACGGCCAGGCGCTTGCGGCCCTTGGCGCGACGTGCGTTGATGACGGCGCGGCCGCCACGGGTCTTCATGCGGACCAGGAAACCGTGAGTGCGGGCACGACGGATCTTGGAAGGTTGATAAGTGCGTTTCATCTCGAAATCCTTGGGAATAGCGGTGGAGTTGTTCTTGCCATGCAGGCCTGCCATCCACACCGGTGACAGGGCCCACGAAATGTCCCGTTCGCATGCCCGCGTCCCCGGCCCACTGCCCTGGGGCAGCGACCGGGCCCACCACAAGCCTCGGGAAAACCGCAAATTATCGCAAAATTTTTCAATGCTGGCAATGTGTTGGCTGTTTCACTGCGTGCGCTACTTGAAGCGATCCAGCCGTGGGGAAGCTTGTGGATAAATTCTTGATAATTTACAATTCAGCCTTCCGGTTGACCCATCTATCCACAATAATCAACACCTATGAGCGAGGGACGATCCAACCGGCAGGCGATGAATACCAACCAGGATGCAGGGCAGAGCCTTTGGCAGGCCTGCGTGGACCAACTGGCCCAGGAACTGCCTGAACAGCAGTTCAATACCTGGATCAAGCCCTTGACGGCGCAGGTGGCGGAGGACTTCTCCCGCGTGACGCTGTTTGTCGTCAACCGTTTCAAACTTGACTGGGTGCGGGCCCAATACAGTGCCCGTATCGCGGCGCTGCTGGAGAAGATGTATGGGCAGCCCGTACAGCTTGAGCTAGCGCTCACACCCAGGGAAAATCAGGTTAAATACAGAGAGCCGATCGCGGAGGCTGAGGCCTTGCCAGCGGAGGAGTCGTATGGCGCCAGCGTGGAGCGTGCCAATGGCGGGAGCCGCAATCGACTCAATACGGCGCTGACCTTCGAGACCCTGGTGGAAGGCACCGCCAACCGCATGGCACGGGCTGCGGCCATGCATGTGGCCAGTTCCCCGGGTCAGCTTTATAACCCGCTGTTCATCTACGGCGGGGTCGGCCTGGGCAAGACCCACCTGATCCATGCCGTGGGCAACCGCCTGCTGGCCGAGCGGCCAAGCGCCAAAGTTCTCTACATCCATGCGGAGCAGTTCGTCTCGGATGTGGTTAAGGCTTATCAGCGCAAGACCTTCGACGAGTTCAAGGACAAATACCACTCGCTAGACCTGCTGCTGATCGACGATGTGCAGTTCTTTGCCAACAAGGAGCGTACCCAGGAGGAGTTTTTCAACGCCTTCGAAGCCCTGCTGGCCAAGAAATCCCACATCGTGATGACCAGCGACACCTATCCCAAGGGCCTGCTGGACATCCACGAACGGCTGGTGTCGCGCTTCGATTCCGGCCTGACCGTGGCCATCGAGCCGCCCGAGCTGGAAATGCGGGTCGCGATCCTGATCAACAAGGCACTGAGCGAAGGCACCGAGATGCCGGAAGAGGTGGCTTTTTTCGTGGCGAAGAACGTGCGCTCCAACGTGCGCGAACTCGAAGGCGCACTGCGCAAGATCCTGGCCTATTCGCGCTTCAACCAGAAGGAAATCTCCATCCAGCTGGCGCGCGAAGCCCTGCGCGATCTGCTGTCGATCCAGAACCGGCAGATCTCGGTGGAAAACATCCAGAAGACGGTGGCCGATTATTACAAGATCAAGGTCGCCGACATGTACTCCAAGAAGCGGCCGGCCAGCATTGCCCGGCCACGCCAGATCGCCATGTACCTGGCCAAGGAACTGACCCAGAAGAGCCTGCCCGAGATCGGCGAGCTATTTGGCGGCCGCGACCACACCACCGTCCTGCATGCCGTGCGCAAGATTTCCGGCGAGCGCCAGCAACTGACCGAATTGAACCAGCAACTGCATGTACTTGAACAGACGCTCAAAGGATAAGCCTGGGGATAGTTCCGGCACAAGTCATGACTTATCCACAGGCCGCTACAGATATGAGAAGTTATGCATGCCGGGCAAGGTTCAATCAGACCCGCTGCCCACATGGTTAGACAGTTGGCAAGTCGTTGATAAAAAAAGGGAAAATGGCGCTATCCACAGAAAAGTGCGCGCTTTACCTACTACTACTAATTTGAAATAGAGAAATTAAAGAAGAGGTTGACATGATCGTCCTGAAGGCAACGCAAGACAAAGTCCTCTCCGTGTTCCAGTCGGTCTCCGGTATCGTGGAGCGCCGTCACACCCTGCCCATCCTGGCCAACGTGATGTTGCGCAAGACCGGCAGTGCCCTGCAGTTCACGACCAGTGACCTGGAAATTCAGATCCGCACCACAGCCGAACTCGATGGCGACGCCGGCAACTTCAGCACCACCGTGGGCGCGCGCAAGCTGATCGACATTCTGCGCACCATGCCGGCCGACCAGACCGTGAGCCTGGAGTCCAGCCAGAACAAGCTGATCCTCAAGGGTGGCAAGAGCAAGTTCACGCTGCAGACGCTGCCGGCCGAGGACTTCCCACTGGTGCAGGAGGCGGCCAATTTCGGTCCGGCCTTCAGCGTGCCGCAGAAGACGCTCAAGGAGCTGCTGAGCCAGGTCTCCTTTGCCATGGCGGTGCATGACATCCGCTACTACCTCAACGGCATCCTGTTCGTCGCTGAGGGCAAGCAACTGAGCCTGGTGGCCACCGACGGCCACCGTCTGGCCTTTGCTTCGGCCACGCTGGATGTGGAAGTGCCCAAGCAGGAAGTCATTCTGCCGCGCAAGACGGTGCTGGAAATGCAGCGCCTGCTCAGCGACACCGAGGGGGCGATCGAGATGCAGTTCGCCAGCAACCAGGCCAAGTTCACCTTCGGCGGCATGGAGTTCGTGACCAAGCTGGTGGAAGGCAAGTTCCCGGACTACAACCGCGTGATCCCGAAGAACCACAAGAACGGCATCACCCTGGGCCGTCAGCCGCTGCTGGCCAGCCTGCAGCGCACCGCCATCCTGACCAGCGACAAGTTCAAGGGCGTGCGCCTGAACATCGATCCCGGCACCTTGCGCGTGGCGTCCAACAACGCCGAGCAGGAAGAAGCGGTGGACGAGCTGGACATCGACTACAGCGGCGACAGCATCGAGATCGGCTTCAACGTGACCTATCTGATCGACGTGTTGACGAACATGGGGCAGGACATGGTCAAGGTGGAACTGTCGGACTCCAACAGCTCGGCGCTGATCACGATTCCCGACAACCACAGCTTCAAGTATGTCGTGATGCCGATGCGCATCTGAGCAATAGCGAACGTTCCGACCCGCGATGAACGGCAGGTTCATGGCGGGTCTGTTCATTCAAGAGTTTGATTAGTGTTGAAAAAGTAAGCCATGACCGAAGAGAACAAGCCCAGCGCTGGTGAGAATTTCAGCGCCCAGCCCCGTATTGATGCCCATCAGATCGGCGCATCGGAAGGTTATGGCGAGTCGTCGATCCAGATCCTCGAAGGTCTGGAGGCGGTGCGCAAGCGCCCCGGCATGTATATCGGCGACACCTCCGACGGCACCGGCCTGCACCACCTGGTGTTCGAGGTGGTCGACAACTCGATCGACGAAGCGCTGGCCGGCCACTGCGACGACATCGTGGTCACCATCCACCTGGACAACTCGATCAGCGTCGTGGACAACGGGCGCGGCATCCCGACCGGCGTCAAGATGGACGACAAGCACGAGCCCAAGCGCAGTGCCTCCGAAATCGCCCTGACCGAGCTGCACGCCGGCGGCAAGTTCAACCAGAACAGCTACAAGGTCTCGGGCGGTCTGCATGGTGTGGGCGTGTCCTGCGTCAACGCGCTGTCCAAATGGCTGCGCCTGACGGTGCGCCGCGAGGGCAAGGTCCACCAGCTGGAGTTCGCCCGTGGCGCGGTGCAGAACCGCATCATTGAGCAGGTGGGTGGTGTGGACGTGTCGCCGATGAAGGTCATCGACAACACCGAGAAGCGCGGCACCGAGGTGCACTTCCTGCCCGATGTCGAGATCTTCCAGCAGAACCACGAGTTCCACTACGAGATCCTGGCCAAGCGCCTGCGCGAGCTGAGCTTCCTGAACAATGGCGTGCGCATCCGCCTGAAGGACGAGCGCAGCAACAAGGAAGACGACTTCTCCGGCACCGGCGGCGTCAAGGGCTTCGTCGACTTCATCAACGCCAACAAGAAGGTGCTGCACCCCAATGCCTTCCATGCCATCGGCGAGCGTCCGGCGGAGACTTACGGTGGCATTCCGGGCACCAATATCGGTGTCGAAGTGGCCATGCAGTGGAACGATGGCTACAACGAGTCCGTGCTCTGCTTCACCAACAACATTCCCCAGCGCGACGGTGGCACCCACCTGACGGGTTTGCGCGCGGCCATGACCCGCGTCATCAGCAAGTACATCGAGAGCAACGAGCTGGCCAAGAAGGCCAAGGTCGAGATCACTGGTGACGACATGCGCGAAGGCCTGTGCTGTGTGCTGTCGGTCAAGGTGCCCGAGCCCAAGTTCAGCAGCCAGACCAAGGACAAGCTGGTCAGCTCCGAGGTGCGGGCGCCGGTGGAAGATATCGTGGCCAAGTCACTCACCGACTTCCTGGAAGAGCGTCCCAACGATGCCAAGATCATCTGCGGCAAGATCGTCGAAGCGGCCCGGGCCCGCGAGGCCGCGCGCAAGGCACGCGAGATGACGCGCCGCAAGGGCGTGTTGGACGGTATGGGCCTGCCAGGTAAGCTGGCCGATTGCCAGGAGAAGGATCCGGCGCTGTGCGAGATCTACATCGTCGAGGGTGACTCCGCCGGCGGCTCGGCCAAGCAAGGCCGCGACCGCAAGTTCCAGGCCATCCTGCCCTTGCGCGGCAAGATCCTGAACGTGGAGAAGGCGCGGTACGAGAAACTGCTGACCAGCAATGAGATCGTGGTGCTCATCACGGCGCTGGGCACCGGCATCGGCAAGGCGGCCGTGGAGAGCGGCAAGTCGGCGGTGGATGACTTCAACATCGACAAGCTGCGTTACCACCGCATCATCATCATGACCGACGCCGACGTGGACGGCGCCCACATCCGTACCCTGCTGCTGACCTTCTTCTACCGCCAGATGCCCGAGCTGGTGGAGCGCGGCCACATCTACATCGCCCAGCCGCCGCTGTACAAGGTCAAGTCCGGCAAGGAAGAGCTGTATCTGAAGGACGCGTCGGCGCTGGACAGTTATCTGCTGCGCATCGCGCTGATCAATGCTTCCATCCATACCGGCGGTGCCAACGGCACCGTGATCAGCGGCGACACGCTGGCGGAACTGGCGCGCAAGCACCAGCTGGCGGAGGCGGTGATCGCCCGTCTGCACAACTTCATGGATGCCGAAGCCCTGCGCTCCATCGCCGACGGCGTGGAACTCAAACTCGATACCGTGGCCGAAGCCGAAGCCTCGGCCGCCGCCTTGCAGGCCAAGCTGGCCGGTGCCGAAGTGGCGGGCGAGTTCGACGCCCGCACCGACAAGCCCATCCTGCGCATCAGCCGCCGCCACCACGGCAACGTCAAGAGCAGTGTCCTGACCCAGGATTTCGTGCACGGCGCCGACTACGCGGCCCTGGCCGAGGCGGCCAATACCTTCCGGGGCCTGCTCAGCGAAGGCGCCAAGGTGATGCGCGGCGAGGGCGAGAAGCAGAAGGAAGAGAAGGTCAGCGACTTCCGCTCGGCCATGGCCTGGCTGATTGCCCAGGCCGAGAACGCCACCTCCCGCCAGCGCTACAAGGGCCTGGGCGAGATGAACCCGGAACAGCTGTGGGAAACCACCATGGACCCGGCTGTGCGTCGCCTGCTGCGGGTGCAGATCGAGGACACCATCGAGGCCGACCGCGTCTTCACCATGCTGATGGGGGACGAAGTCGAGCCGCGGCGCGAGTTCATCGAGAGCAACGCCTTGCGCGCCGGCAATATCGACGTTTGACGGCACGTTGCGCCCGGGTGGCATGAAACCCGTTGCCGTCATCGACTTCGAGACCACGGGCATTTCGCCCGTCCAGGGCGACCGCGCCACGGAAGTTGCGATCGTGCTGGTCGAGGGCGCCCGGGTGGTGGACCGCTACCAGAGCCTGATGAACGCCGGGGTGCGCATTCCGGCCTTCATCACCCAGCTCACCGGCATCAGCAACGCCATGGTGGCCGCCGCGCCCGCGGCGGCCGAGGTGATGCGCGAGGCCAGCCGCTTCGTCGGCGACGCGCCCATGGTGGCCCACAACGCATCCTTCGATCGCAAGTTCTGGGTGGCCGAACTGGCCCGCGCGGGCCTGCCGGCGGCGCAGCCCTTCGCCTGCACCCTGCTGCTGGCGCGGCGGCTGTATCCGCAGGCGCCGAATCACAAGCTGGGCACACTGGTGGACTACCATCGGCTGCCGCGCACCGGGGCAGCGCACCGGGCCCTGGCGGATGCCGAGATGGCCGCACAGCTGCTACTGCAGATCCGAGCCGACCTGGATCGGCGCTACCAGGTGGGCGGAGCCGATCATGCGCTGCTGATGGCTTTGCAGCAATGCCAGCGGCAGGGTGTAGCGGCCCTGCTGTCGCGCTACGCGCGGACCTAGCCCGCGGAGCGCGGGCGAGGCCGCATAATTCCGCATCGTCGTGCGCGGGGCGGCGGCTGGGTCCGGCCCGGCCTGCGCGTCCACCCTAGGAGTTGGCCATGAAACTGCTGATTGCCGGTCTGATCGTCTTCCTCGGCGTGCACTCGGTGCGCATGGTGGCGGAGGACTGGCGCCATCGCATGCGCACGCGGTTGGGCAAGGGGACCTGGAAGGGCCTGTATTCGCTGCTGGCGCTGGCCGGGCTGGCGTTGATCGCCTGGGGTTTCGATCTGGCGCGCGATCAGCCGGTGCTGCTGTGGTCGCCGCCGCGCGGACTGAAACACGGCGCGTCCCTGCTCACGCTGCTGGCCTTCGTGCTGCTGGCGGCGGCCTATGTGCCGGGTAACGCCATCAAGGCGCGGCTGCATCACCCCATGGTACTGGGCGTGAAGGCCTGGGCGCTGGCGCATCTGCTGACCACCGGCATGCTGGCCCACCTGCTGCTGTTCGGATCTTTCCTCGTCTGGGGCGTGTTCAGCTACAGCATCGCGCGCCGGCGTGACCGACGCGACGGTGTGCACTACGCCGCCGGCCGGCTGCCGGCGACGCTGCTGACCGTGGTGCTGGGCGTGGCGGCCTGGGCCGTTTTTGCTTTCGGCCTGCACGGCCTGCTGATCGGCATCAAACCATTTGGCTGAGCCCCGCGGTTCATTTTTCGATCAGCCACTGGATGACGAACTTGGCCGCAAAGCCCACCATGCCGAAGGCCAGTCCGAGGAAGAGCACGAAGGTGCCGAAGCGCCCGGCTTTCGATTCCCAGGCCAGATGGCCGATGATGAACAGCATGTAGAGCATGAAGGCGCCCACGCCAAAAGACAGGCCGAAGGCGGCGATCTGTTCTTCCGAGTAGCCGAACATCAGCGCACTCCCTGCGTGCGCGGCGCCGTGCGTTCGGGCCAGGCGGAGGCGTCCACCAGGTCGCGGTAGGCATGCCAGGTCGCGTGGCCCAGCATGGGCATGACGGCGATCAGGCCCAGCGTGGCGGACAGCAGCCCCAGCAGGGTGAAGCCCATGATGAGGGCGGCCCACCAAGCCATGGGCACGGGGTTTTCCAGCACGGCCTCCCAGCTGGTGACCACGGCCTGCAGCACGCCGATGCGCCGGTCCAGCAGCAGGGGTATGGCGATCGCGGTGGAGGCAAAGATGGGGGCGGCCATCAGGCCGCCCAGGGCCAGCCAGAGCTCGAACAGCCAGTGGTCGCGCGCCAGCACCACGTGGCGCAGGAAATCGAGCGGACTTTGCACCGGCACGGGCGACAGGAAGGTGATCAGCGCCGCCGAGGTCAGGACCCAGCCGGTACCGGCCAGGGCCAGCAGCAGGCCGAACTGGACCAGGCGCCAGTCCTTGCCGTCGCCGCTGCTGCCGTGCTGTCGCCAGCTCAGCCAGGCCTGCAGCACAAAGCGCCAGTCCGGCTTGCGGCCGCCTTCGACCGCGCGGCTCATGCAGTACAGGCTGGTGGCCAGGATCGGCGCCACCACCAGGAAGCCGGAGAAGGCGCCGGCCAGCAGCCAGAACTGCTGGTGGGCCACCAGCAGGAGCAGCGAGCCGAAGAAGGTCAGGATCAGACCGTGCGCAAAACTGAGCCAGCCGCAGCGGGCGATGTCGCGCCAGCCCAGGGCCAGCCAGCGCAGGGGATCATGAAGACGGATCTGGCGTATGACGGGCGCGGGAGGGGCTTGCATCGGGTCGGGCTGGGGGTGGATCCAGCCCCGATGTTACCCGCCGCCGTCAGCCCTGATGGCGATGACGACCGTGCCGGTGCATGCGCGCGGTGCGCTCATCGAAGATCTTCTTCTGCTCGGTGTTGAGCGCGCCGTAGAAGGTGCGGGTGGCCGCCTCGCGCTGCTCGAAGGCGGCATCGCGCTGCTGGCGCAGCGAGCGCATGCGGTCCAGGCGCTCGGGCGTGGTGAGCTGGGCGAGGTCGCTGCGCTGCGGCGTGGCAGCGTCGGCCGGCGGCTTCATGGCGGCGAGGTAGGTGGTCCAGGCTGTTTCCTGCTCGGCGCTGAGCTTGAGCTCGGTCTTGAGCTCGGCGGCGCGTCGGGCCACGCGGTCCTGCCAGCGCGCCTGCCGGTAGGCATGGCGCTCGCCGTCGGCCTTGACGGCGCATGGTGCCGCCGCGGGGCCGCCGGCGGGCTCGGCCAGGGCCGGCAGGGCGGCGCTGGCCAGCAGGGCGGCCAGCAACAGGGGTTGGAGACTTGCTTTCATGGATACATCCTTTCAGGAACCGCCTGCTGTGAATCAACAGGGTGGCGCCAGTCTGCGCGCCGGATGTATCGGGCCGATGAGGCCGTGCAACGCGTGTGTAAAGTTCGGCCAACGCGGCGCCGGGCGGTGGCCCGGCGCGCGCTGGCTGCCGCTCAGGCCTTGGGGGCGCTCTTGGTCGAGCAGGTGTTGATGCCCAGCATGGCGTAGGGCGGGCACCAGCCCAGCAGGCCGGTGGCCAGCGGGATGACACCCAGCCAGCCCCACCAACCCACGGTGCCGGTGGCGGCCAGGGCGATGAGGACGACGCCGGCGAGGGCGCGGATGATGCGTTCGATATTGCCGATATTGGTTTTCATGGTGAGACTCCGTGGGTGGTGTGGTTGATTATTGGCGGCGGGCCGGCGTGCGTCAACCGCAATGGCGGGCCAGGTCGTCGAGGATGGGGCAGTCCGGCCGCTCGTCGCCGTGGCAATGGTGCAGCAGCTGGCGCAGCGTGCGTTGCATGGACTGCATGGCTTCGATGCGCACGGCCAGTTCGTCCACGTGCTTTTGCGCGATGCGCTTGACACTGGCGCTGGTGCGCCGGCGGTTCTGCCACAGCGTCACCAGCTCGGCGATCTCGGCCATGGAGAAGCCGAGGTCGCGCGCGCGTTTGATGAAACGCAGGGTGTGCACCTCGGCCTCGCTGTACTGGCGGTAGCCGCTGTCGCTGCGGGCCACCTGCGGCAACAGGCCGAGCGACTCGTAGTGACGCACCATCTTGGCCGAGATGCCGGAGAGTTCGGCGGCCGAGCCGATGTTGACCGGCCAGTGGGCGGGCTGCATGGGGTTCAGGCGGCGACGGTGTAGCCTTCTTCGGCAATGGCCTGGGCCAGGGCTTCGCGTGGCTGTTGCGACTGCACTTCGACCAGGTTCTTGCTGCGGTCGATCTTGACCTCGGCCTGCGGGTCGACCTGTTTGATGGCGCGGGTCACGGCCTTTTCGCAGTGGCCGCAGGTCATGCCGGTGACGTTGAAGTTCTGGTTCATGGGGTCCAACCTTTCCTGGTGTGTTGTGTGAGGGAAAGCATATCCTGAACCTTGCCATGGTGGGAAGGTCAAGCCCCGGGCGTCGACCTTTTAGTCAGCAGGGTTGATTCGGTGCAGGGCTTGACCCTGCCATGATGGCAAGGTTCAGAATCTCTCCCATGACCACCTCCAATCCCTCCCTCTCCACCCTGGACCTCGGCATCGGCGGCATGACCTGCGCATCCTGCGTGACGCGGGTGGAAAAGGCGCTGAAGAAGGTGCCCGGCGTGACCGGCGCCGCCGTCAACCTGGCCACCGAATCGGCGCGCGTGAGCTTCGAGCCCTCGGCGCAGATCGAAGCCCGGCTGCGCCGCGCCGTGCGTGACGCCGGCTACGAGCCGCGCGCGGCCGACGCGCTGGAGCAGGAGGCGGACAGCTCACCCTGGGCCGGCTTTGCCCCGGTGGCGATCGGCCTGGTCCTGTCGCTGCCGCTGGTGGTGCCCATGCTGGGCGACCTGGCGGGGTACCACTGGATGCTGCCGGCCTGGCTGCAGTTCCTGCTGGCCACGCCGGTGCAGTTCATCCTGGGCGCGCGTTTCTACAAGGCCGGCTGGTCTGCGCTCAAGGCGCTGAGCGGCAATATGGACCTGCTGGTGGCCATCGGCACCACGGCGGGCTGGGCGCTGTCGATGTGGCTGTGGCTCAGCGCCGAGGAAGGCGTGATGGCGCACCTGTACTTCGAGGCCTCGGCGGTGGTGGTGACGCTGGTGCTGCTGGGCAAGTGGCTGGAGGCCCGGGCCAAACGCCAGACCACGGCGGCCATCCGTGCCCTGCACGCGTTGCGGCCGGAGGTGGCGCACCTGATGGGCGTGGATGGCGAGGTGGACGTGCCGGTGGCCGAGGTGCTGGTGGGCGACACGCTGGTGGTGCGCCCCGGCGAACGCTTGCCGGTCGACGGCACGCTGCTGGAGGGCCATACGCAGGTGGACGAATCCATGCTGACCGGCGAACCGCTGCCGGTGACCAAGGATGCCGGGGCCCGGCTGACCGGCGGCTCGATCAACGGCGAGGGCCGGGTGCTGATGCAGGTGAGCGCCGTGGGCAGCGAGACCGTGCTGGCGCACATCATCCGCCTGGTGGAAGACGCGCAGGCCGCCAAGGCGCCGATCCAGCGCCTGGTCGACCAGGTCTCGGCCGTGTTCGTGCCGGTGGTGCTGGTGATCGCGCTGGTGACGCTGCTGGGCTGGTGGCTCACGGGCCACTCCTTCGAGCACGCGCTGATCCATGCCGTGGCAGTGCTGGTGATCGCCTGCCCCTGCGCCCTGGGCCTGGCCACGCCGGCGGCCATCATGGCCGGCACGGGGGTGGCGGCGAAATACGGCATCCTGATCAAGGATGCGCAGGCGCTCGAACTGGCGCACAAGGTCGACACCGTGGCTTTCGACAAGACCGGCACGCTGACGGTCGGCCAGCCGCGCCTGCTGGCTTTCGAGGTGGCGCCGGGCCACAACGAGGCCTCGCTGCTGGTCGCCGCGGCCAGCCTGCAAAGCGGCAGCGAGCACCCACTGGCGCGTGCCGTGTTGCAGGCGGCGCAGGTCCGCGGCCTGGTGATCGAAGCACCGGACAATGTGCGTGCCGTGCCAGGGCGCGGCAGCGAGGGCGAGGTGGGTGTGCGCAGCTACCTGATCGGCAGCCTGCGCTGGATGGAGGAACTTGGCGTGGTGATGGGGGCACTGGCGGCGCGGGCGACGGCGCTGCAGCAGCAGGGCGCCACGGTCTCGGCCATGGTGGAGCGCACCACGGACGGCCTGACCCTGCGCGCCCTGCTGGCCTTTGGCGACGAGCCCAAACCGGGGGCGAAGGAGGCGCTGGCGATCCTGCGCGCGCGCGGCATCCGCACCGTGATGATCTCCGGCGACAACCGCGGCGCGGCCGAGGCCATGGCGCGCCGGCTGGGCCTGCGCCCCGAGGCCGGCGAGGTGCTGGCCGAGGTCCTGCCGGGTGACAAGGCGGCAAAAGTGGCCGAGCTCAAGCAGGGCGGGCACGTGGTGGCCATGGTGGGCGACGGCGTCAACGACGCGCCGGCCTTGGCCGCGGCCGACGTCGGCCTGGCCATGGGCAACGGCACCGACGTGGCCATGCACGCGGCCGGCATCACCCTGATGCGTGGTGACCCGCAGCTGGTGGCGGCGGCGCTGGAGGTGTCGGACCGCACCGTGGCCAAGATCCGGCAGAACCTGTTCTGGGCCTTCATCTACAACGTGGCCGGCATCCCGCTGGCGGCGCTGGGTTTTCTCAACCCGGTCATTGCCGGCGCTGCCATGGCCATGAGCTCGGTCAGCGTGATGAGCAATGCCCTGTTGCTGCGGCGCTGGCAGCCGCAGCGCAAAACCGGGGCCGCGGCGGCGGACCTGAACAAAGCTTGACGAAAGTCAAGCCGGTGCGACCCCCGCCATGCCAAGCTGTCAACGTGAACTGAATCAGGAACAGGAGACCGGCCATGGCCCATGAAAGCATCCGCATCATCCACGACGAGCACGCCGCACTGTCGGCCATGCTGCAATCCCTGCGCATGATGGTCAAACGCGGCCCGCTCAATGAGCCCGAGCAGTTCTTCGACGTGCTGCGCGCCATGCTGTTTTATATCGACGAGTTTCCCGAGCGCCTGCACCACACCAAGGAAAGCGAGCTGCTGTTCCCGCCGGTGCGCGCCCGTGCCCCGCACCTGCGCGAAGCGCTGGACCGGCTGGACCGCGACCACGAGCGCGGCGAGACGGCGGTGCGCCAGCTGCAACACCTGCTGCTGGCCTGGGAGTTGCTGGGCGAATCGCGCCGCGGCGCCTTCGACCAGGCCATCAAGGACTACCTGGACTTCTATCTCGAGCACATGCGGCTGGAGGAGACGGTGATCCTGCCCGAGGCGGAAAAGCTGCTGACGCCCGAGGACTGGCAGGCCCTGGACGCCGCCTTTGCCACCAACTGCGACCCGCTGACCGGCCGGTACCCGCGCGATCCGCTGTATGACCGCCTGTTCACCCGCATCGTCGTGCGGGCGCCGGCGCCCATCGGGGTCGGCGCGGGCTGAGGCGCGCCGCTCACGGCTCGTCGGCCAGGCGTTTGCCGGAGAACCAGGCCACGTACAGCACCGGCAGCAGCACCAGCGTGAGCAGGGTGGCCGTGACCAGGCCGCCGATGACCACGATGGCCAGCGGGCGCTGGGTTTCCGAGCCGATGTCGTGCGACAGCGCCATGGGCAGCAGGCCAAGGGCGGCCAGCATGGCCGTCATGAGCACGGTGCGCAGGCGCTGCATGGAGCCGGTGCGCGCCGCGTCGAGCACGCTGTGGCCGGAATTGCGCAGCTGCTGAAACACCGAGAGCATCACCACGCCGTTGAGCACGGCCTGGCCCGACAGGGCGATGAAGCCGATGGCCGCGGACACCGATAGCGGGATGTCGAACACCCATAAGGCGATGAAACCGCCGATCAACGCCAGCGGCACGTTGACCAGGATCAGCGCGGCCTTCTTGAAGGAGCTGAAGGCGTCGAACAGCAGCACGAAGATCAGCAGCAAGGAGATGGGCACCACCACCGACAGGCGCTGCATGGCGCGCTCCTGGTTCTCGAACTCACCCGACCAGTTGACCACGTAATTCGCCGGCACCTTGACGTTGGCGGCCACACTCGCCTTCATGTCCTTGACCACCGAGCCCATGTCGCGGTCGCGGATGAAGATGCCGATGGCCATGGTGCGCCGGCCGGCTTCGCGGGCGATGTTCATGGCGCCGCTGGTTTCCCGGATCTCGGCCACATTGCCCAGCGTGGTGTAGCCGCCGTCGGGCGTGGGGATGGGCGTGGCGCCCAGATGGGCGATGCTGCGCCGATCGGCCGGCAGACGCACCGCCACGGCGAACTTGCGCTCGCCTTCCCACAGGCGCGTGGCGGCCTTGCCGGCCAGAGCGGCTTCGATCACGTCTTCCACGTCCACCACATTCAGACCGTAGCGCGCCGCGCGCTCGCGGTCGATGTCGATCAGCAGCTGCGGCAGCTCGCCCAGGCGGTCGATCTCGGCGCGGTAGACACCGGCCACCTGGCGGATCTCGCGTTCGATGGCTTCGGCCGTCTGGCGCAGCTCGACCAGGTCGTCGCCGGCCACCTTGATGACGATCTGGCCGTCGATCTGCGAGATCGATTCCAGCACGTTGTCACGAATGGGCTGCGAGAAGATCGGCACCAGCCCCGGGATGGCGGTAACGGCGCGCTCCATCTCGCCGATCAGCTGATCGCGTGTCAGGCCCTTGCGCCACTCTTCCTGCGGCTTGATGTCGACAAAGACCTCGGCCATGCTGATGGTCTTGGGGTCGGTGCCGTCCTCGGGCTGGCCGGCCTTGGAGACCGTGGTGCGCACCTCGGGCACGGTGAGCAGGGCCTGGCGGGCCTGGTGCAGCATCCGGGCCGCCTCGTCGTTGGAGACGCTGGCGGGCAGGCGCAGGTTGACCCAGAGCGTGCCTTCGTTGAGTTCGGGCAGGAATTCGGAGCCCAGGCGCGCGGCCGCGCCCAGGCCCAGCACGAGGGCACCCAGCGCGATGGCCACCACCTTGCGCCGGTGGGCCAGCGCCCAGTCCAGCACCGGCGCATAAAGCCGCTTGGCGCTGGCGAGAACGCGGTTGTCGCCGTGCGGCAGCCGTCTGCGCAGCATCCAGTAGGCCAGCAGCGGCACCAGCGTGAGCGAGAACACGAGCGAGCCGACCAGGGCAGTGGTGACGGACAGCGCCATGGGCTGAAAGATGCGGCCTTCATGCCGCTGCAGCGCAAAGATCGGGATGTGCGCCGCGATGATGATGAGCATGGAGAACAGCGTCGGCCGCCCCACCTCGTTGGTGGCGTCGATGATGGTCTGGCGCCGCTCGCTGTCGGACATGTTCTCGCTGTCCTTCTCCAGCCGGTGCATGATGTTTTCGATCACGATCACCGCGCCGTCGACGATGATGCCGAAGTCCATGGCGCCCAGCGACAGCAGGTTGGCCGGCACGCCCATGATCTTCAGGCCCATGAAGGTGGCCAGCAGCGCCAGCGGGATCACCACCACCACGGCCAGGCTGGCGCGCAGGTTGGACAGGAAGATGTAGAGCACCAGCGAGACCAGCAGCGCGCCTTCGACCAGGTTGCGAAACACCGTGGACAGGGTCTTGCCCATCAGCCAGGAACGGTCGTAGAAGGGCACGATCTGCACCCCCGGCGGCAGGCCGCGCTCGTTGAGTTCGGCCACCTTCTGCTTGACGCCCTTGAGCACCTCGCTGGGGTTCTCGCCCTTGCGCATCACCACCATGCCGGTGATGACGTCGTCGTCCATGTCCTGGCCCACCGTGCCCAGGCGCGGCACGGCGCCGATCTGCACGCGTGCGATGTCGCGGATCAGGATGGGCGTGCCGTTGCGCGTGGCCACCACGACGCGGCCGATGTCGTCGGCCGAGCGCAGCAGGCCGATGCCGCGGATGGCGTACTGCTGCACGCCCTGGGCCACATAGCTGCCGCCGGCGTTGGAGTTGCCGCGCTCCAGCGCATCGAGCAGGTTCTGGAAGGTCAGCTTGTAGGCGCGCAGCTTGTCCAGGTCGGGCTGCACCTCGTACTGTTTGATGAAGCCGCCCATGGCCACCACGTCGGCCACGCCGGGCACCTGGCGCAGCGAACGCTCGACGATCCAGTCCTGCAGCGTGCGCAGCTCGGTGGTGGATTTGCCGTCGCCGCGCAGGCGGTAGCGCATCACCTCGCCCACCGGCGTGGCGTTGGGCGCGATATTGGCCTCCACGCCGGGGGGCAGGTCCACGCTGCGCAGGCGCTCGTTGACCTGCTGGCGCACCTCAAGCACCTTGGCCGCGTCGTCATAGGTCACGACGGTGAAGGACAGGCCGAACTGCGTGTGCGAGAAGATGCGGATGGAATTGGGCAGGCCCGACAGCGCCATCTCGATGGGCAGCGTGACCTGCTTTTCCACCTCTTCGGCAGCGCGCCCGGGGTAGAGCGCGATCACCGTCACCTGGGTGTCGGTGACGTCGGGAAAGGCCTCGACCGACAGGCTCTTGAAGGCGATCACGCCGGCCATCACGAACAGCAGCGTGCCCAGCACGATGAACAGCGGCTGGTGGACGGCGTACTGGATCAGGCGTTTCATGGGCGCGTCGCTCCGGCTTCAGCGGCCGGCTTGGCCTCGTCGTTGGCCAGGCGGAACTGGCGCGCCAGCAGCAGCACGTTTTCCGTCACGACCAACTCGCCGGCCTGCAGGCCGCTGGAGACCACGACTTCGCGGCTGCCCTCGTGGCTCAGCTCGACCCGGCGCGGCTCGAAGGTGCCGGGCTGGGTCTGCACGAACACGCGGTGCTGCGAACCGTGCAGCAGCACGGCGGTGGCCGGCACCACCAGGCCGCGTTCGAAGCGGCGCTCGAAGACGGCGGTGGCCAGCATCTCGGCCTTGAGCAGGCGCTGCGGGTTGGCCACGCTGGCGCGGACCTTGATGGTGCGCGTCTGCGGGTCGATGAAGTCGGAGCTGGTCACGATGCGGCCCTCGAACTCCTGGGCGGCCAGGGCCGGCACGCGCAGCTTGAAGCGCTGGCCGGGTCGCACCACGCCGATCTCGGTCTCGCGGGCGTCGATCTGCAGCCACAGCGCGGCCGGGTCCGTCACCACGAACAGGGCGGGCACGCCCGGGCCGCTGAGCTCGGGCCGCAGTTCCTGGCCCGGGTTGAGGTTGCGCTCGACCACCACGCCGGCCAGGCTGGCGCTGAGCACCAGTTGCTGGTTGATGCCGCCGCTGCCGCCGTACAGGCGGGTGCGGGCCTGGGCACGGTCCACCTCGGCGCGGGCGCGCTCGTGCTCGGCCTCGGCCTGCTCCAGCTCCTTGCGCGCGACGATGCCGGCCTCGAACAGCTCGCGCTGGCGTTGCAGGGCCTTGGCCGCGAGCCGGGCGTCGGCTTCGGCGCGGGCGGTGTCGCTCTGTGCCTGCCCGAAGTCGGGCGAGGCCAGCACGGCCAGCGGCGCGCCGGCCCGCACACGCTGGCCGACGTCGGCCTTGATGGCCATGACGCGGCCGGCAAAGGAGGGGTAGATGCGCTGTGTGCGCTCCTCGTTCCAGACCAGCTTGGCGGGCAGTTCAACCGTGATGGGCTGGGCCGCGGCCGCCGCGGTCACCGGCAGCAGCTGCAGCTGCGGATGCCCGGCGGGAAAGCGCAATTGCTCGCCTTGCACGATGGGTGCCGGCGCATCGGCCTTGGGGGCAGGCGAGTCGCCGCAGGCGCTCAGCAGGGCCACCAGCAGCAGGGGAAGAAGACGGTTCAGCATGATTCAACGACGTTTCGTGGCTTGCTCGTGGGGTGGTTCGTTCAGTTGCCGGAGGCCGCCACCGGGGTGCCGCTGCGCAGCTGCCAGGCGCCCAAGGCCTTGGCGTGCTCGCTGCGCGCGGCCACGGCATCGAGCACGGTGGTGCGCAGGGTGCGGCGTGCGTCCAGCAGGTCGGTCAACGAGAGCGCGCCCTTGCGGTAGGCCAGTTCCGCGCCCTCGGCCACACGGCGCGCGCGCGGCAGGATCTCGCTGTCATAGGCCTCGGCCCGCGCGGCCGTGCTCCGCACTTCGTGCTGCAGGCGCTGCAACTCCAGGCGTGCCACGCGGCGGGTCTTCTCCAGCGCGTCCTGCGCCTGGGCCAGCTGCGCGCCGGCGCGGCCGATCTCGCCCTCGTAGCCGTAGCCCCATTGCAGCGGCATCTGCATACGCAGCGCCACCAGGGCGGTCGAGGTGCCGGGGTAATGGTTGTAGGACACGCCCCAGGTGATGTCGGATTTCTTCTGCGCGCTGCTGTTGTCCAGCGCGGCCTGGGCCGCTTGCGCCCGCGCGCGGGCGGCGCGCACATCGGCGCGGGCTTCGACCAGCTCGTCCAGTGCGGAGTTAGTGTCCAGGGTGCCGGGCAGGGCCGGCCAGTCGGGCCGGGCCCGCAGCTGCTCGGGCGCGGCGGCCAGGCCGGTCAGCTGCCACAGCACGAGGGCCGCGCGCTGTTGCTCCAGCTCGGCTAGGCGCAGATCGGAACGCGCGCGCTGGGCCTCGATTTCGGTGCGTGCCGTTTCCTGGGCCGACAGATCACCGGCCTGCAGGCGCCGGGCGGCGACGCTGGCCAGTTCGGCGGCGCTGCGTTCGATCTGCTGCACTTCGGCCACGCGTTCCTGGGCCGCCAGCAGGTCATAAAAACCCGAGAGCGCGGCCAGTTGCTGCTGCGTGCCGGTCTCGTCCAGTTCGGCCTGGGCGGCATCGGCGGCGCGCTGCGCGGTGCGGGTGCGCAGTTCGCGCTTGTTGCCGCGTTCCCAGGTCCAGTCCAGGCCGACCGACTTGTCATAACGCTGCTCGCTCCAGGCATTGCCGCTGCCGTTGCCGTTTTGCAGGTCGATCTGGTTGACGCTGGCCGACAGCGTGGGGAAAGGCGCGCGGTCGGCGCTGAGCACGTCGGCCCGGGCCCCGGCCACGGAGCGGCGCGCCAGCGCAACGTCCAGGTTGTCGCGCGCGGCCTGCAGGGTCTGCTGCAGGGACACGGGAGCGGGCGCCGGCGCCGCGGTCTGGGCGGCGGCCGCTGCCGCGAGCAGCAGACCGGCAACTGGAAGGAGGGATCGTATGCTCATACACTGACGGTGCTGGGGCGTTGATTGTCCGCAGCCCCGCCTGACCACCTGCTGACCAAGCCACCGCGTAGCAACACGTACATTCCTGCACCTGCCGTAGCACAGACCATGAGAATCCTGCTGGTTGAAGACGACCCCGTCCTGCGCGAGGTGATGCGCCTGAGCCTGCGCGATGCCGGTCATCGTGTGGACGAGGCCGGCACGCTGGAGCAGGCCGCGCATTACTGGCGCGTGCAGCCTTTCGATGCCGTGCTGCTGGACCTGAACCTGCCCCAGAGCGAGGCCCCCGACAGCCCCTTGGCCAACGGCCTGAGCCTGCTGCGCGAGGCGCGCGCGCGCGGCGATCGCACGCCGGTACTGGTGCTGACCGCGCGCAACCGCACCGACGAGCGTATTGCCGGCCTGGACGCGGGGGCCGACGACTACCTGGGCAAACCCTTCGAGCTGGCCGAGGTCGAGGCCCGGCTGCGCGCGCTGGTGCGGCGCAGCGCCGGCACCGACGACATCTTCGAGATCGGCCGCCTGAGCCTGGACCGCAAGGCGCGCCGCGTGGCCGTCGGCGGCGTGCCGATGGACTTGCCGGCGCGCGAGTTCGAGGTGCTGTGGGAGTTGATGACGCCTCCGGGGCACGTGGTCAGCAAGCGCGCGCTGTCGGACAAGCTGTCCGATTTCTCCGAAGCGCTGGGCGACAACGCGCTGGAGGCCTTCATCTCGCGGCTGCGCAAGAAGCTCGGCGGCAGCGGCGCGCGCATCCGTACCCTGCGCGGCCTGGGTTATGTGCTGGAGCGCGGGGACGGGGGCGAGGCTTGAGTGCCGTGCCGGCCGCCGCGCCGGGCAAGCGCTCGTTGCGCGCGCGCGTGGTGCGCCACGTGTTGCTGCCGCTGGCGCTGACCTGGCTGCTGGGCACGGCCGTCACCGTGGCCGTGGCCTACCACTTTGCGCAGAAGGCCTTTGACCGCGCCCTGCAGGAAGACGCCTACGCGCTGGCCTCGCGCGTGCGGCTGCAGGCCCACGGGCTGGAACTGGAGCTCTCGGCCCAGGAAATGCACGCCCTGCTGTTCGACCAGAGCGAGAACATCTATTTTGTGGTGCGACGCCTCGATGGCGCGGTGATAGCCGGCCATCCCGGCCTGCAGGTGTCGGCGCCGTCCAAGCCCGACGTGACGGAGTTTTCCGAGGCTGTCTACCGCGGCCAGAACCTGCGCACCGTGACACTGTGGCGGGAGCAGCCCTTCGCCTTCCAGGTGGTGGTGGCGGAGACCACGGGCAGCCGGCGCGCGCTGCTGCAAGACCTGCTGTTCTTTTCCGTCGCGCCACTGCTGGTGCTGCTGGTGCTGCTGGCCCTGTGGCTGCGGGGCATCATTGGCGAGGAACTGCAGCCGCTGAGCGAGCTGCAGGGCTCGGTGGAACAGCGTGATGCCCTGGACCTGACGCCGGTTCCGGTCGCCGCCAGTTCACGCGAGCTCGAGCAGCTGGGGACGGCCATCAACGCCCTGCTGGCGCGGGTTGACCACAGCCTGCGCGCACAGCGCGAGTTCTCCGGCAATGTGGCGCATGAGCTGCGCACGCCGCTGGCCGGCATCCGCGCGCTGGCGGAATATGGCCTGGCCCAGGCCGAGCCGGCGGTCTGGCGCGAACAGCTCCAGCGCATCGGCGCCAGCGAGGCGCGCGCCAGCCGTCTGGTGGAGCAGCTGCTGGCGCTGGCGCTGGCCGACGAGGCCGATGCCGGCGTGCAGAACGAGCCGGTGGCACTGGACGAGGTGGTGCGCGAGACCGTGCTGCGTTACCTGGCGCGTGCCGACGCGGCCGGCGTGGACCTGGGGGTGCAGGGGCTGGACCAGCCGGTGCATGTGGCCGGCAACGTCGCCCTGATCGAAGGCATCCTGGGCAACCTGCTCGACAACGCCCTGCGTTATGGCCGCCCGCCGGCGGGCCAGGGCGCCGCCTTGACCGTGGAACTGGCGCGCGAGGGGGATCACGTACGGCTCTCGGTGATCGACAACGGCCCCGGCCTGACGCCGCAGGAGCGACGCCACCTGATGCAGCGCGGCGTGCGCGGCCTGCATGCCGAGCGCCTGGGCCAGGGCGCCGGGCTGGGCCTGGCCATCGTGGCCAAGTTCGCCCAGCTGATGCACGCACACTTCGAATTGAGCAGTGCGCCGGCGGGCTCCGGCCTGTGCGCCAGCGTGAACTTCCAGGTTCCGCCGCGCAGCTGAGAAGGGCGGGGGGCTAGAAGCGCGTGCCGAAGGCCAGGCGCCACATGTCCTGCGGCGTGAAGTTGACCTTGGGGTCGTAGCTCAGGCGCAGGAACCAGCGCGGCCAGTCGTAGGCCAGCGACAGGCCGCTGCGCTCGATCAGCTCGTCCTCCACCAGGCCGCGTTTGAACAGCAGGTCCACCGTCAGCCGCTCGCCGTCGGGCCGCAGCGTGCGCCAGATCAGGTGCAGGTGCTGCTGGTCCGGGTTTTCGCGGTTGTCACGTACATACACCAGGCCCAGCGAGGCGCCCTCGGCCCAGCGATAGCCGCCGCTGAGGCTCCAGGCATCGTTGGGGTCGAAGTTCAGGTTGACGGTTTCGCGCAGGTTGGTGCGTCCCAGGCCGGCGCCGAGGTACCAGTCCTCGCCTGTTTCCACACCCAGGCTGCCGTTCCAGGCGCCGCCGGTGGCCACCTGTGCCGAGGGCTGCAGGCGCAGCACGCCCACGGGGATGTTGCGGTCCCAGCCGACGCGGTCCTGGATCAGTTCGCGGGCCGGGGCCACATAACGGCCGACCCAGACATTGCCCAGGCCGGAGCTGTGCCGCAGATTGATGTCGGTCGAATCGCTGGCCGCTTCGCCGCCGCCGCTGGACTGGTACTGCCCCAGGGTCAGCTTGAAGGCCGGGGAGGGCGCCTTGCCCCCGTCCTGCGCCATGACGGCGGTCGCGAAGAATCCCAGCCAGGCGGTGACCCAGAGACGAGAGAAATGAAGATGCAAAGGCGCGCTCCTAGAATGCCGGCATGAAGTTTGCCATCATCCTCGCCGCGGTCCTGCTGGCGGCACCGGCCTGGGCGGCACGTCCTTTCGTGACGGACGACGCGCGCCTGACAACGGCGGGCAGCTGCCAGCTGGAGAGCTGGGTGCGTCTCTATGAAAGCAGTACCGAATTCTGGGCCCTGCCGGCCTGCAATCCCACCGGCAACCTGGAGATCACCCTGGGCGGCGGGCGCGCCAGCTACACGGCTGCCGAAACGACCGACGACTATGTGCTGCAGTTCAAGACCCTGTTCAGGCCGCTGACGACCAACGGCTGGGGCTGGGGGCTGGCCGTCGGCCGGGTCGAGCACCCGGAAATTGCCCCGGGTCCCAACCAGCTGGGCAATACCTACGCCTACCTGCCCTTCTCGCTGTCCTTTGCCGACGACCGCTTCATCCTGCACGCCAATGCGGGCTGGCTGCGCGACCGGGCCAGCAATCAGGAGCGCAACACCTGGGGCCTGGGCGGCGAGTACTACCCGCATGCGCGGCTGGCCGTGATTGCCGAGTCGTTTGGTGATGACAAAAGCACGCCGTACTGGCAGATCGGCCTGCGGTATTCCATCCTCCCCAACCTGCTGCAGGTCGACGCCACGACGGGGCAGCAGTATGGGGGTCTCAGCGCCAGCCGCTGGCTGTCCTTCGGCCTGCGCTGGACACCCGAGCGTATGTTCTGAAACCGGACTCGGCGGGGCCTCATGGTGGGACCAGGGCTTTCCTCTGCCGCACTGTTCCTCGCCCGATCCCCGCGTGCCGGGTCACATTAAGGCGGTCTTAATGTTCCTGGGGTAGAGTCTTATCGCGGCTCCCTGTTGCGTTCCGCCTTATTCCCATGCCCACACTTGCCCCTTTCCCCGCCGCCCGTGCCGGCCTTGTGCTGAGCTGTTTTTTGGTCGCCCTGTGCGGGCCGGCCGGGGCGCAGGCACCGGCGCAGCAGATTCCCTGGAAATTTCCCCTCAGCGCCGAGTCCGGGGTGCGCACGCTTGTCGTGCAGCCCGGTCGGGCGGCCGGCGACGGCCTGCTGCTGCAGGGCACCGTGGCGTTGCCGGCCCACGAGAGCGATCTGGTCAGCATGCCGCTGGGCGGCGTGGTGCAGGCGGTGCTCGTGGCGCCCATGCAGACGGTGCGCGCCGGCCAGGCGGTGGCGCGTGTCATGAGCCCGGAGCTGGCGCAGTTGCAGCGCGAATGGCTGTTGGACCACACCCAGGCCAGACTGGCGCAGAGCAAGGCGCAGCGCGACGAACAGCTGTTCGCCGACGGCATCGTTTCCGAGCACCGGCGCAACGAGTCCCGCGCGGCCTACGAGATGGCGGCGCTCTCAGCGCGCGAACACCGGCAGGCCCTGCGTCTGGCCGGTGTCAGCGAGGCCACGCTGGCGCGGGCCGAGGCCGGCAGCAGCGACGCCCTGTCGCCCCAGCTGACGCTGGTGGCGCCGGTGGCCGGCACCGTGCTGGAGCAGCTGGCCGCGCCCGGCCAGCGCCTGGAGGCCGGCGCTCCGGTGGCGCGCATTGCGCGCGGCGGCCGCCTGGTCATCGAGCTGCAGGCGTCCAGCCAGCAGGCGCAGCTGCTGCGCGTGGGGGACACGCTCACGGTGGACGGTTGCACGACGCCGGCGCGCATCACGGCGCTGTCGCCCCAGCTCAGCAGCGCCACCCAGGGTGTGCAGCTGCGCGCCGAGCTCACGCGCCGGGAAGACTGCCTGCGCATCAACCAATTCGTGCAGCTGCGCTGGCAGGACCGGGGCGGGCGTGCGAACGGCACGGTGTTCAGCGTGCCGGCGGCGGCCGTAGTGCAGCAGGGCGGCAAGTTCTACGTCTTCGTGCGCCAGGCCCAGGGTTTTGTCGCCACCCCGGTGAGCACCGGGTCCGGCACGGGCAGCGAGTTGCGGGTCCTGTCCGGCCTGAAGGCCGGTGACGAGGTGGCGGTGCGGGGCGTGGCCGCCATCAAGGGCGCCTGGCTGGGCCTGGGCGGCGAGGGGCAGTGATGTTAGGGCGCCTGATCGCCTTCGCGCTCTCGCAGCGCCTGCTGGTCGTGGTGCTGACCCTGGGTCTGACGGCCGCGGGCATCGTGGCCTATCGTGGGCTGCCCATCGACGCCTTCCCCGACGTCTCTTCGACCCAGGTCAAGATCATCCTCAAGGCGCCCGGCATGACGCCGGCCGAGGTCGAGACCCGGGTGGTGATCCCGATCGAGCAGGAGTTGCTGGGCCTGCCCTACCAGACCGTGCTGCGCTCGCAGAGCAAATACGCGATTGCCGACATCACGCTGGATTTCGCCGACGGCACCGACATCTACTGGGCGCGCCAGCAGGTCAGCGAACGCCTGGCCGGGGTGATGGGCCAGCTGCCGCCCGGCATCGAGGGCGGGCTGGCGCCCATCACCACGCCGCTGGGTGAAATGTTCATGTTCACCATCGAGGGCG
Organism: Curvibacter sp.; assembly: GCA_020621965.1. Lineage (GTDB taxonomy): Bacteria > Pseudomonadota > Gammaproteobacteria > Burkholderiales > Burkholderiaceae_C > Hylemonella. The sequence continues at coordinate 129,717 of JAHRYV010000001.1, read as the reverse complement.
AGGCGAGCCTGACCGACAAGCGCACCCTGCTCGACACTGTGATCCGCCCGCAGCTGCGCGGCATCCCGGGGGTGGCCGACATCAACTCGCTGGGCGGCCATGCGCGTGCCTTCGAGGTGGTGCCCGACGTGGCGGCGCTGGCGGCGCGCCGCCTCTCGCTGGAACAGCTGCAGCAGGCCCTGCTGGCCAACAACCGCAACGACGGCGCCGGGCGCCTGGGCCAGGGCGAGGAATCGCTGCTGGTGCGCAGCGACGGCAGCATCCGCACGCTGGACGACGTGCGCGCCATCGCCCTGACCAGCCGCGACGGCCGGGCCGTGCGGGTAGGCGACGTGGCCGAGGTGCGCATGGGCAGCCTGACGCGTTACGGCGCGGTCAGCCAGGACGGCCAGCGCGAGACGGTGGAAGGGCTGGTGCTGGGCCTGCGCGGCGCCAACGCGCAGCAGGTGGTGCACGAGGTGCAGGCGCGGCTGGAGCTGATGGCGCCCACCCTGCCGCCGGGCCTCACCATCAAGCCGTTCTACAACCGTGGCCAGCTGGTCGAGCGCGCGGTCAACACGGTGTCCAAGGCGCTGCTGGAAGCCATCGTGCTGGTGCTGGTGCTGCTGCTGCTCTTCCTGGGCAATCTGCGCGCCGCCCTGGTGGTGGCCACGATCCTGCCGCTGTCGGCGCTGGGCACCTTCATCCTGATGCAGCAGTTCCAGCTCTCGGCCAACCTGATGTCGCTCGGCGGCCTGGCGATCGCCATCGGCATGCTGGTCGATGCCGCGGTGGTGGTGGTGGAGAACCTGGAGGCGCGCCCCAGCCCGAGCGGCAAGCTGCAGCTGCACGACGTCTATCGCGCGGTGCAGGAGGTGGCGGTGCCGGTGGCGTCTGGCATGCTGATCATCATGATGGTCTTCGTGCCGCTGCTCACGCTGCAGGGCCTGGAGGGCAAGATGTTCGCGCCCGTGGCCCTGACCATCGTGTTCGCGCTGCTGTCCTCGCTGCTGCTGTCGCTCACCGTCATTCCGGTGCTGGCCTCCTTCTTCCTGCACGGCGGCGCGCACCGCACGCCGCCGCTGGTGCGCTGGCTCGAGCGCGTCTATGCGCCCACGCTGGAGTGGGCCCTGGGGCATGCGCGGGTGGTGGTGGCGGCCGCTGGCGCGCTGCTGGTGCTGGCCGCCGGCGTCTACCTGCTGGTGGGCAAGTCCTTCATGCCCACGATGGACGAGGGCGACATCATCATGCAGGTCGAGAAACTGCCCTCGATCAACCTGGAGACCTCGGTGGCCATGGACCAGGCCCTGCAGCGCCGCATCCTGGCGGCGGTGCCGGACGTGCAGGGCATCGTGGCGCGCGTCGGTTCTGACGAGCTGGGCCTGGACCCCATGGGCCTGAACGAGACCGACACTTTCCTGGTGCTCAAGCCGCACGCGCAGTGGCAAAGCGCCAGCAAGGAGGCGCTGGTCGACAGCATCCGCGCCGCGCTGGCCGACACGCCGGGCATGAATCTGAGCTTCACCCAGCCGATCGAGATGCGCACCTCCGAGATGCTGTCGGGTGTGCGCGGTGACCTCGCGGTGAAGATCTTCGGCAGCGATCCGGATCAGCTCAACCAGCTGGCCGAGCAGGTGGTCAAGCTGCTGTCGGCCATCCCCGGCAACGAGGACGTGGTCACCGTGAAGAACGAAGGCGTGCAGTACTTCCGCGTTGCCATCGACCGCGTGGCCGCCGGCCGCCTGGGCCTGTCGGTGGAGCAGATCCAGAACGACCTGCGCACCCTGGTCGAGGGCCAGCCGGTGGGCAATGTGCTGGTGGACGGACGACGCGTGCCGCTGCTGCTGCGCGGCCCGGCGGCCGAACGCATGACACCGGCAGCCTTTGCCCAGCTGCGCCTGCCGCTGGCCGACGGCCAGTCCATCCCGCTGAGCCACCTGGCGACGCTGGAGACCGTGGACGGGCCGGTCAAGGTGGAGCGCGAGAACAGCTCGCGCATGGCCGTGGTGCGCGCCAATGTGCGCGGCCGCGACCTGGTGGGTTTCGTCGACGAGGCCAAGGCCGCCGTGGCCAGCCAGCTCCAGCTGCCGCCGGGTGTCTACCTCAAGTGGGGCGGCCAGTTCGAGAACCAGCAGCGCGCGGCCGCGCGGCTGGGCCTGGTGATCCCGGTGGTGCTGGGCCTGATCATGCTGCTGCTCTTCGCCACCCTGGGCACCTTGCGCCAAGCCTTGCTGGTGTTCTCCAACATACCCTTTGCCTTGATCGGCGGCGTGGTGGCGCTGGCCCTGTCCGGTGAATATCTTTCGGTGCCGGCCTCGGTCGGTTTCATCGCGCTCATGGGCATCGCCGTGCTCAACGGCCTGGTGCTGGTGACCCATTTCAACCAGCTGCTGGCGCGCGGCCTGGCCATGGACGAGGTGGTGCGCCAGGGCGCGCTGCGCCGCCTGCGCCCGGTGCTGATGACGGCCAGCATCGCGGCGCTCGGCCTCATACCGCTGCTGCTGGCCACCGGTCCGGGCTCGGAGATCCAGCGCCCGCTGGCCATCGTGGTCATCGGCGGCCTGTTCAGCGCCACGCTGCTCACGCTGGTGCTGCTGCCCATCCTGTTTCGCCGCTTCGGTGTGGCCCGCACGACATGACATCCCAAGATCCTTCCCTCCCGAGCGCATCCACCGCCGGCTTGAACTGCCTGCTGACCATTGCGCTGCCGCTGGCACTGGAAGAAGAACTGCTGGACTGCTTGCGCGAGCACCGCGATCTGGTGCCCGGTTTTTCCGTCGTCCACGGCCAGGGCCTGGGCGTCGGGGCCGCGCTGGCCACCGCCATGGAGCAGGTGCAGGGCCGCGCGCGCCGTGTGCTGGTCTACGCCGTGATGCGCGACGCCGACGTGGCGCCGCTGGTGCAGCGCCTGGGCGCCACCCTGCGCGCGCCCAACGTGTTTTACTGGGCGGTGCCGCTGCTGGCCTGCGGCCGACTGGGGGACGCATGAAGCAGCGCGCTTTGATGCTCCTGTGCCTGGCGGCGCTGTCGTGGCCCGCTGCGGCGGCGCCGCAGGACACGGGCGCCGTGACGACCGACGAGGCGCAGTGGACGCAGGCGCTGGGCCTGCCGCCCCTGGCGCCGACGCGGCAGGTGGTCACCGCCTTGCCGCAGGTGCAGGCCGCGCGCGCCGGCATGGACGGCGCGCTGGCGCGCGAGCAGGGCCTGCAGGCCGGTGTGCACGAATGGACGCTGCGCCTGGCCGGCAACCAGCGCTCGGAGACCGGCGGCACGAATTACGTCGAGAGCGAAGTGGCGCTGGAGCGCAGCATCCGCTGGGGCGGCAAGGCCCGGACCGACCGCGCGCTGGGTGAGGCCGGGGTATCGGCGGCGCGCTCGGGTTACGCCGATACCTGGCACGAGGCGGTGCGCAGCCTGCTGCAGGGCTGGTACGACTGGCAGCGCGCGCGCAGTGCCGCTCGGGTGCAGGCGCAGCAGAGTGCGCTGGCCCAGGAGCAGCTCGATATCGCGGCGCGCCGGGTGCGCGCGGGCGATGTGCCGCGCATCGACGAGCTGATGGCCCAGGCCGAGCGCGACCGCATGCAGGCCCAGCAGCAGCAGACGCTCGGCCAGGAGGCAGTGCTGCTGGCCGAGCTGCAGAAGCGTTTCCCGGGCCTGGACCTGGGGGAGCAGGTGTCTGCCGCGACGGCGACCACACCGCAGATGCTGCAGCTCGCCGACGAGGCGCCGCAGTGGGTGCAACGCATCCTGGACGACAACCACGAGATCGAACTGGCCGAGGCCGAGGTGGGGCTGGCCCGCCTCAAGAGCGAACGCGCCGGCCAGGACCGCAGCGCCGACCCGCTGCTGGGTGTGCGCGCCGCGCGCGAGCGCGGCGGGGCGGAGAACATCGTCGGCGCCTATGTGTCCATCCCGCTGACCGGCAGCTTCCGTGCTTCCGAGCAGCGGGTCGCGCTGGCGGAACTGGCGGCGGCCGAGCAGCGCCTGCTGCAGACCCGCCAGCGGGTGGAGGCGGCGGCGCAGGGCGTGGTGCTGCGCGCCACCCATGCCTTGGCGACCTGGCAGCGGCTGGCGGCGGTGGAGCAGGCCATGGCGCGGGTGGCGCAAATGGGCATGAAGGCCTACAGCCTGGGTGAGATGACGCTGACCGAGGCGCTGCAGTCGCGCCGCGGCGCGCTGGAGGCCGCCCTGGCCGCCGAGGCGGCGCGCTGGGATGCGCTGGAGACGGTGGCGCGTCTGCTGGTGGACGCACACCGGCTGTGGGCCGCTGAAGAAGCGGGGCACTGAGCCCGCATCGGCAGCCCGACCGGGGAGCTCAGGGCAGGGAGGTGTGGCGGAATTCGCTCGGGCTCTTGCCCGTGTGTTCGCGGAACACGCGACTGAAGTGGGAGAGGTTGTTGAAACCCCAGGACAGCGCAATGTCCGTGATGGGGCGCGCGGGTGCGGTCTGCTGCAGCTCGCGGATGCAGGCTTCCAGCCGCAGGCGCTGGATGTAGCTCGCCAGCGTCTCTTCCTCGTCGGCGTAGGCGTTGTAGAGGTGGCGCTTGCTGCAGTTCAGGGCGTGCGCGATCTGGTCCGCGCTGAGGGCCGGGTTGTGCAGGTGCAGTGCCACATAACCGCGGATGCGGTCCTTGAGCGCCTCGCGCTGGGTGAGCTGGGTTTCCTGGCCCGCCAGCTCCAGCAAGGACAGGTGCACCAGCTGGGTGATCAGCTCGCCGGCGCCGCGGGCGGCATCGGCGCTCATATTGGGCAGCTCCAGGAAGGTGCTGCGCATGGTGGTCAGCGCCACGCGGGCGATGCCGCTGCTGCCGCCTACCGGGCGCGCCATCAGGTTGTCCAGCCGCAGGCCGCGCTCGATCATTTGCGCCTTGGGCACCATGACGATCAGATGCTCCACGCGTTCCGGGTTGCCCACGGCGTAGCTGCCCGTGGTGTCGTAGATGGTCCAGGTGCCGGGGGTGACCCAGGTCTGGCGGCCCATCTGCTCGACGCCGGCGCGCCCGCGGGTCGGCGCCACGATCTTGAGATAACCCTCATCGCTCTTGCGCGCCATGTCGCGGGTGCGCACCACACGATGGCGGTTGGCCTCCAGCTTGGTGAGGATGAGCGGGCCGGCGCGCACCGAAGCCATGTGGCCGTCGAAATCGGTGTCGCCGTAGAGGTCGGACTCGAGGCCGCCGAAGTGTTTCCAGATCCACTCGCGCCACAGGGGCGCACGCTCGCGCGGCGCGACATCGTCTGTCGTGACGGCGGTGGCGTTGGTGGTCATGCGGGACTCCGTGGGAGGGCGAGGCTCTGCATCATCGCGGGATTATGGGGTGGATCGGCGCCCGGGCAAACCCGTGGAGACGGGTTAACCCTAATGCTCTTGCATGAACCGTCAACTACTTTGTGCACGTTCAGCAAAGCCGTCGGCGCGCCGGCTTCTTAGGATGGCTGTGCGCCATTCCTGAAGCAACTTCCACTGGAGACACCATGGTTCAACAGACTAAACGCACCCTGCTCAAGGGCACGGCCGCCGCCGTCGGCACCGCCGCCTTTGCCCCGCACCTGTTCGCAGCCGCGCCGGTGCGCGTGGGTTATGCCATTGCCCGCACCGGTCCGTGGACCGGCGGCGCCCAGGTCAGCCAGGAGCCCAACTACCTGCTGTGGGCCGAGCAGCAGAACGCCGCCGGCGGCCTGAACGTCAAGGGCGAAAAGCGCCCGATCGAGCTGATCAGCTCCGACGACCGCAGCGACATCGAGACCTGCGTGCGCTCCTATGAAAAGCTCATGGGTAGCGACAAGGTCGACCTGGTGCTGCCACCCTGGGGGTCGAATGCCAACTTCGCCGTGGCCCCGTTGGCCAACCGCTTCCAATATCCCTTCCTGGCGCCCACGGCCCTGTCCAAGCGCCTGATCGAGATGAAGCTGCCCTACTTCTTCCTGCTGCTGCAGCAGCCCAAGCCCATGTGCGAGGCCCTGGTCGACATGCTCAAGGCCAATGGCGCCAAGACCATCGCCGTCATCTACGTGGACGACCTGTTCGGCCTGGAGAACTACGCCGCGCTGAAAGTGGCGCTGCAGGGCTCGGGCATCAGCATGGTGGAAGACAAGAGCTACCCCGGTGGCGTCAAGGACCTGTCGCCCGTGCTGCGCTCCATGAAGGACAAGAACCCGGACGCCTTCGTCGGTTTCACCTACCCGCCCGACACCATCCTGGCCAGCAAGCAGGCCAAGGAGATCGGTTTCAACCCCAAGTACTTCTACGCCTCGGTCGGTACCGCCTTCCAGCTCTACCGCAACGTCATGACGCCGGCCGGTGCCGAAGGCGTGCTGGGCATGGGCTCGTGGAATGGCAAGACCAGCCCCGGCGCCAAGGCCTACTTCGACGCGCACACCAAGAAGTTCGGCGGCAAGGAGCCCGACCGCTGGGCCAGCGGCGCGACCTGGGCCGGCCTGGAGATCCTGACCAATGCGGTCAAGACGCACGGCCTGGATCGCAAGGCCATCCGTGACTACGTGGCCAACACCACGCACAAGACCATCCTGGGCGACATCAAGTTCGTCGGCAGCGAGAACGTGGGCACCCCGGGCACCGTGGGCCAGTGGCAAAAGGGCGAGTTCGAGGTGGTGTGGCCGGCCAAGGTCGCTACTGCCAAGCTGGCGCCGAAACCGGTTTGGTGATTCTTCCCTGTGACGGGTCTCTGACCCGTCCTTGTTTCTTTTTTCCGCCCGCTTCTGCTCCGGCAGGGGTGGGCGGAACCTTCTCGATATGTCCATCACTGCCTGGCTAGAACTGATCGCCTCCGGTCTCATCACCGGCGGCATCTATGCGCTGGTCGCCCTGGGGCTGAACCTCCAGTACGGCCTGATGCGCATCCTCAACATCGCCCATGGGGAGTTCCTCATGGTGGGCGCCTACCTGACCTGGCTGGTCCAGACGCAGTTCGGCATTTCACCCCTGCTCATGGTGCCCGTAGCCTTTCTCGTGCTGATGGTGCTCGGTGTCGTGCTGCACTTCCTGTGCTTCCGCCGCCTCACCGCCACTTCGCCCAACCTCGACGTGTTCGAGGCGCGTGGCCTCATGGTGGCTTTCGGCTTGATGTTCCTGGTGCAGAACTTCGTGTCCTGGCTCTGGGGTGGTGACTTGCGCGGTTACGACTACCTGACCGAGCCCGTGAAGTTTGGTCAGGTGCAGTTCGCCGCCAACAAGTTGCTGGTCTTTTTCCTGGCCCTGCTGTTCTCGGGCGCGCTCATCGTGCTCTTGCGCATGACGCTGCTGGGCAAGGGCGTGTGCGCCCTGATGCAGTCGCCCATCGGCGCGCAGCTCATGGGCATCGACACCAAACGCCTGCACCCGCTGATGTTCGGCATCGGCCTGGGCCTCTCGGGCATCGCCGGCGCGCTGCTGTCCATGGCCTACACCATCACCCCCTATATGGGCCAGCCCTACACCGTGACGGCGCTGATTGTCATCACCCTCGGCGGCTTCGGCAGCATGAGCGGCGCACTGCTTGGCGGCCTGTTCCTCGGCGTGATCGAGGCCCTGGGTATGCACTTCACCAACCCCTCGCTCAAGGCCCTGCTGTCCTACGCGGTGTTCATCGCCGTACTCTTGCTGCGCCCCGAAGGTCTGTTTGCCCGTAAAGGACGCAAGGCATGAATTCCCGCCAATTCCTCATCCGCGACCTGCTGGTGCTGCTGGCCTTTGCCGGTTGGTGTTTGGCCCTGCCGTTCTATGCCAGCGAGTTTGTGGTTTCCATGGCGCTGACCTGCCTGATGTACGTGGCCCTGTCTTCGAGCTGGGGCCTGTTCTGCGGCAGCACGCGTTACCTGTCGCTGGCCACCTCGGCCTTCTTCGGCATCGGCGCCTACACCAGCGCCATCCTCCTGGGCCAGTTCAGCTGGGTCGAGACCATCGCCATCGGGGCGGGCATCGCCGTGCTGGTGGCCATCGTCATGGGCGCGGCCGTGCTGCACCTGCGCGGCACCTACTTCGCCGTGCTGACCTTCGGCATGACCGAGCTCATCCTGCACGCCGTGACCTATTTCGAGAAGACGGTCACCGGCACCGTGGGGCGCGTCCTGACCGTGGTCCCCGAGCGCGACACCATCTACCTGACCATGCTGGCCCTGGCCCTGCTGGCGGTGGCCACCTCCATCGTGGTGCGGCGCACACGCTTTGGCCTGGCCCTCATGGGCATAGGCGCGGACGAGCAGCGGGCCCAGACCCTGGGCGTGAACACGCGGCTGGTCAAGATCGCGGGTTTTGCGATCACCGCCGCCTTTGCCGGCGCGGTCGGTGCGGCGATGGCGGTGCGCTGGACCTATATCGACCCGCACACCGTGTTCAACCCCTTCATCGGTTTCCAGACCGTGCTGATCACCCTGATCGGCGGCGTGCTCACGCTCTGGGGCCCCTTGCTGGCCGCCATCATCTTCAGCGTGCTGGCCGAGTCGCTGCGCTTGCAGTTCCCGCAGATCTACCTGATGTCGCTGGGCCTGCTGCTCATCCTGTGCGTGCTGTACCTGCCCGGCGGCCTGGCCTCGCTGCGCTGGGCCACGTTCAAGGACTGGTGGAACGACAGCCGTGCCTGGGCGCGTGACATCCGCAGCGAGTTGAGTGGCGAGAAGGAACGTGAGAAGCAGCGCGCCAAGCGCCGCGAGAAGGAGAGCCACTTTGTCTGAGCACATCACGCCTTTGCTGGAGGCGCACAACGTGACCGTGCGTTTTGGTGGCCTGGTGGCCGTGGACGCCGTCAGCGCCAGTTTTGCGCCCGGTGAACTGGTGGGCATCATCGGTCCCAACGGTGCCGGCAAGACCACCTTCTTCAATGCGATCTCCGGAGTACTTGTTCCGACCTCGGGCCGTCTGGTTTCCAACGGGCGCAATCTGACGGGGCGGGGTCCGCACCGCTTTGCCGCCCACGGCGTGGCGCGCACCTTCCAGACGCCGCGCGTCTTCCCCGACATGCCGGTGGTCGCCAACATCGAGTTCGGCCTCAAGTTCGCCGGGCGTCGCCGCCGCAAGTACGTCTTCTGGGGCGACGAGCTCGGTGTGCCATGGGCGCTGCGTGATGCCATGAGCATCCTGCAGCTCATCGGCCTCTCGGCCCAGGCCGAGCTGCCGGCCGCGGCCATCACGCCTTCGCAGCAGCGCCTGCTGGAGATCGGCATGGCCTTGGCCACTAGGCCGAAGCTCCTGCTGCTGGACGAAGTGGCCGCCGGCCTGACCGAAGCCGAGATCGAGGAGATGGCCCGCCTGATCCGCCGCTTGCGCGACGAGCTGGACCTGACCGTGATCTGGATCGAACACGCCGTAACGACCTTGCTGCGCCATGTGGAGCGCGTCATCGTGCTGCACCAGGGCCGCAAGATCGCCGACGACACGCCGCACAACGTGGTGCGCAACCCCGAGGTCATTGAAGCCTATCTGGGTGACGAGATGGCCGAGCCCGCGAGCCAGGACGAGGAGGTGGCCGCATGATGTGGTACCGCGACACGCCTTTTGTGCTGGGCGACCAGAAACGTGCGCACCTGCAGGTGCGGGCCTTGAGTGCCGGCTACGGCGCCTTCCTTGTGCTGCGTGATCTGCGGTTTGAGGTCAAGCCCGGCCTGACCGTGATCCTCGGCCCCAACGGCGCCGGCAAGACCACGCTGCTCAAGGCCTTGATGGGTCTGATCCCGCGCAGCGGCATGGTGCTGCTCGACGGCGAGGACCTGCCCGAGAAGACCCATGAGATCGTGCGCAGCGGCGTGACCCTGGTGGCCGAGGGCCGCCAGCTGTTCCCGCAGATGAGCGTGCTGGAGAACCTGGAGCTCGGCGGTTGGCTGGTCGGCCGGGCCGAGCGCGCGCGTCGTTTGGAACAGGTGCTGGGTGACTTCCCCAAGCTGCGCGAGCGCATCCACCAGCTGGCGGGCACCATGAGCGGCGGTGAGCAGCAGATGGTGGCCGTGGCGCGCGCCATGATGAGCGCGCCGCGCCTGCTGATGCTGGACGAGCCCTCGCTGGGCCTGGCGCCGCGCATGGTCGACGAGCTGCTGGCCATCGCCAGGCGCATCGCCGACGGCGGCACGACCGTGCTCATGGTGGAGCAGAACGTGAAGAAGGCCCTGGCCGTGGCCGACCGCGGTTATGTGCTGGAGCGCGGCACGCTGGTGGCCAGTGGCCCGGCGCGCCTGCTGGAGCGTTCCAACGTCGTGCGCGAAGCCTACCTGGGTGCCGGTGCCGCCGACCAGACCACCGCGGCCGATGCGGTGCAGCGCCGCCGCAAGACCCACACCGTTTAACAAACCGATCCCCTGAAGGAGAAAACCATGTCCGATATGTCCATGCTCATCAACGGCCTCAAGGTGACGGCCGAGCGCGGCGCCACCTTCGAGCGCCGCAACCCGCTCGACGGCAGCGTGGCGACGCGTGCCCCAGCCGCCTCGCCGGCCGATGCCGTGATGGCCTGTGATGCCGCCGCCGAAGCCTTCAAGACCTGGAGCCAGACCGGCCCGACCGAGCGTCGTATGCTGCTGCTCAAAGCCGCCGACGCACTGGAAGGCAAGACACCCAAGTTCATCGAGGCCGTGGGTGCCGAGACCGGCGCAACCGGCATGTGGGCCGGCTTCAACGTCATGCTGGCCGCCGGCATGCTGCGCGAGGCCGCCGCGCTGACCACCCAGGTCGCGGGCGAGGTGATTCCCTCTGATGTGCCGGGGTCCCTGGCCATGGGTGTGCGCCAGCCTGCCGGCGTGGTGCTGGGCATCGCGCCCTGGAACGCGCCCATCATCCTGGCCGTGCGCGCCATCGCCACTCCGCTGGCTTGCGGCAACACCGTGATCCTGAAAGGTTCGGAGAACTGCCCGCGCACCCACCAGCTCATCATCGAAGCCTTGATGGAGGCGGGTTTCCCGCCCGGCGTGGTGAACTACATCACCAATGCCCCGGCCGACGCCGGTGCCGTGGTGGAAGCCATGGTGGCGCATCCGGCCGTGCGGCGCGTGAACTTCACCGGGTCCACCAAGATCGGCAAGATCATCGCCATGACCTGCGCCCGCTATCTCAAGCCCGTGGTGCTGGAGCTGGGCGGCAAGGCGCCCATGGTGATCCTGGATGACGCTGATATCGATGACGCCGTCAACGGCGCGGCCTTCGGCTGTTTTGCCAACAGCGGCCAGATCTGCATGAGCACCGAGCGCATCATCGTGGACCAGAAGATCGCCGACGCCTTTGTGAAGAAGTTCGCCGACAAGGCCCGCAACCTGCCGCTGGGTGATCCGCGCAAGCCCGAGCCGGTGGTGCTGGGCTCGGTGATCGGCATGAGCACGGTGGAGCACTGCAATGCGCTGATCGACGATGCGCTGGCCAAGGGCGCCAAACTGGTCTGCGGCGAGAAGGCGACCACCACGCTGATGCCCGCCACCATCCTGGACCACGTGACCCCAGCCATGAAGATCTACCACGAGGAGACGTTCGGCCCGGTCAAGGCCGTCGTGCGTGTCAACGGCGTGGAAGAAGCCGTGGCCTGCGCCAACGACAACGAGTACGGCCTGTCGGCCGCCGTCTTCGGTGGTGACATCGCCCGCGCCTTCAACGTGGCGCGCCGCATCGACTCCGGCATCTGCCACGTCAACGGCCCCACGGTGCACGACGAGGCGCAGATGCCCTTCGGCGGCGTCAAGGGTTCCGGCATCGGTCGCTTCGGCGGCAAGGCCGGCATCGCCGAGTTCACCGAGCTGCGTTGGATTACCATGCAGACCACGCCGCGTCACTACCCGTTTTAAGAAGAACAAGAGCGAAGAACAACAAGAAGCTTGCTTTGTTCCAGCCGCGCCCGCCTGTCTCAGGTCGGCGCGGTTTCTTTTTCCAGCCGGTTCAGATAGAACAGGGCCTGTTCGGCTGAATCGCCGCACATCGCGGGCGCGGGCGCCAGGCTGCTGCACACTGCGGGCCGCTCGGGCCGGCCGAAGATCAGGCAGCGGTTGGCGGCGTCCAGCTGCACGCAACGCACCCCGGCCGGTTTGCCTTGGGGCATGCCAGGGATGGGGCTGGAAATCGAAGGGGCGATGCAGCAGGCAGCGCAGCCGGGGCGGCAATCCATGCGGGAGTGCTATTGAAGTTGTAGCTGAAGAGGGCCGCTGGACGCGGGGCAATAGCCCCTATTGTCGCCAAAATGGCCGGGAGCGGCTAAAATCGGGTCTTTCGGCGCCGCGGCTGGCGGCGTCCGCCGGCGCAGGATGCGCTCACTCTCCCGGATTTTCCATGCTTTACCCACAAGAATTCGATGTCATTGTCGTTGGCGGCGGCCATGCCGGCACGGAAGCCGCGCTGGCGTCCGCGCGCATGGGTGCCAGGACCCTGCTGCTGACGCACAACATCGAGACCCTGGGCCAGATGAGCTGCAACCCCTCCATCGGCGGCATCGGCAAGGGCCACCTGGTGAAAGAGGTGGACGCGCTGGGCGGCGCCATGGCCATCGCCACGGACGAGGGCGGCATCCAGTTCCGCATTCTCAACAGCTCCAAGGGCCCGGCCGTGCGCGCCACCCGCGCCCAGGCCGACCGCATTCTTTATAAGGCGGCCATCCGCCGCCGGCTGGAGAACCAGCCCAATCTCTGGCTGTTCCAGCAGGCCGTGGACGACCTGATGGTGGAGGGTGACCGTGTCGTGGGCGCCGTGACCCAGGTCGGCATCAAGTTCCGCAGCCGCACCGTGGTGCTGACGGCGGGGACTTTCCTGGACGGCAAGATCCACGTCGGCCTGAACAACTACGCCGCCGGCCGCGCCGGGGACCCGCCGGCGGTCAGCCTGTCGGCCCGGCTCAAAGAACTCAAGCTGCCGCAGGGCCGGCTGAAGACCGGCACTCCGCCGCGTATCGATGGTCGGTCCATCGACTTCTCGCAATGCACCGAGCAGCCGGGCGATGGCGTGCCCGGCGGTTTGAACGAGGAGCAGGGCGTGCCGGTGTTCAGCTTCATGGGCCACGCGGCCATGCACCCGCAGCAGCTGCCGTGCTGGATCACCCACACCAACGAACGCACGCACGAGATCATCCGTTCCGGCTTTGACCGCAGCCCGATGTTCACCGGCAAGATCGAGGCGTGGGCCGCGTTATTGCCCCAGCGTGGAAGACAAGATCAACCGCTTCGCCGACAAGGACAGCCACCAGATCTTCCTGGAGCCCGAAGGCCTGACAACCCACGAGTACTACCCCAACGGCATTTCGACCAGCCTGCCTTTCGACATTCAGTACGCGTTGGTGCGTTCCATGAAGGGGCTGGAGAACGCGCACATCCTGCGCCCCGGCTACGCCATCGAGTACGACTACTTCGATCCGCGCGAACTCAAGGGGAGCTTCGAGACCAAACAGATCGGCGGCCTGTTTTTTGCCGGCCAGATCAACGGCACCACGGGTTATGAAGAGGCGGCAGCCCAGGGCCTGTTTGCCGGCATCAATGCTGCCCTGCAGTGCCGCGGCGAATCTGCTTGGCAGCCGCGCCGTGACGAAGCCTACCTGGGTGTGCTGGTCGACGACCTGACCACCCAGGGCGTGACCGAGCCCTACCGCATGTTCACCAGCCGGGCCGAGTTCCGTCTGCAGCTGCGCGAGGACAATGCCGACCTGCGCCTGACCGAAACCGGGCGCCAGCTGGGCCTGGTGGACGATGCCCGCTGGGACGCCTTCTGCCGCAAGCGCGACGCTGTTTCACGTGAAACCGAACGCCTCAAAGCCACCTGGGTCAACCCGAGCATCCTGGCCGCGGCCGAAGCCGAGCGGGTGCTGGGCACCAGCATCGAGCGCGAGTACAACTTGTTCGACCTGCTGCGCCGGCCCGATGTGAGCTACGCCGGCCTGATGTCCCTGGATGGCGGCAAGTACGGCAACCCCGATGTTTCACGTGAAACACTGGGCGAGCTGGCCGCCCCGGTGGTCGAGCAGATCGAGATCGCCGCCAAGTATTCCGGCTACATCGACCGCCAGAAGGACGAAGTGGAACGGGCCTCCTACTACGAAGGCCTCAAGCTCCCGGCCGACCTGGACTACATGGCCGTCACGGCCCTGTCCATCGAAGCCCGGCAGAAGCTGCAGAAGCACCGCCCGGAAACCCTGGGCCAGGCTTCGCGCATCTCCGGCATCACCCCGGCCAGCATTTCGCTGCTGCTGATCCACCTGAAAAAGGGCGGCTTCCGCGGCTTCGCCAAGACCGAAGAGGCCAAGGCCGCATGAACCTGGAATTGAAAGAGACCCTGAAAAGCGGGGTGGCCGAGCTCGGCCTGGTCTTGTCCGAGCACCAGCTCACCCAGCTGCTGGACTACCTGGCCCTGATCCAGAAATGGACCAAGGTCTACAACCTGACGGCCGTGCGCGATCCGGCCGAGATGCTGACCCACCACCTGCTCGACAGCCTGGCCGTGATCCGGCCGCTACAACAACAGCTGGCCGGTCGCCAGCCGGCGGCCGGGTTGGGCTTCCGGTTGCTCGACGTCGGTTCCGGTGCCGGCCTGCCGGGTGTGGTCATCGCCATCTGCTGCCCGGAGGTGGCCGTGAGTTGCGTGGACACGGTGGCCAAGAAAGCCACCTTCATTCAGCAGGCGGCCCTGACCCTGAAGCTGCCCAACCTCAAGGGTCTGCACGCGCGGGTGGAGAACCTGGATGACCACTACGACGTCGTCTGTTCCCGGGCTTTTGCCTCCCTGGGGGACTTCACCCACTGGTCCCGGGAGGCCCTGGCGCCGGCGGGGATCTGGCTGGCGATGAAGGGCAAGCGGCCGGCGGAGGAGCTGGCGGCGCTCCCGGCCGGGGTTGAAGTGTTTCACGTGGAACAGCTTTCTGTTCCAGGGCTTGGGGCTGAGCGCTGCATTGTTTGGATGAGGCTTTCTGCTTCGGCCTAGCTTCTTTCCTCGAAGTTTCTGGCTGCGCCGGCGCTTCTTCTTCCCCCCCCTATCCCCCCTCACCCCCTTCCCACCCCCGCCGGGGCGGGAAGGGGGAGCCCGATTTTGGAATTGCGCACCGGCTACGCTTCTACCGGGGCGAGGTCGCCGCCGTGGTTTGAACCCCCACATTTCCCGGAAGCGGTCGTAGTTAATGGCGCTGGGTCGGTGCGGCACCGGCTGGCAGCTGCGCGCCAGCGACGAGAGAGAGGGGGCGGGTTTCCGGATCTCCGGTTTCGCAAACGGTGGGTTGGCGAAGCCAACCCTCGTTAGTGGCTAACTACTTCGGCGCCGTTGACTACGACCGCAACCTAGGAATCCGGGCGGGCCAAAGGCAGTGGCGACGCCCCGCCTCATAGAAGCGTAGCCAAGACGCCAACCACCAAATCCAGGCCCCCTCTCTCGCCCGGCGGGGCGAGAGAGGGCGGGGGGAGAGAGTGGGGGGAAACAAATGCCTCCCGCAGGGAAAGATCCAGGCGAAAAACGAAGAGGTTTGTTTCACGTGAAACACCCAAACCCGGGCAAACCAGCAGTCCCGCCGCCCAGAACGCCAGAAAAGCTGCCGTACACTCAACCCTTCCTCCAAGCCCCACTCAAGACCCCAATCCCCCATGTTTGGCGTAGCCGACTACGGCGCTTTCGTCGTCACCGTCATCATTTTTCTGCTGATTCCTGGCCCCGGCAATCTGGCGCTGATCACCTCCACCAGCAAGGGCGGGGTGCGCGGTGGCTTGGCCGCCACCCTGGGTGTCATACTGGGCGACCAAGTCTTGATGTGGGCCGCGGTCGCTGGCGTGGCCGCGCTGCTGCTGGCCTACCCAGCGGCCTTCAACGCCCTGCAGTGGGGCGGGGCCGCCTACCTGGCTTGGCTGGGCCTCATGATGTTGCTGGCCAAACCCGGTGCCGCACCCGTACTCCAGATCAGGACCGGCCATTACCTGAAGCAGGCCATGCTCATCACCCTGCTCAACCCCAAGGCCATCATGTTCTACCTGGCCTTCTTTCCGCTCTTCGTCGATCCGGCCACGCACCAGGGCTTGCTCACTTTCGGCTTCATGGCCGTGACGATTGCGTTCCTGACTTTTCTCTACGGGCTGGGCATGACCTTGCTCACGCACCACCTGGCCGGCCACTTGCGCGCCAATCCCCTGGTCGGACGGGTGCTGCAGAAAATTGCCGGCCTCTGCCTGATCGGCTTCGGCCTGCGTCTTGCTTTCACCCGCTGATCTCGACTGACTACATATCTATAAGGGACGACTCGATGGCGAAAATTTTCTGCATTGCCAACCAGAAGGGCGGCGTCGGCAAGACCACCACCACCGTCAACCTGGCCGCCGGCCTGGCCAAGGTGGGGCAGCGGGTGCTGATGGTGGACCTGGACCCGCAGGGCAATGCCACCATGGGTTCGGGGGTGGACAAGCGGCAGCTCAAGCTCAGCCTCTACGACGTGCTGCTGGAATCCGCCTCCATCGCCGAAGCGCGGGTGAAAAGCGAAAAGCTCATCGAAGGCGGCTGCGGCTACGACATCCTGGGTGCCAACCGCGAACTCGCGGGCGCCGAGGTGGAACTGGTCGACGTGGAGCGGCGCGAAAAGCGCCTCAAGCAGGCCCTGGCCCAGGTCGACAGCGAATACGACTTCGTGCTGATCGACTGCCCGCCGTCGCTTTCGATGCTCACCCTCAACGGCCTGTGCAGTGCGCACGGTGTCATCGTGCCTATGCAGTGCGAGTACTTCGCGCTCGAAGGCCTGACCGATCTGGTCAACACCATCAAGCAGGTGCACGCCAACCTGAACCCCGACCTCCAGATCATCGGCCTGCTGCGTGTCATGTTCGACCCGCGCATCACCCTGCAGGCCCAGGTGAGCGATCAGCTCAAGGCCCACTTCGGCGACAAGGTATTCGACGCCGTCATCCCGCGCAACGTCCGCCTGGCCGAAGCGCCGAGCTATGGCGTGCCCGGGGTGGTGTTCGACCCGGGTTCCAAGGGCGCGCAGTCCTTCGTGAGCTTCGCGCAGGAAATGGTGGAGCGCATCCAGAAGATGTGATCCATCGGTTCGCCGTAAGCTACAAAAACAATAGCATGCATCCCTCAAGCGTCCTCATCCTGCCGGGCTGGCACAACTCCGGCCCGGCCCATTGGCAGAGCCGCTGGGAGATGGCGCACGGCTACACGCGCGTGCAGCAGCACGACTGGGAGCGTCCCCTGCGCGGCGACTGGCAGATGCAGCTGGAAGAAGCCGTGCTGCTGTGCCCCGAGCCGGCCGTGCTGGTGGCACACAGCCTGGGTGTCATCCTGGTCGCGGCCTGGGCCGCGCACTCGCGCAACGTGCACCGCGTCAAGGGCGCGCTGCTGGTGGCGCCCGGTGACGTGGCGCGCGATGAAACCCGTGCCGTGCTGCCGAGCTGGTGGCCGATCGAGCGCAAGCGCCTGCCTTTCCCCAGCACCCTGGTCGCCAGTCGCAACGATCCGCGCTGCCCCTACGACCTGGCCACGGGCCTGGCGCAGGACTGGGGCGCGGAGCTGGTGGACGCTGGCCCGGCCGGCCACCTCAACGCCGACTCGGGCCTGGGCGACTGGCCCCAGGGCCACGCCCTGCTGCAGCGCCTGATGGCCCTGCCGCCGACGGCGCGCCAAGTACAGACTACCCACGCATAAACAGAGAGCAGCGATATGGTCACCAAGAAACCCAAGGGCCTCGGCCGCGGACTCGAAGCCCTGCTGGGCCCCAAGGTCGACGACACCCGTGCCGAAACCGCCGCCATGAGCGAGGCCCGTGAAAGCCAGGGCACCGGCAGCCTCAAGCTCGACGAGATGGTGGCTGGCATGTACCAGCCGCGCACCCGCATGGACGAAGGCGCCTTGTATGAACTCGCCGAGTCCATCAAGGCCCAGGGCATCATGCAACCGATCCTGGTGCGCAAGCTCACCGACGGCCCCAACGCCGGCAAGCACGAGATCATTGCCGGTGAGCGCCGTTTCCGTGCCGCCAGACTGGCCGGCCTGGACAGCGTGCCGGTGTTGGTACGCGACGTGCCCAACGAGGCCGCCGCCGCCATGGCGCTCATCGAGAACATCCAGCGTGAAGACCTGAATCCGCTGGAAGAGGCGCAGGGCCTGCAGCGTCTGATCCGTGAATTCGGCCTTACGCACGAACAGGCCGCGCAAACCGTGGGCCGCTCGCGCAGCGCCGCCTCCAACCTGCTACGTCTGCTGAATCTGGCGAGCCGGTGCAGACCCTGCTGATGGCCGTGACATCGACATGGGCCACGCGCGCGCGCTGCTCGCTGGACCGCGCCACCCAGATCACCGCCGCCAACCAGATCACCGCCAAGAAGATGTCGGTGCGCGAGGCCGAGAACCTGGTCAAGAAACTCGGTGCCGAGTTCTCGCTCACGCCGCAAAAACCCGGCAAGGAAAAGTCGCGCGACTTGAAGCGTGTGGAAGAAGAGCTGTCCGATCTGCTCACCGCCGAGGTGGAAGTGCGCGTGAAAAAACGCGTCAAGCGCCACGGCCGGGTGGAAGAGATGGGCGAGCTCTGCATCCAGTTCGGCTCGCTCGACGAGCTCAACGGTCTGATCGACCGGCTGCGCCGCACGGGCGGCAATTGAGGGCAGGGCGGGCCGCATGAATCCGCCGGCCCGACTGTCCTGGCTTGCGCCGGCATCACGGCCACGCGCCAGCCCTGTACGCTGACCGACGTGCGCGGCTCCGAATGGAGCTTGCCGCGGGCTTGGCTGTGTGCGCGCCGCTGTTCCTGGGCGCAGGTGGAGCGCGGCGAGATCTGGCGGGTTGCATGGTCTGGCCATGAACTGGTCGATCGGCTCCAGCGACCCGAGAGCATGCCACGCGCTATAGCGAAGACGAGGACGGGGCTTAAGCCCGAGGCGTATCTGGTGAGCCTGGCGTTCAAAGCCGTGGGGCCGACGCCGCTGGCGAAGCTGGAGGGTGCACAGGTGTGGGTCTATCGGCCGTTGTCTCAATAGAGCAACGGACCCGAAATCCGTGCAACGGCGGTCGATTTCGCCCCCAGCCACCAGAATTCATGGCCCCAACGCCCAATTCAGCTTCTGGGGCCTTCCAGCTAGAGGGGATTTCTGCAAAATCCCAAACCAACGGTTGATTTGGGTAATACAATAATTTTCAGAGTTTCGTTCACTGGAGGAGATCTACATGAAAGCAGCTGATTTCCAGGTCGTTGCAGAAGCTCGTCGCGCAGCTCACGACCAACTAGGTTTTTTCAATCGGATGATGGCCGCAAAATCTGCCCAAGCCAGTGCCGCCAGAGCGGAACCTCAAACGCAGAAGACGCAGACGCAGACGCAGGCCAAACCGCCTGAAAAAAAATAAACACAAGAAAGCCACCTTGAGGTGGCTTCTTCTTTTGAGGGAGGCGGGATGCTTTACATCGCAAGTGATTACGAGCGAGTTCAGTCTGAGGAAGAAGATTCAGATGTCGGGCGGTCCGCTTTCCGGCGAGATTTTGGCCGACTCCTGCATTCCCCTTCATTTCGACGACTGCAAGGTAAGACCCAGCTCTTCCCAGGCTACGAGTCAGATTTTTTTCGTAATCGGCTGACGCACTCTCTCGAAGTCGCACAGATTGCCAAAGGCATCGCGCAGCAAATCAACACCACAAACCAAGCCTTCGCAGAGTCTCCTATCGACTTGGACTTGGTTGAGTTTGCCGGACTAGCTCACGACTTAGGCCATCCGCCGTTTGGTCATAACGGTGAGCACGCTCTCGATGACTGCATGAAGGCGTTTGGGGGCTTTGAGGGCAATGCGCAGACCTTGCGCATTCTCTCAAGGGTCGAGAAAAAAGTCCTGAAGCATGACAACGATGCCAAGGATATTTGCGGCATTTCATTGTCTGGTGTTGACCGGCGCCTTGGACTGAACCTGACCTATCGCAGCCTGGCCGCCGTTCTCAAATACGACAACGCGATAACGATGAAGAGAAGGAAGGGTTCATCGCTAGAAAAAGGCTATTACATCTCCGAAAAAAACCTAGTCGCCGACATCAAGGCGCATGTAGGGAAGCCCAGCAAGGGAACCCAATTCAAGACGATCGAATGTCAGATTATGGATGTCGCGGACGATATCGCGTATTCGACATATGACCTAGAAGACGCGATGAAGGGCGGCTTTACGCACCCAATGCAGCTATTGGCGCGAATCGCGGACAAAGCACTGTTCGAGAAGTTAGTAGAGAAGGTCACGAAGGAGGTTCCTGACGTAACGGATCAAGAAGTCTTCAACGCCGTGACGGACGTTTTGGTCTTAGATGGGACTACAGACGATGCGCTGGAAAAGTATACGCAGTCAAAACTTATCGCGACAGACGGAAAAATGCGTTCGGAGTTCTCATCGAAGTTGGTCGGTGGCTTTATGCGTGGCGTTTCGGCGATGGTTCCAACGGCGAGTGAACTCCGCTTTACAAGGATAGAGGTCGCACGAGATATCCGAATAAAGATCGAGTCTTTGAAGCATCTGAACTTCTTACTGACGATCATGTCACCTAGACTGAAAGTGGTTGAATACCGCGGGTACGATGTCGTTAAGACCATCTTTAATGCACTAGATTCAGATGAAGGTCATCTTCTACTGCCTGATGATCTGCAGCGACTACATGAGAGGCTATTCAGTACAGACGACAAGAAACGCCTGATCTGCGACTTCGTGGCCGGGATGACTGATCGATATGCGGTTGAGTTCTATCGGCGTCTGAGAGAAGCCGGGGCGACGATTTTCAAGCCAATATAGCCGTTGGCATGCGTAGCATTCAGGGGCATCACTTGCGTACGAATTCGAGACTTCACGCAGTGCCCCGCTCATTAGACAACGGGTGCTGGCGTGTGACCTGTTAGTCACAAGAAACTCTGAATGCAGACTGCCCGCAAACTGAGTCACACAGTCCTAGCCCTCATCGCCTTCGCCGGCAACTCCCTGCTGTGCCGCGCCGCCCTGCAGCACACCTCCATCGACGCGATCAGCTTCACCTCCGTCCGCCTGATCGCGGGCGCGCTCACGCTCTGGCTGCTGGAGCAGCTCACGCGCCGTGGCGCCTCCGGCCGCGGCAACTGGCCTTCGGCGCTGGCGCTGTTCGCCTACGCCGCCGCCTTCTCCTTTGCCTACCTCCGCCTGCCCACCGGCACCGGCGCACTGCTGCTGTTCGGCGCGGTGCAGACCGGCATGATCAGTTGGGGGCTGGTGAAGGGTGAGCGTTTCTCGCCCGTGCAGTGGCTCGGCCTGGGGCTGGCTCTTGCGGGGCTGGTGGGCCTGTTGCTGCCGGGGCTGTCGGCGCCGCCGCTGGGCGCGGCCTTGCTGATGGTCAGCGCCGGCCTGGCCTGGGCCGTGTACTCCTTGCGCGGCAAGGGGGCGGGGGACCCGCTGCGCGTGACGGCGGGCAACTTCCTGCGCACGGTGCCGGTGGCCCTCGTCATGAGCCTGCTGTTCATCCACAGCGCGCAGCTGGACACGGCAGGCGCGCTTTACGCCATCGCTTCCGGTGCCATCACTTCCGGCATCGGCTACGCCCTCTGGTACGCGGCGCTGCCGCACCTGAAAGCCACCAGCGCGGCCACCTTGCAGCTCAGCGTGCCGGTGATCGCGGCCGTGGGTGGCATCGTCTGGTTGGGCGAACCGCTGACGTTGCGCCTGTTGCTGGCCTCGCTGGCGATTCTGGGTGGCATCACGCTGGCGATCCGCCAGCGGCGTCAATGAGCAAGGGAGTACCGCCACGCGACTGCGCGTCGCTATGCTACGCTTGCCGGGCCACCGGCGGCGGCGAAGTGGGCGGCGCGCTGACCGACACACGGAAAAATCGGGAATGACGATGAAAAGAAGAACCCTGGACCTCGGTTGCGGACGCAGCCCGAAGAACCCTTTCGAGATGGAAGAGGTCTACGGCATCGATATCCGCGAGGACCTCGACGCCCGGATCCACCAGGCCGACCTGGCGGTGGAGCCTATCCCGTTCGACGACGACTACTTCGACGGCGTGAGCGCCTTTGACTTCATCGAACACATCCCGCGCGTGATCTACACGCCCGAGCGCCGCTTCTGCTTCGTGGAACTGATGAACGAGATCTACCGCGTGCTCAAGCTCGACGGCCTGCTGTTCTCCTTCACGCCGGCACATCCGGCGCCCGAGGCCTTGCGCGACCCGACCCACGTCAACATCATCACCGAAGAAACCTTCCCGCTCTACTTCGACGACAAGCACCGCATGGCCGCCATGTACGGCTTCTCCGGTCGTTTTCGCATCGAGGAGCAGCGCTGGCACGAGAACAAGATCCACCTGATCACTGTCATGCGCAAGGTTGCGCCCGAGTGAGCCCCCAGTCCTTCTCCTGCAGAGCCGAGCCCCTATGACAACACCCGAACAACTCCAGCTGCCGCTGCCTGAACTCAACGAGATCGCGCCGGACCAAGTCATCAACTACGCCATCCATACCTATTGGGGGGTGGAGAACCCGCAGCGCTTCGGCGAGCTGATGGAGGAGGCCAAGGGGCTGGTCGGCGCGGGCTATTTCCTTGGCGACAATCTGTTCACCTGGCTGCGCAACAACTCGGCCCTGGAGGACCTGCCGTTCAGGAAAGCCTGGCAGGAGAATGCCCAGAACCCGGCGGATGAAGCCATCGTCTGGCGTCGTTACATCCTGGCCTGTGCGGCGTATCACTGCGTGCACATCCCCGGCGACTTCGTCGAGTGCGGGGTCTACGTGGGCACCGGCATCAAGACCGTCATGGACTACCTTGGCGGCCAGGCATTTCCCAAGACCTTCTGGGGCTACGACACCTACGACTACAACCCGGTCGAAGGACACGCCTTCGCCGGCCAGCAGGAGGGCTTCTACGAAAAGGTGCAGGCGCGCTTCGAGGACTACCCGCAAGTCCGGCTGATCAAGGGTTTTCTCCCCGACTCGTTCGAAGACAACGAGCCCGAGCAGGTCGCCTACCTGCACATCGACCTCAACAATGTCGAAGGCGAAGTCGCGGTGCTGGAACGGCTGTTCGACCGGGTCTCGCCGGGCGGCATCATCATCCTGGATGACTATGAATGGGCCGGCGTCTACCGCCCGCAGAAGCAAGCCGAAGACCAATGGTTTGACCGGCGTAAGTACCGCATCTTCCCGCTGCCCACAGGGCAGGGCATCATCCTGAAACGGTAAACAGCCACGCAAGGATATGTTCGCCCGTTTGCGTTTTTGGCTGCCGGCCCTCTGCGATAGGCGCGCTGTTGCCACACTGTTCCTCGGGGCCGTTGTCTTGCTGGCGGGCTGCAGCACGCCTGGCGGGATGGATGCCCGGCGGACGCCGGCACTGTCGTCACCCCCGCCGCCGGCCACGGCCGAGCAGATCGAGAAAGAGATGCGCTATCTGCAGCAGTCCTTTCTCTCCGACACCTGCATGGCGCGGCTGCGGCGGACGGCGCCGGAGCTGGTGCCACCGGCCGATCAAGGTGCGCAGCCCATCTACGCGCTGGAGTTCCCCCAGAAGGCGGCCGGCGGCGCTTCTTACCGGCTACACGTGACCGAGCGGGACCGTCTGGCCTATCTATACACCAGCCGCGGGACCGCTGGTTGGTACACGGTGCACGGGCCGCTGCCGCTGTGGACCTGCCTGCAAGGCACACTGCCGCGTTAGGTGCCCCCCCCGGGTCCCGGGGCAGGGATCCGCCCGGCCATATTCGTGTTGATGGATCGGGAATCGTTTCCTATAGTGAATGTCCTGTCACTGCAAGGAGTGTCCATGCGTAACCCGAAGAAGAAGCAGCTGCTCACCGCAAGTCTGGTCTTGCTGGGCGCCAGCGGCACCCTGATGGCGCAGTCCATGCCCGTCAACTATGGCTACTGGGTCGACTCCAGTGGCCGCGTGGCGAAGAACAGCTGGGGCGAGTGCTGGCGCTCCGGTTACTGGATGCCGGCCTTGGCGATCGCCGAGTGCGATCCGGATCTGGTCCCGAAGCCCGCGCCAGTTCCGGTGGCTGCGCCGGCGCCCGCTCCGGTCGCAGCACCGGCTCCGGTCGTCGCGCCCCCACCCCCACCCCCGCCGCCCGCTGCGCCGGCCTTCAGGACGGTGATCACCGAGAAACCCGTCGTCCTGGAGGGTGCCAATTTCCCGACCGGTTCCAGCACCTTGCTGCCCAGCGCCTATGGCCAGCTCAATCAGGTGGCGCAGCAGTCGAAGGACCATCCGGACATCAACTTCGAAGTGTCGGGCTACACCGACAACGTCGGCAGCGCACAAAGCAATGTCAGGCTCTCGCAGGCGCGCGCCGAGTCGGTCAAGGCCTATCTGGTCAGCCGAGGGGTGGCGGCCAGTCGCATCAGCACCAAGGGGTATGGCGAAGAGTCCCCGATCGCCGACAACAATACCTTCGATGGCCGCGCGCAAAACCGGCGGGTCGAGATCCGCTATACCGACAAGGTAGAGAGCAGGGTGCGCGTGGCGCCCTGAGCGCGCCAGTCCGAAGCTCGGCGCTGGCGGGCCCCCGCGCGCCGTGTCTGCGGCCCGGGCCTCTCAGGCCTTGTGCTGGCTCGCGCGCCAGCGCGCCAGCAGGCTGGCCGCCGGTTCAGGGCGGCCGTGCAGATACCCCTGCTGGATGACCGGGCCGCGCGCGCGCAGGAACTCCGCCTGCTCGGGTGTCTCCACGCCTTCGGCCACCACCCGCAGGCGCAGGTGGCGCGCCACGGCCAGGATGGCCTCCACCAGCGCGGCGTCGTTCGGGTCGTTGGGGGCGTCCTGCACGAAGCTGCGGTCGATCTTGATCTCGTGGATGGGCAGGCGCTTGAGGTAGGCCAGCGAGGAGTAGCCGGTGCCAAAATCGTCGAGCGAGAAGCGCACACCCAGGCTGTTGAGGTGCGACATTCTGCGTGCCACGCTGTCCATCTGATCCATCACGATGCCTTCGGTGATCTCGATCACGAGGTCGTCAGGGGCGGCGCCGTGCCCCTGCAGCAGGTCCTGCACCACGTGCACGAAGCCGGGCTGGTGGAACTGGCGCGGGCTGACGTTGACGGCGATGGGCAGGCGCAGGCCGGCGCGGCGCAACTCGCCCAGCTGCAGGCAGACCGAGTTGAGCACCCAGCGGCCCAGCTCGATGATGAGCTCGCTCTCTTCGGCGATCGGGATGAAGTGGCCCGGCGCCAATAGGCCGTGTGCCGGATGCTGCCAGCGCACCAGCGCCTCGGCGCTGATGACATGGCCCTGCGCGTTTACCTGGGGCTGCAGGTACAGGCGCAACTCGTCGGCCCCCAGACCGCGGCGCAGATCCTGCTCGATGGCAAAACGACGGCTGATGAGCTGCTCCATCGAGGTGTCGAAGCACGCCGTCTGCCGCGTGCCGGCGCCCTTGGCCCGGTGCAAGGCGGTGTCGGCGCGCCGCAGGGCATCGCCCGCCGTGTCGCTGCCCGACAGCGGTAGCACGGTCACGCCGATGCAGCAGCTGATGCCGACGGGCGCTTCGCCCTCGAGCCGGAAGGCCGCATCCATGTGCTCGTGCAGTTCCTGTGCGCGGCGCAGGCCGAGCGCGCTGCCGGCCTCGGCATCGTGGCTACCGGTGTGCAGCAGCATGGCGAACTCGTCGGCGGCCAGATGGGCGAGCTGGTCACCCGGATGCAGCAGGCCGGCCAGACGCTCGCCCACCCGCTGGAGCAGGAGATCGCCGGCGGCGTGGCCCAGCGCGTCGTTGACGGTCTGGAAACGGTCCAGGTTGAGCAGCAGCAGGGCACACACTTCGTGGGTGCGCGCGTGGACCTGCAGCACGTCCTGCAGTTCCACCAGCAGGCGGTGCCGGTTGGGCAGGCTGGTGAGCGGGTCGAACCAGGCCAGCTGGCGCGCCCTTTCCTCGGCGCTCCTTTGCGCGGTCACGTCCAGCTGCACCGCCAGGTAATGGGTCACCTGGCCTTGCCCGTCGCGCACCGGCGCCATGTTCATGGTCTGCACGTACTCGCGCCCGCTGCGATGGCGGTTGACCATCTCGCCGGTCCAGCTGTTGCCCGCGCGCAGGGCAGCCCACAGGGCTTCGTAGGTCTCGGCCGGCGTGCGGCCCGAACGCAGCAGGGCCGGTTTCTGCCCCACCACCTCCTCGCGGGCATAACCGCTGAGCTGCTCGAAAGCATGGTTGACGTATTCGATGCGGCCGTCCAGCCCGGTGAGGATGACGCTGGCGGGGCTCTGCTCGATGGCCTGCGACATTCGCAGCAACTCGGCCTGGGCCAGTTTGCGCGCCGTGATGTCGCGCGACACACCCAGCAGGCGGGTGACCTTGCCGTGCTCGTCGGTCAGCAGGGTGCTGACGATCTCCAGCGGCACCACGTGGCCGTCCTTGTGCGGGTGGCTGGATTCGAGGGTGAGCGTGCGGCGCGACTCGTCCCCGGCGGCGAAGCGCTGCAGCCGCAGCGCCAGCTCGGTGCGCACCTGCCGGACCTGCTGTGCACTCAGCAGCTTGTCGAGCGGGAAGTTCTGCATGTCCTCCGGTTGATAGCCCAGTTGTTGTTGTATCGAGGGGCTGAGGTAAAGGTAGCGGTCACTCTCCAGGTCGTAGAGCCAGAGCACATCGCTGGTGTTTTCTGCCAGCAGGCGGAACTGCGCCTCGCTCTCGCTGAGCGAGCGCTCGATGCGCCGCAGCTCGTGGATCTCGCGTGTCGCATCCAGCGCCCGCCGTCGGGCGTCGTGCAGGTACAGGGCCGTGCCCAGGGCCAGCAGCGCCAGCACACCCGCCAGGGCCATCCAGCTGCCGCGCAGCAGTGCGCCCAGCAGCAGCTCGGCGCTGTCCTGCTTGACCAGCAGCCACCAGTCAGTGCCGGCGATAGCCTGCGCCACGCCGTAGGAGTCGACCCGCCGGTAGTCCCAGCCGTCGAGCAGGCGCCCCGCGGGCTCGCGCAGCGCCTGCACGCTCATGTAGCGCGCCTCGCTCAGCGGCAGGCGGCGGCGCAGCGCCGCGTTCGCCTCGTAGCGCGGCTCGCTCAGCATCACCAGGTCGTCGCCGTCCGCGCGGTAGAGGAAGATGTCGGCGGTCCGCATGGGCAGGGCGCCGGGCTTGAGCGCGGGATGCAGGTAGTCGGGCGGATCCAGGTGCAGCACCATGACCGCGGGCCAGGCGGTCTCGGCCGCCAGCGGGGCGACGAAGGCCAGGCGCAAGACGCCGTCGGGATCGCGCCAGGGACCGGCGTGCATGGCCTGGTTGCTGGTCAGGGCCTCCAGCAAGGCCTGGTGCAAGGTCGGGTGGCTGTCGGGAGCACCCCGCGGCGAAGCGGGCAGGGCCAGCTGCGTGGCGCTGGAGAGCGCGACGTGGCCTTCGACATCGACGATCTCGATGCGCCGGAACACGGCGTCGTTGAGGAAATAGCTGTGCATGAACTGGCGCAGCCGCAGCGCGTCTTCCGCCCGGCTGGTCTGGCGCCACTTCAGCCAGAGTTCGCGCAGGTGCGGACTCTTCTGCGCCCAGGCCGCATCGTGCAGGCGTTCGGCGTGCCAGTTGGAGATCTCCCGCGCGCGCGACTCCGAGATGGACTGCAGGCGGCTGTGGCCCTGCGCCTTCTCGTGGCTGTAGCTCTGCCAGCCGGCCACGGCGAGGAAGAGCGCAAAGATGGTGCCCAGCAAGGCCAGAAACAGCAGCCGCTGACGGCGCGCCAGGGGTTTGGGGGTATCCGGCGCGAGTGTCAGGCGGCTCTCCCGGCGCAAGAGCAGGTAGAGCAGGACCGAGGTGACGCCCACAAAGATCCAGCCCTTGGCGGTGCTGGCCAGGGCGATGAGTTCGGCATCGTCCAGCGCCCAGGACACGGCCCGGTCGGACAGCAGGATCCAGAGCGCCGCGAAGCAGGCGTAGAGCAGCACCACGCGCAGCGCGGAGCTGCCGGATGGGAGCGGTTCTTTCATGCGCCAGTGATCAGAGCGCGAAGATCTTGCCCGGGTTCATGATGTTCTTCGGGTCCAACGCGCGTTTGATGGTGCGCATCATGTCGACGGCGCCGGTGCCGGCCTCGCTGAGCAGGAAGTCCATCTTGTGCAGCCCCACGCCATGCTCGCCGGTGCAGGTGCCGCCCAGGCGCAGGGCGCGGGTGACCAGCTGGTGGTTCAGTGCTTCGGCGGCGGCGCGTTCGCTGGCGCTGTCGGGGTCGATCAGGTAGCCCATGTGGAAGTTGCCGTCACCCACGTGGCCGACCATGAAGTAGGGGATGCCGCTGGCCTCCGCCTCCGCCACGCTCTCGAGCACGGCGGTGGCCAGTTGCGAGATCGGCACGCAGGCATCGGTGGTGATGGCGCGGCAGCCCGGGCGCGACTGCAGGCCGGCGAAATAGGCCATATGGCGCGCGCTCCACAGCCGCGTGCGCTCCTCGGGTGTGCTGGCCCACTCGAAGGCCTGGCCGCCGTGTTCGGCCGCGATCTCCTGCACCGTCTCGGCCTGTTCCTGCACGCCGGCCGGTGAACCGTGGAACTCCATCAGCAGCATGGCTTCCTCCCGCAGGCTCAGCTTGGAGTGCGCGTTGACCGCGCGCACGGTGTTGGCGTCGATCAACTCCACGCGGGCGATCGGGATGCCCATCTGGATGACCTGGATGGTCGTGCGTACCGCCGCCTCGATGCTGGGGAAGGAGCAGACGGCCGCCGAAATGGCTTCGGGCAGCGGGTAGAGCTTGAGGGTGATCTCGGTCATGACGCCCAGCGTGCCCTCGCTGCCCACCAGCAGGCGGGTGAGGTCGTAGCCGGCGGAAGATTTCTTGGCGCGGGTGCCGGTGCGGATCACCTCGCCGCTGGCGGTGACCACTTCCAGCGCCAGCACGTTCTCGCGCATGGTGCCGTAACGCACGGCATTGGTGCCGGAGGCGCGGGTGGCGCTCATGCCGCCGATGGTGGCGTCCGCCCCCGGGTCGATGGGGAAGAACAGGCCGGTGCTCTTGATCTCGTCGTTGAGCTGCTTGCGCGTGACGCCGGCCTGCACGGTGACGGTCAGGTCCTCGGCGTTGACGGCCAGGATTTTGTTCATGCGGCTCACATCAATGCTGATGCCGCCCTCGACGGCCAGCAGGTGGCCTTCGAGCGAGGAGCCGACGCCGAAGGGGATGACGGGTACGCTGTATTGGCCGGCCAGCTGCACGGCTGCGGCCACATCCTGCGTGCTCTCGGCAAAGACCACGGCCGCGGGCGGCGGCACCGTGGTGTAGGCCGACTCGTCGCGGCCGTGCTGCTCGCGCACGACCTGAGCGGTGGAACAGCGCTCGCCGAAGCGGGCCTTGAGGGCGTTGATCAGGGACGAGGGCACCTCACGCGGATGGACCTCGGGCAGCAGCTGGGTGGCGGGCGCGGGTGCATTCATGGGATCTCCAGTAGGGTCAAGCTCGCCTCGCCGGCGGGGCTGGGGAATAATCGTCAATTGCCGGCCCTGAATGACTCAGGCTCGGCCTACCCACATTTTGATCCAAGGTCGCCATCATGGGAAATCGCCTCTCGCAAATCGCCACTCGCACCGGGGACGACGGCACCACCGGCCTGGGCGACAACCAGCGCGTGTCCAAGAACAGCCTGCGCGTGCACGCCATGGGCGAGGTGGATGAACTGAACTCCCACATCGGTGTGCTGCTGTGCGAAGAGATGCCGCCCGCGGTGCGGACGCTGCTGGTGGAGATCCAGCACCAGCTCTTCAACCTCGGTGGTGAGTTGTCCATCCCCGGCTTCGAGCTGCTCAAACCCGAGGCCGTGCTGGCACTGGACGAGGCACTGGCCACCCACAACGCTCAGTTGCCACGCCTGCAGGAGTTCATCCTGCCGGCCGGCAACCACGCCGCCGCCCAGGCCCATGTCTGCCGCACCGTGGCGCGCCGCACCGAGCGCGCCGTGGTGGCGCTGGGCAACGAGGAGGCGCTGAAGGAGACGCCGCGCCAGTACCTGAACCGCCTGTCGGACCTGATGTTCGTGCTGGCGCGCGTGCTCAACCGCATGAACGGCGGGGACGACGTGTACTGGAAAAGCGAGCGGCTGGCGCAGAACCAGGCGCAGTGACGCCCCACACACAAAACGCCCACCGGGTCGTTTCCGGTGGGCGTTCTTGTCTGGGCGTGGAGGGAATCAGCGTCGGCGATTCAGCAGCGCGTACAGCAGGATGGCGCCGAAGGTGGCGGTGCCGATGCCGCCCAGCGCGAACTGGCCGAACTTTAGCGTGAAGTCGCCCGTGCCCAGCACCAGGGTGATGGCGGCGACGATCAGGTTTTTGTTGACGCTGAAGTCCACCCGGTTGTCGACCCAGATCTTGGCGCCGGCCACCGCAATCAGGCCGAACACCACGATGGAGACGCCGCCCATCACCGGCAGCGGGATGGCCTGGATCACGGCGCCGAACTTGGGGCTGAAACCCAGCAGCACGGCCAGCACGGCGGCAAAGACGAAGATGGCGGTGGAGTAGATCTTGGTGGCCGCCATGACGCCGATGTTCTCGGCATAGGTGGTCACGCCCGTGCCGCCGGCGGCACCGCTGACCATGGTGGCCACCCCGTCGCCGATGAAGGCCCGGCCCATGTACGGGTCCAGGTTCCTGCCGGTCATGGCGGTGACGGCCTTGATGTGGCCCAGGTTCTCGGCCACCAGGATGATGGCCACCGGAGCGATCAGCAGCATGGCGTTGGCTTCGAACACGGGCGTGGTGAAGTGGGGCCAGCCGAACCATGCGGCGTTCAACACACCCGACAGGTCCATGGGCTTGCCCAGGCCCAGGCCGTTGGTCAGCACCGCGTAGATGACACTGGCGACGATCAGGCCCACCAGGATCAGCAGCCGCTGCACCATGCCGCGCGTGAGCACGGCCACCAGGCCGACGCAAACGAAGGTGAGCAGCTGCATCCAGCTGTCGAAGTTGCTGGCGGCCATGTTCTTGACCGGGATGCCGGCCAGATTGAGGCCGATCACCGCCACCACGGCGCCGGTGACCACCGGCGGCATGAAGCGTTCGATCCAGCCGGTGCCGACGGCCTGCACGATGACGCCGATCAGTGTGTAGACGGCGCCGCAGGCGATGATGCCGCCCAGGGCCAGCCCGATGTTGGCGTTCGCTCCCTTGCCGGCGTAGGCCGTGGCCGCGATCACCACGCCGATGAAGGCAAAACTCGAACCCAGGTAGCTGGGCACCTTGCCGCCGGTGATGAGGAAGAAGATCAGGGTGCCGACGCCGCTCATCAGGATGGCGATGTTGGGATCGAAGCCCATGAGGATGGGGGCCAGCACGGTGGCGCCGAACATGGCGATCACGTGCTGCACGCCCATCACCGCCGTCTGCGGCCAGGGCAGGCGTTCGTCCGGGGCGATCACGCCGCCTTGCTGCAGTACCGCGGCGCTTTTCTCAGTCCATTGAAACAGGCTCATCGAGGCATCTCCTGGGTGCTAGAGTGCTGCGATGCTAGGCGATTTGCCTGGAAACGCCCAGCAAATGGGCTCATCGTCGCAAAAATGCGGCAAGATGGCGTTGTTTTTCAATCTCGCAGGAAGCCCTGGACCATGATCGCCATCGACCCCGCCGCCCGCGCCCACGTCCACCTGATCAACCACCCCCTGGTGCAGCACAAGCTGACCCTGATGCGCAAGAAGGAGGCCAGCACCAGCAGCTTTCGCCGCCTGCTGGGTGAGTTGGCGGCGCTGATGATCTACGAGGTTTGCCGCGACATGCCCTTGCAGGACGTGCAGATCGAGACGCCGCTGGAGACCATGACCGGCAAGGTGATCGACGGCAAGAAGCTGGTGTTCGCCAGCATCCTGCGCGCGGGCAACGGCATCCTGGACGGCGTGCTGTCGGTGGTGCCCGGCGCGCGTGTGGGCCATATCGGCCTGTACCGCGATCCCAAGACGCTGCAGGCGGTGGAGTACTACTTCAAGATGCCGCGCAATATGGAGGAACGCGACGTGGTGGTGGTCGACCCCATGCTGGCCACCGGCAACTCGGCCGCCGCCGCCGTGACACGCCTCAAGCAGTGCAAGCCGAAGTCCATCAAGTTCCTGTGCCTGCTGACCTGTCCGCAAGGCATCAACACCCTGCACCGGGAGCATCCGGACGTGCCCATCTACACCGCGGCCATCGACCGCGAGCTCAACGACCACGGCTACATCCTGCCCGGCCTGGGTGATGCGGGGGACCGCATCTTTGGCACGCAGTAAGGCGGGCCGGCGGCGCTTCAGCGCCCGCCGATGTTTGCGCTCACGAACGCCGCCACACCGGCCAGCACGCCCGCATCCTTGAGGATCTTGGCGTGGCCCAGGCCCTCGGTGGTGTGCAGCTGCGCCCCGGCGATGGCGCGGTGGTAAGCCTCGCCGTCGGCAAAGCGGTTGATGCGGTCGCCCCGGTCGTGCACCACCAGCGTGGGCACGTGGATGCGCGGGCCCACGGCCTGCGGCTCGAACTGCGGCATCAGGATGGCCTCGCGCGCCTCGATGCGCTGCTGCATGGCCGCGCGGGTGGTCTCGCTCAGGCCGAACAGGCGGGCGAACAGCCGCGTGTATTCGTGGGGCGAGGCCGGTGGCGCCAGCAGCACCAGCCCTTGCACCGGCAGGCCCCGGCTGACGGCGTGCGCCGCCGCGTTGGCGCCCAGCGAGTGCGCCACCACGGCTTGCGGGGCGCGGCCGCGCTGCTGCAGCCGGGCGGCTGCGTACTCCAGGGCGCGGGCGAACTGCGGCAGGTTGCTGGCGGCGCCGCGGCTCAGGCCGTGCGCCGGCATCTCCAGCAGCAGCGGCTGCAGGCCGCGCTCGGCGAGCGCCTGCGCCAGGCCCAGCAACTGGCCGGCATGGCCGCCCCAGCCGTGGGTCAGCAGCACGGCCGGCCCGCCTGCGCCGGCAGCCGGCGCATAAAGCGTCAGGCCGCTGCGCTCGAACGGCCAGTGCTCGACCTGCCAGGCCTGGGCCCAGGCCGGTCGGCGCCGCAGGCGGCGCGCCGGCACGGGGGTGCCAAACAGGCGCTGGGCGGTCTGGACGGCGAGGCCGGGCCACAGGCGTTGGGAGGCGGCCAGTCCGAGCCGCATCAGGCGGACGGCGGCGGAGTGGCCGTAGGGGCCGGTGTCGGCGGTGGCGTGGTTCATGGCGACTCCTGTCTTAATAAAAGATCCAGTCGCGGTTGCTGCGCGGCACGCTGCGTAGCGACTTGAGGGCGGCGATCAGGCCGCGGACCAGCAGATAGAGGCCGAGGCCGGAAAAGATGATCCACATAAAGCTTCCTTTCTTCGCACGATTGTGCGAAATCTGGTCGACAAAAAAGTGAGGGCGGTGGTGCATGCCGTGTAGCGGAGTTCAGGTCTGGTAGCTGCGCAGCAGGCGCTGCCAGCTGGCCAGGGCACGGGCCGGGGCACCGGCGTCGCGCAGGAAGCGGGTGTCGTGCAGCAGGCCGATGGCCAGGGCGTAGATTTCGCTCACCAGCTGTTCCGCATCGGTACCGGCCTGCAGATGGCCGGCCTCGACGGCTTGCAGCACGGTGCGCCGCAAAGCGGCGCGCCAGCGCGTGACCTCCAGCAGCAGCAGGTCGCGCAGCACCCCCTGCCGGTCGTCCAACTCGAAGGCACCGGGCACGTAGATGCAGCTGCTGTGCGCCTCCGGCCGGCTCATGCGGGCCAGCCAGCGGCGCACGATCTCGTCCAGCCGGGGCAGCCCCTTGGGCTGCTGCATGGACGGGACGAAGACATCGGCCAGGAAGCGGCGGCCGAACTCCTCGATCACCGCCGTCTGCAGTGTCTCGCGCGAGCCGATCCGTGAGAACACCCCGCTCTTGGACAGGCCCACGCGGTCGGCCACCGCCTGCAGCGTCAGCGCCTCCAGCCCTTCGGTGGCGGCCAGATCCAGCCCGGCGCCGACGATGGCGGCGCGGGTCAGCTCACTTTTGGCGGTTTTGGCGTCCATACCCTGGCTCATGTTGCTGAACTTTAGCACGATTGTGCGAAAGTTCAAGCCGCAGCGATCGCGTCGGGTCGGTGCCTACATAGCAGCCGTCTTCGTGCTGAAACACAGTAGAAAGTCACGAAATGCTGTTTTTCGTGACAAGTTCTCACAATTGGCAACATAAATTAGAACGTGCTTACGGAATCAAACAAGAAAGCATCACTCAGATTTCTAAAATCAAAACATAGGCGCCCCGTTTCATATGGAGGACGTCGTTGGAACAGAAACCTAAGAACCGCCCAGAGCGGACCAAGCATATGAACGCAAAGAGCAAGGCGCGCGGCTTCACGCTGATCGAGCTGATGATTACCGTGGCGATCATCGGCATCCTCGTTGCGGTCGGCCTGCCCAGCTACAACAGCGCCATGCGCAAATCGCATCGCAGCGAGGCCCAGGCGGCGCTGATGGACATCGCTTCCCGGCAGCAACAGATGTTGGTGGACACGCGCAGATACGTGGCCACCGTGGCCGAACTGAACACCACGGTGCCGGCCAAGGTGAGCGCTCGCTACACAGTGGCCATCACCCTGGGCGCCGGCGTCAAGCCGACCTTCACGGCGACGGCGACGCCGACCGGCGACCAGGCCAAGGACAGCAGCTGCGCGCCCTTGTCCATTGATCAGAACGGCACCAAGCTGCCGGCGAACTGCTGGTAAACCAGGCCACGGTCATGCACTCCCCAGCACGGCGCCGCGCTCGCGGCTTCACCCTGATCGAGCTGATGACCGTCGTTGTCATACTGACGGTGCTGACGCTGGCGGCGGCGCCGGGCATGCGCTCGCTGATCGCCGGCCAGCGCGCCCGGGCGGCGACGAACGCGCTGGTGGCCGATCTGCTGCTGGCGCGTAGCGAGGCGATCAAGCGCAACAAGGACGTCAGCCTGAGCCCGGCGTCGGCCTGGGCAGACGGCTGGGCGGTCAAGACAGTGGAGACGTCGGAACTGCTGGGCCAGCGCGAGGGCGTGGGCGGCGGCGTCACGATTACTCGCTCGCCCACGAGCCTGACCTATGACAACGCCGGCCGCCTGTCCGGCGTGACGTCGACGGTGCGCTTCGAGGTCTTCGACGGCAACAGCACCTACCGCTGCATCACCGTGCAGCCCTCGGGCCAGCCGAGCAGCAACACCAAGGCCTGCCCATGAAAGCGCCCGCGCAAATTCACAGCCATCGATCTCCGCGTCCCGCCGTCCAGCGCGGAGCGGCCATGATCGAGGTGCTGATATCCATGCTCATCGTGGCCTTCGGCATCCTGGGCATGTTCGGCATGCAGACCCAGGCCACGGTGTCGCAGATGGAGGCCTACCAGCGCGCCCAGGCCCTGGTCCTGGTCAAGGACATGGCGCAACGCATGGAGGCCAACCCGCTTCAGATCGCGAACTACGTCACCACCGTCGACATCGGCACCACCGCGGCAACTGACTGCACGCTGGAGACCACGACGGCGGCGCGGGACAAGTGCGAGTGGGGCGCGCTGCTGCAAGGCGCGGCCGAGAAGCTGGGCGGCAGCAAGGTGGGCGCCATGATCGGCGCGCGCGGCTGCATCAGCCGGCCCGACCCGGTGGCGGCGCCGAACATCTATATGGTGGCCGTGGTCTGGCAGGGTCTGCGCGAAAGCGGCGCGCCGACCGTCGCCTGCGGCAAGGACGCCTACGACAGCGAGGCCACCCGGCGGGCCGTCACCGTGGTACTGCAGTTGCCGGTGCTCTCATGAACCATCGCATACCCACCCTTCCCCGTTCCGGTCAGCGTGGCGTCACGCTGATCGAGTTGATGGTCGGCATGGCCATCGGCTTGATCGTGCTGGCGGGGCTGGCCGTGATGTTTGCCAACAGCAGCCGGGTTGGCCGCGAGCTGGAAAGCACCTCGCGCCAGATCGAGAACGGGCGCTACGTGGTGGATCTGCTGGCCCAGGAACTCGCGGTCGCGGGGTATTACGGCGAAGTGCCCGCGGACAGCGCGGTCTATACCAACCCCGGCGCCTGTGCCACCGCGCTCGCTGATCTGGGCTGGGACAACGACACCAAAAAACGCCCCAGCCCGATGGAGGGCAAGACAGTGGCCGAACTGGCCGCACTGACCTGCGCGACCTACTCTTCGAGCACCAGTCCGGCGGTCGTGCTGCGCCGCCTGGAGACGACCACCACCCCCCAGGCCAGCGTCAACGACAGTGCCGGCATCGCCTACGTGCAGACCTCGCAGTGCAACGACGACACCGCCGCCACGGCCTACGTCGTCGCCGCGCAAAAGAGCGCCTTCACGCTGCGCAATCTCGCCTGTACCGCCGCCAGCGACGTGCGGCGCTACATCACCCGGCTCTATTACGTGGCCTCGTGCAACGAGTGCACGGGCAGCGCGGCCGACAAGATCCCCACCCTCAAGCGCGCCGAGCTGACCGGCAACACGATCACCGTGACGCCCCTGGCCAGCGGCATCGAGCACATCGCGCTGGAGTACGGTTTCGACACGAACAACGACGGCATCCCCGAGCTCTACCGTACCGCCCTCAGCGGCGTGGCCGGTGCGGCGGACAACAAGTGGGAAAACGTCGTAACCGCCCGCATCTACGTGCTGGCCCGCACCGACGACGAGGCCAAGGAGCCCGTTCCCGCCAAAAGTTATGTCATGGGCCTGCACGGCACGCTGGGCCCGTATAACGACAAGTACAAGCGCAAGCTGTTCGTCACCACCGCAAAGCTGCAGAACGTGGCGGGACCGAGGGAAAGATAAGCCATGCGCACATGCCACCATGAAGCCGGGCGCCAGGGCGGCGCCACCCTGATCGTCACCTTGATCTTCCTGATGGTGATGAGTCTGATGACGGTCATGATGTTCAAGACGACCACGACCAACGTCAGGATCACCGGCAATATCCAGGTGCGCAACGAGGCCCTGGCGGCCGCGCAGGTGGCGCTGGCCTCCACCATCAGCAACACCCAGTTCTCGACCAATCCGGCCTTGATCGCCGCCACGCCATTTACGGTGGATATCGACGGCGACGGCAAGGCCGACTACAACGTCACCCGCAACCCCCAGCCCAAGTGCAACAAGGTCAAGACGATCAAGGCCAATCAGCTGGACCCGAGTGTGCCGGCTGATCTGGCCTGCATGAGCACGGCCGGCGGCAAGAACACCGGCATCGAATCAACCAGTGGGGCCACGGAAACCGGCGACTCGATGTGTGCCAACAGCGAATGGAATATCCGGGCCTCCGTGAAAGACCCGGCCAGCGACGCCGAGGTGGCCGTCCACCAAGGGGTTTCCCTGCGGGTGCTGGTCACTGACGCGGACAGTGCCTGCAAATGAAAAGAGGCGAGATATGAATCAGCAAACAACAAGCAATCAACGTGGATGGGCCGGCGCCTGCCGCCGCTGGCTGCTGCTGGGCGCCTGCGCCCTGGTCGCCGCCGGCACCGCCCGCGCCGAGGACATCGACATCTACGTCGGCGCCAACCTGAGCGCGGACAAGCCCAACGTGCTCTTCATCTGGGACAGTTCGGCCAACTGGGGGGCCAACGTCTCGGGCGCGCCCACCTGCCACTACAAGGACGACGGGGTGGACACCGCCGACGGCCCGACTCCCCAGGGCAAGAAGTTCTCGATCGAGAAATGCGCGCTGTACAACGCCATCGACGCGCTGCCGGTGGCTGAAGACGGCACGGCGCTGTTCAACGTCGGCGTGCTGCTGATGAACGAGCCGAACAACGCCGGCGCCTATCCGCGGGTGCGTTTCCTGCCGCTGACGAAGGAAAACAAGGCGGTCTACAAGGACTTCATCAAGAACCTGTCGGTAAACACCGACAAGGGCAGCAACGCCGACTACGGCCAGGCCATGTACGAGGCCTACCTCTACTTCAAGGGCATGGCCCCGCGCAACGGCCAGCTGGCACCCAAGCGGGACCGGGACGCGTTCCTGGCCGGCGGTGCCTACAACAGCCCGGCGGCTGCCTCCTGCGCCAAGAACCACATCATCCTGATCGGTAACGGCTCGCCCCAGATCACCACCGAGGAAAAGGCCGTGCGCGGCCTGCTGGCTGCGCGTGTGGACGCCGACCTGCCCAGTTGGACTCTGGCGGAGCGCGCCAAGCTGAAGGCGGAGATCGTCAACGCGGCCCTGGGCAACGACCAGGCCGACTGGGTGGACGAGATGGCGCGCTTCCTGACCAAGATGGACACCAGCAGCAAGGACGGTGAGCAATACGTGACCACTCACGCCATCGCGGTGCTGGCGGGCACGGGCAGCGACGGTACCTTTCCGGTCCTGATGGCCAGCACCGCGGGGCAGGGCGGCGGTAACTACTACAGCGGCTCCAGCGTCAACGCCATCGTGGACGCCATCCTGAAACTGTTCAACGAGATGCAGGCGGTCAACAGCGTGTTCTCCTCGGCCAGCCTGCCGGTGAGTGTGAACGCGCGCGGCACCTATCTGAACCAGGTCTATATGGGCATGTTCCGCCCGGATGAGCTGGGCCGTCCGCGCTGGCGCGGCAACGTCAAGCAGTACAAGTTCTCCTACGACCCAGCGACAGACTCCATCGCCCTGACCGACGCAAACGGCAACGCCATCGTGAGCGGCTCCACCGGCTTCATCGCGCCTAGCGCGGTGTCGTTCTGGACCACGGACAGCAGCTTCTGGGTCAACCAGCCCATGGGCACACCCCCTTCGGGCTCCGACAGTCCCGACGGCGAAGTGGTGGAAAAAGGCGGTGTGGCCCAGCGTATCCGTACCAACTACGCGACGTCGCAGGCCACCCGCAAGGTCTACACCTGCCTGGGCTGCGCCGAAGGTACCGACCTGGCGACGACAACGGCCGCCCAGTTCGTCGACAGCAACGGCGGCATCACGCAGGCCATGCTGGGCGTGAGCACCGCCACCGAGCGGACCGCCATCATCAACTGGGCCCGCGGCACGGACAATGCCGCGGACGAGCAAGGGCCTGGCGGCACCACGACCATCCGCCCCAGCGTGCACGGCGACGTGCTGCATTCGCGCCCGGCGGTGGTGAACTACGGCGGGACCACCGGCGTGATCCTGTACTACGGCTCCAACGACGGCCTGCTGCGCGCGGTCAACGGCAACCAGAGCGGCGCCGGCGCCGGCGAAGAACTGTGGGGTTTTGCCGCGGAGGAGCGGCTGGGCAAGCTCAAGCGTCTGCGCGACAACACGCCGGCAATCCGCCTGTCGACCACCCCCGCGGCCCTCACCGATCCGAAACCGCGCGACTACCTGATGGACGGTCCGATCGGGGTTTACCAGAAGATCGACGCCGCGGGCGTTACGGAGAAGGTGCACATCTATGTCGGCATGCGCCGCGGCGGCCGGCTGCTGTATGCCCTGGACGTCAGCGATCCGGCGGCGCCGAAATTCAAGTGGAAACGTTCCAGCACTGACAGCGGCTTCGGCGTGTTGGGCCAGACCTGGTCCGAGCCCAAGGTGGCTTTCGTCAAGGGGCGGGCCAACCCAGTCATCATCATGGGCGCCGGCTACGATGCCGCCGCCGAGGACGCCTCGCCGCGCGGCGCCACCACCATGGGCAACGCGGTGCTGGTGCTCGATGCCTTCGACGGTACGCTGCTGCGTTCGCTGCCGACCGAGCGCAGCGTCGCGGCCGACGTGACGCTGA
Source organism: Curvibacter sp. (assembly GCA_020621965.1). Lineage (GTDB taxonomy): Bacteria > Pseudomonadota > Gammaproteobacteria > Burkholderiales > Burkholderiaceae_C > Hylemonella. The sequence goes on along the minus strand of JAHRYV010000001.1, from coordinate 90,304 downwards.
TGGACGTCAACATCGATGGCAAGATCGACCGCGCCTATGCCGTCGACGTGGGCGGCAACGTCTATCGGGTGGATTTCGAGACGCTGAGCAGCACCGACGTCGCCGACTGGGGCATCTACAAGCTCGCGGCCCTGCAGGGCGCGGCTACCTCCAACCGCAAGTTCTTCTATCCGCCGGACGTGGTGATGGCGCCGACCTTCGTGGCCGTGCTGGTGGGCAGCGGCGACCGGGAGAAGCCGCTGAACCAGATTTCCACGGACGCCTTCTTCACCGTGTTCGACCGCACCATGGGCTTCAAGCCGGCCGTGACGCCTGCTGCGATCACACCGAGCACGATGACGGTCATCAGCGAAGCCGGCACCTCCACCGGCGATGGCTGCTACCTGGACTTGGAAAGCGGCGAGAAGGTGGTCAACGCGCCGACGACCTCCATGGGCGTGACGTATTTCGCCACCAACAAGCCGGTGGCGCCGTCCACCAACTCTTGCCTGAGCAACCTGGGTCGCGCCAAGATCTACGCCGCCCCGGTTTTCTGCAAATTGACAACCGACCAGATCCTGACCGGCGGCGGCCTGCCGCCCTCGCCCGTGACCGGCATCGTAGCGGTCGAATACCAGATCAATGGCGAGACGCAGACCAAAAACGTGCCCTTCATCATCGGCGCGCCGAACTCCAAGAAGTCCGGCATCGAAGGCTCGAAGGTCAAGCCCTCGGCCACGCCGGTGCGCCGCAAGAACTACTGGTACATCGAAGGCCAGAAATAAGTCGGCGAGGGCCCGCTGCCGGTCATGCCGGCGCGAGTCCCGGCGCCGCCGGCCGGTTCTTGCAGCAGCCCCTGCCTGGCGGCTGCTAGAGTTGCGTGTACGCCCGCTATCCGCGCAAGGACCGGCATGAAAGCACCCAACATTCCGCAACTACGGCTCTACCAGAACTGGCTGCGTGAGCGCCGCGGCCTGAGCTTCGACTCCTACGACGCGCTCTGGCGCTGGTCGGTCACCGATCTGAACGCCTATTGGCAGAGCATCTGGGACTGCTATGGCCTGAGCTCGCCCACGCCGCACACGGCCGCTCTGGCCGAAAACCGTATGCCGGGCGCGCGCTGGTTTCCGGGCGCCCAGGTGAACTACGTGCAGCAGGTGTTCCGTCACGTGGCCATGGCACAGGCCGCCGGCCTGCCCGCCATCGTCAGCCACGACGAGCGCAGCCTGGCGGCGGGCGCGAAGGCGCGCGAGCTGAGCTGGCCCGAGCTGCAGCGCCAGGTGGCTGCGCTGGCGCTGCAACTCAAGGCGCTAGGGGTGGGCCGCGGCGATCGTGTGGTGGCCTATCTGCCCAATGTTCCCGAGGCCATGGTGGCCTTCCTCGCCACCGCCGCCATCGGCGCGGTGTGGAGCCTGTGCGCACCCGACATGGGGACGGCCGCTGTGCTGGACCGCTTCCGGCAGATCGAACCCAAGGTGCTGATCGCCTGCGACGGTGTGCACTACGGCGGGCGCGATGCCGACCGGCGCGCGGTGGTGGCCGAGCTCTGCGCGGCGTTGCCCACGGTCGAGCACCTGATCGTGCTGCCCACGCTGGGACTGCCCAGTTTCGCTGTGCGCGCCGGGGTGCAGGTGCTGGCCTTCGCGCAGGCAACGGCGCGCGATGAGGCGCAGACCCGCGCCTTCCAGCCCGAGTGGCTGCCCTTCGACCATCCCCTGTGGGTGGTCTACTCCAGCGGCACCACCGGCCTGCCCAAGCCCATCGTGCACGGACACGGCGGCATCCTCATCGTCGCGCTGGCCCTCACGTTGAATACCGACATCGGCTGCAGTTATGCGCCCAACACCTACGGCGAACGCTTCCACTGGTACAGCTCGACCGGCTGGGTGATGTGGAACTGCCAGCTGGCCGGCCTGCTGACCGGCACCACCGTCTGCATCTTCGATGGCAGCCCGGCGGGCGCCAGCGTGGACGCGGCGGGCCAGCGCACCGCCCCGGACTGGACCACGCTGTGGCGCTTCGCCGCCGACACCAAGGTCACCTACTTCGGCGCCGGCGCCGCCTTCTACGCCAACTGCATGAAAGCCGGCATCGACCTCCAACGCTGCGGGCCGCTGGGCCGCGTGCGCGCCCTGGGCTCCACCGGCTCGCCGCTGAGCGAGGAGGTGCAGCGCTGGGGCGACGCGCAGATGAGCGCCATCGGCACCCCCGACATCTGGTGGAGCAATATTTCCGGCGGCACGGACTTTGCCGGCGCCTTCATCGGCGGCAACCGTGAACTGCCCCAGGTACCGGGTGAGATGCAGTGCCGCATCCTGGGCTGCGCGGTCGAGGCCTGGAACGAGCAGGGTGAGCCGGTCACCGACGCCGTGGGCGAACTGGTCTGCACCCAGCCCATCCCGAGCATGCCCTTGCGCCTCTGGAACGACGAGGGGCATCAGCGCTATCTCGCCAGCTATTTCGACACGTACCCGGCCGGCCACGGCCGCCGGCCCGGCGGCGGCGATGCGGGGCCCGAAGCCGGACCCGTCTGGCGCCACGGCGACTGGCTGAAGATCACCCCGCGCGGCAGCTGCATCATCTACGGCCGCAGCGACGCCACCATCAACCGCCATGGCCTGCGCATGGGCACCAGCGAGCTCTACAGCGCGGTGGAAGCCCTGCCCGAGGTGCTGGACTCCATGGTGGTGGACCTCGAGTACCTGGGGCGCGAGAGCTATATGCCGCTGTTCGTGGTGCTGCGTCCGGGTTACACACTCGACGCCGCGATGACGGCGAAGATCAACGACGCCATCAAGACCGCACTGTCGCCGCGCTTCCTGCCCAACGAAATCCTGCGGGTGACCGAGATCCCGCGCACGCTCACCGGCAAGAAGCAGGAGCTGCCGATCAAGAAGCTGCTGCTGGGCCAGCCGCTGGCCAAGGTGGTCAACCAGGACGCCATGGCCAATCCGGGTTGCCTGGAGTGGTACGTGCAGTTCGCGGAACGCTACGCGGCCGGGCAAGCGGCAATAAGTCACTGAGCATCGCGCTCGGGAACCGGGCCGCGACTCATGAGCGCCCCCACAATGGGCACACCATGGTGCACACGCCGACCCTGCTGTACGTCAACATCCTGATCACGACCACCCTGGCCGCCTGCCTCGGCCTGGTCGCCCGGCGGGACCGGGCCGACGGCCTGATGTACTGGGCCCTGGCGCTGGTGGCCCATACCGGCGCCTATGTGTTGTACGCGCTGCGCGGTGTGGCCAGCGACTGGCTGTCGGTCGTGCTGGCCAACGTGCTGATCACGTCCGTGTTCGCGCTGATGAGCGAGGGTGTGTACAAGTTCCAGGGCCGCCGGCCGCCGCGGCGCTGGATCTGGGCGCCGGTGCCCTTTGTGGCGCTGACCTTCGCGCTGCTGCAGGATCACATGGTTGCGCGGGTGTTGCTGCTGGCCGCCGTGCTGAGTGTGCAGTTCGTCCAGTTCGCCTGGGCCATGCACCAGCGCTGGGCCTTGACGCCCGGGCGCGGCAAGCAGTTCGTGCTGGCCGGCTTCGGCCTATTTCTGCTGGCGCTGCTGGTGCGTGCCGCGGCTGTGTTGTCCGGCACGGTGGAGATCCGATCCGTCACCGACTCCAATGCCGTGCAGGCCCTGATCTTCAGCATCACTTCCGTCGCCATGGTGCTGTCCAACTTCGGCATGGTGGTCATGACCAAGGAGCGTGCCGACGAGCGCAACCGCCAGCTGGCCATGCAGGACGAACTTACGGGCCTGAGCAATCGCCGCGACATCCAGGAAGCGCTGACGCGGCAGCTGGCGCAAGCCTTGCGCAGCGGCCGCCCCCTGGCCCTGCTCATGATCGACATAGACCACTTCAAGCGCATCAACGACAGCTACGGCCACCTCTCCGGCGACCAGGCCCTGCGCCAGCTGGCCGACTGCATACGGGCCAGGGTGCGGTCCCAGGACCTGGCGGGCCGCTGGGGCGGCGAGGAGTTCCTGGTGGTCCTGCCCGAGACCGACGCCCAGGGCGCGGCCCTGCTGGCGGAGCACCTGCGGCTGACCGTGGAGCGCACGACCTTCCTGGCACTCGATGGGCCACGCATGCCGCTGACCGTCAGCATCGGCTGCCACGCACTGGACATCACGGCCGACCGCTCGACCGATGACATGGTCAACGTCGCCGACCAGGCGCTGTACCGGGCCAAGCAGAACGGCCGCAACCGCGTGGAACAACTCTGAGCGCGGGCCTCAGCGGCCGGCTTGCCGCTGCAGCCAGGCGGCGAAGGCCGCCAGCGCCGGCCGCGGCTCGCCGCGCTCGGGCATGACCAGCCAGTAGGCGCGGCCGCTTTTCAGTGGCCGTGGGCAGGCCACCACCAGTTCGCCACGCGCCAGCTCCGGCTCGATCAGCAGGCGCGGCACCAATGCCAGGCCCAGGCCCTGGGCAGCGGCGGCGGCCGTCATCGAATACAGCTCATAGCGGGGGCCGGACAGCGCCTGGGGCGCCTCCACCGCCATGGCCTCGAACCACTGGCGCCAGGCCTCGGGCCGCGTGCTCTGCTGCAGCAGCGGCAGGCCCGCGAGGTCCCGGGGCTGCAGGCGGCGGCGCCCGCCCAGCAGGGCCGGGGCGCAGACCGGCACCACCTCCTCGTCGATCAGCGCGAGCGCGCGGGTGCCGGCCCAGTTGGCCACCTGCTCAGGCGTGCCGGAATAGAGTGCGGCGTCGAAGCCGGTGTCGGCAAACAGGAAAGGACGGGTGCGCGTCTCGATGTGCACCACCAGCTCGGGATGTTGCTGCGCGAGTTGCGGCAGGCGCGGCAGCAGCCAGCGGGTGGCGAAGGTGGGCACCGCGGCCAGGGCGATGCCGCCGGCGGTGCCCTGGCGGGACATGGCGTCCAGCGTGTCGCGCTCCAGCGCCTGCAGGCGCGGCGCGATCTGGCGCGCATAGTCGGCACCGCCGGGTGTGAGCGCCACGCCGTGGCGCGTGCGCCGGAACAGCGCGATGCCGAGGAACTCTTCCAGCGCGCCGATCTGGCGCGACACGGCGCTTTGCGTCAGGGCCAGCTCCTGCGCCGCACGGGTGTAGCTCTCGTGGCGGGCGGCGGCGTCGAAGCAGGCCAGGGCTTGCAGCGAAGGGATCTTGCGGCGCATGGTGTGCGAAATATACACAACTGACGCGGCCAACAGCAATGAAGTGCCGCAATGGGCGTTGTTTATATATGCGCTCTAATCATATGTGGGTGCCAAATTCTCGTTTGCCCTCGCACCGGCCGATGGCTACCATGGCGGCAGACTACTGGAGCACCGATCATGGCCACCAATGCCGCCTTCCACTGGAACGACCCCTTCCTCCTCGATCAGCAACTCAGCGCCGACGAGCGCATGGTGCGCGACGCCGCTGCCGCTTATTGCCAGGACAAGCTGGCCCCCCGCGTGCTGGAGGCCTTCCGCCATGAGAAAACCGACCCGGCCATCTTCCGCGAGATGGGTGAGCTGGGCCTGCTGGGCCCCACCATTCCCGAGCAGTACGGCGGCCCGGGCCTGAACTACGTGGCCTACGGCCTGATCGCCCGCGAAGTGGAGCGTGTCGATTCCGGCTACCGCTCCATGATGAGCGTGCAGTCGTCCCTGGTGATGGTCCCGATCTTCGAATTCGGCTCCGAGGCGCAGAAGCAGAAGTACCTGCCCAAGCTGGCAACGGGCGAGTGGATCGGCTGCTTCGGCCTGACCGAACCCGACCACGGCTCCGACCCCAACTCCATGGCCACGCGCGCCTACAAGACCGCCGGCGGCTACCGCATGGTGGGCAGCAAGATGTGGATCTCCAACAGCCCGATCGCCGACGTCTTCGTGGTCTGGGCCAAGGAGGTCAGCGAGAGCGGCGCCGTCGGCCCGATCCGCGGCTTCGTGCTGGAAAAGGGCATGAAGGGTCTGTCCGCCCCCGCCGTGCACGGCAAGGTGGGCCTGCGCGCCTCCATCACCGGCGAGATCGTGATGGACAACGTGTTCTGCCCGGAAGAGAACGCCTTCCCCGACGTGCAGGGGCTTAAGGGCCCCTTCACCTGCCTGAACTCGGCGCGCTACGGCATCGCCTGGGGCGCGCTGGGCGCGGCCGAGGACTGCTGGTTCCGTGCGCGCCAGTACGTGCTGGACCGCAAGCAGTTCGGTCGTCCGCTGGCGGCCAACCAGCTGATCCAGAAGAAGCTGGCCGACATGCAGACCGAGATCAGCCTCGGCCTGCTGGGTTGCCTGCGTCTGGGCCGCATGAAGGACGAAGGCACGGCGGCAGTGGAGATCACCTCCATCCTCAAGCGCAACTCTTGCGGCAAGGCGCTGGACGTGGCGCGCCTGGCGCGCGACATGATGGGCGGCAACGGCATTTCCGACGAGTTCGGCGTGGCGCGCCATCTGGTGAACCTGGAGGTGGTCAACACCTATGAGGGCACGCACGACATCCATGCGCTGATCCTGGGGCGCGCGCAGACCGGTATCGCGGCGTTTGCGAACTGAAGTTTGGTAGCACTCGTTTCGACGTGAGTCATGTGGCGGCCGAGAGGGGGAGCGGGCGGCGGCCTCATAGGCGCTGCGCTTTGCCAAATCGGCCGCCACCCGCTCCCCCTCTCGGCTGCAAAGGTATTTGCCTTGCCAAAAGAAAACCTTGCTCTCGCCACATGGGCGCTTGCCGGGGGCCGATTTGGCAAAGCGCAGCGCCTATGAGGCCCCCGGCAAGCGCCCATGTGGCAGGCGAGAAACCCGCAAGAAGGACAGAAGCATGACTGACAAACCATCCGCACTTCCTCACATCAAGGTGCTCGACCTCTCACGCGTGCTCGCCGGCCCCTGGTGCGCGCAGATCCTGGCCGATCTCGGGGCCGATGTGGTGAAAGTCGAGCGCCCCGGTGCCGGTGACGACACGCGTCACTGGGGGCCGCCCTTCCTGAAGGACGCGCAAGGTCAGGACACCGGGCATGCGGCCTACTACACAGCCGCCAACCGCAACAAACGCTCCATCACGGTGGACCTGGCCAAACCCGAAGGACAGGCGCTGATCCGCCAGCTGGCCGCGCAGAGCGACGTGCTGGTGGAGAACTTCAAGGTCGGCGGCCTGGCGCACTACGGGCTGGACTATGAGAGCCTGAAGGCCGTCAACCCGAAACTCATCTACTGCTCGGTCACCGGCTTCGGCCAGGACGGTCCCTACGCCGAGCGCGCCGGCTACGACCTGATGATCCAGGCCATGAGCGGGATGATGAGCATCACCGGCCGCCCCGACGACGTGCCCGGCGGGGGCCCGCAGCGTGTGGGCGTGGCGCTGACCGATCTTTTCACCGGCGTCTACGCTGCCACCGCCATCCTGGCCGCGCTCGAAGTGCGCCATCGCACGGGCGAGGGCCAGCACATCGACATGGCCCTGCTCGACGTCGGCATGGCCATCCTGGCCAACCAGGCCGGTGGTTTTCTCAACACCGGCAAGGTGCCGCAGCGCCAGGGCAACAGCCACCCGAGCCTGGTGCCGTATCAGGACTTCCCGACGCGCGACGGCGCCATGCTGCTGGCGATCGGCAACGACGGGCAGTTCGCGCGCTTCTGCGACGCGGCCGGCTGCCCCGAACTGGCGCGCGACGCGCGCTACGCCAGCAACCCGCAGCGGGTCAAGCACCGCGAGGAACTGGTGCCGCGCCTCATGGACGTGACGCGTACCCGCAGCACGGCCGAGTGGATCACCCTGCTGGAAGACAAGGCCGTGCCCTGCGGCCCGATCAACGATATCGGCCAGGCGTTTGCCGACGAGCAGGTGCGCGCGCGCGGCCTGGCCGTCGAGCAGGCGCGCTCGCCGCAGGCGGTGGCGGCCGAGGGTGTGCCCGTCATCCGCAGTGTGGCCAGCCCGCTGCGCCTGCAGTCCACGCCGCCGGTGCTGCGCCGCGCCGCGCCCGTGCTGGGCGAGCACACCGACGAGGTGCTGGCCGAGCTGGGGCTGGATGCGTCGCGCATTGCGGCCTTGCGCGACGCAGGCATCGTCTAGTTCTTGCGCGCCGGCTTGCGCGCGCGCACGGCGGCGGCCAGCGCCAGCCGGCCCCAATCGCGCATGGCCTGCGGCTCGTCGAACACCTCGGCGGGCGCCTCGTAGTACCTCAGCTGCACGGCCTTGCCGCCTGCGCTGTAGCCGAAGCGTGGCAGGCCGCGCGCCTCGAAGTCGGCCTGCGTCTGCGCATCGGCTTTGAAATACAGCTTGTCGCCCGTGATGATGGCGATGAAAAGCCCATCGCAGTAGATGCCGTGGCCGCCAAACATGCGGCGAGCAGCAATGGTGCCGAGTCCGGCCATCTGCCCGATGACAAACTCTGCAAATTCGTTGCGGCTGGCCATGGATGCATCCTCCGTGTTCCACTATAAAGGCAGGGCTCGCCGACGCCGCCTTGGAGACAGGGCGGCGCGGCAAAGCGGATCAGAATCCTGATCTGCCCCTCATCATCAGGAGACAAGCATGAGCCGTTCCCCGTATCGTTCCCTCACCCGCCGCCAACTGATCACACGCGGCGCCGCGCTGGCCGCCGCGCCCGCACTGGTCAGCCCCTGGGCGCTGGCGCAGGACAAGTTTCCGAACCGCCCCATCACACTGATCGCGCCCTGGCCCACCGGCGGCAGCAGCGACGCGGTGATGCGCGCCTTTGCCGAGGCGGCGGGACGGGCGCTCGGCGGCACCGTGATCATCGAAAACAAGCCGGGTGCCGGTGGCACCCTGGGCGCCAACGCCATGGTCAACGCCAAGCCGGATGGTTATCTGCTGACCCAGCTTCCGCTGGGCATCTACCGCATCCCGCACATGCAGAAGACCGCTTTCGATCCGGTCAAGGATCTCACGCACATCGTCTGCCTGACCGGCTACACCTTCGGCCTGGCCGCGCGTCCCGACGCGCCCTACAAGACGCTGCAGGAGATGGTGGCCTATGCCAAGGCCCATCCGGGGCAGGTCAACTACGGCCACACCGGGACCGGCACCACACCCCATCTGGCCATCGAGGAGTTCGCGGCCAAGGCCGGCATCGTGCTGCAGGACATCCCCTACAAGGGCTCGGCCGAGATCCTGCAGGCCATCCTGGGCGGGCACATCCCGCTCATGAGCGGCACCATGGAATTCGCGCCGCACGTGATGGCCGGCAAGCTCAAGCTGCTGGCCACGCTGGGCAGCAAGCGCAACAAGGCCTTCCCCGATGTGCCCACGGTCAAGGAAAGCGGATGGGATACGGTGACCGAGTCGCCGTGGGGCATCGGCGGCCCGAAGAACATGGACCCCGCATTGGTGAAGATCCTGCACGACGCCTTCAAGAAGACGCTGGACGACCAGCGCGTGCAGGACACCCTGGACAAGTTCTACATGCCGACGGTCTACATGAACACGGCCGAGTACACGGCCTATGCGGCGCGCACCTACGCGGCCGAGAAGGCCACGATTGACCGCCTCAAGGCGGCCGGCAAGATCTGAAGCGTGTGGTGAGCCGCGCTCCGCTCAGCCCGGTTTGCGGTTCACCAGCACGATGCCCAAGGCGACCAGCGCCAGCGCGGCCAACAGGCTGGGCGTGAGCGGCTCGCGCAACCAGAGGGCGCCGAACAGCAGCGCGAACATGGGGGTGAGGAAGGCGAAGGCCGAAATCCGGGTGGCCGGGTAGCGCCCCAGCATCCACATCCACACCAGGTAGCTGGCAAAGGCGCCGACCACCGTCTGCAACAGCAGCGAGGTGAGGGCAAAGCCGCTGAACCGCCAGGTCCAGCTTTCACCGAGCGCCAGCGAGAGCAGCGGCAGCGTGACCGCGCTCACGCCGACTTGATAGAACAGCAGCTTCTCCGGCGAGCTGCGCGCCAGCGTCGTGGCGCGGATGGTCACCGTGGTCAGGCCCCAGGACAGGCCGCCGGCTAGCGCCAGCAGATCGCCGAACAACTGGCCTTCGGTCGTCGGGGCCACGAAGCTTTCACGCACCGCGAACACCAGCGCGACGAAGGCCAGCGTCAGGCCCAGCCACTGCACGGCGCGCAGCCGCTCGGCGCGTACCAGCAGCGGCAACACCAGCGCGACCCAGAACGGCGAGGTGTAGAGAAATACCGTCAGGCGCGAGGCCGTGGTGTATTGCAGGCCGATGTACAGACAGGCGAATTCGGCGGCGAACAGCGCGCCGGCCAGCAGGCCGGGCCCCAGCGTGCCGTCGCGTGCGAACAGGGCTACGCCGCGCCAGCGACACCACAGCAAAAGCAGCAGGGTCGCGCCGACGAAACGCAGGGCCGCCTGGTACACCGGCGCCAGCTCGGGGAGTGTGGCCTTCACCAGCACCTGCTGGAAACCCCAGAACATGCAGCAGGCCAGCAGGATGCCGGCGGCCAGGCCGTCGAGATGGTCCTTGCGTTGACTCATCAGGAATCAGAGGGGGTGTTCGGCGTAAAAACGACCGCCGTGAAACAGCAGCGGCGACGCGTGGGCGCGGTGGGTGCAGCGCTCCACTTCGCCGACGAAGATCACGTGGTCACCCTCTTCATAACGGCTGCGGTTGAAGCACTCGAAGCTGGCGGCCGCACCCGCGAGCAGCGGCGCGCCGGCCACGCCCTCGGTGTGGGCCACGCCGGCCCAGCGGTCGACGTCCCGGGCGGCAAAACGCTGGGCCAGTTCCTGCTGGTCGGCCGCCAGCACATTGATCGCGTAGTGCGAGCCGGCGCTGAACACGGCCATGGAGCCGGCCGCGCGCGCCAGGCTCCAGAGCACCAGCGGCGGGTTCAGCGACACCGAGTTGAAGGAGTTGGCGGTCAGGCCGACCAGCTTGCCGTTGGCTGCGCGGGCGGTGACGATGGTGACGCCGGTGGCAAACATGCCCAGGGCGGCGCGGAATTCGGACTGGGTGAAGCTCGGCGGGCGGGCGCGCGTGGCCGGGGAAGTAGCGGGCATGGGGTCGATTTTCCCTGATTTGTGTCCTGGGCGTGGCGCCCTAAAATGGCCCCATGCCTAACTGCAAATGGATGGCGGCCGGCGTCATGACGCTGTTGCTGGGCACGGCGGTCCACGCTGGCGGCCGGGCCTGTGACGAGTTTTACGCGCGCTTGCCCAATGTGAGCTGGACCCTGTGTCAGACGGCGGGCCTGCAGCCCGGCGAGGGGCGCAGCGTCAAGGGGCGGACGATCTACACGCGCGACGTGCAGGCGGCGGCGCCGCGCCTGCGGGTGCTGGTGATCGGCGGCATGCACGGCGACGAGCTCTCCTCCGCCTCGGTGGCGCTGCACTGGATCCGGCTGGCGCAGGACGCCGGGGAGCCCATCCACTGGCGTTTCATTCCGGCGCTCAATCCCGACGGCCTGTTCGACAAGCCGGCGCGGCGGGTCAACGCCAACGGCGTCGATCTGAATCGCAACTTCCCCACGCCCAACTGGGAGCGTGATTCCGTCTACTACTGGGAAAAGCGCACCCGCAAGGACCCGCGGCGCTGGCCGGGCCGCACGCCGCTGAGCGAACCCGAAACCCGTTTTCTGCACGACGAGATGCAGCGCTTTCGGCCCAACCTGATCGTCAGCATCCACGCGCCTTACGGCATCCTCGATTTCGACGGCCCGACCACGCCGCCGCGGCGGCTGGGGCGGCTCTACCTGGATCAGCTGGGGGTGTTTCCCGGCTCGCTGGGCAACTACGGCGGGGTGCACCAGGGCATGCCGGTGGTGACGATCGAGCTGCCCAGTGCGCTGCTGACGCCGCGTAATGTGGAGATCCAGCGCATGTGGGCGGATCTGCACCAATGGATGGGGGTGACGCTGGCCGGCGTCATGGCCGAAGCGGACACCCGCCTGTCGCAGCACTGAAGACGTCGCGCGCCGGCACCGGCGGCGCGACGTCGGCGGCTGGGTGTCAGCGCACCAGCAGCACCGGCACCGAGCAATGCGCCAGCACTTGCGTGGCGACCGAACCCAGCACCAGGTTGCCCAGGGCGCTGTGGCCGTGCGAACCCATCACCACCAGATCGAATTTGCCGGACTCGGCGGCCTTAGCAATGGTCTCGCCGGCGTGGCCGACTTTCCACTGGCTCTTGGCGTCGATGCCGTGGCGGGCCAGGAATTTGGACACCGGGCCGATGATCTTCTCGGCCTCTTCGGTGTGGTAGTTGTCGACGACTTCCTTGCCGACCGCGGCGCGCGCGCGGGGGGGCAGCTGGGGCTGGGCCGTAAAGATGGTGTAGCTGTTGTTGGCGCTGAACAGGCTCTCATGCGTGGTCAGGTAGGCCAGCATCTTCTTGGTGTATTCGCTGCCATCGACGGCGAGAAGAATCTTCATGGTGGTTTCCTTTCTTTTCGGTGTAAGGGAGTTTATCGTCAACCCGCGCAATCCTATGCGCGATGGGCGCAGCGCAAAAAGAAGGGGTACTACGTAGTAGCCACGGCGCCAGCAGGTCTAAACGTCCAGGACACCCAGGTGGTCGCGCGCCCGCTGCCGCGGCAGGCGCGATACCACCTCGCGCAGCCAGGCATGCGCGGCGTTGGTCTGCATGCGCCGGTGCCACAGCGCGTCGACGTGTACGGCCGGCACCGGGAAAGGCAGCTCGCGCAGGACCAGCTGATCGGCGATGCCCGTGACGCTGACGAAGTGACGCGGCAGCACGGTCAGCAGGTCGGAGGTGGCGACCACGCGCCCGGCAGTGAAGAACTGGTTGACGGTCAGCACGATGTGGCGCTCGCGACCCAAGGAGCCCAAGGCCTGGTCGATGAAGCCGTAGGGGCGGCCCGAGAAGCTGACCAGCAGATGGCGCGCGTCGCAATAGCGGTCCAGCGTCAGCTCCACGTCGGCCAGGGGATGGTCGCGCCGCATCACGCAGACGTATTTGCTCAGGTAGAGCCGCTGGTGTTCGAAGGGCACGGTCTCACCGGCCTGGGCCTGCGCGGTCAGGGCCGCCATCACCGCCGGGAAATAGCCGATGGCCATGTCGGCCGCTTCGTCGATGAGCATACGACGCGGGTCGCGGGTGGTCAGCGGCACCACGCGGATGGTCACCCCCGGGGCCTCGCGGTCGAGCACCGCGATCAGGCCGGGGATCAGCTCGGCGGCCGTGGCGTCGGCCATGGCCAGCACGAAAGTGCTGGTGGCCTGTGCCGGCACGAAGCTGGCCGGCGCCAGCGAGTCCTGCAGCTGGCGCAAGGCGTGCTGCACCGTGGGCCACAGGGCCAGGGCGCGCGGTGTCGGCTCCAGGCCGTGGCCACTGCGGCGCAGCAGGTCGTCCCCCACGGCTTCGCGCAGGCGCCGCAGGGCATTGCTGACCGCAGGCTGAGTGAGCGCCAGCTTGCTGGCAGCCTTTGTCAGGCTGCGCTCGGTCATCACCTCGTTGAAGACGCGCAGCAGGTTCAGGTCCAGGGTGCGGAAATTGAGTTCGGCCATGCCAGCCTCCTATCATCACTACAGTGAATGTACCGCATAAGCAATATAAAGTTGTAGCGCAGTAGTGGAAACCCTAATATTGCGGCATTGCAGCAAATATGTTTCTCAGGAGGTCACCATGAATCGCAACTTTGTCCATATCGAGTATCCGACCCGTCATCCGGCCGTGGGCCGTTTTGAAGGCGTGGCCCAGACGTTCAAGAGCCTGCGCAAGGGCTTGACGGAAACCCGTGGTCTGGCTGCCGTGTTGCTGGTGGCCATGGTGGCGGCGCTGGTGGTCGTGGCCGACCAGTTGATGGACACCTGGGCTGATGGCCACCTGCTGGCTGCCTGGGTCTTGCTCTGGGCCATCGGCTTCGCCGCCTTTGCCCTGCTGGCGCCGACGGCCCGCAGCTTGGCAGCCCGACTGACGGTAGGCCTGGACAATTGGTCGCAGCGTCTCGCACGGCGCCGCGCCGACGAGCGCCTCTGGGATCTGGCCAGCAAGGACCCGCGCGTGATGGCTGACCTGCGTGCAGCGCGCACCCGCCAGGAAGCCTGAGCGTAGCGCGGACTTCCACCGCCCACAAAAAAGCCACCGCATGCGGTGGCTTTTTTCATTCCCCGCCGGCGCCCTGCGCCGGCGGGCGGGGTCAGGCGGTCAGCAGCTTCTCGATGCGTGCGCGGGTGTCGCGCAGGGCCTTGGGCAGCCGGGCGTCGATCTGGTCGAACAGCGCGTCGTGCAGCTTGAGCTCGGCCAGCCACTGGGCCTTGTCGATGCTGGTGACGGCGTGGAACTGTTCCGGCGTGAACTCAAGGCCCTTCCAGTTGACCTCTTCATAGCTCGGCGTCAGGCCATAGAAGTGCTCCTTGCCCTGGACCTCGTCCTCGATGCGATCGATCATCCACTTGAGCACGCGCATGTTCTCGCCGTAACCGGGCCAGACGAACTTGCCGTCCTCACCCTTGCGGAACCAGTTGGTCGTGAAGATGGAGGGCAGGCGGCCACCCTTGGCCGCGACCTTCTCGCCCAGGTTGAGCCAGTGCTGGAAGTAGTCGCCCATGTGGTAACCGGTGAAGGGCAGCATGGCGAACGGATCGCGGCGCACCACACCCTGCTGGCCGATGATGGCCGCCGTGGTTCGAACCCATGGTGCGCTATGTAGACACCTTCACCCAGTTGCGGGCCTCGGTCACCAGCGGCACCGTGTTGGAGCGGCGGCCGCCGAAGATGAAGGCGTCGATGGTCACGCCCTTGGGGTTGTCCCACTCGGGGTCCAGGGCCGGGTTGTTGGTGGCGGCCACGGTGAAGCGCGAGTTCGGATGGGCGGCCTTGGCGCCGGTTTCCTTGGCGAGCTGCGGCGTCCAGTCCTTGCCCTGCCAGTCGATGGCGTGCGCCGGCGGCTCACCGTCCATGCCTTCCCACCAGATGTCGCCGTCGTCCGTCAGCGCGACGTTGGTGTAGATCACGTCGCTCTTGAGCGACTCCATGCAGTTCGGGTTGGTCTTGTAGTTGGTGCCGGGGGCCACGCCGAAGTAGCCGGCTTCCGGATTGATGGCGTACATGCGGCCGTCGTTGCCCGGCTTGACCCAGGCGATGTCGTCGCCGATGGTCGTGACCTTCCAGCCTTCGAAGCCCTTGGGCGGCACCAGCATGGAGAAGTTGGTCTTGCCGCAGGCGCTGGGGAAAGCCGCCGCGACGTGGTACTTCTTGCCCTTGGGGCTGGTCACGCCCAGGATCAGCATGTGCTCGGCCAGCCAGCCTTCGTCGCGGCCCATGTTGGAGGCGATGCGCAGCGCGAAGCACTTCTTGCCCAGCAGGGCGTTGCCGCCGTAGCCCGAGCCGTAGGACCAGATTTCGCGTGTCTCGGGGTAGTGCACGATGTACTTGGTCTGGTTGCAGGGCCACTTGCTGTCCTGCTGGCCCGGCTGCAGCGGCGCGCCCACGGTGTGCATGGCCGGCACGAAGTCGCCGTCGGTGCCCAGCACGTCATAGACGGCGCGGCCCATGCGGGTCATGAGCTTCATGTTGACTGCGACATAGGCGCTGTCGGACAGCTCCACGCCGATGTGGGCGATGTCGCTGCCCAGCGGGCCCATGGAGAAGGGCACCACATACATGGTGCGGCCCTTCATGCAGCCGTTGAAGAGGGCGGGTTTGCCGTCGGCCGTGCCGTATTGCAGCAGTGCGCGCATCTCGGTCGGTTCGACCCAGTTGTTGGTCGGGCCGGCGTCGTCTTTGCGGGCCGAGCAGATGAAGGTGCGGTCTTCCACGCGGGCCACGTCGCTGGCATCCGAGCGGCACAGGAAGCTGTTGGGCCGCTTGGCTTCGTTGAGGCGGGTGAAGGTGCCGGCCTGGACCAGCTGGTCGCACAGGCGCTTGTATTCTTCGTCGCTGCCGTCACACCAGTAGATGGCGTCGGGCTTGCACAGGGCCGCCATGTCGGCGACCCAGGCCAGCAGGCGGGCATGCTTCACATGGCTGGGGGCGTTCAGGTTGATGCCCTGCATCACGGGAGAATTCATATATAAGCTCCAGGTAGTTGTGATCTTTTCGAACCCGACCCCTGGGCACAGGCCCGGACCGGTTTGGAAAAACGCACTCCGTCAAGCCGCGCCATGGGTGTTCGCGGCCTGCAGTGCGGGCCATTGTATGAACTTGATTCCGTGTTACCACCGTGTTACGGACGAAATCTATGCAAAACATGCATAACATTATGCGCAGCCAAAACCAGCCGAAATGGACCCGCCGTCATGCGCCGTAGAACCTCCGTGCTGGCCAGCGCGCTGTGGCTGGCGGGGCCGCTGCTGCCGGCACGACCGGCGTCAGCCCGCGAGCCGGTGATCCGGCTGGCCGCAGCCAGTGACCTGCAGTTTGTGCTGGCGCCCTTGCTCGACGGCTTTCAGCGCGAGACCGGCCTCATCGTGGAAGCCAGTTTCGGTTCCTCGGGCAATTTCACGCGCCAGATCCGCCAGGGGCTGCCGGTCCACCTGTTCATGTCGGCCGACGAAGCCTGGGTGCTGCAACTGGCCCAGGCCGGGCTGACCCGTGCCCTGCCGGATGGAGGCCGCGACCGCGGCGTGGTCTACGGCCAGGGGCGCCTTGCCCTGCTGGTACGGCAAGGCTCGCGCCTGACGCTCGATCCCGAGCTCCAGGGCCTGCGCGCGGCTTGGGCGAGCATCCACAAGTTCGCCATCGCCCATCCGGAGCACGCACCCTACGGCCGCGCCGCCCGGCAGGCGCTGGAGAAACTCGGCCTGTGGGAGCTGGTGCGGCCCAAGCTGGTGCTGGGCGAGAACATCGCCCAGACCACCCAGTTCGTCACCACGGGCGCTGCCCAGGCGGGCATCACGGCACTGGCGCTGGCGTTGGCGCCGGAAGTCGCCCGCCACGCCCGCCATCAGCTTCTGCCGGAACAGCTGCATGCGCCGCTGCACCAGCGCATGGTGCTGCTCCAGCACGCTCCGGCCGGCGCGCAGCGCCTGTACGAGTATCTGCAGAGTCCGGCGGCGCGCGTCGTGTTCCAGCGCTACGGCTTCGTGGTCTGAGCGGCCGCAAGCGGCGCCAGCGCCCCATAATTCGCCGCATGGATTACCAGGCCGCCCGTGTCTCCCTGCTGCTCGCCGCGGCCACGGCGTTGCTGCTGCTGCCGCCGGGCCTGCTGCTGGCGCGCTGGCTGGCGCTGACCAGCCGGCGTGGCAAACCGCTGGTGGAGGCGCTGCTGATGCTGCCGCTGCTGCTGCCCCCCACCGTGATCGGTTTCTATCTGCTGCTGGCCTTCGGCCAGGGCTCGGCGCTGGGCGCCTGGCTGGCGCAGGGGCTGGGCCTGCAGCTGGTGTTCAGCTTTGAAGGCCTGCTGCTGGCCAGTCTGCTGGTCAACCTGCCCTTCATGGTGCAACCCATCCAGCGCGCCTTCGCGGCGTTGCCAAACAGCTTGCGCGAAGCGGCCTGGGTCAGCGGCCTGAGCGTCTGGCAGACCTTCTGGCGCATCGAACTGCCGCTGGCCTGGCCCGGCCTGCTGGCCGGTGTGGCGCTGACCGTGGCCCACACCCTGGGCGAATTCGGCGTGGTCCTGATGGTGGGCGGCAGCATCCCGGGCGAGACCCGCACGCTGAGCGTGGCCGTCTACGACCGGGTCCAGGCCTTCGACCTGGCGGGGGCGCACAGCATGGCGCTGGCGCTGGTGCTGTTGTCGCTGCTGGCGCTGGCCCTCGTTTTTGCCGCCGACCGCCGCCAAGCCGGCGCGCGCAGCCTGCAGGAGCGCTGATGCCCAGTCTGCAGGTCCGTCTGCACAATGCGGCGCCGATCCCGCTGGCCGCCGAGTTCGAGTGCGCGGCCGGCGAGCTGATCGCTCTGGTCGGCCCCTCGGGCAGCGGCAAGACCTCGTTGCTGCGCGCCGTGGCCGGTCTGCTGCGGGCGCCGCAACTCGCCGGCACGGTGCAGGTCGGTGACGAAGTCTGGTTCGACAGTGCCCGCGCCGTGCACCTGACGCCGCAGCAGCGCCGCGTCGGTCTGGTGTTCCAGCACTATGCGCTGTTTCCGCATCTGAGCGCGCTGCAGAACGTCGCCGTGGCCTGCCCGTCCAGCCTGGACATCCGGCACGACGCCTCCTTGCGTGCGCTGTTCGAGCGGCTGGGGCTCGCCGGGCTGGAGCAGCGCCGGCCTGCCCAGCTCTCCGGCGGCCAGCAGCAGCGCGTGGCGCTGGCCCGCGCCCTGCGCCGCATCACCCGTCCCTTGGACGGTGGCACGCAGCGCCCCGGCGTGCTGCTGCTGGACGAGCCCTTTTCCGCCGTCGATGCGCCGACGCGCCAGACGCTTTACCGCGAACTGGCGGTCCTGCGCCAGGAGGTCTCCACGCCCATGGTGCTGGTCACCCATGATCTGGCCGAGGCGCGCCGCCTGGCCGACCGGGTGGTGATCGTGGACGCCGGCCAGACCCTGCAAAGCGGCCCGCCCGAGCGGGTGTTTTCCAGCCCGCGCAACGCCCGGGTGGCCGACCTGGTGGGCATCCAGAATCATTTCCGTGGACGGTTTCAGCGCCGAGACGGTGATACCGGGGTACTGGTCTGGGAAGACGGCAGCGGTCGGGCGCTGGCGCTGCAGGTGATCGACAAGCATCGCCTGGACGACGGCGTGGCCGTGACCTGGGTGCTGGTCGGCGCACATGTGGACGTGCACGCGCCCGATGCGCCCCGGCCGGCGGGCGAACCGTCGAACTGGCTGGTCTGCGAACTGCGGGAAACGCTGGCGCTGGGCGAAACCAGCCTGTGCACGCTGGTGCCCGAACAACTGCCGGCGGAAAAACTGACGCTGAACCTGTCGACTGCGCAACTCAGGCGCCTGCAGGCCGTGGTCGGGGGGAAACTGGTGGTGCAGATCCCCTTGCAGGGGATCCACATCATGCCGCAGCGCACCGGCGGCTGAGCGCCGCGCGCCGGGCTGAGGGCGTTCAGCCCATGGAGATGGCGATGAAGGCGAGCAGGAACATCATCAGGCCGCCGAGCACCGGGATGACCACCGGGATCGAATGCACGAGGCTCTCGATGGGGTCGACGCTGTGGGCTTGGTTCTGGGGCTGGTGGGACATGGTGTTTCCTCGTTGATCTGGTATCCGATACCCCGGATTTTACATAGTTGCCCCGCTGCCGACACCGGCATTTGCCCGGGGGTGCCCGGGTCCGGCAGAGGCGGAGCCGCCCGGGCGCCGGCCCCGGACGCCCCGGGGGACTTCCCAGCGCCCGGCGTCTGAGCTATCGTGGGTCCGTCAAGGGCGCTGATCCGTAGGGAGGGCGTTGAATGGTCAAGCGATTGTTGATGGACAAGGCGAACGGGCCGCTGCTGGTCTCGCCCGGCCTGCGCGACGCGCCGGTGCTGGACCTGATGTGTTCGCATTTTGTGCTGACCCTGGTGAGCCGCATGGGCGGCGGCTTCAACGCGCGGCGTGACCTGCACGGCGTGATCGAACTGACCGGGCGCCATCTGATCTGGCCGCAGCCGGTGCTGCAGCGCCTGCGTGACTACCTGGCGCGGCGCTGCACCGGCAGCGAGCAATGGGCCGGCCACGAAGCCCTGAGCATGGTCGAATTCCTGGCGCGTTTCGGCGACTGGCGCGGACCCTACGAGGAGGGCACGCTGTTCTTCTATCTGGACGACTATGCCAAGCAGCAGCCGCGCGACCTGCTGGCCGTGCTGGGCGCCACCGGCGACTGGCTGCGCCAGACCCTGAAGAAGCAATCCACCCTGGTGCAGAAGAACATCGACGCCCTGGCCGGCCTGCTGCAGCTCAACCAGGCCGAGCGCGCCCTGCTGCTGTACGGCACGCTGACGCGTTACCAGCGCGAGCTGCGCAGCCTGCTGGTGGAGTTCAAGGTCAACAACGCGGCCGAGGCCTACGCCGTGCTCGCCGAAGTGGCCGGCGTGAAGGCCGAGGAGGTGGGCGAGGCCCTGCGCGCCGGCTCCCGGCTCGAGCGCATCGGCCTGGTCGACAACCTGATCTCCGAGCACAACATCACCGACCTGGCCGACCTGATGAAGGTCAGCGAGAAGCTGCCGCCGGTGCTGATGCGCGAATACCGTGACCAGGCCGAACTGATGGCGGTGTTCACCCGCCCCGCCAGCAAGAGCAGCCTGACCCTGGACGACTTCACCTTTGTCGGTGAGGAGGCGCAGATGCTCAGCACCCTGCTGCGCCACGCCGTGGCGCGGCGCGAAGTCGGGGTCAACGTGCTGCTGTACGGGCCGCCGGGCACCGGCAAGACCGAGCTGGCCAAGGTGGCCGCGCAGGCGGCCGGGCTGGACCTGTTCGAAGTGGAGTACGCCGACCGCGACGGCAACTCCCTCAGCGGGCGCGAACGCTACCGCTCGCTGCAGATCGCCCAGGTCTTCCTCAAGGGCAGCGCTCAGGCGGCGCTGCTGTTCGACGAGGTCGAAGACGTGTTCCCGCCGCTGTCCAGCGAGGCGGCCCAGTTGCTGGCGCGGGCCGAAAAAAGCGGACCGCAAGCCAGCGCCAGCGTCAGCGGCAAGGCCTGGGTCAATCAGATTTTGGAGTCCAATGCCGTGCCCACGGTCTGGGTCACCAACCGCATCGAGCAGATCGACCCGGCCTTCCGGCGCCGTTTCGCCTACCACCTGGAGTTGAAGTCACCGCCGCCGGGCGCGCGCGAGCAACTGGTGCGCAAGACCCTGGAGGGGGTGGCCGTGTCGGACGCCTTCGTGGCCCGGCTGGTGGCTCGCAAGGGACTGACCCCGGCGCAGATCCACACCGCCGTGCGTTTTGCCGGTCTGATCGGCGCGCCGACCGGCGTGGCCTCCGACAGCCTGGAGGCGCTGATCGAGCGCCAGCTGCGCAACGCCGACCATGCCCTGGGCAGCCGGCACGACCATGCCGCGGCCCAGAGCGCCGACACCCGCTACGACCTGGCCCTGCTCAACGTGGAAAGCCGCTTCCCGCTGCCGCGCATCGTGCAGGCGCTGCAGGCGCGCGGCCACGGCAGCCTGTGCTTCTACGGCCCGCCGGGCAGCGGCAAGACCGCGCTGGCCCGCCATCTGGCCGACACGATGGGGCGCCCCCTGCTGATGCGCCGCGCCAGCGACCTGATCAGCAAGTTCATCGGCGAGACGGAGCAGAACATGGCCGCCATGTTTGCCGAGGCCGAAAGCGAAAACGCCGTGCTCCTGCTCGATGAGGCCGACAGCTTCCTGCAGGACCGCCGGGGCGCCCAGCGCACCTACGAGGTCACCGAAGTCAACGAGATGCTGCAGGGCATGGAGCGCCACAAAGGTGTTTTCATCTGCACCACCAACCTGATGGACCGCATCGACCAGGCGGCCCTGCGCCGCTTCACCTTCAAGATCCGTTTCAAGCCCCTGACCCGCGAGCAGCGGCGTGCCATGTTCGTGGCCGAAGTCCTGGGTGCCCAGGCGGACCGGCTGACGCCCGAGCTGCAGGAGCGGCTGGACCGGCTGGACCAGCTCTGCCTGGGCGACTATGCCGCCGTCCAGCGCCAGGCGGCCATCCTGGGGGCCGGTTTCGAGGCGCTGGAATTCCTCGATCAGCTCGAAGCCGAACACCGCATCAAGCCCGAGGTGCGCGAAGCGCGCAGCGTCGGCTTCATGCAATAACCGAGTAATCCACAGGGGATTGTTACGTCCGGAAACGCCGCGGCGGGCAAAAAAAGACCCGCCCGTGTCAACCGCGGGGCAGGCTGCGGCGTGATAGGTCCAGGGCGGGATACGAAGTGGTCGCCGGGGGTAGGCCCCGGAGTCGGACCAAAGTCGTTGGACCCGCAACCAGAGGATGTATGAACATGCGTAAAGACCTCATCAAGGTGCCGGAAAAGGGCACCTACAAATGGCAACTCTTCAAGCAGTGGACCGACGAGTTCCGCCACACCCATGCCGATCATGTGGCCTACATCGCCCTGCATCTGGCCGGCGTGCTCGACCCCTGCCGTACCAAGTTCGACAAGCTGATGCAGCACCACCGCCAGCAGTTGCGCGATTCTTCCAAGGTGCAGCGCCACAGCCGCGCCATCGAGCGCCTGCAGAACACCATGTCGGCCGCGGCCCTGTCCTACGAAAGCAGCTTCCACCGCCACTGAGCGCCCGGGGCCCTGCGCCTGGCGCCGGCAGGCCGCCGCTCACTCCCCGTCTGCCACCACCCGCAACACGTCGGCCCCATAGGCTTCGAGCTTCTTGGCGCCGATGCCGCTGATGCCCTGCAGGTCGTCCAGCGTCTGTGGGCGCCGCCGCGCAATCTCGGCCAGCGTGGCGTCGTGAAAGATCACATAGGCCGGCAGGTTGTGCTCGCGCGCCACCTCGGCCCGCCAGGCCTTCAGATTGATGAAGCGCACCTGGTCATCCACCCCCAGTTCCTGTGCCGCCGGCGCGGCCACCGTGCCGCGGCGGCTGCGTTTGGCCGGCGCGGCGGCCACCGACTCGCGCAGCTGCACCTTGACGTCGCCCTTGAGCACAGCGCGTGAGCCCTCGGTCAGCCGCAGGGTGTTGAAGGCCTGGCCGTCCACCGCCACCGCACCGATGGCAATCAGCTGGCGCAGCACGGCGCGCAGCTCGCTCTCGCCGGCCTCCTTGGCGATGCCGAAGGTGCTCAGTCGCTCATGGCCGTACTGGCTCACCTTCTCGGTCTGCTTGCCGCGCAGGATGTCCATGATGTGGCCGGCGCCGAAGCTGATGCCGCTGGCCTGCTGCACACGGTAGATGCAGGAGAGCAGCTTGCGCGCCAGCTCGCTGCCGTCCTGCACGGCCGGCGGGTGCAGGCAGTTGTCGCAGTTGCCGCAGGGCTGGCTCTGCTCGCCGAAGTAGCCCAGCAGGCGCACGCGCCGGCAGTCGGTGGCCTCGGCCAGGGCCAGCAGGGCGTCGAGCTTGCCGCGCATGACCTGCTTGAACTCCTCGCCAGCCGGGCTCTCGTCGATCATGCGGCGCTGGTTCACCACGTCCTGCAGGCCATAGGCCATCCAGGCGTCGGCGGCGGCGCCGTCACGGCCGGCGCGGCCGGTCTCCTGGTAATAGCCCTCGATGTTCTTGGGCATGTCCAGGTGGGCGACAAAACGCACGTCGGGTTTATCAATGCCCATGCCGAAGGCGATGGTCGCCACCATCACCAGCCCTTCTTCGCGCAGGAAACGATCCTGGTTCCGCTGTCGCACGGTCGCGTCCAGGCCGGCGTGATAAGGCAGGGCTTTCAGGCCGGCCTCGCACAGCGAAGCCGCCACGTCCTCCACCCGCTTGCGCGACTGGCAGTAGACGATGCCGGCGTCGTCCGCGTGTTCGCGTTCGATGAAGCGCAGCAGCTGGGTCAGGGCGTCCTTCTTCTCGACGATGGTGTAGCGGATGTTGGGGCGGTCGAAGCTGCTGACGAATTGCCGGGCCTGCTCCAGCTGCAGGCGCTCCACGATGTCCGCGCGCGTCAATGCATCGGCGGTGGCGGTGAGGGCCAGGCGCGGCACGCCGGGGTAGCGCTCGTGCAGCACGGTCAGCGCGCGGTACTCGGGCCGGAAGTCGTGGCCCCACTGGCTCACGCAATGCGCCTCGTCGATGGCAAACAGCGCCAGCTGGCCGCGCTCGGCCAGCGAGTCCAGCTGGGCCAGGAAGCGCGGCGTGGTCACGCGCTCCGGCGCCGCATACAGCAGGGTGATCTCGCCGCGCAGCAGGCGCTTTTCCACCTGTGCGGCCTCCTCGCCCGACAGGCTGGAGTTGAGGAAGGCCGCCTCGACGCCCGCCTCGTGCAGGGCGCCGACCTGGTCGTGCATCAGCGCGATCAGCGGCGAGACGACCACGGTGATGCCCTGCCCCGCCTGCTGGCGCGCGATAGCCGGGATCTGGTAGCACAGCGACTTGCCGCCGCCGGTGGGCATGAGCACCAGCGCATCGCCGCCGCCCACCACGTGTTCGACGATGGCCTGCTGCGGGCCGCGAAAGGCCTCGTAGCCGAAGACCTGGCGCAGGATGTCGTGAGGCAACACGGGCAGTGAGCTCAACTTAGCAACCGCCTGCCTGGAGCGCGTTCACATCTGCTCCCAGGGTAGGCCGTCGAAACGCCAGCCGTTGAGCGTGGAGCGCCGGAAGTCGTCGTTCAGGTCGCCCTCGAAGCCGTGCATCACGTTGTAGACCCGGGCGTAGCCGGCCTGGCCCAGCACCTGGCCGGCATCCAGCGTGCGCTTGCCGCTGCGGCACAACAGGACCAGCGGGCGCGCCGTGTCGCCGCCGGTCTCGCGTGCGACGGCGGCCAGGAAAGCCGCCGGATCGGGTTTGAGTTCCGGGTATTCGTACCAGGGGATGTTGATCACGCCGGGCGGGCGGCCGACGTAGAGGGACTCGATCTCCATGCGCACGTCGATGAACAGCGCCGCCGGCTCTTGCTGCAGGAACGCCCAGGCTTCCTGGGGCATCAGGTGTTTCATAGCCCGCTATTGTCCCGGGTTTTGCGGCCGATCCGAGGCAACGCGGCCGGCCTTTCTACAATGGAGGGCTATGAAACCGCTGCACTACACCCGCGCCCAAGCCCTGCCCGGTATCCTGGCCCGCCGCATCGTCGTCCTGGACGGCGCCATGGGCACCATGATCCAGCGCTTCAAGCTGAACGAGGCCCAGTACCGCGGGGAAGGTTACGCCGGCCCCGGCGCGGCCGGCGGGCGCTTCAAGGACTTCCACAAGGACGTCAAGGGCAACAACGAGCTGCTGTCGCTGACGCGACCGGACATCATCCGCGACATCCACGAGGGTTACCTCGCCGCCGGCGCCGACCTGGTCGAGACCAACACCTTCGGCGCCACCACCGTGGCCCAGGCCGACTACGACATGGCCCACCTGGCGCGCGAGATGAACCTGGCCTCGGCCCGCATCGCGCGCGAGGCCTGTGACAAGTACAGCACGCCGGACCATCCGCGTTTTGTCGCCGGGGCCCTCGGCCCCACGCCCAAGACCGCGAGCATCAGCCCGGATGTGAACGACCCTGGTGCGCGCAATACCAGCTTCGAGGAGCTGCGGGCGGCCTACTACGAGCAGGTCGAGGCCCTGGTCGAAGGCGGCGCCGACGTGCTGCTGGTGGAAACCATCTTCGACACCCTCAACGCCAAGGCCGCGCTGTTCGCCATCGACGAGTACTTCGAAAAGTCGGGTGAGCGCCTGCCCCTCATCATCAGCGGCACGGTGACCGACGCCTCGGGCCGCATCCTCAGCGGCCAGACCGTCGCCGCCTTCTGGCACAGCGTGCGTCACGCCCAGCCCCTGGCCGTGGGCCTGAACTGCGCGCTTGGCGCCGCGCTGATGCGTCCCTACATCCAGGAGCTGGCGCGTGTGGCGAGCGACACCTACATCAGCTGCTACCCGAACGCTGGCCTGCCCAACCCCATGAGCGAGACCGGCTTCGACGAGACGCCCGAGGTCACCAGCCGCCTGCTGCGCGAATTCGCGTCCGAGGGCCTGGTCAACATCGTCGGCGGCTGCTGCGGCACCACACCCGAGCACATCGCCTCCATCCACAACGCCGTGGCGCCGCTGGCTACGCGCGTGCTGGGCAGCGCCGGGCCGTTTTACCAGGAAGCGGCCTGAGGTCGCCCGGGGCCGCAGCATGCGCGTCGAGGCCCTGCGCCAGCGCCTGCGCGCCCTCGGTGCCAACCCGCGCCACGAGCACCGCGTGCTGCGCCTGTGGTCGCAGGCCCTGCCGCAGAACCACGGCAGCCGGCCGATCGAAAACTTCCTGCCCACCCCGCTGCGCCTGGCCCTGCCCGGGATCGAGCGCGAACTCGCCGGCCTGAGCACCCTGGTCTCCGAGCATCCGGGCGTGGACGGCTCGTTGCGCCTGGTGGTGGCGCTGGCCGACGGCCAGCTGGTGGAGAGTGTGCTCATGCCGCCCGGCCGCACGCCGGCCCTGTGCGTTTCCACCCAGGTGGGCTGTGCCGTGGGCTGTCTGTTCTGCATGACCGGCACCACGGGGCTGGTGCGCCAGCTCGGCAGCGCCGAGATCGTGGCCCAGGTGGCGCTGGCGCGCACCCGCCGGCCCGTGCGGCGTGTGGTCTTCATGGGCATGGGCGAGCCGGCGCACAACCTGGACAATGTGCTGGAGGCCATCGACCTGCTGGGCACGGCCGGCGATATCGGGCACAAGAACCTGGTGTTCTCCACCGTGGGCGACCCGCGCGTGTTCGAGGCCTTGCCGCAGGGCCGCGTCAAGCCGGCGCTGGCGCTGTCCCTGCACACGACACGCGCCGACCTGCGCGCGCAATTGTTGCCGCGGGCTCCGCGGCTGACCCCGGAAGAACTGGTCGACGCCGGTGAACACTATGCGCGTGCCAGCGGCTATCCCATCCAGTACCAGTGGACCCTGCTGGCGGGCATCAACGACACCGACGAGGAAGTCGACGGCCTGGTGCGCCTGCTGCACGGCAAGTACGCCATCCTCAACCTGATTCCCTACAACGCGGTCGACGGCATGCCCTACCGGCGCCCGGAGCCGCAGCAGGCTGCGGCCCTGGCGCGCCGCCTGCACGCGCGCGGCATCCTGACCAAGCTGCGGCAGTCGGCGGGCCAGGACGTCGACGCCGGCTGCGGCCAGCTGCGCGCGCGCGCCGTGCAGGCCGGGCCGACGCCGGCGCGCCCGGTGATCCCGCTACACACCCTGCGGACCTGAGCTGCGACGCCCGCGCGCCCGTCCGGCCCACCGGGATGGTGGCGCCGCTGCAACGCCGATCGCGTCCGCAAGCGGGGTGCGCTTGGGTATCGACAAACGCCATGGAAAAATCAGATTCCTATTTATTCAATCGACTCAAGGGGTAACAATGAAAAACTGGTTGATCGGTTCCATGCTCGTCCTGGGCAGCACGCTGGCACAGGCCCAGGCGCCAACGGTGCGTTTCCACGGCAATCTCGGCTACAGCGTTGGCGGCGCGACGCTGGCCTCGGGGAACTACACCAACGGCACCTCGTACCGCGTCAGCGCCGGCAGCGGCCTGATCCTGGCGCTGGGGGCCGACGTCAGGGTGACGGACGCGCTCACGCTGCAGGCGACGTTCGGCAGCCATGTCGACCAGACCAATGCCGACAACGGCGAGATCGCCTTCAAACGCTCGCCGGTCGAACTGCTGGCCTTTTATGACATGAGCGAAAAATTCCGCCTCGGCGGCGGCGTGCGCAAGGCGCAGAACGCCGAACTCACGGCCACCGGCGCGGGCCTCACCGTGGTGACGCCCGGCGCCTACGAGAGCACCATGGGCGTGGTGCTGGAAGGGCAATACTTCTTCCAGCCCTACAGCGCGGAACGCAAGGCCCGCTGGGGCCTGGGCGTGCGACTGGTCAGCGAAAGCTTCAAGCGCGTGAACGGCAGCGCGGAAACCCGCGACGGCAGCCACCTGGGCGTCAGCATGCTGTTCTACTACTGAGGCGGCGCCGTCTCCGGGGGGCCGGACACCGGGCGCGGGCCGGCCCCTGTAAAATACCGCCATCCAAGGAGCGTTGCAGCAGCACCCCGCCGTGCTGTCAGGCTTGGATGTCCCAACGACGCTCACCTGCTTTCGATTCCCACAGGTGAGCCCCATGTCCGAAATCTCCGTCCCCCCCATGAAGCTGTCCGGCCTGGAGCCGCTGAGCGTGGGCGCCAGCTCGCTGTTCGTCAACATCGGCGAGCGCACCAACGTCACGGGCTCCAAGGCCTTCGCCCGCATGATCCTGGGCGGCCAGTTCGAGCAGGCGCTGGCGGTGGCGCGTCAGCAGGTGGAAAACGGCGCCCAGGTGATCGATATCAACATGGACGAGGCCATGCTCGACAGCCAGGCCGCCATGGTGCGTTTCCTCAACCTGATCGCCAGTGAGCCCGACATCGCCCGTGTGCCCATCATGATCGACTCGTCCAAGTGGAGCGTCATCGAGGCCGGCCTGCGCTGCGTCCAGGGCAAGGGCATCGTGAACTCCATCTCCATGAAGGAGGGTGTGGAGGAGTTCAAGCGCCAGGCCAAGCTGGTGAGGCGCTACGGCGCGGCCGCCGTGGTGATGGCCTTCGACGAGAAGGGCCAGGCCGACACCTACGCGCGCAAGATCGAGATCTGCGAGCGCGCCTACCGCATCCTGGTCGACGAGGTGGGCTTCCCGCCGGAAGACATCATCTTCGACCCCAACATCTTCGCCATCGCCACCGGCATCGAGGAGCACAACAACTACGCGGTGGACTTCATCGAGGCCACGCGCTGGATCAAGCACCACCTGCCCGGCGCCAAGGTCAGCGGTGGTGTCTCCAACGTCTCCTTCAGCTTCCGCGGCAACGATCCGGTGCGCGAGGCCATCCACACCGTCTTCCTCTACCACGCCATCAAGGCCGGCATGGACATGGGCATCGTCAACGCCGGCATGGTGGGCGTCTACGACGATCTGGAGCCCACCCTGCGCGAGCGGGTGGAAGACGTGGTGCTGAACCGCCGCCCCGATGCGGGTGAGCGCCTGGTGGAAATTGCCGAGACGGCCAAAGGCGCGGCCAAGGACGACAGCAAGAAGAACGAATGGCGTGGCGGCACGGTGGAGCAGCGCCTGTCCCACGCGCTGGTGCACGGCATCAATGACTACATCGCCGAGGACACCGAGGAGGCCTACCGTGCCATCCTGGCCAAGGGTGGCCGTCCCTTGCACGTGATCGAAGGTCCGCTGATGGACGGCATGAACATCGTGGGCGACCTGTTCGGCGCCGGCAAGATGTTCCTGCCCCAGGTGGTCAAGAGCGCGCGCGTGATGAAGCAGGCCGTGGCCCACCTGATTCCCTACATCGAGGAAGAGAAGCGCCAGCAGGAGGCCGCGGGGCTGGACGTGCGCTCCAAGGGCAAGATCGTGATCGCCACCGTCAAGGGCGATGTGCACGACATCGGCAAGAACATCGTCACCGTCGTGCTCCAGTGCAACAACTTCGAGGTCATCAACATGGGCGTCATGGTGCCCTGCCACGAGATCCTGGCCATGGCCAAGGTCGAGGGCGCGGACATCGTCGGCCTGTCCGGCCTGATCACGCCCAGCCTGGAGGAGATGCAGTACGTGGCCGCCGAGATGCAGAAGGACGAACACTTCCGCATCAAGAAGATTCCGCTCATGATCGGCGGCGCTACCACCAGCCGCGTGCACACGGCCGTCAAGATTGCACCGCACTACGAGGGTCCGGTGGTCTACGTGCCCGACGCTTCGCGCAGCGTCAGCGTGGCGCAGGGCCTGTTGAGCGACCAGGCGGCGAAGTACCTCGCCGAACTGAAAGCCGACTACGACAAGGTAAGACTGCAGCACGCCAACAAGAAGCAGGCCGTGCTCTGGCCGCTGGAAAAGG
This sequence comes from Curvibacter sp., assembly GCA_020621965.1. Taxonomy (GTDB): domain Bacteria; phylum Pseudomonadota; class Gammaproteobacteria; order Burkholderiales; family Burkholderiaceae_C; genus Hylemonella. Next base: position 61,155 of record JAHRYV010000001.1, on the reverse strand, counting down.
CGCGCGCCAACAAGACGCCAGTCGCCTGGGACGCCTACACGCCCGCGAAGCCGAAGTTCATCGGCCGCCGTGTGTTCAAGAACTTCGACCTGACCGAGCTGGCCCGGTACATCGACTGGGGTCCCTTCTTCCAGACCTGGGACCTGGCCGGCGCCTTCCCCGCCATCCTGAAAGACGAGATCGTGGGCGCGGAAGCGCAGCGGGTCTTCTCTGACGGCAAGCGCATGCTGCAGCGCCTGATCGAAGGCCGCTGGCTCACGGCCAACGCGGTGCTGGGCCTGTACCCCGCCAACAGCGTGAACGACGACGACATCGAGCTCTACACCGACGAGAGCCGCCACAACGTGGCGCTGACCTGGTACGGCCTGCGCCAGCAGACCGAGAAGCAGGTGATCGACGGGGTGATGCGTCCGAGCCGCTGCCTGGCCGATTTCGTGGCCCCCAAGGGTGTGGCGCCCGATTACGTGGGCGTGTTCGCGGTGACGGCGGGCATCGGCGTGGACAAGAAGGAGCAGTACTTCATGGACGACCATGACGACTACTCCGCCATCATGCTCAAGGCCCTGGCCGACCGCCTGGCCGAGGCTTTTGCCGAGTATCTCCATCAGCGTGTGCGCACCGACCTGTGGGGCTACGCGTCGCAGGAACAGCTGGGCAGCGAGGACCTGATCGCCGAAAAATACCAGGGCATCCGCCCGGCGCCCGGTTACCCGGCCTGCCCCGACCACAGCGTGAAGAAAGAGATGTTCGAGCTGCTGCAGTGCGAGGAGATCGGCATGGGCATCACCGAGAGCCTGGCCATGACCCCGGCGGCCAGCGTCAGCGGCTTCTACCTCGCGCACCCGCAAAGCAGCTACTTCAACGTGGGCCGCATCGGCGAGGACCAGTTGCACGATCTGGCGCGCCGCCGCGGCATGAGCGAGCAGGCGCTGCAGCGTCTGCTGGCGCCCAATCTCTGAGCGCGGCTTTACGCAGTTTTACACCTGCCGCCGCCGGGCCGGGGCAGGAGCTGTCTACCATCGGCCCGGTTCAACGTTGAAGTTTGAAATAGGCGACGCGGTTGCCTATCTTCAACCACTCGCAGGAAGGAAACAGACATGAACGGAATTTCGACAACCGCAGCCGCCAGCGGCAAGGCCTTGTGGGCAGCCGTGGGCGTGCTCGGCGCAGCCGTGGTGGGCCTGGGCGGCGCCTTGTACTACACACAGACGCAGAAGACACCCGAAGCCCAGGCGCCCGCCGCCGTGACGGCCCCGGCCGCCACCCCCGAGCCCGAGGCCCGCGCGGCGGCCGTGGAAAAAAAGGCCCCGGCCCCCGTGGCGGCTCCCAAGCCGGCAGCGCCGAAGACCGCGGCCCGGCCGGCGCCGGTGGCGGAGGCGACGAAACCCGCAGCCAAGCCCCTGTGCGTGGACTGCGCCACGGTCACGGCCGTGACGGCGGTCGAGCGTGAAGGCCAGGGCAGCGGCACCGGCGCGGTGGCCGGCGGCCTGCTCGGTGCCATCGTCGGCAACCAGGTGGGGCAAGGCCAGGGCAAGGACGTGGCCACCGTCATCGGCGCCATCGGTGGTGGCATCGCTGGCAACCAGGTGGAAAAGAAGATGAAGAAGGTGACGGTCTACCAGGTGGAGCTGCGCATGGACGACGGCAGCCGCCGTACGCTGGAGCAGTCAGAACCCGCTGCAGTGGGCGCGCGGGTGCGCGTCAACGGCAGTGTGCTGTCGCCCTTGAGCAGCGGCGGCTAAGCCCGGGCCGGGCGGTGTGCGGCGCCTGCCAGGCGCTGCGCCAGCACCAACGCCAGCAACCCCAGCAGGCTCAGGCCCAGCAGCAGCCACAGGCCGCGAGCGTAGCCGCCTTCGGGTGTCCACAGCAGCCCCAGCAGCCAGGGCGCGGCCGCGCGGCTCAGCGCCATGGGCAGGCCCAGCGCGCCGTTGAGGCTGGCGGCCTGCGCGCGGCTCACGTACTCGGCCACGGCCGTGCCCTTGACGATGGTGAACATGCCATTGCCCACGCCGTAGATCACGACGAACAGCAGCACCACGGCGACCTGCGCGCTGCCCGCCAGCGGCGCCAGCAGCAGGGCCAGCAGGCCCAGCGGGATCAGGCCGGGGATGAGCCGGTTGACCCGGTGCAGATCCAGATGGTGCTCGAAGAAGAACAGCAGCGCGCGCCCGGCCACCTGCAGTACACCGATGGCGGCCGGCAGGGCGATCACCCAGTGTTCCGGCAAGGCGTAGCCGCGCAGCAGGCTCACCATATGGGCCGGCAGCGCGGCGGTCACGCCCATGAGCAGCACGACGAAAACACCCACCAGCCAGTAGGGCGCGCTGAGCAGATGGCGGCGCAGCGGCGCATGCGGGGTCGCCACCTGCGCGGTCACGGGCGGTGGTGCGTGGCGCAACATCAGGGCATGGATGGGTGCGCACACCAGCAGCTGCAGCGCGGCCAGCGGCCACAGGGCCTGACGCCAGCCCAGGCCGGCGATCAGCCAGGCCGTCAGCGGCATGAAGACCGTGCTGGCCAGTCCGCCGAGAAAGGTCATGACGATGATGGCGCGGCGGAAGTTGTGCGGGTAGCGCCGGATCACCACCGCAAAGGCCGGCGGGTAGAGGGTGCCGGCCAGGCCCACGCCCAGGCCCAGCCAGACCAGATAAAAACCCAGTTGGCTGTCGACCGCGCTGTGCAGCAGCAGGCACAGGCCGAGCACCAGCGAGCCGGTGGTCATCACCGCGCGTTCATGGCCGCGGTCGATCAGGCGGCCCACGGGCCAGGCCAGCAGCCCTTCGGCCAGCAGGGCCAGGCTGAAGGCGACGGAGGCATCGGCGCGGCTCAGGCCCAGTTCGCGTTCCACCGGCTCCAGCAGCAGGGCAAAGGTGTAGAACACGCTGCCCCAGCTGATGAGCTGGGCCAGCGACAGCCAGCCGATCAGCGAGGGAGACGAGCGCGGCGACATGGCGACGATTATGATTCAGCAGACTGAACGAAGCCGTGTCCGCAGCACCCCCCTCCTCCATGAGCACCGGCTCCGCCACCGTCTCCCCCGCCACGCGCCGCTCGGTCCTGCTGCTGTCCTTCGCCACCTTCGCCAGCATGGCGGCGCAGCGCCTGTGCGACGCCATGCTGCCCGAGCTCTCCAGCGTGTTCCAGGTCAGCCTGGCCGAAGCGGCGCAAGTGGTCTCCGTCTTCGCCGTGGTCTACGGCCTGTGCCAGCTGTTCTACGGCCCGCTGGGCGACCGCCTGGGCAAGTTCCGCATCGTCACCTGGGCCACGCTGGGCTGCAGCGTGGGCAGCGTGCTGGCGGTGTTCGCGACCAGCCTGGACCAGCTGGTGCTGGCGCGCATGCTGGTGGCGCTGGGTGCGGCCGCCATCATCCCGCTCTCGCTGGCCTGGATCGGCGACGCCGTGGCTTACGAGCTGCGCCAGGAGACGCTGGCGCGGGTCGGTCTGGGCACCACGCTGGGCATCACCGGCGGCCAGCTGCTCGGCGGTGTGTTCGCCGACACCCTGGGCTGGCGCTGGGCCTTCGCCTTCATGACCCTGCTGTTCGCCGGCGTCGGCCTGCTGCTGTGGCGTGATGGGCGCCGTCAGCGCGCGACGGCGCCCATCACGCCGCAAGCACCGCCCGCGGTGCGCCCCGGTTTCGTGCGCCAGGCGCTGCAGATCGTGACGGGGCGCTGGTCACGCATCGTGCTCGTCGTGGCGCTGATCGAAGGCGCCTCCGGCTTTGGTGTGCTGGCGATCTGGGCCTCGCATCTGCACCAGGAGCTGGGCCTGTCGCTCTCGTTCTCCGGCGCCATCGTGGCGCTGTTCGGCCTGGGCGGCATGCTCTACATGGCGCTGGCGCGCTGGCTCATCCCGCGCCTGGGCGAGCACGGCCTGGCGCGTGCCGGTGTCACCCTGCTGGGCCTGTGCGCGCTGGTGATCGCCTTTTCGCCGCTCTGGTGGCCCATGGTGCCGGCCAGCCTGCTGGCGGGTTTCGGATTTTTCATGTTCCACAACACCATGCAGACCAATGCCACACAGATGGCACCGGCCGCCCGCGGTACCGCGGTCTCGTTGTTTGCCTCCTTCCTCTTTCTCGGCCAGTCCATCGGCGTGCTGCTGGCGGCCGGCCTGGCCGGGCTGCTGGGCTCCACCGCCGTGATTGCCGGGGGCAGCGCCGTGCTGGTGGCCGTGGGCCTGTATTTCGCCAGCGCGCTGCGCCGGCGTTCCAGCCTGCTGGCGTCGTCCTGAGCGTCAGCCGCCGGCTCAGCGCGTCGGGCGGTACTGCAGGGCCTCGGCCATGTGGACCAGGCCGATCTGCGGCGCCCCTGCCAAGTCGGCGATGGTGCGTGCCACCTTGAGCGTGCGGTGCAGGCCGCGCGCCGACCAGCCCAGGCGTACGGCCGCGGCATCGAGAAAACGCAGCGCCGCGTCCTCAGGCTGGGTGTGGGTGTCGATCTCCTGCCCGCTCAGGGCGTGGTTCGGTTTGCCCTGGCGTGCCACGGCGCGCTCGCGCGCGGCGCTGCAGCGCGCGCGCACCGCGACCGTGCCCTCGCCGGCCGTCGCCTGCAGCAGCTCGGCTGCCGGCAGCGCGCCCACCACCACATGCAGGTCGATGCGGTCCAGCAGCGGGCCGGACAGGCGGCCCTGATAACGCGCCACCTGATCGGGTGTGCAGCGGCAGGCTCGCAAGGGTGAGCCCAGATGGCCGCAGGGGCAGGGGTTCATGGCCGCCACCAGCTGGAAGCGCGCGGGGAATTCGGCCCGCCGCGCCGCGCGGGCGATGGTGATGCGGCCGGACTCCAGCGGCTCGCGCAGCGCCTCCAGGGCGGCACGCGGAAACTCCGGCAACTCATCGAGGAACAGCACCCCTTGGTGGGCCAGCGAGATCTCACCCGGGCGCGGCGGCGAGCCGCCGCCCACCAGGGCGACGGCACTGGCCGTATGGTGCGGGCTGCAGGTGGGGCGCCGGCCCCAGTGCCCCAGTTCGAAGCGCCCGGCCAGGCTGGCCACGGCGGCCGTCTCCAGCGCCTCGTCGGTCGACATGGCGGGCAGCAGGCCGGCCAGGCGCTCGGCCAGCATGGACTTGCCGCTGCCGGGCGGGCCGCTCAAGAGCAGGCTGTGCCCACCGGCGGCGGCAATCTCCAGCGCACGTTTGGGCGCAGCCTGTCCCTTGACGTCGGCCAGATCGGGGCCGGCCCCGTGCGCTTTCAGGGCCTGCGCCGCCAGCTGCGACCAGCCCGCCGCCGCGTCGCCGCTGGCCTGCACGCGGCCGGGCAGGAACTGCTGCACCACGTCCAGCAGATGGCCGGCCCTGTAGATCGTGAGGTCCGGCACCAGGGCGGCTTCCTCGGCGCTGCCGGCGGGCAGCACCAGCCGGGTGGGCACACCGCGCAGCGCCAGCGCCATGGCCAGGGCGCCGTGCACCGGGCGCAGGTCCCCGGACAATGACAGCTCGCCGGCAAACTCATGCCCGGCCAGGGCGGCACCATCGATCTGCCCGCTGGCGGCCAGGATGCCCAGCGCGATCGGCAGGTCGAAGCGGCCGGAATCCTTGGGCAGATCGGCTGGCGCCAGGTTGACGGTGATGCGTTTGTTGTGCGGAAACTCCAGGCCCGCATTGAGAATGGCCGAGCGTACGCGCTCACGTGCCTCCTTCACCTCGGTCTCGGCCAGGCCCACCAGCGTGAAGCTGGGCAGGCCGTTGGCCAGGTGAACTTCGACGGTCACGGCCGCGGCTTGCAGGCCTAATAGGGCCCGGCTGTGCACCAGGGACAGGCTCATGATGGTTCCTCCGCATAACGGTGCAGGTCTCTTGCCTGTTGGTCCCAACAAATGCACGCGGTTGGTGCGTAACTGGATGTTTGTACAGCTATCTTAGCGCGGGTCGGCGCATACGTCCACACCGGTTTGTGGAATTTCAGGATCCGGGAGTTGGCATGGTCCGTGCTTAAAGGGTACGTCCCTCAACCCACTATGGAGTACGACATGAACCTGAAATCCAAAATCGCCCTCGCCGTCCTCGCCCTGACCGCCGGCTCCGCCGCCCTGGCCCAGATGAGCTACAACGTGGGCGTGGTCAGTGAATACCGCTACCGCGGCATCAGCCAGACCGCCGAAGCGCCGGCCCTGCAAGGCGGTGCCGACTACGCGCACAGCAGCGGCTTTTACCTCGGTGCCTGGGCCTCCACCATCAAGTGGATCAAGGAAGCCGGAACGGCTGCCGGCAAGGACGTCAAGGGCGACGTCGAACTCGACCTGTATGGCGGCTACAAGGCCGCCCTCGGCAAGGACTTCAGCTACGACGTCGGTTACCTGCGTTATGAATACGTCGGCAACACCTACAAGGACCTGACCACCGCCGACGCCAGCACGGACGAGCTCTACGCTGCCCTGACCTACGGCCCGGTGACCTTCAAGTACTCCTACGCGCTGTCCAACCTGTTCGGCGCCGCCAAGAGCGAAGGCAGCACCTACGCCGACCTGTCGGCCACCTTCGACCTGGGCAGCGGCTTCTCGCTGGTGCCGCACGTGGGCCGTCAGGACATCGCGGGTGACGCCAACAAGCCTCTTAGCTACACTGACTATTCAGTGACCCTCTCCAAGGATCTCGGTAAGGGCTTCTCGGCCTCGCTCGCCGCCATCGCGACCAATGCCGATGAGAACCTCTACACCGTCAACGGCAAGAAGCTCGCCAAGAGCACGGCCGTCGTGGGCGTGAAGTACACCTTCTGATCGCAACTCAACCCGGAGGAGAACCCATGAAACTCGTCACAGCCATCATCAAACCGTTCAAGCTCGATGAGGTGCGCGAAGGCCTCTCGGCCATCGGGGTCCAGGGCATCACCGTCACCGAGGTCAAGGGCTTTGGCCGCCAGAAGGGCCATACCGAGCTCTACCGCGGCGCGGAATACGTGGTCGACTTCCTGCCCAAGGTGAAGATCGAGGCCGCCGTGTCCGACGAGCTGGTCGATCGCGTGATCGAGGCGATCGAGGGCTCGGCGCGCACCGGCAAGATCGGCGACGGCAAGATCTTTGTCTACAACCTCGAGCAGGTCGTGCGCATCCGTACCGGTGAAACCGGCAAGGAAGCGCTCTGAGACTCCCACACAACCGAGAGAACACTGACATGAAAAAACTACTTGTCTCCTTCGTGCTGGGCCTGGGTCTGCTGGCCGGCTCGGCCGCGGTCTGGTCGCAGACCGCTCCCGCCGCGGCACCTGCCGCCACCGAGGCTGCCGCTCCCGCCGCCGCTCCTGCGGCTGCCCCCGCGGCGCCTGCCGCGGCCCCGGCACCCGTGCCGAACAAGGGCGACACCGCCTGGATGATGGTGGCCACGCTGCTCGTCATCCTGATGACGGTGCCCGGCCTGGCCCTGTTCTACGGCGGCCTGGTGCGCAGCAAGAACATGCTGTCGACGCTGATGCAGGTCATGGTGACCTTCTCGCTGATCGTCGTGCTGTGGTTCATCTATGGCTACAGCCTGGCGTTCACGGAAGGCAATGCCTTCGTCGGCGGCTTCGACCGTCTGTTCATGAAGGGCATCTGGGACAACGTCGCCGGCACCTTCGCCAACGCGGCCACCTTCAGCAAGGGCGTGGTGATTCCGGAGATCGTGTTCGCCGCCTTCCAGGCCACCTTCGCGGGCATCACCTGCGCGCTGATCGTTGGCGCCTTCGCCGAGCGCATGAAGTTCGCCGCCGTGCTGATGTTCATGGTGCTGTGGTTCACCTTCAGCTACATCCCCATGGCCCACATGGTCTGGTTCTGGATGGGCCCGGACGCCTACACCGCCAAGGAAGTGGTCGATGCCATGAACGCCAAGGCCGGCTACATCTGGCAGATGGGCGCCCTGGACTTCGCCGGCGGCACCGTGGTGCACATCAACGCCGCCGTCGCCGGTCTGGTCGGTGCCTACATGGTGGGCAAGCGCATCGGCTACGGCAAGGAAGCCATGGCCCCGCACAGCCTGACGCTGACCATGGTCGGTGCCGCCCTGCTGTGGGTGGGCTGGTTCGGCTTCAACGCCGGCTCCGCCCTGGAAGCCAACGGCTTTGCCGCCCTGGCCTTCGCCAACACCTTCGTCGCCACCGCCGCTGCCGTGCTGGCCTGGTGTGTGGGTGAGGCGCTGCTCAAGGGCAAGGCCTCCATGCTGGGTGCCGCCTCCGGCGCCGTTGCCGGCCTGGTGGCCATCACCCCCGCGGCCGGCAACGTCGGCATCGGTGGCGCGCTGCTCATCGGCCTGATCGCCGGCTTCGCCTGCCTGTGGGGTGTGACCGGCCTGAAGAAACTGCTCGGTGCCGACGACTCGCTCGACGTCTTCGGTGTGCACGGTGTCGGCGGCATCGTCGGTGCCCTGCTGACCGGTGTCTTCAACAGCCCGTCCCTGGGCGGCCCGAGCCTGGTCGGTGACTGGGTCACGGCCAGCATGGTCACGCCGGCCGACTTCTCCATCGCCGGCCAGGTCTGGACCCAGCTCAAGGGCGTGCTGATCACCATCGTCTGGTCGGGTGTGGTCTCCTTCCTCGCCTACAAGATCGTGGATCTGACCATCGGCCTGCGCGTCAGCGAAGAAGACGAGCGCCAGGGCCTGGACATCACCGCCCACGGCGAAACCGCCTACAACCGGTAATCCGCTGGAACACCGGGATCGGAGGCGAGGGACATGCGAGAAGGGATGCGATGCAAGGCGCAAAGCGCAGCGATACCCGCAGGTATCGCGAGCATTTGTAACGCGGCAGCGCGCCCGTCTCGCGTGGACAGCGCCGAACGGATCTCGGTGGTTCAGCGGATCTAGAGCAATGGACGGCAGCCGGCACCGCGTGTGCCGGCTGCCGCGCCAGAGCAAGCGAAAGTCTCCTCTGGTTCCGGCCCGCCAGAGCTTCGGCTCCGGCGGGCTTTTTTTTCGCCCCTCGGAACGGTCAACCGTTACCATTGCGGGATGGATACAGCCCTGCAAAACATCGTCGAGCGCGTGCGTCAGGCCGCCTCGACCGGCACCCCGCTGCGCCTGCGCGGCGGCGGCAGCAAAGATTTCTACGGCCAGTCCCTGCAGGGTGAGGTGCTCGACACCCGGCCGCTGCAGGGCATCGTCAGCTACGAACCGAGCGAACTCGTCATCACCGTGCGCGCCGGCACCTCGCTGGCCGAGGTGGAGGAAGTGCTGGCCGAGCGCGGCCAGTATCTGCCCTTTGAGCCGCCGCATTTCGCCGCGGGCGGCGCCATGGCCACCGCGGGTGGCATGGTCGCCGCCGGCCTGAACGGCCCGGCGCGCGCCAGCGTGGGTGCCGTGCGCGACTACGTGCTGGGCGCCCAGCTGCTCAACGGCCGCGCCGAGCTGCTCACCTTCGGCGGCCAGGTCATGAAGAACGTGGCCGGTTACGACGTTTCGCGCCTGCTGGCCGGCTCCATGGGCACCCTCGGGCTCCTCGTCGAGGTCTCGCTCAAGGTGCTGCCACGCGCCGTGGCCGAGGCCACCCTCGTCTTCGAGCTCGACGAAGCCAGCGCGCTCAAGCAGCTCAACGCCTGGGGCGCCCAGCCCCTGCCCCTCAACGCCTCCTGCTGGCAGGACGGCCGGCTCACGGTGCGCCTGCGCGGCGCCCAGGCCGCCATTGCCGCGGCCAAGAAAACCATGGGCGGCCAGGTCATGGACGACGGCCAGGCCACGCTGCTGTGGAACGCCCTGCGCGAACAGACCGCGCCCTTCTTCCAGCTGGCCGCGGGCGAGTCGCTGGTGCGCCTGAGCGTGCCCGACACCACGGCGCCGCTGAACCTGGGCCCCACCCTGATCGAATGGCACGGTGCCCAGCGCTGGCTCAAGCTGGCGCAAGCGCAGCGCCCCGATCTGGGCCGCCTGCTGGCCGGCAACTCCGGCCACGCCACGCTGTTTCGCACAACGGACAAGAGCGCCGGCGTCTTCACCCCGCTGGGCGCGCCGCTGGAGCGCATCTCGCGCGAACTGAAAAAGCAGTTCGACCCGGCCGCCATCTTCAACCGCGGCCGCCTGTACCCCGATTTCTAAGCCGTCATGCAAACCAATCTCGCGCCCGAATTCAAGAACACGGCCGACGGCCGCGTGGCCGAAGCCATCCTGCGCAAGTGCGTGCACTGCGGCTTCTGCACCGCCACCTGCCCCACCTACCAGCTGCTCGGCGACGAGCTCGACGGCCCGCGCGGCCGCATCTACCTGATCAAGCAGGTGCTCGAGGGCCAGGCGCCCACGCGCAAGACCCAGGCCCACCTGGACCGCTGCCTCACCTGCCGCAACTGCGAAAGCACCTGCCCCTCGGGCGTGGCCTACGGCCATCTGGTCGACATCGGCCGCAAGATCGTGGACGAGAAAGTGGCGCGCCCGGCCGGCGAGCGTTTCGTGCGCTGGGCGCTGAAAGAGGGCCTGACCTCGCCGCTGTTCAGCCCGGCCATGAAGATGGGCCAGCTGGTGCGCGGTCTCATGCCGGCCAGCCTCAAGGCCAAGGTGCCCGCGGCGCAGAACGCCGGCGCCTGGCCCACACGCAGCCACGCGCGCAAGGTGCTCATGCTGGCCGGCTGCGTGCAGCCGGCCATGATGCCCAACATCAACACGGCGACGGCGCGCGTGCTCGACGCCGCCGGCCTGCAGACCATCGTGGCCGCCAAGGCCGGCTGCTGCGGCGCCGTGAAGTTCCACCTCAACGACCAGGACGGCGGCAAGGCCGAGATGCGCTCCAACATCGACGCCTGGTGGCCGCACATCGAGGCCGGCGTGGAAGCCATCGTCATGAACGCCTCCGGCTGCGGTGTCACCGTCAAGGAATACGGCCACATCCTGCAGGACGATCCGGCCTACGCCGCCAAAGCCCAGCGCATCAGTGACCTGACGAAAGACCTGAGCGAGCTGCTGCCCGAACTGGTCGACCAGCTGCGTGGCAAGGTGAGCGCGAAGGCGGGCCAGATTGCCTTCCACCCGCCCTGCACCTTGCAGCACGGCCAGCAGTTGCGCGGCGGCGTGGAGAGGTACATGGGCGAACTCGGCTTCAAGGTGCAGACCTGCCGCGTCGAGCCGCACCTGTGCTGCGGCTCCGCCGGTACCTACTCCGTGCTCAATCCCAAGCTGGCCTACGAACTGCGCGACCGCAAGCTCAAGAACCTGGGCGAGATGCAGCCGGAGCAAATTGTCTCGGCCAACATCGGCTGCATCACGCATCTGCAAAGCGGCACCGGCACGCCGGTCAAGCACTGGGTGGAGCTGCTGGACGAGGCGCTGGCGCGGCCCTGACATGGACACGCCGGGCCGACCGAAGGGGCAAGCGGGCGCAGAGTCCGCCCCGGCGGTGCGGCCGGTGCCTGTGCAAGCCGCGGCCGGCCCGGCGCCGCGGCGCGAGCCGCATGTGCTGGTGGTGGACGACCACGCGCTCAACCGCTACCTGGTTCGCGCGGCGCTGGTCCGCCTGAACTGGCAGGTGGCGCAGGCCAGCGACGGCCGTCAGGCCCTGGAGATGATCCGTGCCGGCGCGCGCTACGACCTCGTGCTGATGGACCTGGACATGCCGGTGCTGGACGGCCTGGCTGCCACGCGCTGGATCCGCGCCTGGGAGGCGGAGCAGCCGCATCCACCCGTGCCCATCATCGCCCTCACCGCCCGTGCCGACCGCGACGCGGAACAGCAATGCCTGGAGGCCGGCATGAACGGCTTCATCGTCAAGCCTATCGACACGCTCGTGCTGCCGCAGGTGTTGCTGCAGAAGCTGCGCGCGCGGCGCAGAGACTGAGGCCGCACCCGGCCGGCGGCGGGGCTGGGTCCCCTTCCGCGTAGGGATGGCGCTAAAGGACCGAGCTACCTAGAATCCAGCGAACCCTCTGCGGGCTTGCCGGTTATTTGTGCGTGTGTAGATCGCCAACACGCAAGCGAACTGCTCCAATGCTGACATGGACTTGAAGCAGGGGATGAGCGATTGAGACTGCAGGCCTTGCCGTTCCCATAACGTGAGGCATCACAAAGCAAAGGCCCAACATCATGCAGCGCCCCGCCGACGCACTCCCAGGAAAGCTCCAGGAAAGCTCAGGGGTACATTGACAGACAAGGCGATCGGCAAGCACCCCTGTCTGGACTATTTCCGAGTGAGCCGCATTGTGGCTAAGCGAAGAGAGGGTGAATTCAAATGGATAGATGGCAGAAGACAAGACTTGACCCCAGATTCCACAGATTCCAAGCTAGCGCCGGCTTGCCGGCTTCGTCCACCTCATGCAGGGCAAACACGGACTTGGCGAGATCGACACCGAGATAGACAATAGCCATGGTCTTCTCCTTCCGGGTGAGTTGATGAAAAGTTCGCACCTCCCATCGTGGCACTCAGTTGCCGTTTGCCGCAACTCGCGGCTAGTTCGGGACGGGGACGTCCCTTTCATTCGTTAGGATGTGCATGCCGACCGAAACGCCTCTCTGGCTGCAACTGCTCGGCCTATTGCTGGCGCTGTCGGGCTGGGCGAAAGTCATCTTTGACTACGTGACCGGACGCCCTCGTATTCGCGGGCGCATATTCACCGTGATGCGGGGGCAAATGCCGAATCCTGCGCGCCCATCAGAGATGCTCACAGCATTCACGACCTATCTCTATCTACTGAACACGCGGCGAAATAGCGTCCATATGCTCGACTACGAAATGGAGGCTCAAATCGGTGGTAAGTGGCATCGCCTTCAACGTGTATACGGAATACACAACATCAAAAACCTGAGCTTTCTAGCTCCGGACGGGACGGAAATCAAGATCTCGAATTTCGCAGACAATTTGATCTACCGAAGGAATATCGCTGTGGAGTATGGGAAACCGCTGCATGGCTGGATCGTTTTTGCAGGCGATCCTACCTTTCACGTTGTTGAGACCGAGAAGTACCGTGTAACGTGTATCGACGTCTACCGCAAAAGACATGTGTTCGTAACCACTCCGAAGGACTTTGAGAATCTGTATCTCCTGCAAGACATGGCGGACGTCGATATTCCGGAGAGCGCCAAGACCCCTCCTAACTCTAATCATTCGAGCTGACGCACGGTCAACAGGTATAGGGGTTAGGTCTTCTTTTGCCTGACAACAGCGCAAATGGTCCAGCGCTGGTGCGCAGCGTTCAGCGGCTGCGCTGCCGCCATACGGTGTCGCCGCGGTTCAAGACGAAGCGCTGATCCGATCCCCATGAAGTTCCCCTCGCCCCGTACGCGGGAGACATCTCGCACGAACAGGACTAAGATCAAACGCCACGCATACGGAGGTGCCATGACGGCTTGCCATCCTCCCGCATCGGCGCAGCGCCCGGGTCCGGCATGAGTGCGTCCCGGACCGCGCGCGATGCATGCGACGCCGCCGAGGTTCCTGCTCACCCGCCGGAGGCCGCGTCCCGGACGATCATCGCGGCGGCCGAAGCGCTGGTCGCCGGCCGTCACGTTCTTGCGGTGTGGTCCGCGTGATGCGCGAAGGAGATCGTCTTGTCCTTTAACCACTGGACCTTGTTTGTCGGGCTCCTGCTCATCACCATGGTGCTGGTGGGCACGCTGCTGGCGCGCCTGCCCTTGAGCAGCGCCATGATCTACCTGGTGGTGGGGTATGTGCTGGGCCCGGGCGGGTTCGGCGTCATAACGGCGGACCCGATCGCGCATGCCGGCTTGCTGGAACTGGTCGCCGAGGTCGCCGTGCTCATCTCGCTCTTTGCCGTGGGTCTGAAGCTGGGTGTCCCGCTGCTGGATCGGCGTTGGCTGTTGCCGTGGCGCCTGGCCTTCGTATCCATGAGCGCCACCGTGGGACTGATCGCCGCCCTCGGTTACTGGGGCCTGGGTCTTTCGGTGGGCGCCGCGGTGTTGCTGGGCGGGATCCTGGCGCCCACGGACCCGGTCCTCGCCTCCGGCGTGCAGTCGGAACCCGGTGCGAAACCGGATCGTGTGGGCTTCAGTCTGGCCGGCGAAGGAGCGCTGAACGACGGCTCCGCCTATCCTTTCGTGTTGCTGGGGCTGGCCCTGATGGGACTGCACGAGATGGGTGAGTGGGGCTGGCGCTGGTGGGCCCTGGATCTGCTGTGGGCCACCCTGGGCGGGCTGGCCATCGGTGCGGTACTGGGCAGCTTCATCGGCATCCTGGTGGTCTACCTGCGCACCCGCCATCAGAACGCCCTGGGGCTGGACGTGTTTCTCAGCCTGGGGCTGGTCGCCCTTTCCTACGGCGTGGCCCAGCTCTGCCTGGCCTCCGGATTTCTCGCCGTCTTTGCGGCCGGCCTGGCCTTGCAGCGTGTGCGGGAGCATCCCATGGCCGGCACCGTCTCTCTCGACAAGAAGGGGGTCGCCGTACTGCTGCACCGCCCGCAACCTGAAATCCGGGCGACACACTCGCATCACGCCAGTGCCACGATGAACCTGGCCGTGCAGGGCTTCAACGAGCAACTGGAGAAACTTGCCGAGCTGGCCATCGTGCTGACCATCGGTGCCATGCTGCCTTACGCCAGCTGGTCGCCGCACCTGCTGTGGTTCATTCCGGTGCTGTTCCTGCTGGTGCGGCCGCTTTCCGTCGTGGTGGGCATGCTCGGCATGTCCGCGCCTGGGCGTCAGCGCACCATGATTGCCTGGTTCGGCATCCGCGGGATCGGTTCGGTGTTTTATCTGATGTACGCCCTGAATCACGGCGTTTCCGGCCCGCTGGCCGGGACGCTGGTCAGCCTGACCCTGATCACCGTGGCGGTCTCCATCCTGGCACACGGCATATCAGTGCAGCCACTGATGGCGTGGTACCTGGCGCGCCAGCGCGGCCAGCCCGACCAGCCGCCGCCCTGAACACCATCCCTAGCGGACGGAGTAGGACAGCGGCAACAGCGCCTCCACCGGCCGCAGCGGGGGGGCGGACGGTGACAGGCCTGCGACCGGCTCGGGGCACAGACCCGAGCACACGGTGTCCTCGATCAGACGTTTGAGGTAGAGATCGCCATCGGTCTTGATGAGCTCGTGGTAGTCGGCGCGGGCCAGGTTGCCCAGCAGCTGCTGGATGATCAGGGCGCGCTGCGCTTCCACCCGCTCGGCCAGGCGCGCGCTGTCGCCGGCGCTGACCCGCAGGCCCAGGTTCGGGATCTGCAACACATGGGGGGCTGCGGTCCGGGTCGCCGGCGTCAACTCGATGGACAGGTCGGTCACGAAGGCGGCCAGCGTGCGGACCTGTGGCATGGCGGCGCCTTCGCCCGGCGGTGCGCTCAGGGCGGCCTGCTGGGGGGCGTCGGCCGGGCCCGGCATCACGGGGACGGCCGGCACGGGTTGTACCGACCGTGCTAGCAACTGCGCGGTGGGCCTCTTCTGCAAAGTGAAGATGGCCCAACCGGCGCCGACGATGCACAGGATCAGCAGCCCGCCGTACCAGCTGCGCCAGCCACCGTCCGGTGCCGCCTGGCTCTGCGGTCCGCGCGGCATCGTCACCCCGGCGTAGGCGCGCACGCCGACGGGCTCGTCGGTGGGCGGCTGCTGGCGCAGCGTCTCGTCGTAGGCGCGCCGGCGTTCCGGGTCGCTGAGCACGTCGTAGGCGAGGGAGATTTCCGCTGCACGCTCGGTGGCCTGCGCTGCGTCGGCATGGCGGTCCGGATGGTAGCGCTGCATCAGGCTGCGGTAGGCGGCCCGGATGACTTCGGCGCTGGCGCGCGGGCTGACTTCCAGGATGTCGTAGTGGTTCAAGGCGGTGCGCTGCGGGTTAAGGGCAAGGGATCAATCGAGGCGATGGAAGACGGTGACGTGCGGCCCTTCCTGCAAGCGGAATTCCTTCTTGCCCGCCGACAGCACCGGGTTGACGTCGCGGTGGAGCTCGCCGCCCATCTTGATGATCCAGACGAGACGGCCGTCGCGGTACTCCCAGAGCCCGTACTGCAGGACGCCGCCGTCGTCCTTGCGGATCTCCCACTCGCCGTTTTCGTACAGGACCAGTGGTGTCTCCAGCTTGGAGGATTTCCATTTGCCGACGAACAGGGCCGGGCTGTACGGGTCGCGTTTGCCGCAGGCGACCAGCGCCAGGCCCAGCAGCGCCGCGGCCAGGGCCCAGGTCCAGAAATGCCGGCGCAAGGGGAGGGTCATGGGGCGATACGGGCGGGCTTCAGTTGCGGCCCGAGGATTTCAGTTCCTGGCGCCATCTCTCCTGCATCGCCTCGGTGCGTTCGCGTTCGGCCTCTTCCTTGGCGCGCGCTTCGTATTCGCGCTGGCGCTCTTCCTCCTGCTGCGCCTGGCGGGCCCGCTCTTCGGCGTAGCGCAGTTCGATCGAGGCCTGTTCGCCGCGCCGGCGGGCGTCTTCCTCGAAGCGGCGCTGGGCCAGTTCGGCATTGCGGACGGCGTCTTCCTGCTGTTTCTGGGCTCGGCGGGCCTCCTCGTTCTTGCGCCGCTCGGCGTCCAGCAAGGCGGCTTCGGCCCGGTTGGCCGGGCGCACGCCGTAGGTCTGGTAGTACTCCTGCAGGAAAACCTTGTCGTCGACCGGGCCGGGGGTGGTGACGACCACCCCGCCGGGCTGGCGGCTCACGCTGAGCAGGAACACGACCTTGAGCACCATGCCGATGGCCGCCAGCGTGCCCAGCGTCAGCAGCGTGCGCTTGGCGTAGCGGAGCAGGCGCGCCACCACGGGCGGGACGTTGGAGGCGGCGGGCTGGACCTGCCCGCTGAGCAGGTCGGCCTTGAGCCCCAGGGCGTCGGCGCGCAAGGCGATGGCTTCGGCGCGCATCATCATGGCGTCGGCGCGCATGACGCCGGGGCTGGCGCTGCTGACGGCCGCCGGCATGACCAGCAAGGCGGTGCCGGTTGGGGCCGGCTCGTTGCGCACGGCCAGGCTGGCGTCGTAGGCGTCGCGGGACGAGGGTGTGGCCAGCGTGTTGTAGGCCACCCGCAGCAGCCGCATCTGCATGGTGTGGTCCTCGCGGCTCAAGGCGGCCTGGCGGCTGTCGAGCGCCTGCACCAGCCGCTCATAGGAGGCGCGAATCTCGGCGTACGTGGCGTGCGCCGGAACTTCCAGAATCTCGTAAAGCGACTTCTTGGGGGCCATCCGATCCTCGTGCGCAGGACGTCGGCCTGCCGTTGAAATAATACTGCAAGCCATGCGGGCGGCGACCGCGGCCCGGCCTGCGGCGTCAGGCTGGTGCGCGGCCCGGGTCGCGACGGTCGGGCCGGGTGGCCCACAGCGCGGCCAGCAGGATCAGCGCGCCCCCGAGCAGGGTGCGCGGCTGCAAGTCGGCCGCCTCCAGCAGCACCGAGGACACGCTGGCAAAGACCACCTCGACCAGCAGGATCAGTGAGGTGGCGCTGGCCGACAGGCGGGCCGCGCCGTACTGCAGGCCCAGGTTGGCGGCCAGAAAGGCGGTGCTGGTGAGCAGGGCCAGGGTCAGCCAGCCCAGGGCCGGCGGGGGCGGCAGCGCCACCAGACCCAGCGGCAGGCCGATCAGCGCCGCCAGCAGCGCCAGCGCCGTGCCGCCGCCGAACATGGCAAAGGCGCGCGCCTCGTCCGGCGTGTCCTTCAGCTTGAGCAGCAGCACATTGGTCAGCGCAAAACTGAAGCCGCCGGCCAGGGCCAGCCCGTCCGCCAAGCTGGCCGGCAGCGGCCAGGGCGAGTCCGGGGTCTTGAGCACGATGACCACGCCGGCCAGCGACAGCGCCAGGCGCGCCAGCGCGCGCCCAGTGGGTTTGTCGCCCAGCAGCAGCCAGGCCAGCAGCACCGTCCAGGCCGGCATCAGATAGAACAGCAGGACCACGCGCACCACGTCGCCCACGGTCACCGCCCAGTTGAAGCCCACATTGGTCATGCCCGAGGCCAGCATCAGCAGCCCCAGCAGCGGGTACTGGCCGACGATGCGCCAGGTGCCGGGGCGCCAGAGCTGCACCGCCACCAGGGCCAGGACGTAGACGAAGACCGTGGCCCACAGCGGATGCAGGCCCTGCTGCTGCAGCAGGCGCAAGGGATACCAGGACACGCCCCAGACGAAGGCGTTGAGGACCAGGCCCCAGGCGGCGAGCTGCTGCGTCATGGCCGGCCGCGGTCTAGCCGTGCAAGTGGTCGTTGCGCGCAATCTCCAGGAGATGCTCGACTTCCTCGGGGTACTTGGCACAGTTGTTGGCGTGCCAGCGCTGGATCAGCCACATGAAGCCGGCCACCAGCAGACCGAAGCCGGTGATGGCGCCGAAGGACGACAGGCCCATGCCGGTGGAGAAGCTGTAGAGGAAACCCAGGCCCAGGATGCAGGCCTGCTCGTTGAAGTTCTGCACGGCAATCGAGCGGCCCGAGCCCATGAGGTTGTGGCCGCGGTGCTGCAGCAGCGCGTTCATGGGCACCACGAGGAAGCCGCCCAGACCGCCCAGCAGCACCAGGAAGGGCGCGGCCAGCCAGACGTTGTCGATGAAGTTGAGCATCAGCACCAGCACGCCCATGCCGATGCCCAGCGGCATGACGCGGGTGGCGTCCTCCAGCCGCATGCGCATGGAGGCCACCACGGCGCCGACGGCGGTGCCGATGGCCACCACGCCGACCAGCGACGAGGCTTGCGTGACGCTGTAGCCCAGCGCGGCGGCGGCCCAGGCCAGCACGATGTAGCGCAGGTTGCCGCTCACGCCCCAGAACAGCGTGGTGGTGGAGAGCGAGATCTGGCCCAGGCGGTCCTGCCACAGGCGGATGTTGCAGTGCCAGAAGTCGGGCAGCAGGGCCAGCGGGTTCTTCGGCATGGGCCGCATCTCGACGCCGGTGTGCGGGATGCGGGTGTTGTACCAGGCCGCCAGCAGGTAGACCAGGATCAGCACCGCGATGGCGGCCTCCGGCGCGCTGTCGATGCCGGTGGTGACCAGCGGCAGGTCGAAGGCCAGCAGCTGGCTGGAGACGGCGGCGCCGACCAGCTGGCCGCCCAGCAGCACGCCCAGGATGATGGAGGCGATGGTCAGGCCCTCGATCCAGCCGTTGGCCTTGACCAGCTGCGAGGCCGGCAGCAGTTCGGTGAGGATGCCGTACTTGGCCGGCGAATAGGCCGCCGCCCCCAGGCCGACGATGGCATAGGCCATCAGCGGGTGGGTGCCGAACAGCATCATCAGGCAGCCGATGATCTTGATGCCGTTGCTGATCAGCATGACCTTGCCCTTGGGCATGGCGTCGGCAAAAGCGCCCACGAAGGGCGCCAGGATCACGTAGAACAGGGCGAACATCGGCACCAGGGCCGCCTGCTGCCACTCGGGCGCGCCCTCGGTACGCAACAGTTGCACGGCTCCGACGAACAGCGCGTTGTCAGCCAGCGAGCTGAAGAACTGCGCCGACATGATGGTGTAGAAACCGCGTTTCATGTACAGGGGGAGGGCGGGCCGTGCGTACGGCAGGTTAATTTTTGTAACGAAATCCAAGCGACGAAGGGTTATAGCATGCCGGGCAGTGTCACAATCCCCGGCCTGAGCCCGTTTCCGCCCGCATGTCCCGTCCCATCCAAGCCCTGATCCATGTCGACGCCCTGCGCCACAACCTGGCGCGGGCCCGGCAGTCGGCCCCGGACGCGCGGGTCTGGGCGGTGGTCAAGGCCAATGCCTACGGCCACGGCATCGAGCGCGTCTACGAGGGCCTGCGCGGCGCCGACGGCTTTGCCCTGCTGGACCTGGCCGAGGCTACAGCGCTGCGCGCCCTGGGCTGGCGCGGCCCCATCCTGTTGCTCGAAGGCGTGTTCGAGCAGCGTGACCTGGAGCTGTGCTCGCGTCTGGATCTCTGGCACGTGGTGCATTGCAGCGAGCAGATCGACATGCTGGCCGTGCACAAGACCCACGTGCCGCACCGCGTCTTCCTCAAGCTCAACAGCGGCATGAACCGCCTGGGTTTCACGCCGGCGCAGTTCCGCGCCGCCTGGACGCGGCTCAACGCGCTGCCCCAGGTGGACGAGATTTCGCTCATGACCCACTTCAGCGACGCCGACGGCCCGGTGGGCGTGGCGCGCCAGCTGGTCGCCTTCAACGCCGCCACCCAGGACCTGCCGGGTGAGCGCTCCTTGAGCAACAGTGCGGCGGTGCTGCGCCACATGGGGCCGCAGGCCGCCGCCGGTCTGCGCTCGGACTGGATCCGGCCCGGTGTGGTGCTCTACGGCGCTTCGCCCGATTACCCCGAGCACAGCGCGGCCGACTGGGCGCTGCAGCCGGTGATGACCTTGCGCTCGCGCGTCGTCGGCGTCCAGCAGCTGGCCGCCGGCGACAGCGTGGGGTATGGCTCGACCTTTGTCGCGCCGCGGCCCATGCGCATCGGCGTGGTGGCCTGCGGTTATGCCGATGGTTACCTGCGCGCGAGTCCCGGTACGGTGGAGCGCGGCACGCCGGTGCTGGTCGATGGCGTGCGCACGCGCACGGTGGGTCGTGTCAGCATGGACCTGCTCACCGTGGACCTGACGCCGGTGCCGACGGCCGGCATGGGCGCCGAAGTCACACTCTGGGGCCGGGCCTCCAACGGCGCGCAGCTGTCCATCGACGAGGTGGCGGCCGCCGGCGGCAGCATCGGCTACGAGCTGATGTGCGCGCTGGCCACGCGTGTGCCGGTCACCTTGGTCTGACTAATCCAGCCGCAGGTCCAGCGCGCGGATCAACTGGCCCCAGCGCGCCGCCTCGGCCTGCTGCAACTCCTTGAAGGCCTGCGGGCTGCCGGGCGTGAGCTCGATGCCGATCATGGCCAGGCGGCGCTGCACCGCGGGTTCTGCGCAGACCCGGGCGTAGGCCGCGTTGAGGCGGCTCACCACCGCCGCCGGCGTGCCCGCGGGCGCCACCAGACCCTGCCAGACCTGTGCCTCGAAGCCGGCCAGACCGGACTCTTCCAGCGTCGGCAGCTCGGGCAGATACGGCAGGCGCTGCGGTGCCACGAGGGCCAGGCCGCGCAGCCAGCCCGAGCGCAGATGCGGCAGCGCACTGGGCAGGTCCAGGAAGGCGAGGTCGAGCTCGCCGGCCAGCATGGCGGCCGTGAGCTGGGCGCCGGCGCGGTAGGGCCGGTGCGCGAGTTGGATGCCGGCGCGTTGCTGCAGCAGTTCCATGGCCAGATGCTGCGGGCTACCCACACCGGGCGAGCCGTAGCGCAGTGCCCCCGGCCGCTCGCGCGCCTGGGCCAGCAGTGCCGGCACCGAGGCCAGGGCCGACTCGCGCGGCACGGCCAGCACCAGCCACTGGCGCGCGGTGAGTGTCACCGGCGCGTAATCGCGCACCGGGTCATAAGCGGGCGTGCGGTGGAGCTGCGGATACAGCGCGTAGGTGCCGACGTCGCCGGCCAGCAGGATGTAGCCGTCGGCCGGCGCGCGGGCCACGAATTCGGCGGCCAGCGTGCCGCCGGCGCCGGGGCGGTTGTCCACCAGGACCGTCTGCCCCAGCACCTGGCCCAGGCGTTCGGCGATCACGCGCGCCCAGACGTCGGTGGCGCCCCCAGCCGGTGTGGGCAGGACCAGCCGGATCGGCTGCGCCGGGTAGCCGGTCGCCGCCGGGGCCTCGACGGCGGCGGTCTGCGCCCAGGCGCTGCTCCAGCCCAGCAGCAGGCACAGCAGGCCGGGCCGCAGCAGCGACCGGACGGGCCGGCGAAATCGTGACATGAACATACCCAGGGCCTACCGGTGAGGAAACCGGCCAATATATCGACTAATCAACGGTGCCACAAAACCCGGCGGGTGGGACGGTGACCTTTTGTGTGCAGGACCGCCTCAGGCCAGCTTGAGCACGACGGCGCCGCCGCACACCAGCAGCGCCGCGAGCAGGCGCCGTCGCCCCAGGCGCTCGCGCAGGAACAGTACCCCGATCAGCGCGGCGAACACGATGGACGTCTCGCGCAAGGCGGCCACCAGCGCGATCGGTGCCTGTGCCATGGCCCACAGCACCAGGCTGTAGGCGACCAGCGTGCCGGCACCGCCCAGCAGCGCCGTGCGCGCGGCGCCGGCCGGCGGGCGCAGCAGGCTGCGGCCGCGCTGCACGCCGGCAAAGGCCAGCATCAGCACGGCGGTGAGCAGGAAGACCCAGCCGGTGTAGCTCAGGGCGTGCCCGGACAGGCGCACGCCCCGGCCGTCGACCAGGGTGTAGAGCGCGATCACGCCGGCATTGGCCAGCGCGGCCCCCACCGCCACCGGATGGCTGGCGCCGTTGCGCCAGGCCCCTGCGGCCAGGGTCAGCACACCGCCGCAGATCAGCGCGATGCCCAGCCAGCCGCCTGGCGTGGGCGGCTCGCCCAGCAGCAGCGCCGCGCCCAGCGCAGTCAGCGCCGGCGCCGTGCCGCGCATCAGCGGGTAGGCAAAACCCAGCTCGGCCCCGTGGTAGGCGCGCGCCACCAGCGTGAAGTAGACGACGTGGATCAGCGCCGAGGCCAGCAGCCAGGGCCAGCTGGCGGGTGCCGGCAACGGCAGACCGGGCAGCAGCAGCGCAGCGATGGCGCCGGCGCCGCAGACCACGTGCAGCGAGGCGAGAAACTTGTCGCGGCTGGCGCGCACCAGGGCGTTCCAGCCCGCATGCAGCAGGGCCGACAGCAGCACCACGGCCATGACGTCCAGTGCCATGGCGGTTTAGCGTTTACGCAAACCGAGCGCCATCACCGCGCCCACCACGATCAGCGCCCCGACGAGCTGCACCGGCGCGATGGTCTGGCCCAGCAGGGCCCAGGCCATGACGAGCGCGGCCACCGGCTCCACGTTCATGATGGGCGAGCTGCCCACCACGCCCAGCTTGGGCAGCAGCGTGAACATGATGGTGAAGGCCGTGCCGTAGAACAGCGTCAGGCCGGCCAGGCCCCACCAGCCGGCGGCGGCCTGCGGCAGGTGAAAGCCGCCTTGCAGCTGCACCGCCACCAGCGCCAGCAGGCCGACCAGGCCCATGGTGATGGTGGTGCGCAGGCGGCCGTCGACACTGGCCACCTCGTGCTGGGTCAGCGCCAGCGCGGCGCCGAACACCGCCGCCGCCACCATGGCAAAGGCCACGCCGGCGCCGATGCGACTCCACTGCCCCACCGCGCCCAGGCCCGAGGCCGCGCCCAGCGCATCGAGCGCCAGCGCCAGCCCGATCAGCAGCACCGGCATGGCCAGCAGCACCGCGCGCTCGGGCCGGTGGCGGTACAGCAGCCAGGCGAAAAACGCCGTCCACAAGGGATAGGTGTTGAACGTGAGGAGGGCCAGCGCCACCGGCAGGCGCGCCACGGCGGCGTACAGACACAGGCTCTGCACCGCCACCAGCGCACTGATGAGCAGCAGGAAGCCGCGCTGGCGGGGACTGACCCTGTGCGGCGCGCGCTGCAGCCACACCAACAAGCCGACCACGGCCGCGGTGAGCAGGCTGCGCACCGTCACGGCACTGGCCACGTCCAGCCCGTGGTTGAAGGCCAGCCGCGCCGCCACGTGGTTGGCGCCGAACAGGCAGGCGGTGAAGAGCAGGGTGAAAAAAGCGGCGCGGCTGAGCGCGCGGGGGGAAGCAGGCATGCGATCTTTCCGCGATATCAATAAAGGCCGCGCACCCGGGCCTGCAGACGGGCCAGGCCGAGCAGCACGTCGGTGTAGGGCGTGGGCACGCCGGTGAGGACACCCAGCTCCTGCACCACGGTGACCAGGGCGTCGAGCTCCACCGCTCGGCCGGCTTCGACGTCCTGCAGCATCGAGGTCTTGAAGGCGCCGAGCTTGAGTGTGACGGCGTGGCGGTCTTCGGGCTGCTGGGCGATCGGCAGGCCGATGCGCGCGCCGATCTCCTTGGCCTCGTACATCACACGCGAGATGAAGTCGCGCACCAGCTCGTCACCCAGGATCAGGTCGGTGGTGGCGCCGGTCCGCGCGCTGACCGGGTTGACCGTCATATTGCCCCAGAGCTTGTACCAGATGTCCTGCTGGATCTGCGGCGAGAGCTCGGCCTCGAAGCCGGCGCGCGTGAGCAGCGCCACGAGCTGCTGCACCCGCGGCGTCGGCTGGCCCGAGGGTTCGCCGATGATGAGGCGGTTGCCGAAATGGTGCCGGGCATGACCCGGACCGGCCAGGGAACAGCTGGCATGCACCACACCACCGATGACCTGCTGGGCGGGGATGGCGGCGGTTATCTCGCCGTGCGGGTCGATGGCCTGCAGTGGCGTGCCCTCGTAGGCGCCGCCGAAGCCGGCGAAGAACCACCAGGGCACGCCGTTCATGGCGGTCAGCACCACGGTCTGCGGCCCGAGCAGCGGGGCAATGCGGCGCGCCACCTCGGGCAGGGCCGGTGCCTTGACGGCGATGATCACCAGGTCCTGCACGCCCAGCGTGGCGGGGTCGGCGCTGGCCTGCGCCGGTGTGCTCAGCGTCTGCCCGTCGAGCTGGCAGCGCAGGCCGTGCTGCTGCAGCGCCTGCAGCGTGGCGCCGCGCGCCACCACACTCACGCTGCAGCCGGCCTGGCCCAGCCGTGCGCCGATCCAGGCGCCGATGGCGCCGGCGCCGTAGATGCAAACCTTGCGGTAAGGCGTGTCGCCCATGCCTGCTCTCGCTTTCTGTGATCAGTTCTTGTAGCTAGCGTCGAGACGATCTACCTGGCGCACCAGGGCATCGAACACGTCCTGGCCGGCGCCATGGTTCGGGTTGAACTGCAGCGCGTCACGCGTGCATTTGGCGGCGATGGCTTCGGGCACCGCAATGGCCGGCCCCATGCTCAGGGTCGCGAGCTGGATCTCGCAGGCGCGCTGCAGCGTCCACAGGATGGCGAAGGTCTGCGGCAGCGTGGCGCCCCAGGCCAGCAGGCCGTGGTTGCGCAGGATCACCGCCGGCTTGTTGCCGATGCTCCTGAGCAGGCGCGGCGTCTCCTCGGCGTGGATGGTGATGCCCTCGAAGTCATGGTAGGCCACCATGTCGTGCAGCTGGGCCGAATAGAAATTGTTCTGGGCCAGGCCGCCCTGCTGGCAGGCCACGGCCACGCCGGCCGTGGTGTGGGTGTGCATGACGCAGTGCGCGCCTTCGAGGCTGGCATGGATGGCCGCGTGCACGGTGTAGCCGGCCGGGTTGATCGGGTGCGGCGAGCCGTCGAGCACGCGGCCCTGCAGGTCGATCTTCACCAGGTTGCTGGCCGTGACTTCGCTGTAGTGCAGGCCGAAGGGGTTGATCAGGAACTGCTTGTCGGCGCCGCTCATGCTGGCCGGCAGGCGCAGCGTGATGTGGTTGTAGATCATCTCGGTCCAGCCCAGCAGGGCGAAGACACGGTAGCAGGCGGCCAGCTGCTGGCGCGCCGCCCACTCGTCGCGGTGCATGCCGGCGGGCGCACTCGGGTGTTGCAGGGCATTCATGGGCGCTCCTCAATAGGTCTTGTCGCCGGCGGCCAGCGGCTGGACGTCGCCCTTGTACAGCGCGGCCAGCGCCGAAGTCTGGCGCACCAGGATCTGGGTGTCCAGTCCGACGGCGACGAAGCTGGCGCCCAGGGCCAGGTAGTGGCGCGCCAGCGCCTCGTCGCTGACCAGGATGCCAGCGGCTTTGCCGCACTTGACGATGCGGCGGATGGCATCGGTGATGGCGGCCTGCACGTCAGGATGCGTGGCCTGGCCGACGTGGCCCAGCGAGGCCGAGAGGTCGGCCGGGCCGATGAACACGCCGTCCACACCGGGCGTGTTGGCGATGGCTTCCAGGTTGTCCAGCGCGGTGCGCGACTCGGCCTGCACCAGCAGGCAGACCTGCTCGTTGGCCTCCCGGCCGTAGTTGGGGTAACGGCCCCAGCGCGCGGCGCGCGCGCCGGCCATGCCGCGCACGCCCTCGGGCGGGTAGCGCATGGCCTGCACCAGGGCCGCGGCCTGTGCCGCCGTGTCCACCATGGGCACCAGCAGGGTCTGGAAGCCCAGATCCAGGAACTGCTTGATGATGGCCGTGCCGGCCTCGCCGTGGCCCAGCGGCACGCGGCCTACCGCGTGTGTGCCGGGATAAGCCGCGACCACCTGCAACTGCGACAGCAGCGTGGGCAGGGTGTTGGGCGAATGCTCGGCGTCGAGCAGCAGCCAGTCGAAACCGGCGCCGGCGCAGATCTCGGTGCTGACGGGGTGGCCCAGGTTGACCCACAGGCCGATCTGCGGCTGCTGCTTGGCAATGGCTTGTTTGAAAAGATTCGTCGGTGTTTTCATGTGAATCTGAAGTTGAGTTGACCCAGGGGGCCGTAGTCGGCCTCGAACAGATCACCGGCCCTGGCCGGCACCGGGCGCGTGAAGGAGCCGGCCAGCACGATCTGCCCGGCTTCGAGATGCTCGCCCCAGGGCGCCAGTTTGTTGGCCAGCCAGGCGATGCCGATGGCCGGGTGGCCCTGCACGCCGGCGGCCAGGCCGGTTTCCTCCACCACGCCGTTGACGCGCAGGATGGCGCCCACCCAGGGCAGGTCGATGCGCTTCGGGTCGGCCCGCTGGGCGCCGACCACGATGCCGGCGTTGGCCGCGTTGTCGCTGATGGTGTCGTAGACCTTGCGCATGACTTTCGTATGGCGGTCGAACTGCTCGATGCGCGCGTCGATGATCTCGATGGCCGGGGTCACGTAGTCGGTGGCGGCGATCACCTGCTCCAGCGTGACGTTCGGCCCCTGCAACGGCGCCTTGAGCACGAAGGCCAGCTCCACTTCCACGCGCGGCGCGATGAAACGCGCGGCCGGGATGTCCAGTACCCGGCCCGGTGTGCAGGTGTAGAGCATGGAGTCGAGCAGGGTGCCGTAGTCGGGTTCGTCGATCTGGCTGGACTGCTGCATGGCACGCGAAGTCAGGCCGATCTTGTGGCCGATGACCTGGCGCCCGGTGGCCAGCTGCAACGCCACCCAGGCGCGGCTGACGCGGTAGCCGTCTTCGATGCTCATGCCGGCAAAACGCTTGGAGAAATGTTCGAGCTGCGTGCGCGTGTCCTGCGCCTGCTGCAGCTCGGCGGCCAGTTGCCGGGTGAGTTCGGGGCTGAAGGCGCTCATTTGAACAAGGGGTGCAGATTGCTGTGTTTGGCGTCGAACACCTCCGGGCCTTCGTCGATCTGCAGCGTCACGCCGATATGGCGCTGCGAGAACACGGGCTGGAAATGCGCCTTGGTGGCCATCAGCAGCGCGTCGCCCACGCGCTTGTGGACGGCGGACGAGCGGCCGCGGCCCATGCGCAGGTTGAGGTAGACGAAGGCGTAGTCGCCGTTGCCGCCCGCCGCCCGGCCGGCGCTGCCGT
This sequence comes from Curvibacter sp., assembly GCA_020621965.1. Lineage (GTDB taxonomy): Bacteria > Pseudomonadota > Gammaproteobacteria > Burkholderiales > Burkholderiaceae_C > Hylemonella. The sequence continues at coordinate 34,081 of JAHRYV010000001.1, read as the reverse complement.
CGTCCGCCACCGCGTAGTGCGCGGCCGGGTAGGCCAGCACACGCGTGCCGCCGGGGGGGAAGACCTGCTGGCCGCTCTCGTCCTGCTGTTCCAGCATCACGTCGGCCAGGCTGCGGCACAGCGCTGTCATGTCGGTCTCTTTTTCCAGGTTGCCGGTGTAGAGGATGACGAGGTGGGGCATGGTGTTCTCTTTCAGAGCCGGGGAAAGGCGCGATAGCCCTCGGCACTAGATGCCTGGGCCGCCGGGATGGCGTGGCCCTGGACCGGCAGCACCGGGAACACGGCATTGAGCTGGCCGGTGCCGGAGGCGCCGAAGTAGGGGGTGATGATCTCGGCCTGGCCCGTGTACTCGGACCAGCCCAGCGCGCCCAGCAGCATGGCGGTGTCGTGCATGAAACCTTCGCCGTGGCCCTTGCTGGCGTACTCGGGCAGCATTTCGCAGAAGGCCGGCCAGTCACCCTGCCGCCACATCTGCACCACCTGCCGGTCCAGCGTTTCCAGGAACGGGCTCCAGATCTTGAAGGCGTATTCGGGTGCCAGCCCGTTCTGCGCAAAGCGGTGGCTGAGCGAACCGCTGGCCAGGAAAGCCACCGTGCCGTCGTAATGCTCTTCCACCGCGCGGCGCATGGCAAACCCTAGGCGCGCGCTGTCGTGGAGGTAGTGCACCTGGCACAGGGCCGAGACCGAGATCACCCGGAAGTGCTGGTCCGCGTTCATGTAACGCATGGGCACCAGGGTGCCGTACTCCGGCGCCAGCGTGGTGGCCGGGTGGGCCAGGGTCTCCACGCCGTGCTCTGTGCACACTTTCGCCAGCAGCTGGCCCAGCGCCGGGTTGCCCGGGAATTCGTAGGCCAGGTTGCTGATGAAATGCGGCAACTCGTTGCTGGTGTACAGGCCCTTGAAATGCGGCGCGCAGTTCACGTGGTAGTTGGCGTTGACCAGCCAGTGCGTGTCGAACACCACGATGGTGTCCACGCCGAGTTCGCGGCAGCGCCGGCCGATCTCCTTGTGGCCGTCGATCGCATCCTGCCGCGTGCCCTGGCGCGGGCCGGGCAGCTCGCTCAGGTACATCGAGGGCACATGAGTGATCTTGGCGGCCAGTGCGAGCTTACCCATGGGCGGTCTCCTGGACTCTTGGCCCTCGCCTGGAAGGGGAGGGTCGGGTTGGGGTGAGCGTCATTACACCCCTGGTGGGGAAGGGCGTCATGCCCTTCCCCAATGTGGGATGTGATGTGAACCAAGCGAGACGGCCACGTTCTTGGGCTCCAGAAAGACTTCGTAGCTCCAGGTGCCGCCCTCGCGGCCGGTGCCGCTGGCCTTGGTGCCGCCGAAGGGCTGGCGCAGGTCCCGCACATTCTGGCTGTTGACGAAGCACATGCCGGCCTCGATGGCGCCAGCGACGCGGTGGGCGCGGCCGAGGTTCTCGCTCCAGACGTAGCTGCTCAGGCCGTAGGGGATGTCGTTGGCCTTGCTGATCGCATCGGCCTCGTCCTTGAAGGGGATCAGGCAGGCCACGGGACCGAAGATTTCCTCCTGCGCGATGCGCATGCGGTTGTCGACGTCGGCAAAGACCGTGGGCCAGATGTAGTTGCCCCTTTGCACGCGCGCCGGCAGTGCCGGCGCGTAGCTCGGGCGGTCCAGCCCGCCACAGACCAGCGTGGCGCCTTCCTTGGGCCCGAGCTCGATGTAGCTGCGCACCTTGGCCAGGTGGGCCTGACTGATCATCGGGCCGATGATGGTCTGCTCATCCTGCGGGTCGCCCACGGTGATGCGTTTGGCGCGCTCGGCAAAATTCTGCACGAAGTCGGCGTAGATGTTCTGTTGCACCAGGATGCGGCTGCCCGCGGTGCAGCGTTCGCCGTTGTTGGAAAAGATCATGAAGACCGCGGCATCGAGCGCGCGCTCCAGATCGGCGTCGTCGAAGATCACGAAGGGGCTCTTGCCGCCCAGCTCCATGCTGAACTTCTTCAGGCCCGCCGCCTTGACGATGCGGTTGCCGGTGGCCGTCGACCCGGTGAAGGAGATGGCGCGCACGTCGGGGTGGGCGCACAGCGGCTCGCCGGCTTCGCGGCCGGTGCCGTGCACGATGTTGAGCACGCCGGCGGGGATGCCGGCTTCCAGCGCCAGTTCGCCCAGGCGGGCAGCGGTCAGCGGCGAGAGTTCGCTCATCTTGAGCACGGCCGTGTTGCCGAAGGCCAGGGCCGGCGCCACCTTCCAGGTCGCCGTCATGAAGGGCACGTTCCAGGGGCTGATCAGCGCGCACACGCCCACCGGGTGGAACAGGGTGTAGTTCAGGTGGGTGGGCGTGGGGTAGGTGTGGCCGTCCACCCGCGTGCACATCTCGGCGAAGTAATAAAAGTTGTCGGCGGCACGCGGCACGAGTTGTTTGCCGGTCTGGGCGATGACCTGGCCGGTGTCGTCGGTCTCGGTGCGCGCGATCTCGGGCACGTGCTGAGCGATCAGGTCGCCGAGCTTGCGCATCAGTTTGGCGCGTTCGGGGGCGGGCAGGCCGGCCCACTTCGGGAACGCGTCCTTGGCAGCGGCCACGGCGGCGTGCACTTCAGCGGCGCCGCCGGCGGCGACCTCGGCCAGCACCTCCTGCGTGGCCGGGTTGACGGTCTCGAAGTAGTCGGTGCCGCTGACGGGCTGGCCGTTGATGAGGTGGTTGATCACAGTAGTCATGGCGCAATGGTGTTGACGAGGGCGCCGAGGCCTTCGATCTCGGTGACGATCACATCACCCGGCCGGCAGTCCACCACGCCGTCGGGCGTGCCGGTGAGGATGAGGTCGCCGGGTTGGAGGGTCATGAAGCTGCTGAAATACTCGATCAGGTAGGGCAGGTCGAAGATCATGTCGCGGGTGGAGCCGGCTTGTGTGAGCTGGCCGTTCACCGTGGTGCGCAACGCCAGGCTCATGGGGTCGGGGATGTCGGCGGCGTCGACCCGCCAGGGCCCCAGCGGCGTGCCGGTGTCACGGTTCTTCACACGCAGATTGGGGCGGTACCAGTTTTCCAGGTAGTCGCGGACCGCGTAGTCGTTGGCGACGGTGTAGCCGGCCACGAAGTCGTAGGCATCCTCGCGCTTGACCTTCTTCGCCTGGCGGCCGATCACCACGGCCAGCTCGTTTTCGTAGTGCATGTTCCCGACGCCGGCCGGGCGTACGGTGTGGGCGCGGTGGCCGATCAGCGAGCCTTCGCCCTTGAGGAAAACCAGCGGCTCCTCGGGGGCCTTGAAGGCGAGCTCTTTCGCATGGTCGGCGTAGTTCAGGCCCAGGGCCAGGATGGTGCGCGGCCAGGGCACGGGGGCCAGCGGCGGTAGCCAGGTGACGGCATCGAAATTGACGAGGCGGCCGTCGGCCAGCAGCAAGCGGCCGTCGTGTTCGCTGGCGTCGTGGAGCGCGCCGTCGTAGGCCACACGGGCGTGTTTCATGCGGCCTCCTGCACCAGCGTGTTGGTCAAGGTGCCGAGCGCCGCAATGCCGGCGGCACGAATCTCGATGCGCTGGCCGGCGCGCGCCCGCGGGCGGTTCGCACCCAGGCCCAGCAGCAGCACGTCGCCGCGGTGCAGCGTCATGAATTCACTCACATCGGCGATCAGCTGCGCGGCCGGGCGCAGCATCTGCGCGCAGTCCACGGTCTGACGCAGCGTGCCGTCGACGCGCACCTCCAGTCGCACCCGCCCCGGGTCGTCCAGCTCGGCCGGTGTCGCCAGCTTGGGGCCGATGCCGAGAAAACCATCGAGGTTCTTGTACTTGACCGGCGGTCGGTAGTAGCTGGCGTGCGGCAGCGACAGGTCGTTGACCAGCACATAGCCGGCGACGTGCGACAAGGCTTGCGCCGCGGTGACCTGATGCGCAGGGATACCGATCACCATGGCCAGGCTGGCGCCGATCTCCACCTGCGGCGCGCGTGTCGGTACGGCGATCGTCGCACCACAAGCGCTCCAGGTATTGGCGGTCTTGATGTAGAGCACGGGCGCCTTGGGCGCGGCCTGGTAGGGCGGCGCGCTCATCTGCGCGGCCCAGGCGGCCCACTCGTCCTGCGCATTGAGCAGCACGCCGTAGACCGTGCCGGCGGCCAGGACCGGGGCGGCCGTCATGCCGGTTCCTCCAGCGCGATCAGCTCGTCCAGCAGCGCGTACAGCTGGCCCAGCTTCTCCTTGCCCAGGGACTGCTCCATCCGGGCGTAATGGGCCTCGATGTTGTGCGCGAGCGCGTCCACCAGTTGGCGACCCTTGTCCGTGGCCTCGACCACGGTGCGGCGCTGGTCGGCAACATCGCGCGCGCGCCGGATCAGGCCGTCGCGCTCCATGCGCGCCAGCACGCCGGTCAGGCTGGGGCCCAGGATGTAGGCCTCGCGCGCCACCCGGCCGGTCTCCACCACGCCGTGTTCGCCCAGCACACGCAGCACGCGCCACTGCTGGTCGCTCAAGCCGTGCGCGCGCAGGCCGGGACGGGTGTGCGCCATCACGGCCTCGCGCGCCTGCAGCAGCAGGCGAGGCAGATTGCGGTGGCGAAAGGCGGTGGACATGGGCCGATGTTGATTTATTTAACATGTTAAATGTTTGCGACGCAACTTCAAGCCTGGCCAGACCCCGCCGGGCCCGGACTTACCCGGGCTGTAAGTTCATACAGTATTCGGCTAACATAGGCCCATGGCCAAGGACAAAACCATCTACACCTGCAACGAGTGCGGCGGCACCAGCCCCAAGTGGCTGGGCAAGTGCCCGCACTGCAACGCCTGGAACTCGCTGATCGAATCCGTGGCCGAGAGCGCCGCGCCGGCGAAGAACCGTTTTGCTTCGCTGGCGAAAACCGCCGAGGTGGCCGCGCTGGCCGACATCGAGGCTTCGGACGTCGAGCGCACGCCGACCGGCCAGGACGAACTGGACCGGGTGCTGGGCGGCGGCATCGTCGAAGGTGGCGTGGTGCTGATCGGCGGCGATCCGGGCATCGGCAAGTCCACGCTGCTGCTGCAGGCGCTCGATGCGCTGCAACGCGCCGGGCAGAAGACGCTCTACGTCACCGGCGAAGAAAGCGGCGCCCAGGTCGCGCTGCGCGCGCGCCGCCTGGGGCTGGACGGCTCGCAGGTGCAGGTGCTGGCCGAGATCCAGCTCGAGAAAATTCTTGCCACGCTGGATGCGCACCAGCCGGCGATTGCCGTGATCGATTCGATCCAGACCGTCTACTCCGACCAGCTCACCTCGGCGCCGGGTTCGGTGGCCCAGGTGCGCGAATGCGCGGCGCACCTCACGCGCGCGGCCAAGGCCAGCGGCACGGCCATCGTGCTGGTGGGCCACGTGACGAAAGAAGGCGCGCTGGCCGGCCCGCGTGTGCTGGAGCACATGGTGGACACGGTGCTCTATTTCGAGGGCGACACGCACAGCAGCTTCCGACTGATCCGCGCCATCAAGAACCGCTTCGGCGCCGTCAACGAGATCGGCGTCTTCGCCATGACGGAAAAAGGCCTCAAGGGCGTGAGCAACCCCAGTGCCATCTTTCTCTCGCAGCATGCCGAGCCGGTGCCCGGCAGCTGCGTGATGGTCACACTCGAAGGCACACGCCCCATGCTGGTGGAGATTCAGGCCCTGGTCGACAGCGGCGGACCGTCGCCCCGGCGCCTGTCGGTGGGCCTGGACCGGGATCGTCTGGCCATGTTGCTGGCCGTGTTGCACCGCCATGCCGGTGTGGCCTGCCTGGACCAGGACGTGTTTGTCAATGCCGTCGGCGGGGTGCGCATCAGCGAGCCGGCGGCCGATCTGGCCGTGATGCTGGCCATCACCTCGTCGCTGCGCGGCCGTCCCCTGCCCAAGGGATTCCTCGCCTTCGGTGAAGTGGGCCTGGCCGGCGAGGTGCGCCCGGCGCCGCGCGGGCAGGAGCGCCTGAAGGAGGCGGCCAAGCTGGGTTTCAGCGTGGCCGTGGTGCCCAAGGCCAATGCGCCCAAGAAGGCCATCGAGGGCCTGACCATCCACGCGGTGGAGCGGGTGGAAGAAGCGCTGCAGATCCTGCGCACCCTGGACTGAGGGTCGGCGGCGAGCCGGCGGGCTCAGGCGCAGACGACGCGGTTCTTGCCGCCTTCCTTGGCGCGGTACATGGCCTTGTCAGCGCGGTTGATGGCGGACTCCAGCGTCTCGCCCGGGGCCTGCAGGGCCACACCCACACTGACGGTGATGGGCCCGTGAGCGCCCGTCTGCGTGCCGATGACGCCGCGCAGCTTCTCGGCGGCGGTCCGGGCCTGTTCCAGATCCGTGTGCGGCAGCAGCAGGATGAACTCCTCGCCGCCCCAGCGGGCCAGCAGGTCGGACCTGCGCATGCTCAGGGTCAGCAGGTTGGCGACCTGTTGCAGCAGCTGGTCGCCCGCGGCGTGGCCCCGGCGGTCGTTGATCTGCTTGAAGTCGTCCACGTCCAGCAGCACCAGGGCAAAGGCCTGGTCGAAACGTTGCGCCTGTTCACGCGCCGTCTCGGCCTGCGCGACGAAGCCGCGCCGATTGAGCAGGCCGGTCAGTACGTCGCGGTCCGCCAAGGCCTGCAGCGCCAGGGTCTGCCGCGTCCGGATCCTTTCGTAGAGATAGGCCAGGATGGCGCTGAAGACGTAGGCGCCGATGCATTGCGCAAAGGCATAGGGCGTGAGCTGAACGGCCTTGCCCTGCAGCCCGGGCATGACGAAGTAGGCAAAGACCAGGATGGCCAGGCTGAGGGTGGCCAGGCGCAGGCCCACGCGCGGGCCGCCCAGGTAGAAATAGGCCATCGGAAACAGCGTGATCCAGACCGCCCGCTCCGGCCGGTAGGGGAAGTGGTTCAGGGAACCCACCAGGAAGGTGGCGAACAGCAGCCAGTGGGAAAACAGCAGGGGCAGGCGGGTGAGGCGCGGATGGCGGCTGAGCAGCAGGACCAGGGGTGCGAGCACCGCGATGCCCGCGCTGTTGCTGGGGAACACCAGGTTGCCGGTGAAATAATCGCTGACGGCGACCACGATGCCGAACACGGCCATCAGGCGCAACAGCTGCACCGCCATGGCCACGTGTTCATCCTGCCGGACCGGTGTCGGGGCGGAATTCATCGGAGTTCACTCCCGTTGAGTGCAGTGTAATCATCATCGGCCCGGCCCGCCTGGAACACACCACCGGCCCTGGCTGGCGTCGCCGACAATCTCGCCTTTCGCAGCAGGAGAACTTTCATGCCCGCCCTGACCCTCGAACTAACCAAGCAGCTGATCGCCCAGGCGCAAGCCCAGGCGCAACAGGATTTCAAACGCCCGATCTGCGTGGCCGTGTGCGACGCCACCGGTCTGCTGGTGGCCTTTGCGCGCATGGACGGTGCGCCCTTGCGCAGCGTCGCCATCTCGCAGGGCAAGGCCTACAGTGCCGCGCGTCTGGGCGTCACCACCCAGGCCGTGCTGGAGCGGCTGCACCGCGAGCAGATCGAGATCGGCTACTTCTGCGACCCGCAGCTCACCGCCCTGCCCGGCGGCTCGCCGCTCAAGGACCGGGACGGTGTGCTGTGCGGCGCCATCGGCGTCAGCGGCCTGACCTCGGCAGAGGACCAGCAGGTCACCGACTTCATCGCCGGCAAGTTCGCCGCATGAAACAGGTGCGCCTGCCCTCGGGTGAACTGCTTCCGGCCTTGGGCCAGGGCAGCTGGTACATGGGCGAGGACCGCAGCGCGCGCAAGGATGAAATTGCCGCGCTGCAGCTGGGGCTGGACCTGGGGCTGACGTTGATCGACACCGCCGAGATGTATGCCGAGGGCGGGGCCGAGCAGGTGGTGGGCGAGGCCCTGGCCGGCCGGCGCGAGCAGGCCTTCCTGGTCAGCAAGGTCTACCCGCACAACGCCTCGCGCCAGGGCGCCATCGCGGCCTGCGAGCGCAGCCTCAGGCGCCTGAAGACCGACCGCATTGATCTGTATCTCTTGCACTGGCGCGGTTCCTATCCCCTGGCCGAGACCGTGGAGGCCTTCGCGGCCCTGCAAGACGCCGGCAAGATCCGCCACTGGGGCGTGAGCAACCTGGACCTGGCCGACCTGCAGGAACTCTGGCAGGTGCCGGGTGGCAGTGCCTGCGCGGCCAACCAGCTGCTCTACAACCTGGGCCGCCGCGGCATCGAGTGGGATCTGCTGCCCTGGCTGCGCCAGCACGGTGTGGCCACCATGGCCTATTCGCCCATCGAGCAGGGGCGGCTGTTGCGGCACCACGGTCTGCGGGACTTTGCGCGCCGCCATGGCATGACAGCCGCGCAGGTCGCGCTGGCCTGGCTGCTGGCGCAAGACGGCGTGATCGCGATCCCGAAGTCCGTCACACCGGCGCGTGTGCGAGAAAACGCGGCCGCGCGCGACATCGTCCTGGGCGTGGAGCAGCTGGCCGAACTCGACCGCCTGTTCGCGCCGCCAACGGGTCCGACGCCGCTGGAAATGCTCTGAGCCCCGGGAGCGCCGCAGCCGCTCAGAGCTCGCCGCGCTGGAACACGGCCTTCTCCGTCGGGGACCGGCCGCTTTGCCCGGCGATGAATTCGATCCACTGCGTGCGCGAGCGCCCGCCCAGCTCCTGCTGGGGCATGTTGTCGGTGCTGTAACTGCTGCCGTCGGCGAACCGGAGCAGAAAAACGCGCCGGTACACGGTGTTGCCGTTGGGGGCGACGAGGGCCGGCGCCGTGACGATCTCGGTGATCTGTGGGTACTCGTAGCGGCGCTCGGGCCCGAACAGGGTGTTCACGCGCAACTCCCGGGGCGAGGCCACGACATAAGCATCGAAAAACACATAGATGAGCAGCGCGCAGCCCGTGCAGACGAGCACGGCCAGGCCCTTGAGCACACGCCGCTGGTCGAAACCGTAGCGCAAGGCGTTGTAGCGCTCGTAATCGCGGTAGCTCTGCTTGAGCACGGCCTTGAGCAGCGGTGTCAGCAGCAGGCCGGACAGCAGCAGCGCCATGAAAAAGGCCGGCAACCACCAGGCGGCGTCTTCCATATAGAAGACGAAGGTCTGGGCGTCCACCTGCATGGAGCGCGCCTGCCATTCGGCCAGCCAGCGCAAAGGGGCCGCCAGCGCGGCGGCCACCGGAGCCCACAGCGCCATGTAAACGAGCACGAGCACCCATTCCCACTTGCGAAACCGGGGCGCCAGCTCTTCCAGGCTGGGGCCGTCCTGGCTCAGCTCGGGCGCGGGGTACTTGCGCGCCAGCCACCAGAAGAGCAGGGGGATGGTGATCGAAATCAGCAGGGGTGTGATGGCGTCCGTCATATGTGTGGCCAGCGAGGGGGGCTCCTGGGCCCAGCTTAGCGCGGCCGCGCGGCCGTAGCGCAAGGTGTTTGTAAACGCGGGTAACCACGCCGGCCATCGATGTCAGCGCGGGTCGTGAGGCCGCGCTTAAGAAAACATTAATCCGGGCTCTCTAGCATGACGTTCCATAGGAGATGCCATGAAAACCCTGAAATTCGTACCCATCTGTCTGAGCGCGCTGCTGCTGGCAACAACGGCCCATGCCACCACCGCATCCGAACAGCTTGCCGGCTATACGCGAGAGGCCGGTGCCGCGGCGGACGCCGCCCGCGGCCAGCAGTTTTTCACGCAGCGCCACGGCCGTGAATGGAGTTGCAGCTCCTGTCACACGAGCCGGCCGACGACCGAAGGCCAGCACGCGAGCACGGGCAAGACCATCGCACCGCTGGCGCCGGGCGCGAACCCGCAACGCTTCAGCGATGCCGCCAAGACCGAGAAATGGTTCCGCCGCAACTGCAAGGACGTGCTGGGGCGCGAGTGCAGTGCCGGCGAGAAAGCCGATGTATTGGCCTGGCTGCTGAGCGCCGGACGCTGAAAGGACCACCATGCCCACCCTGTATTCGACGCTGCGCGCACTGACCGGTGTGCTGCTCCTGACCTTGCTGCTGCCGGCCCGGGCCGACGGCCCCGGCGCGCGTGTGCCCCTGCTGCCCCGGTACGAGCAGGAATGCGCCGCCTGCCACATCGCCTATCCGCCCGGCCTGCTGCCGGCCGTGTCGTGGCAGCGCCTCATGAACTCGCTCGACCAGCACTACGGCAGCGACGCCACGCTCGACGCCGCCGGCGTGCAGGAGATCGCCGGTTGGCTCGACCGCCACGCCGGCACCTACAAGCGCGTGAACGAGGCGCCGCCGGAGAACCGCATCACCCGCTCGGCCTGGTTTCTGCGCAAGCACCGTGCCGACGAAGTGCCGCCGGAACTCTGGCGCCATCCGGCGGTCAAGAGCGCGGCCAACTGCGCGGCCTGCCACACCAACGCGGCCCAGGGCCGCTTCAACGAACGCGACATCCGTCTGCCGAGGTAAACCATGAGCACCAACACCTCAACTTCCATGCGTATCCTGGTCTGGGACCTGCCCACACGCGTCTTCCACTGGCTGTTGGCCCTGAGCTTTGCCGGCGCGTATGTGACGGCCGAGAGCGAGCGCTGGCGCCTGGTGCATGTGACGCTGGGCTATACCGTGGGCGGCCTGCTGGTCTTCCGCCTGCTCTGGGGCCTGGTGGGCACGCGCCACGCGCGTTTTGCCAGCTTCGTGCGCGGGCCGGCGGCGGTGCTGCGTTATCTGGGTTCCCTCGTCGCCGGACGGCCCGAGCACCACACGGGCCACAACCCGGCCGGCGCGCTGGCCATCGTGGCGCTGCTGGCCCTGGGCGCCGTGCTGGTGCTCTCGGGCTGGTCGATCTACCACGACATCGGTGGCGATTGGCTGGAGGACCTGCACGAAGGCGTGGCCGGCACCATGCTGGCGCTGGTCGGCCTGCACGTGGGCGCGGTCCTGCTGTCGGGCTGGCTGCACCACGAGAACCTGGTGCGCGCCATGGTGAGCGGTCGCAAGCAGGGCGCGCCGCAAGAGGGCATCCGCCGCGCCTGGCGCGTGCTGGGTGTGCTGCTGCTGCTGGCGGTGCTGGCCTTCTGGGTGCAGCAATGGCGCAGCGCCCCGGCCCCGGCGGCGGGCGCACAATACAGCGAAGACTACGACGACTGACGATGCGCATCCTGCTGGCAGAAGATGACCCCATGCTCGGCGACGGCCTGCGTGCCGGCCTGCGCCAGCAGGGGTTTCAGGTCGACTGGGTGCGCGACGGCCAGGCCGCCGAGCGCGAACTGGCCAGCGGCGTCTACGCCGCCGGTGTGCTCGACCTGGGCCTGCCGCTGAAAGATGGTCTGGATGTGCTGGCGCAACTGCGCGAGCGTGGCGCCACCACCCCGGTGCTGGTGCTGACCGCGCGCGATGCCGTGCCCGATCGCATCCGCGGCCTGGACCTGGGCGCCGACGACTACGTGGTCAAGCCGGTGGACCTGCACGAACTGGGCGCACGGCTGCGCGCGCTGGTGCGCCGCGCCCACGGGCAGGTGCAGGACAGCCTGCGTTGCGGGTCCGTGGTGCTGGAGCCGGCGGCGCGCCAGGTGCGCCATGCCGGCGCGCCGGTGGCCCTGTCCACACGCGAATTCGATCTGCTGCACGCGCTGATGCGCAATGCCGGCCGGGTGCTCACACGAGAGCAGCTGGAACAGCAGCTCTACAGCTGGGGCCACGAGGTGGAGAGCAACGCCATCGAGGTGCACATCCACCACCTGCGGCGCAAGCTGCCCGCCGAGCTGATCCAGACCGTGCGCGGTGTGGGTTACACCATGGCGCGCGAGCGCGAGGCGCCATGAAGCGGCACTCGCTGCAGGCCCGCCTGCTGGCCCTGGTGCTGGGGCTGGTGATCGTGGTCTGGCTGGGCGCGGCCTTCATGACCTGGCGCGACGCGCGCCACGAACTCGATGAACTGCTCGACGGTCACCTGGCCCAGGCCGCCGCGCTGCTGGTGGTGAACCAGTCGGGCGAGCCCGAGGACCAGGAACACGCCGACGCCCCCGATCTGCACAAGTACGCGCCGCGTGTGGCCTTCCAGGTCTTTCACGAAGGCCGGCTGGTGCTGCATTCGGCCCGGGCCGGACTCACGCCCATGGCGCAGATCGACGACGGCTTTGCCACCGTGCGCCTGGAGGACGGCGCCGAGTGGCGCGTCTACGCCACCCAGGGCGCCGAGCGCGACGTGCAGGTCTATGTCGGCGAGCAGATCGCCTCGCGCCGCGCGATCCTGCGCGCCGTGCTGCGCAGCGTGTTGTGGCCGCTGGTCATCGCGCTGCCGCTGCTGGCGCTGGCGGTCTGGTGGGCGGTGTACCGCGGCCTGCTGCCGCTGCATCAGCTGAGCCGGACGCTGGAGCGGCGCCGGCCCGACGCGCTGGAGCCGGTGGTGCTGGCCGGCTTGCCCATCGAGATGGAGCCGCTGGTGCGCTCGCTCAACGCCCTGCTGGAGCGCATTGCGGGCCTGCTGGACGCCGAGCGCCGCTTCACGGCCGACGCCGCGCATGAACTGCGCACCCCGATCGCGGCCATCCGTGCCCAGGCCCAGGTGGCGCTGGGTGCGGGCGAGGACGAGGCCGGGCGCCGCCATGCCCTGCTGGCGACGCTGGCTGGCTGCGACCGCGCCACCCATCTGGTCGAGCAGTTGCTGACGCTGGCGCGCCTGGAGGCCGCGCCGGCGGCACCGGTCCTGCCGCTGGACATGAGCGAACTGGCGCGCCGGGTGCTGGCCGAACTGGCGCCCGGCGCGCTGGCGCGGCGCCAGCAGCTGGAGCTCGACGCCAGCGGTCCGTGCCCCGTGGCGGGCCAGGAACTGTTGCTGGGCGTGCTGCTGCGCAATCTGGTCGACAACGCCCTGCGTTACAGCCCGGGGGCGGCCACGGTGCGCGTGAGTGTGCACACGCAGGCCGGGCAGACCGTGCTGGCCGTGGAGGACAGCGGCCCCGGCCTGACCCCGGCCGAGCTGGACCGCCTGGGGGAGCGCTTCTACCGCCCGCCGGGCCAGACGCAGTCCGGCAGCGGCCTGGGCTGGTCCATCGTGCGGCGCATCGCCCAGGTCAGCGGCGCGCGCATCGAACTGGGCCGCTCGCCGCAGCTGGGTGGTCTGGCGGTCACGGTGCACTGGCCGCAGCCTGGGGCCGCCGCGGGCTGAATCCGCCGGGTGGCATGCGTCAGAATCCGGGCATGCGTATTCAGAACATCCTGATCCCGATCGCCAGCGTGCTGCTGGTCATGGCCGGTTACCGGGTCTGGGGCTGGGCCGGCGTGGCCCTGGCCGCGGGCGGCCTCATGCTGTGGCTGCTGCTGCACTTCACCCGCCTCATGCACGTCCTCAAGCGCGCCGCTGACAGCCCCCTGGGTTACGTGGGCAGCGCGGTCATGCTGCAGGTCAAGCTCAAGTCCGGCATGACGCTGATGCACGTGGTGGCGCTGACGCGCGCCCTGGGCGAGCCGCTCAGCCCGCCCGACAGCCAGCCCGAGATCTTCCGCTGGACCGACCCCTCCGACAGCTCGGTGACCTGTGAATTCCTGCAGGGCAAGCTGGTGCGCTGGGAGCTGCGCCGCCCCGAGGCTGCCGAAGAGGGGGCGACCACCCGTCCGGGCCCGTAAAATGGCATTTTTGTGCCCGTTTGCCGGGCTGACCCACTTAGGAATTCAACGATGAGCGCCCTACCGACCTCGATGTCCGACCGCGACGGAAAAATCTGGATGGATGGCAAGCTCGTGGAGTGGCGCGACGCCAAGGTCCACGTGCTGACCCATACGATGCACTACGGCTGCGGCGCTTTCGAGGGGGTGCGTGCCTACAACACCGTCAATGGCACGGCCATCTTCCGCCTGGAAGAGCACACCGAGCGTCTGCTCAACAGCGCCAAGATCCTGCGCATGAAGGTCCCGTTCACGAAGGAACAGATCAACGAAGCGCAAAAGGAAGTGGTGCGCGCCAACAAGCTGGAGAGCTGCTACATCCGTCCGCTGGTCTGGATCGGCGACAAGAAACTGGGCGTCTCGCCCAAGGGCAACACGATCCACCTGATGGTGGCGGCCTGGGCCTGGGGCGCCTATCTGGGCGAAGAGGGTATGAAGCGCGGTATCCGCGTCAAGACTTCCAGCTACTCGCGCCATCACGTCAACATTACCATGACGCAGGCCAAGGCGGTCAGCAACTACAGCAACTCCATCCTGGCCAATACGGAAGCCACCGACGACGGCTACGACGAGGCCCTGCTGCTCGACACCGCCGGCTTCGTCTCCGAAGGCGCCGGCGAGAACATCTTCGTCATCAAGAACGGCGTCATCTACACGCCCGACCTGTCGGCCGGCGCGCTCAATGGCATCACCCGCAACACCGTGCTGCACATCGCCAAGGACCTGGGCCTGGACGTGGTGCAAAAGCGCATCACGCGTGACGAGGTCTACATCGCCGACGAAGCCTTCTTCACCGGTACCGCCGCTGAAGTGACGCCGATCCGCGAACTCGACCGCATCGAGATCGGCATCGGTTCGCGTGGCCCCATCACGGAGAAGATCCAGAGCGCCTTCTTCGACATCGTCAACGGCCGCAATCCCAAATACGCCCACTGGCTGACGAAAGTTTGAACACCCCCAGGCTGCGCGCACTGCGTGTCGCTTCGCCACCCCCTTGCAGGGGGCAACGCCAGTGGCCCGGCAAAGCCGGTTCCACGGCGTTCCGCGATGAGACCCAGGGCCGCGCATTCATACAGAAACGAGGCACACGTGAGTAAGCAAACGGTTGAACTGCTGGCCAAAGACCTGAACGCACAGGGCGGCGTGTACTGCCCCAGCCCCCAGGCCGACATGAAGCTGTGGAACAGCCACCCCAAGGTCTACCTGGATGTGGCCCACACCGGCGAGGCCAAGTGCCCCTACTGCGGCACCGTGTACAAGCTGAAGGCCGGTGAGCATTTCGCCGCTCACCACTAAACCCCAGGACCGCGCGCCGGCGGCCCTGGTCATTGCGCCCCAGTGGATCGGGGACGCGGTCATGACCGAGCCCCTGCTGCGCCGGCTGGCCGCGCGCGGCGAGCGGCTCACCGTCGGGGCCCTGCCCTGGGTGGCGCCGGTCTACCGTGCCATGCCCCAGGTGGCCGAGGTCATCGAATTTCCCTTTGCCCACGGCGGTCTGCAGTTCAAGGCCCGGCGGGCTCTGGCGCAGCAGCTCAAGGGGCGCTTCGACGTGGCCTATGTGCTGCCCAATTCCCTCAAGAGTGCGCTGCTGCCCTTCCTGGCCAGCATCCCGAAACGCGTGGGTTACCTGGGCGAGGCGCGTGTGGGCCTGCTCACGCACCGCCTGAAGAATCCCCCCAAAGGCCAACGGCCGCCCATGGTGGCCTTCTACTCGGCCCTCAGCGGCGAGTCCGGCCTTGAGACGGATCGGCCGCAGCTGCGGATCGATCCCGCGCAGGTCGACGCCGTGCTGGCCCGGCAAGGGCTGACGCGCGGGGGCTATTACGTGTTCGTGCCCGGCGCTGAGTACGGCCCGGCCAAACGCTGGCCGGTGGCGCGTTACGCCGAATTGGCGCGCGCGCTTGATGCCCCGGTCCTGGTGCTCGGCTCGGGCAAGGAGGCCCCGCTGGGGGTCGAGATCGGCGCCCTGGCCACCGGGGCCGACTGCCGCAACCTGGCCGGCGCCACCAGCCTGGCCGAGGCCTTTGCGCTGATTGCCGGCGCGCGGCGTGTCATCAGCAACGACACCGGGCTCATGCACGTGGCCGCCGCCCTGGACGTGCCCCAGGTGGCGATCTTCGGCTCCAGCAGCCCCGAGCACACGCCGCCGCTGAGTGCGCGCGCGCGCGTGCTCTGGCTCAAGCACGACCCGGCTTACCAGCCGCCGCTGGACTGCGCGCCCTGTTTCCAGCGCGAGTGCCCGCTGGGCCATCTGCGCTGCCTCAACGACATCACGGCCCAGCGCGTGCAGCAGGCCCTGCAGGCACCCTGCTGAGGCGATCCGGGGCAAAAAAAAGCCACCCTTGCGGGGTGGCTTTGAAAAGTCCTCGAAAGGACGTCGTTGGGTTCTTTGACCTCATCGCCGCTCACATCGCTGTGGCCCGGCGCGGGATGTTGGTTTGACTGTGACAGCAGTACAGGAACCAACTATAGCCAGCCTTCCTGATACCGACCATCCCACAAATAGGGGATACCACCACATTCGCTTGTTGCGAAATAAGACATTCAGTATACGTATTGAAGCCGAGGACACCCAACCCGGTGAACGGGCCGCGCGCCCTGCCTGGCTCAACGGGCCAGCGGCAGCTGCAGCACGAAGCAGGCGCCGCCAGCGGGGCCCTGCTCGCACTGCACCGTGCCCGCGTGGCGTGAGGCGATGCTGCGCACCAGCGCCAGGCCCAGACCCACGCCGCCCTCGCGTTCCGAGGCGCCGGGCAGGCGGAAGAAGGGCTCGAAGATGCGCTCGCGGTACTGCGGCGGCACCCCTGGGCCCTGGTCGCAGACCCGGACCAGGGCCCGGTCGCCCCGGGACTGCAGCGTCAGCGTGACCGTGCCGCCGCCATGGCGCCGGGCGTTTTCCAGCAGGTTGCGCAGCGCGCGGCGCAGCAGCCGGGTCACACCGGGCACCAGCAGGATGGCGGCGCCGGTCTGGACGTCCAGTTCGGCTTCGCTGCGGGCGCATTCCTCGGCGCACAGGCCCACCAGATCCACCGTCTCCAGCGGGCCCAGTTCGTCGGGGCTGGCATCCAGGCGGCTGGCCAGCAGGATCTCGTCGATCAGCTGGTCGAGTTCGTGGATGTTGCGGGCAATCTCCGCCTGCACGGCCGCCGTCGGCTGGGTCTGCGTGAGCTCCAGCGCCATGCGGATGCGCGCCAGCGGCGAGCGCAGCTCATGCGAGGCATTGGCCAGCAGCGCCTTGTGCGACAGCAGCAGGGCCTGCACACGCTCGGCGGCGATGTTGAAACGCCGGGCCAGAAAAGCCACCTCGTCCTGGCCGTCCTCGGGTAGGCGCCGCGACAGGTCACCTTCGCCCCAGTGCTGCACGCCTTGCTGCAAGGTCTCCAGGCGTTTGGTCAGTCGGCGCGCGATGGGGTAGGCCCCCAGCGCCACGGCGGCCGCGATCAGGCCGAACATCCACAGCAGATTGAAGGGCGGCCGCCACCACGAGGGAGCGGGCACCGGCGGCGGGCGGTTGCCCGGGCGCGGCAGCTGCACAAACACGGTCTGGCCGTCGCGCAGCGGCACTTCGAATTCCCAGCCCTGGCCGGGCACGCGGCTGCCTCGCGCCACGGCCTGGCCCAGGACCTCGCCCTGCGCGTCGCGCAGGATGATCTCGCGCCCCGGGCGCTGGGCGCGCTCGCGCTCGGCCTCCAGGCGCCAGACCCAGCCGAACACCAGGGTCAGCAGCACGACGGCCACCACCACGGCCAGCCAGAGGCGGATGTACAGGCGCTGGGTCAGGGGGGTGGACATCCGGCGGTCCTAATCCTGTTGGCGCGCGAAGACGTAGCCCACGCCGCGCACGGTCAGGATGCGTTTGGGCGTCTTGGGGTCGGCCTCGATGGCGGCGCGGATGCGGCCCATGTGCACGTCGATCGAGCGGTCGAAGGCCTCCAGCTCGCGGCCGCGCACCGCCTCCATGATCTGGTCGCGCGTAAGCACGCGGCCGGCGCGCTCGGCCAGCGCCACCAGCAGGTCGAACTGGTAGGAGGTGAGTTCGCACGCGTTGCCGTGGACCGTGACGGTGCGCGCGTCGCGGTCGATGGCCAGCGAGCCGAAGCGCAGCTGGCTGGCCGGCGCGGGGCCGCTGCTGCCGCGGCGGCGCAGCACGGCGCGGATGCGCGCCAGCAACTCGCGCGGCTCGAAAGGTTTGGCCAGGTAGTCGTCGGCGCCCATCTCCAGACCGATCACGCGGTCCATCGGGTCGCCCTTGGCGGTCAGCATCAGGATGGGGGTCTGCGCCAGGCCCGAGGGCAGGGCGCGGATGCGGCGGCAGATTTCCAGCCCGTCCATGTCGGGCAGCATGAGGTCCAGGATGAGCAGCTGTGGCGGCGGACTGGCCGTCTGCAGGCTGGCCAGGCCGGCCTCGCCCGTGCCGGCCACGCTGAGGGCATAACCGGACTGGCCGAGGTACTCGCCGACCATGCCGGCCAGGCGGGCGTCGTCTTCGATCATCAGCAAGGGTTGGCTCATCGCAGGGTCTGCTCCCAGGGACATGGTGCCATGATGCGCGTGCGGCGTCAGGCGGGCTTGTCGGTGCCGTAAAGAAAGGTAAACCCGCGCGCCTCAGGCGGGGCGGGCGTGGACCCGCATAGCCAGCACCACCAGCAGCAGCACCGGCAGGCCCAGCAGGGCGGTGGAGACGAAGAAATGGCTGTAGCCGTAGGCGTTGACGTAGTCGCCCGAGAAGCCGGCGATGAACTTGGGCGCCAGCAGCATCATGGAGCTGAACAGCGCGTACTGCGTGGCCGAATAGCTGATGTTGGTGAGGCTGGAGAGGTAGGCGATGAAGGCTGCCGAGGCGATGCCGGAGGAGAGATTGTCAGCCGCGATGACGAAGATCAGCGCCGTGAGGTCGTGCCCGCGTGTGCCCAGCCAGGCGAACAGCAGGTTGCTGGCCGCACTGAGGGCGGCACCCAGCAACAGCACGCGCATCACGCCCAGGCGCATGGCCAGCACGCCGCCGACGAAGGCGCCCACTAGCGTCATGATCACGCCGTAGACCTTGGTCACGGCGGCCACCTCGTCCTTGGTGTAGCCCATGTCGACGTAAAAGGGGTTGGCCATGATGCCCATGACCACGTCGCTGATGCGGTAGACGGCGATCAGCCCCAGCACCAGGGCCGCCTGCCAGCGGTAGCGGCGCACGAAGTCGGCAAAGGGCTCGACCAGAGCGCCCTGCAGCCACTCGGCCAGATTGCGCGCGGGCGGCAGCTCGCGCCGCGCCGGCTCGGAGGACCACAGCACGGTCAGCACGCCCGGCAGCATGCTCGCGGCCATGACCAGGTAGGCCAGCTGCCAGGCGGCGTTCTGGTAGCCGCCGGCGGCGACCTCGGCGCGCGCGGCCAGCCACAGCACGCCGGCGCCGGCCCAGATCATGGCCATGCGGTAACCGGTCTGGTAGGCCGCCGCCAGCGCGGCCTGGCGCTCGGCACCGGCCGACTCGATGCGAAAGGCGTCCAGCGCGATGTCTTGGGTGGCTGAGGCAAAGGCCACTAGCAAGGCGCACCAGACCACCGCCTGCAGTCCCTGCTGCGGGTCGGACCAGGCCATGCCGACGAGCCCGACCATGATGGCGCCCTGCGACAGCAGCAGCCAGCTGCGGCGCAGGCCCAGCCAGCGTGTCAGGCCGGGCAGCGGCAGCCGGTCCACCAGCGGGGCCCAGGCCCACTTGAAGGCGTAGGCCAGGCCGACCCAGCTCAGGTGGCCGATCGTGGCGCGGTCGATGCCGGCCTCGCGCAGGCGAAAGCTCAGCGTGCCCAGCACCAGCAGCAGCGGCAGGCCGGCGGCAAAACCCAGCGCCAGCATGCGCAGGGTCGGCGGCTCGAGGTAGACCCGCAGAGTGGTGCCCCAGGACGGGCGCGCCGAGGGCTTGGGTTGGGTCGTTTCGGGCGCACTTGAGGTCATGCGGGAATAATAAGCGCAGCCCGTCGCCTGCCTCTGTACCGATGAAAGATCCAAAACCACTGCTGTCGCGCCCTGTTGCCACCCTGCTGATCGGCCTGCTGCTGGCGGCCGGCAGTTCGGCCGCGCCCGCGCGCGAGGGGGTGGACGTGGGCGGCAATTCGGTGTTCACCAAGCTCAAGCCGGCGGCCGAGGTCGAGCAGCTGGCCCTGCAACAGTATCGCCAGCAGCTGAAGAAGGCGGCCGAGAAACGTGCCCTGGCCCCGAAGGACCACCCGCAGCTGCAGCGCCTGCGCGCGATTGCCGAGCGCCTCATCCCGCACGCCCAGGCCTGGAATCCGCGCGCCCGGGAGTGGCAGTGGGAGGTGAACCTGATCGGCTCCTCCCAGATCAATGCCTACTGCATGCCGGGCGGCAAGATCGCCTTCTACACCGGCATCCTCGATCAGCTGAAACTCACCGACGACGAGGTGGCCATGGTCATGGGTCACGAGATCGCCCACGCCTTGCGCGAGCACGCGCGCGAACGCATGGGCAAGGGCGCCGTGACCCAGGGCGTGGCCCGCGTGGGCGGCGCCGTGCTGTCGGCCTGGCTGGGTGTGGATCCGCGCCTGACCGACACCGTGGCGCGCGGCGGCGCCGATCTGGCGGTACTGAGCTTCAGCCGCGGCGACGAATCCGAGGCCGATCTGGTGGGGCTGGAGCTGGCCGCGCGCGCCGGCTACGACCCGCGCGCCGGCGTCACGCTGTGGCGCAAGATGAGCGCCGCCAGCAAGGGCGCGCCGCCGCAATGGCTCTCGACCCATCCCTCGGGCCAGAGCCGCATCGCCGAGATCGAGCAGAACCTGCCCAAGGTGTTGCCGCTGTACGCGCGGGCGCAAGCCGCCAGTGCGGGGGCACCTGCGCGTCGGCCATGAAAAAACGCGGCCGGGGCCGCGTCTGCACAGGCGTTGCCGTTGTGCTCAGAAGTTGTAGCGCAGCCCGAGCGAAACGCTGGGAATCATCTTGATGCCGGCGAGCGAATCGTTCATGTCCTGCTTCTGCTTGTCGACGTCGGCCTGGGTGATGCCGGCGTGGCCGACCAGATTGGTTTCGACATCGGCCGTGAAGGTGCCGATCATGACGCCCAGGTCGAAATAGAAGCCCAGGCCCTTGCTGCCGGCCTGGTGGCCATAACCCAGGCCCAGGTAGGGCGAGGCCGTCGGATACTTTGCGCGCACATTGAAGGTGCCGCGGGTGCCGGCACCGTCGATATTGGCCATATCGACGGGCTTGCCGTTGATGTTGGCGGTGCCGGTGCCGACGGCGTTGATGTCGACCTTCATGTCGTTGGCGGTGACGCCGCCCACCAGACGGAAGCCGCCGCCAAAGGGGAACCAGTCCGCAAACACGCCCGCGCGGCTGGCCTTGATGGTGGCCTCATAACGCACGCCGTTGTCGGTGCCGGTGCCGCTGGCGGACAGGCCGCCGGCGTAATCGCCGCGCAGGCCCCAGCTGGCGCCCATGGAGTGGGCGTAGCCCAGCGTATAGATGCCGGGCACACCGACGCCGCCGTAGAGGCTTTGGGCCTGGCTCAGGCTTGCGGCCGAGCCGAGTGCCGCGAGCACGGCCAGACGGATGAATGACTTCTTCATGCTTTCTCCCCTCATCTCAACAAAATAGGAACTTCGATTATTCCGGCGCGGCACGCGCCGGGGGTGTGAATACTTCACGCTCCCTCGCGGCCTGTCATGCCGCCGTTGGTGCGGCACGACAGGCCGGCGCGCAGCGTTGCCTCAGGTGCCGCCGACGAAGGGATTGGTCTGGCGTTCGCGGCCGAAGGTGCTCTCCGGGCCGTGGCCGGGAATGAACACCGTGTCATCGCCCATGGGCCACAGGCGCTCGGTGATGCTGCGGATCAGATCGCCATGGTTGCCCTGGGGGAAGTCGGTGCGACCGATCGAGCCGGCAAACAGCACGTCGCCGACGAAGGCGCGCTTGACTTCGGGCGAATGGAATACCACGTGGCCGGGGGTGTGGCCGGGGCAGTGGCGCACGTTCAAGGTGCAGTGGCCGATGCTGACGGTGTCGCCGTCCTGCAGCCAGCGTGTCGGGGCGAAGGCCTCCGAGGCCGGCAGGCCGAAACGGCGTCCCTGTTCGGGCAGGCCGTCGATCCAGAACTGGTCCCCCGGATGCGGCCCGACGATGGGCAGCCCCAGCTGCCGCGCCAGCTCGGCGGTGCCGCCGGCATGGTCGATGTGGGCATGGGTAAGCCAGATCGCCTTGAGCGTGACGCCCAGCCGCTGGGCGGCTGCCGTGATGCGCGGCAGATCGCCGCCCGGGTCGATCACGGCGGCTTCCAGGGTCTCGTCACACCAGACGATGGAGCAGTTTTGTTCGAAGGCGGTCACGGGGACGGTCAGGTACTTGAGCATGGTGGTCGGAGGAAAGCGAAACGCAAACCGGTGCTGGTATGCTGGAGCCGACATTTTGCATGGTCTGCCGCCCCCAGGCGGAGCGGGTCTGAACCGGCGCGCCGCAAGTGCCGGGCATCGGGGTGTCATCGATAACAAACGACACGAGGGAGTCGGGATGCCAGCGGCAAGCATGCACTACAAGAAGTACCCGGCGGGCGAGGTCCGCAACTGGAGGCCTGCCGTGGCCGGTGTGGCGGCCATGGCCCTGCTGAGCATCGTGCTGTGGGTCGGCAGGCTCGACATCGACGTCCCCGAGGCGCATTTCCTGGTGCTGCACACGACGCTGGAGACGGCCTCCATCATCGTGTCCATGCTGGGCTGGGGCATTGCCTGGGATGCCTACACGCGCGAGCGGCCCGGCAACATCGTGGTGCTGGGCGTGGTGCTGTTCGGCGCTGCGCTGCTGGACTTCGGCCACACCCTGTCCTACGGCGGCATGCCGGAATTCGTCACACCGGGCAGTACACAGAAATCGATCGGCTTCTGGCTGCCGGCGCGCCTGCTGGTGGCCGTGGGCCTGCTGGCGATTGCCCTGCAGCGCTGGCAGCCCCTGCGCTCGCCGCTGGCCCGCCACGGGCTCCTGGCCGCGGTGCTGGTTTATGTGGTTGCGGTGTACTGGCTGCTGCTGCTGTGTCCCGACCTGGTGCCGGCCTTCTTCGTCCCCGGTCAGGGCCTGACGCCCCTCAAGATACGCTTCGAGTATCTGCTGGTGGCGATCTACAGTGTGGCGGCGGTCCTGCTGGCCGCCCGGTTCCTGCATCCGGCGCGCCGAGCGGCCAGCCACCCCGGTGATATCGACCTGTTCGCGGCCGCCGCCATCGCCGCGCTGTCCGAGCTGTTCTTCGCCAGCTACACGCGCCCCACCGACCTGGTCAACGCCACCGGGCACGTCTACAAGATCGTCAGCTACTACTTCATCTACCGCGCGGTCTTCCTCAACTGCGTGCGCCAGCCCTTCGACGCCCTGCACCAGGCGCTGGAGAAGGAGAAGACCCGCGCGGCCGAGCAGCACGCCTTCGTGCGCACGCTGGACCTGCTGGAAGAAGCCGTGATCGAGCTGGACCCGCGCGCGCGCATCGCCAGCGCCAACAGCGGCTGGTGGCTGCTGATCGGCACGACACCGCGCAAGGATGTCAGCCTGATGGAGCACCTGAACGAGGAGGACCGCAGCGCCTTCGAGCTCCACTTCATCAGCCTGATGACGGGCAAGAAGGACGAATTCCGCGGGCGCTACCGTTTCCAGACGCCGGCGCGCGTCGAGCAGTGGCTGGAGTGCCGCTTCGTGGTCGAGCGCGACGAGGACGGGGAGATCAGTGGCGCGCGCGGTGTGCTGCGCGACATCACCAAGAGTTATCTGCAGGAGCGCCACATCACCTACATGGCGCTGCACGACGCGCTCACCGGCCTGCCCAATCGCGTGCTGCTGGAGGACCGCATCACGCAGGCGATCCAGCAGGCCGTGCGCACCGGCAACCATGTGGCTGTGTGCTTCATCGACCTGGACCACTTCAAGAACGTCAACGATGCCTACGGCCACAAGGCCGGCGACGCTCTGCTGCTGACCCTGGCGCAACTGCTCAAGGGCTGCCTGCGCGAGGGCGATACGCTGGCGCGCTGGGGCGGCGACGAGTTCGTGGTGCTGCTGCCGGACCTGCAAAGCGCCGACGCCGTGCGCCAGGTGGCGCAGAAGATGGTGGACGCGATGCGCCAGACCGTGATGCTGGAGGGGCTGTCCATCACCGCAACCTTCAGCATGGGCATCGCCGTCTATCCCGACGACGACAGCGAGGGCGACATCGACAGCCTGCTGGCCCAGGCCGATCGCGCCATGTTCTACGCCAAGTCCCAGGGCCGCAACAACTTCCAGCTGTTCGCCGACATGTCCAGCAAGGGCCTGGGCAAGAAGGAGCTCTACATCCAGACCCGGCTGGCCCAGGCGATCCGCGAACGACGCATCATGGTCTGGTTCCAGCCGCTGGTCGCCGCCCAGACCCTGCCCGACGGCCAGCTCCGGCTGGCGGGGGTGGAAGCCCTGGCGCGCTGGCACGACCCGGACCTGGGCTGGATCTCGCCCGGCAGTTTCATCCCGATGGCGGAGAACCTGGGCCTGATCGGCGAGCTGGGCCTGCTGGTGCGGCGCCAGGCCTTCGAGCAGTTCCGCGCCTGGCGCCGCACCCATCCCGGGCTGACGCTGTCCATCAACATCTCCAAGCGCCAGCTGTTCGCCACCGATTTCATGTCCAACCTGCTGGCCGATGTCGAGGAGTACGGCATCGATCCGCACTCGCTGGTGCTCGAGATCACCGAATCGGTGGCCCTGATGGACGTGGAGTTCGCCGAGGAGCGCCTGCGCCGCCTGGCCAGCGCCGGCTTCACGCTGGCGATCGACGACTTCGGCACCGGCTACGCCTCGCTGTCGCAGCTGCACGAGCTGCCCATCGGGGAGCTGAAGATCGACATCTCCTTCGTGCGCCGGGTGCACAGCGACGAGGGCCTGCGCATGACGCAGGGCATCGTGAGCATGGCCCAGGCCCTGCGGCTGCGCACGGTGGCCGAAGGGGTGGAGGAAGAGGCGACGGCCCGCGTGCTGCGGGAGATGGGCGTCGACGTGCTGCAGGGTTTCCACTTCGGGCGGCCCTGTCCGGCCAGCGAGCTCGACACCCAGCCCCTGTTTGCCCAGTCCTGAGGCGCTGTTGCGCCGCTGCGTCACGATGTTTCCGGGGAATGCCGGCACAATCGGGGCCATGAACCCGACCGCCCCCGCCGCAGCGTCCCGGCTGCTCCCCGACGACGACACACAGCGCACCGTGCTGCACAACGAGGTGCACGCCCGCCCGCCGGCGCGCATCCGCCTGCCGGCGCTGGTGATCTACGTGGCCGTGCTCAACGAGGGCATCGGCCGCGAACAGGAGTGCGCCCACCTGCGCCGGCTGCCGGGGCAGCAGGCGCTGGCGCTGGAGCGGCTGCAGGGCAACTTCCTGCGCCTGCGCTTCGAGGGTTACACGGTCAAGTGGGAGAGGCATACCGAGTTCACGCGCTACTCCATCGTGCAGCCGCTGCCCGCCCACGCCCAGCTCGACGCAAGCGACCCGGAACTGCTGTCGGCCCTGGTGGTGCCGCCCGAGTGGCTGCGCGACATACCCGGCCGCACCATCGCCGCCATCAAGCTGGCCATGGTGCCGGGTGATCTGGGCACGCCGGAGGCCACCATGGCGCAGGCGCGCCGCTGGCTGGGCGACCACACGGTGGTGGCCTCGGTGCTGGGCAACAACGGCCACTCCTGGGCCGTGACCGATTTCATGCTGCGCGACAGCGGCTTCGAGCGCATGCTGGTGGTCGCCCAGCCCGGCATCAGCGAAACCCGCACCGGCCGCATTTCGCAGCGCCTGCTGGAGCTGGAGACCTACCGCCTCATGGCCTTGCGCGGCCTGCCGGTGGCCAAGGGCCTGGGCCCCATGCTGGCCGAGGCCGAGGGGCAGCTGGCCGACATCACCGCCCGGCTCGAGAGCAAGGCCGCGTCCGAGCAGGAACTGCTCGACACCCTGGTGGCGCTGGCCGCGCGCATCGAGCGCGCCACGGCCGAGCACGACTACCGCTTCTCCGCCACCCGCGCCTACGACACCCTGGTGCGCCAGCGCCTGGCCGAGTTGCGCGAGCAGCCCGTGCCGGGCACGCAGACGCTGGGCGAGTTCCTGCAGCGCCGCCTCTCGCCGGCCATTGCCACCGTGGCGGCCACCGAGCAGCGGCTGGCCTCGCTGTCCGAGCGCGTGTCGCGCGCCAGCGCCCTGCTGCGCACGCGCGTGGACATCGCGACCGAACAGCAGAACCAGCAGCTGCTGGAAAAACTCACGCGCGGCCAGGAAATGCAGCTGCGCCTGCAGACCACGGTGGAAGGGCTGTCGATCGCGGCCATCTCCTACTACGTGGTCAGCCTGCTGCTGTACGGTGTCAAGGCCGTCAAGGCCGCGGGCGTGCCGCTCAACCCCGAGATCGCCATCGGCGCGCTGATCCCGCTGGTGCTGTGGGGCGTGTGGCGCACCACCCGGCGCATCCACCAGAAGCTGCGCGCGCCGCACTGAGGGGTTGCCCGCCGGACCGCGCGGCTGTAGGCGCTACCCGCCCGGCGGCACGTGATCCGAGGCCGGCGCCAGGGACGTCGGTGCGCCGCGGACGCGGTTGCGGCCGGCGTTCTTGGCCTCGTAAAGTGCGGCATCGGCCGCGAGCAGCAGCTGCTCGGGGGTGGCGTGGTCCGTGGGTATCCAGCTGGCGAAGCCGATGCTGACCGTGACCACCCTGGCGACCGGCGAGCGCTCGTGCGGCAGGCCCAGCGCCATCACGGCCTGGCGCAGCTCCTCCGCCTTGGCCTGCACGCCCTCGCGGTCCGTGCCGGGCAGCAGGCAGACGAACTCCTCGCCGCCATAACGCGCCAGCAGGTCGTGCGGCCGGCCGATGTGCTGGCGCAGGGCGTTGGCGACGAGTTGCAGGCAGGCGTCGCCGGCCTGATGACCATAGTGATCGTTGTAGAGCTTGAAATAGTCGACATCCAGCAGCAGCAGGCCCAGCGCGGTCGGGTTGCGCAGGCCCTGGCGCCACTCGGTCTGCAGACTTTCGTCAAAGCGACGCCGGTTGGCCACGCCGGTCAGGCCATCCAGAAAGGCCAGCGAACGCAGCGTCTGGCTCTGGCTTTCGAGCTGGGCATTCAAGGCGATCAGCGATTGCTGGTCGAGCCGTTCCTGCGTGACATCGCGCGCCTCGGCGAAGATCAGCCCGCCATGCGGCACGGCCTGCCACTCGATGTCGCGGTAGGTGCCGGCCCGGTGACGGTAGCGGTTGCTCAGGCCGACCACTTTGTGGCCGTGCCTGAGCTGTTCGAGTGCCGCCAGGGTGCGGCCCCGGTCGTCCGGATGCACGAAGCCCAGGAAGGCCTTGCCTTCGAGCTCCCGCGGCGGGTAGCCCAGCACGCTTTCCCAGGCCGGGTTGAGCTTCACGAAGCGGCCATCGAAGTCGGCGATGCACAGCAGGTTGAGCGCGAAGTCGAAGTAATGCTGCAACTCGGCGGTCTTCTCGCGCAGGGCCTCCTGCGCCTGCCGCACCTGGCGTTGCGCCTTGAGCTTGCGCCGTTGCAGCAGGAACAGACCCGACGCAGTGCTGAAGATCAGCAGGCCCAGCAGGCCGCCGCGCGCCAGCGCTTCGGCACGCCAGGGGGCGAACAGCACCTGCCGTTCGCGACCGATCGCGACCACCATGGGCTGATCCAGCCGCAGTTCCGCCGGCTGGATCGTATGCTGGGCCAGGATGCGGGATTCGCCGGTCAGGTACACCCTGCCGCTCATGACGCTGGCCGGTTTGCCTTGCTCCATGTGGCGGGTGAAGAGTGAGCCGGGCTGGGCCAGGTCCGCGCCGAGTTTCTCCGGCCGGCCGGGTTCCATCAGGAAGAGCTGCCCGTTGGCGTGGGCCAGCGCGGACCAGACGTCCGGCGCGTAGTTGACCGAGCGCAGGATCAGCTTGAATTCCTCCGGATCCAATGTGGCGGCAACGAGGCCGGCAAACTCGCCCCGGGGGCCGGGAATCATGCGCACCAGGTTCACGGCCCAGACGTCGAGCGAGGTGCGAAAGGGCGGGCTGAGGTACAGGGTGTCCACCCGCGGTTGCTTCGCGACCGCCTGGAAATAGACCCGATCACTGAAATTGAGGCCGATGAGCTGGGTGAAGTTGGCGGCCCGCAGGGTACCGGTGGCATCGAGGATGAACATCCCGCGCACCCCCGGCATGGCATCGACAAAGGCCTTCAGGCGGGGGACGGCCGACGCAACGGAGCCATCCTGGAGCCGGCTCGCCGGCCACTCGTCGCGCACGTTGAGCAAGGCGCGGTTGACCGAATCGAACTGGCGCGTCAGGCTGTCATGGATGACCTGGGCCTGCCCGGCGAGGCGCTCCCGTTCGCGCTTCTCTAGCGTCTGGTGTTTCTCGTACAGGTTGTAGGCCGTGAGGCCGCAAATCAGCAGCAAGGCGCCGGCGAGCAGCAGCCATTCATTGCGGAACAGGCGCCAAGGGGAGGGCGCCGCCATCCCCGCGTCATCAGTCTGGGTCGAGGAGAGCATGTCCAACGACAGTGAGGGTTACTGCTTTGCTGGCGTGAGGGATGATGGATGATGGATGTTCGCACAAACGCCGGCAACGTGCTCGATCTTCCCCCGACCCGGCGTCCGAACTGACGCGCGACGCGCGGTGGCGCCGACCTCAAGGCGCGGTCGATCTCAGAGCTTGAGGTCGTAGCCGATGGTCAGCGGCGCATGGTCGCTGAACTTCTCGCCCTTGTAGATGGCCTGCGTGCGCGCGCATGCGGCCAGGGCCGGCGTGGCCAGGTGGTAGTCGATGCGCCAGCCCACGTTCTTGGCGTAGGCCTGGCCGCGGTTGCTCCACCAGGTGTAGGCGGCCTCGGTGGCCTCGGGCTGCAGCCGGCGGTAGACGTCGACCAGGCCGCCTTCGTCCAGCAGCTTCGTCATCCAGGCGCGCTCTTCCGGCAGGAAGCCGGAATTCTTGAGGTTGCCTTTCCAGTTCTTCAGGTCCATCTCCTTGTGCGCGATGTTGACGTCGCCGCAGAGGATGAACTCGCGTTCCTGCTTGAGCGCCTGCAGGTGCGGAAAGATCTCGTCCAGGAAACGGAACTTGGCCTGCTGCCGCTCCTCGCCGGAGGAGCCGCTGGGGAAATAGCAGCTGATCAGGGAGAGCTTGGCGCTTGGCGTGTCGAAACGCAGCTCGACGTAGCGGCCCTCGGCGTCGAACTCGGGCGAGCCGTAGCCGATGCGGACCTCGCTGGGCTCGTGCCGGGTGTAGACGCCCACCCCGGAATAACCTTTCTTCTCGGCAAAGTGGAAGTAGCCGCGCAGCCCGGCCAGGGCCTCGAAGCGGCCCGCCACGTCCGGGGCCTGCGCTTTCACCTCCTGCACACAAATACAATCCGGACGGGTCTGGTCCAGCCAGGACTCCAGCCCCTTGCTGGTGGCCGAGCGGATGCCGTTGAGGTTGAGGCTGACCAATTTGAACAAGGAATTTCCCATGGCAAACAATGCGGTGACGGGTCAGGACAGTCTGGCCCAGGATTTCGTGGCCTTTGCGGTCGAGTGCGGCGTCCTGCGTTTCGGCGAATTCAAGACCAAGGCCGGTCGGCTCTCGCCGTATTTCTTCAACGCGGGCCTGTTCGACGACGGGGCCAAGCTGGGCCGCCTGGCCGAATTCTATGCCCGCCGCGTGATCGACTCCGGCATCGAGTTCGACATGATCTTCGGCCCCGCCTACAAGGGCATCCCCCTGGGCGCGGCGCTGGCCGTGGAACTGGCGCGGCGCGGGCGCAACGTGCCTTTTGCCTACAACCGCAAGGAAGCCAAGGACCACGGCGAAGGCGGCACCCTGGTGGGCGCGCCGCTCAAGGGCCGGGTGCTGATCGTCGACGACGTGATGTCCGCCGGCACGGCCGCGCGCGAATCGATCGCGCTGATCGAGGCGGCCGGCGCCACGCCGCACGCGGTGGTCATCGCCCTGGACCGGCAGGAGATGGCCACCGAGGGCGGCCAGGACGTGCCCTACAGCGCCGTGCAATATGTCCGCAATCGCCTGGGTTTGCAGGTCTGCGCGATTGCGAGGCTGGCCGACCTGTTGCAGTATCTGGAACAGCACAGCGGCGCCGGCTCGGATGCCGACCATCGGCGCGTGCTGGCGTATCGACAACGTTACGGTGTGCAGGAAAGCTGAGTTATGAAGACGAGGACGGGGATGCTGCTGGGGGTGTGCTTGCTGGGCGTCTGGACGGTGCCGACCTGGGCCCAGTCCGCCGCCCAGGGCATCTACACCTGTACCGATGCCAAGGGGCGCACCCTCACCTCCGACCGTCCCATCCCCCAGTGCGCCGACCGCGAGCAGCGCGTGCTCAACCCGAGCGGCACGGTGCGTGGCGTCGTGGCGCCGGCCCTGACCGGACCGGAGCGCGCGGCGCTGGAGGCCCGCCAGCGCCGAGAGGCCGAGCTGCGCGCGCGCGAGGCGGAGGAGAAACGACGCGAACGCGCCCTGCTGACCCGCTACCCCAACCGCTCTATGCACGACAAGGAACGCGCCGAAGCGCTGTCCCAGATCGCCGTGGTGCGCCAGGCCGCGCTGCACCGCGTCACCGAACTGCGGCGCCAGCGCAAACAGCTCGACCTCGAGCTGGAGTTCTATGCCCAGGATCCGTCCAAGGTGCCGCCCTCGCTCACGCGCCTGGTGGACGAGAACACGCACAGCCAGACGGTGCAGCAGCGTTTCATCGCCGAGCAGGATGCCGAGATGGCGCGGGTCAATGCCCGCTTCGACGAGGAACTGCAGCGGCTCAGGCAGTTGTGGGCCCAGGCCGGCACCGCGGCCAACTGAGCGTGGCGCCCCGGCGGGGGCCGGTCGCCACCGCGCGGCCACCCGCTACGCCAGTTTGCTGCGCAGCAGATCACCCGCCTGCTGCGGGTTGGCCTTGCCCTTGCTGGCCTTCATGACCTGACCCACCAGCGCGTTGAAGGCCTTGTCCTTGCCGGCCTTGAACTGCGCCACGTTGTCGGGGTTGGCCGCGATCACCTCGTCGATGATCTGCTCCAGCGCGCCGCTGTCGTTCATCTGCTTGAGGCCCAGACGTTCAATCACTGAATCAACATCATCGGACGTGCTTGTCCAAAGCTCGCCAAAGACTTTCTTGGCGCCGGCATTCGAAATGGTTCCGTCCGTGATGCGCGTGATGATCTTCGCGAGAGCTTCGGCAGACACGCGAATGACTTCACTGCCGGGGCCGCCTTCCCGGACTTGGCTTGCGACCGGTTCGCCTTCTTCATCACGTGCGCCTTCTGTCATGAAGCGACGCACGTCGTTGGTGACCCAATTGGCTGCCAGCTTCGGCTGCTGACTCGCTTTGGCTGCTTTTTCGAAATAGCTCGCGATACCTTTGCTTTGCGTTAGCGTGGTCGCGTCATATTCCGAGAGGCCGTAGTCCGTGACGAAGCGCTGCGCCATGGCGCGCGGCAGTTCGGGCAGCTCGGCCCGCACCCGCTCCACCCAGTCGGCGCCGATCACCAGCGGCGGCAGATCCGGGTCGGGGAAGTAGCGGTAGTCGGCCGCGTCTTCCTTGGTGCGCATGGCGCGCGTCTCGCCGGTGTCGGGGTCGAACAGCACGGTGGCCTGCTGGATGGCGTGGCCGTCCTCGATCTGCTCGATCTGCCAGCGCGCCTCGTAGTCGATGGCCTGCTGCATGAACTTGAAGCTGTTCAGGTTCTTGATCTCGCGCCGTGTGCAGGGGCTGGCCGGGTTTTCCGAGACGTTGGCGTCGCAGCGAAAGCTCCTTCCGCATATTGCCGTCGCAGATGCCGATCCAGGTCACGATCTTGTGTGCTGCGCGCGTAGGCAGCCTCGTCATGGAGCGCATGTCGGGTTCGGTCACGATCTCCAGCAGCGGCGTGCCGGCGCGGTTGAGGTCGATGCCGCTCTGGCCGATGAAGTCCTCGTGCAGCGACTTGCCGGCGTCCTCTTCCAGGTGGGCGCGCACCAGGCGCACGGTCTTCTTTTCGTCACCGAGGAAGAAGGACACCTCGCCCCCCTGCACCACCGGGATCTCGAACTGGCTGATCTGGTAACCCTTGGGCAGGTCGGGGTAGAAGTAGTTCTTGCGCGCAAAGATGCTGCGCGGCGCGATGGTGCTGCCGATGGCCAGGCCGAAGCGGATGGCGCGCTCGACCGCGCCCACGTTCATCACCGGCAGCGTGCCGGGCAGGGCCAGGTCCACGGCGCAGGCCTGGGTGTTGGGCTCGGCGCCGAAAGCGACCGAAGCGCGGCTGAAGATCTTGCTCTGGGTGGAGAGCTGGGCGTGTGTCTCGAAGCCGATCACGACTTCGTAGCCCTGGACGAGTTTGGGGGTGCTCATGTCAGAAGCCCTCCGGGGTGCGGAGGTGGAAATCGGTGGCCTGCTGCAGGCGGTGCGCCATGTTCAGCAGTTTCGCTTCCTGCAGGTAGTTGCCGATCAGCTGCAGGCCCACGGGCATGCCGCCGGCACCGAAGCCGGCCGGCACGCTCATGCCGGGCAGACCGGCCAGCGAGGCGGGCAGGGTGTAGATGTCGGCCAGATACGCCGCCACCGGATCGTCGGTCTTGTCGCCCAGCGACCAGGCCACGCTCGGGGCCACCGGGCCGGCGATCACGTCGCACTGCTTGAAAGCCTGCTGGAAATCATCGGCGATCAGTTTGCGAATCTTCTGCGCCTGCAGGTAGTAGGCGTCGTAATAACCGTGCGAGAGCACATAGGTGCCGACCATGATGCGGCGCTTGACCTCGTCGCCGAAACCTTCGGCGCGGCTCTTCTTGTACATCTCGAGCAGGTCGCTGTAGTCCTTGGCGCGATGCCCGAACTTGACGCCGTCGAAGCGCGACAGGTTGGAGCTGGCTTCGGCCGGCGCGATGATGTAGTAGACGGGTATGGCCAGCTCGGTGCGCGGCAGCGAGATCTCCACCAGCTTCGCGCCGAGCTTCTCGTAGTCCTTGAGCGCGCCGTCGATGGCCGCGCGCACGTCGGCGGCGAGGCCCGCGCCGAAGAACTCCTTCGGGATGCCGATGCGCAGGCCGTCGAGCTTGTCGTTCAGCGTGCGGCTGAAATCCTCGACCGGCACGTCGAGCGAGGTCGAGTCACGGTCCAGGTCCGGGCCGCACATCGCCGACAGCAGCAAGGCGCAGTCTTCGGCGCTGCGCGCCATCGGGCCGGCCTGGTCCAGGCTGGAGGCGTAGGCGATCATGCCGTAGCGGCTGGCGCGGCCGTAGGTGGGTTTGATGCCGGTGATACCGCAGAACGAGGCCGGCTGGCGGATCGAGCCGCCGGTGTCGGTGCCGCTGGTGGCCGGCGCCAAGCGCGCGGCCACGGCCGCGGCGCTGCCGCCCGAGGAGCCGCCGGCCACGCGGCCGGTATCCCAGGGGTTGCGCACCGGTGTCGGGGCGCTGTGGCCCACGGCGGGCACGGCCACGCTCTCGTTGGCCGAGCCCATGGCGAACTCGTCGCAGCTGAGCTTGCCCAGGGTCACGGCGCCAGCACCAGCAGGCCCGCCGGGCGTGCCGGGGCCCAGCCGCGCCACCACGGTGGCGTCGAAGGGCGAGCGGTAGCCGGCCAGCATTTTCGAGCCGGCGGTGGAGGCAAAGTCCTTGGTGACGAAGATGTCCTTGTGCGCGATCGGCACACCGGCCAACGGCCCGGCGCTGCCGGCGGCAATCGCCGCGTCGGCGGCGCGCGCCTGCGCCAGCGTGGCCGCTTCGTTCACGTCGACAAAGGCGGCCAGGTCCTGGTGGGCAGCCATGCGGCCGAGGAAGTGCTGCGCGGTCTCGACGGCGGAAACCTTTTTCTCGCGCAGCCGGCGGGCCAGTTCGGCCACCGACAGTTGGTGCAGTTCGGACATCACTCAATCACCTTGGGAACGAGAAAAAGCCCGCGCTCGACGGCGGGGGCGCTGCGCTGGTTGGCCTCGCGCTGGTTCGGCTCGCTGGCCACGTCGGCGCGCAGGCGCAGGGCGGCCTGTCCGGCCACGGCGCCCATGGTCGGGTGGGCCAGGGGTTCGACACCGGTGGTGTCGACGGCGCGCATCTGCTCGACGAGGGCGAAAAAGCCGTTGATGCGGTTGAGCATGCGGTCGCTTTCGGCCGGGCTGAGTTCCAGCCGGGCCAGATTGGCGATGCGCGAAATGTCGGCAGAGGTCAGGGACATGGCAGGCAAGGATTGAAACCGGGTGTAATCCCGGGGCCCGGCGGGCCCCGAAAAGACGGGTTATACACAGGGGATAGGGTATTATCCCGCCTTTAGTGGCGCGCTTTCCTGTCCACAGGAAATCCGGTGCCCGGCAACGAGTTTCAACCGCGTGTCATGCGCACCGGGCGATGGGCGAACGAAGCGTCGGCCATGCCCTCAGAGAGGATCGAGTGATGTTTGGAGCCTTCCGTCAGTATTTTTCCACCGATCTGGCCATCGACCTGGGTACCGCCAACACCCTGATCTATGTGCGGGACAAGGGCATCGTGCTGGACGAGCCCTCGGTGGTCGCCATCCGCCACGAAGGCGGCCCGCAGGGCAAGAAGACCATCCAGGCCGTGGGCCACGAGGCCAAGGCCATGCTGGGCAAGGTGCCCGGCAACATCGAGGCCATCCGCCCG
>JAHRYV010000051.1 GCA_020621965.1 Curvibacter sp. | reverse complement strand
GCATCCAGATCGAGCCGCACGACTACATGGCCGAGCTGTTCGACGCCGTGGCGCGTGCCAACACCATCCTGATCGACCTCTCGCGCGACATCTGGGGCTATGTCAGCCTGGGCTATTTCAAGCAGCGCCTCAAAGCCGGCGAAATCGGTTCGAGCACCATGCCGCACAAGGTCAACCCGATCGACTTCGAGAACGCCGAGGGCAACCTGGGCCTAGCCAATGCGCTGCTACGCCACCTGAGCGAGAAGCTGCCCATCAGCCGCTGGCAGCGCGATCTGACCGACTCCACCGTGCTGCGCAATATGGGCGTGGCGCTGGGTTACGCTGTGCTGGCCTATCAGTCGCTGGCCACAGGCTTGGGCAAGCTCGAACTCAACGCCGACGCCCTGGCCGCCGACCTGGACGCCTCCTGGGAAGTGCTGGCCGAGCCGATCCAGACCGTGATGCGCCGATACGGCGTGCAGGGCGCCTACGAGAAGCTCAAGGAAGTCACGCGCGGCCAGACCGTCACGGCCGCGGACCTGCACAAGCTCATCCGCAGCCTGGACATCCCCGAGACCGACAAGCAGCGCCTGCTGGCCATGACACCGGGCAGCTACACGGGCAAGGCGGCCGAGCTCGCGAAGCGCGTGTAACCCCCTGAGCGGCTGACGCACGCTCGGTGCGACGGCCAGAGGCCGTCGCTCTTCGGGCCGTCCAAGTCTACGCAGGTAGACTTGGAGCCGCGGCCCTCAGCCCCTGGAAGGGGGACAACGCCAGTGGCCCGGCAGAGCCGGTTCCACGGCGTTTCCCGCAAACTTCCCCTCATCACCTGCACCTATGGCCATCAAATCCACCATCTTCAAGGCCAACCTGCAGATCGCCGACATCGACCACGGCTACTACGCGGACCATGCGCTGACGCTGGCCCGGCATCCGAGCGAGACCGACGAACGCATGATGGTGCGGCTGGTGGCGCTGGCGCTGCAGGCGCACCAACTCAACACCCTGTGCGGCGGCGACGGCACACTGGCCTTTGGGGCCGGGCTGTCGGATCCGGACGAGCCCGATGTCTGGCTGCGCGACTACACCGGCCGCACCCGCCTGTGGGTCGAGGTCGGCCAGCCCGAGGACAAGCCGCTGGCCAAGGCCTGCAGCAAGGCCGACTTGGTGGTGGTCTATTGCTTTGCCCACGCCGCCGAGGTCTGGTGGCGCGGCATCGAAAACAAGCTGACCCGGCTCGACCGGCTACAGGTCTGGCGCGTGCCCACCGAAGCCTCCCAGTCCCTGGCCGTGCTGGCCGAGCGCAGCATGCAGCTGCAGGCGACGATCCAGGAAGGCGTGCTGATGCTGGGCAATGGCCGGCATCAGGTCGACATCGAACCGCAGCGCTGGAAATGACAGCGGTCCGAGGCGCTAGCTAGGCCTCGGACGCAACGGGATTCGGGGTCTCCGCCGCGCGCTCGGCATAACGGTTGAAACGCCAGGCCTCGGCGCTCATCGTGATGCGGCGCCAGGTCTGGCGTTTCTCCGCCGGTCGCATCTCGGTCCACAGCTGCACCTCGTTGAAGGAGCGGCCGCAGCCTTTGCACTCGGGGTCGCCCTGGCTGGTGGAACAGATGGCGATGCAGGGCGTGTCCGGCGTGGTTGCGTACCAGGCCAGCCAGGCGGCCATGGCCGGTGCCGGCATGGAAAATTCGTCGGCCTCCTGCTCGCGGTGGAACACCATCAGCGCATAGACCTCGGCCAGGGCGCGCAGAGGCTGCGCCAGCGTGACACCGTCCGGGGACGGCTCGCGTTCGCGCCAGTAGTTGATGGCCGCTTCGATGTCGGTGATGTGGATGCCGGCCATGGTCGCTTCAAAAAGGGGAGCCGGATCATAGCGCCTGCCGCCGCTGCGCGTCGCCGGCATCCCGCCCCCAAAACCATACACATTGCATGGTTGATGACATCCGTGCTCCAATGCCTGCACGAAGGGGAGTAGCTCCCATTTGCTGCGACACAGGGAGGTAGTCAAAAAGACTATCGTTGCAGCCGATATCAGCAAGTCGTCATTACGAAGCATGACTTCCGGCTTGCTGGGCAAATTCTGCATGACACCATGCCGAGCAAGACCTTCGATTGGAGCCTGTTGTGTCAGGTTTCGTCGAAGTGCGTTCTTGGTCCTATTCGGCCCAGGTCGTCCAGCGTCGTGACTTGACCCCAGGTTGTTAATCGAAACAACTCGGAGTTTTGTCATGGAATTTTTATCCGCCGGCTGGTGGTCGGCGCTGCTGGCCATCATTCTTATCGACCTCGTGCTCGCTGGCGACAACGCCATCGTGATCGCGCTGGCCGCCCGCAGCCTGCCATCCCATCTGCAAAGAAAAGCCATCGTCTGGGGCACGGTCGGCGCCATCGTCGTGCGCTCGATCATGACCATCGGCGTGGTCTGGCTGCTCAAGATCCCGGGGCTGATGCTCGTCGGTGGCCTCGGTCTGGTCTGGATCGCCTACAAGCTGCTCGCCGACCAGGAAGGTGACGAACACCAGGGCGCCGGCGCGCAGACCTTCTGGGGCGCCATGAAGACCATCGTCGTCGCCGATGCCCTGATGGGCGTAGACAACGTTCTGGGTGTGGCCGGTGCCGCCCACGGTGCCTTCGACCTGGTGGTGCTGGGCCTGCTCATCAGCGTGCCGATCGTGGTGTTCGGCAGCTCGGTGGTGCTCAAGCTCGTGCAGCGCTTCCCCATCATCATCCAGCTCGGCGCCGGCGTGCTGGCCTTCACGGCCGCCAAGATGATCGTCAACGAACCGCTGCTGGATGCGGTCTTCGATTCGAACGTCGCCATCCGCTGGGCCGCTTACACACTCGCCGTTGCCGGCGTGCTGGCTGCGGGCTGGTGGACGACGCGCCGCCAGTCCCAGGGCGACCACACCGGCCAAGCCGCCTGAGGCCCCTCCCCGTTTTCACCCGTCCCTTAACTAACAAGGAGTAGATCATGGACAAAATCATTGTGTATGTGGACGATGCCGAGTACGCACTGCATCAACTGGCGCCGATGGACAGCAGCCTGCCGGGCCAGCGCCCACCCACCCACTGGATCGTGGTGGCCTGCCCGCCGCGGATGACACGCCACATCAGCAAGTGGGTCAACCATACGGCACGCGAGAACTGGCGCAACAAATGGGCCGAGAAGCTGTTCACCCAGATCAAGCCCAGCCTGCTGGCCCAGCAGGACCAACTGACGCCGGTACTCTCGCGAGGTCCGCTGATCGAGATGACCCGTGAACTGCTGGAGGAGCACGGCACGGCGCGCGTGCTCGATGCCCGCCGTCCGAAGTTCGGCCAGGATCTGCCGCCGGTGACGCCGGACCAGCCCGCCGCCCAGAGTGCCAACTGGACCGTGCCGGGCGCCGTTGCCGGCATGGGCGCTTTCCTGGTTCTTGCCAGCGAATAGTGCCGACCCCCTTCATGCGCGGGTGCTATGCTTGCCCGCCATGAAACTCCTGGCCAAATGGCTGCTGAGCGCGACCGCCCTGCTGGCGGTCGCGCATCTTTACAGCGGCGTCGAACTGCATGGCTTCACGGCGGCGCTGGTGGCCGCGCTGGTGATCGGCCTGTTCAATATCTTCCTGCGCCCGGTCCTGATCCTGTTGACGCTGCCCGTGACCGTGCTGACGGTCGGGCTGTTCCTCTTCGTCATCAATGCCCTGCTGTTCTGGGCCGCCGCCAACCTGCTGGACGGTTTTCAGGTCCGCGACTTTGCCGCCGCGCTGCTGGGCTCGCTGCTGTATTCGATGTTCAGCCTGGTGATCGACTCAGCGCTCGAGCGCCTGTTCCCGCAGCAGTGAATCGATCTGGCGGCTGCGCGCGTCGATGATCGACGCCTCGATGTGATCCACGGTGGCACTCTGCCGTAGCAGGGTCTGCGCGGCCTGCAGCCGGTCCCGGGCGGCGCCATAGTCCAGGCGGGCGGCATGCGCTTCGGCTTCGGCGCGCACGGCCTGCACGGTCCGGCCTTGCGCCGCATAGGCGCTGGACAGCAGTTGCCAGGCTTGCGCATCGCGCGGCCGACTGGCCAGCCAGACCTGCAGCTGCTCGGCCGCCTCGCGGGCCTGGCCACTGAGCGTCCAGGTCCGGGCGCGCAGGAACAGCAGCGCCCGCGACGCGCCGGGCGCCTCTTGCGTCGCCACCAGTTCCCGCGCACGGCGCAGCTCGCCCGCCGCCAGCGCCAGTTCGGCCGCCAGCAGGCGGACCTGGAATTGCGCGCGCGCATTTCCCTGCGCCAGGGGAGCCAGACGCTCCAGCTGGCGCTGCGCCAGCCCGAACTCGCGCAGGCCGACGGCGGCCATCACGGCCGCATAGAACACACCGGCCTGCTGGGCCGGGGACATCGTGGCCAGCGTGGCCCCGTCGGCCTGCGCCAGGGCGGCCCGCAGGCTGTCGACTTCCGGATTGGCCAGCAGGCGCGCCCGGGCCGCCAGCATGGCATGGGTCATTTCCGGTTGCGGAGCGGGCGCGCGCGGCAGCAGTTGCTGGCGGGCCTGCATGTCGGCGATGCGCTCGGTGGTCAGGGGGTGGCTGCGCAGATAGGGGAAGGCGCCCGTGTCGTTGAAGCGGTTGGCCTGCTGCAGTTTCTCGAACATGCCGACAAAACCCTGGGGTTCGAAACCGGCCTGGGTCATCACGCCGTAGCCGACGCGATCAGCCTCGCGCTCCATGTCGCGCGAGAAGTTCAGCTGGCCTTGCACCGCCGCGGCCTGGCCGCCGACAACCACGGCACTCGCGGCCGCCGGATTGGCGGATGCCGCCAGCGCACCCAGGATCAAGGCCCCCAACAACCACGGCGCCTGGTTGCCCTGACGGCTGATGATGCGCGCGATGTGGCGCTGCGTCACGTGGCTGAGCTCGTGCGCCAGCACCGAGGCCAGTTCATCCTCGCTCGCCACGACGGCGATCAGGCCGAGGTGCACGCCCATATAACCGCCCGGCAACGCGAAAGCGTTGACGCTGCGGTCGCGGCCCAACAGGATCTCCCAAGCGTAGCGCTCGTCGAGCTCCGGCGGCAGTTCCCCCCGTTTGCGGGCGGCCTCCATGAGGCGGCGCCAGGTTTGCTGCACGTACTCGCCCAGGATCGGATCGTCAAGGTAATCCGGGCTGCGATACAACTCGCGCGCAATGCGGTCACCCAGGGCGCGCTCGGCGCTGCTGCTCATCTCGCCGCCGTCGCCCAGGGCCGGCAGGTTGGTCTGCGCCAGGGCGGGTGCGAAACACTGGGCGAGCGCCAGCAGCAACGCCAGCGGCCGCAGCCAAGGACCGGAATTCGAGAGACGTTGCGGGTTCGGTTTCAAAATGAATCCAGCGGCACATAGCCGAGGATCTCAGCGCTGCCGGTGTCGAGTAGCACGGTCCAGAAAGACTTGCGCGCGACCATGGGCAGATAGACCAGCTGGTCTGGGCTGCGCCCGGTACGGGCCACGGCGGCATCGATCTCACCCGCCTGCTGCGCAAAGCGCTGGCGCAATTCGCCCACGGGTTTGGCCACCGCCAGCACACGCTGGCGTGCCTGGGGATAGGCCTGCCAAAGGTCGGGGCGGGCGCTGAGGGGCAGCCCCTCCAAGGCCATGAGGGTCGCCGTGGTCTCCTCGTCGACATCGCGGAAAGGGCGTACGGCCAGCACGGTTGGGCCCGTCAAGGGCAGACCGCGCACGTCGGTTGGGGCTTGGGGCAGCAGCTCCTCGGGCACCTCGATCGCATGCACGACCCGGAAGCGGTCGAACTCGAATACCACGTGCACCGGGCGCGCCACCATCACCGTCCACAGGCCATAGGCCAGGGCCGCCAGCTGGATGAGGCCCACCACGGTCAGATCCCGCACCAGTTCGTCTTTCGGTTTGCGGCGGTTGAAGACGGCCAATGTGATCAAGGGGCCCAGGATGACGTCCACCGAGACGACGATCAGGAACAGTTCGCGCCCCCCGGCGGCGTCACCGTGAGGATACGGGTACCAGAGCCCGAACACCAGCAAGGCCGCCAAGGCGGCAATGGCCAGGCTGATGCCGAGATGAATCGCGCTGGCCTGTAGGCGGTCCTTCCAGTTGAATACGGTCGTTTGCGTCATGGACGTATGATGCTCAAATTGTTGCGAGGTTTCGTAAGGTTGGAATTTTCCATGAGTTCACTGACCCATTTTGATGCCCAGGGCCAGGCCCATATGGTCGACGTCGCGGCCAAGGCCAGCACGCACCGAATCGCCGTGGCCACCGGCCGGATCGAAATGCTCCCCGCCACCCTCGCGATCATCGAATCCGGCACGGCCAAAAAAGGAGATGTGCTTGGCATTGCCCGCATTGCCGGCATCCAGGCCGCCAAGAAGACCAGTGATCTGATCCCGCTTTGCCATCCGCTGGCGCTTACCCGGGTGGCGGTGGCTTTCGAGCTCCACCAGGCTGCCGATCAGGTCCCTGCGCACGTGGTCTGTACGGCCACCGTCGAAACCGTGGGCCCCACCGGCGTCGAAATGGAAGCCCTGACCGCGGTCCAGGTGGCACTGCTCACCATCTACGACATGTGCAAGGCCGTGGACCGGGGTATGACCATGAGCGGCGTGCGCCTGCTGGAGAAGCATGGCGGTAAGTCGGGCAGCTACGTGGCCGCCTGAGGCCTCAGTGCTCTAGCTGGCCCGGCTTCGTCTGCCTGGCCGCCCAATGTGCATGCTCTATCGGATAGGCCGCGCGGTAACGCGTCAGGAATTGCTGCGCGTCTTGGTCTCGCCCCAGCAGCACGGCACTCTCGATGAGTTTTTCCACCACACGCGCCTCGGGGGAGTAGTGCAGTAGCTCGTGTGCCAGCGCATTCGTGTGCGCGGCATTGTCCGGCGTCAGTGGCGTGATGTTGAGTTCGGCAAAACGCGCTTGCGTTCCGAACAACCGTGTGCGCCGGACCTTCTCCAGCGTGTTGTCGCGATAGGCCTCGGCCCGCAATGTTTCTGGTAGATAGATCTGGCTGATCCGGTGGTAGTCCCATGCGGCATAAGCGGTCGACAGCAGCAGCCCCGCTGCCAGCCCGTATTCCCAAGGCCGATGTCGCGACACCACCGCGACCGACGGCGCTTTTTCCTGGCTGGTCCACAGGAGCCAGGCACACAGGCCCACGGCGGTCTG
Organism: Curvibacter sp.; assembly: GCA_020621965.1. Taxonomy (GTDB): domain Bacteria; phylum Pseudomonadota; class Gammaproteobacteria; order Burkholderiales; family Burkholderiaceae_C; genus Hylemonella. The sequence continues at coordinate 9,833 of JAHRYV010000051.1, read as the reverse complement.
AAACGGTCCGTACCACAGGGGATATTCGAGCATGCTGTGCAGCAGGATGAGCGACAAGACGGCCCAGACCACCTGACGTGCGCGATCGGACTCGCGCCAGGGACGCAAGCGCCACACCAGCCAGGCGCCGCCGCCACACAGCAATAGCGCCGCCGGAACGCCCAGCTCGACGGCCAGCTGCAGTGGCAAGTTGTGCGCGTTGTCCAGGATGTCACAGAAGCGGCCCCCCGGATAGAGCGTCATGAAATGGGCGTAATCCAGCTCGCCCCAACCCCAGCCGGTCCACGGTCGCTCGCCAATGAGGTATAGGACATTGCGCCACAGCGTGCCCCGAACGTTGCAGCCGACTTCACCTTGCCGCAGGCGCTCCCAGATGCCATGCCCCGTCGCAGTTTGCTCGATCATGGCCGGCAAGGTCAGACTCGCCCCGACATAGACCAGCAAGGCAATGGCGAGTAGCCAGTGTAGCTGCGGCATGCGCCAAAGACCCCAGAGGCCAAACAGCCCGGCCAGTAGCAACAGCTGCAACAATCCTGTGCGTGACGCTGAAGCGGCATTGCCGGCAGCCAGCAGCGCCGCAACCACGGCCAGCCAGACCCAACGGCCGGTACTCATGCGCCCGTGCAGGCCGGCCAGCCAGAGCGCCGCAGCCAGGCCCATGGTGGTCAGCGTGGCAAACTGGTTTCTCTGGCGCAAGTTGCCATACGCTTCTCCAAGACCAGCCGGCATCACCCAGGGAGCGAGATTCTGGGTCAGGCCGGCGTACTGCAGCAGGCCGATGGTGGCGCTGATACCCGCCGCGGTCAACCAGCCCTGAAGAATCAGGTCGAGCGTCAGTCTTGCCCGATACAGCCAGAGCAGGGTCGCGCAGGCGCAGGCGTACAACCACGGCTGCACGGTCGGCGACGGTCCCGTGGCAAACGGGTTGAGCCATGGCGTTGCCAACAGCAGCAGCAAGGCCAGGTTCGCGCTCTCGCTCAGGGCAGCGGCACGGCCTTCAATTGTGGGTACTTGTCCTCGGCCAGGGTTTCCCAATTTGATTTGATCTCCTTGTAGGCTTTTTCACCATGCATGGCCCGCATCACTTTTAGCTGGCGTACGGCCTCGTCGGACTCACCGTTGAGGGCGAGCGCCAGGGCATATCGGTTTTGCAGAGCGGTCCAAGGGAAACGCAAGGCCGCTTGCCGGGCCAACTCTAGTTGTTCGATGCGCATGCCCGGCGCCGGCACGATGCGCGACGCGTTGAGCATGGTGTCGAGCTGCTTCAGCACATGGATTTGCGGACGCTCATAGGCCGTGGGTGTCCGACCCATTTTCAAGGCTTCAAAGCGTGCAACCCGAAAGTCTTCCTCGATTTGGATGTATTCCCAGGCCCCCCACGCCAGCACTGAGCATGTAATGGCCGCCACCGCCATCACCGCCCGGCGCGGGACCCGTACTGTCTGCGACGGCGCCAGACGAGTCTCCAGAACACCCACCATGAACAAGACCGGGAACAGCAAATAGGCGTAGGAGTAGGGAAATTCGAGCATGGAGTGCAGCCCCAACACCATGACCATGGCGATACCAAGCCAGGTCACGGGCTCACGTGCACGACGCAAGCGCCGCCAGAACCAGACGCCCATGACGCCGACGAAGATGATCGCCAAGGGCAGACCCACCCCGATCGCAAGGTCCAGCACGACGTTATGCGCATAGGTATAGGGCTCGCTCGCCGCATAGTGATCCAGGATGGCATTCTGCGCCTCCGACACATTGCGCAGGCCCCAACCCCACCAGGGTTTGAGCAGCACGGCCTGCCAGAGCTGGGGCCAGACGATCATCCGTCCGCCCCCGCTCATATTGAACTGCGTGGGCCCGGCGCCCGCCCCGCCACCGAGCTGGATCGCCTGGTGCAGCTGCGGCCAGAACCAGGCCAAGGCAAGAAAACCGAGCAATGCCGCCACGACACCGAACCGCGCCATGCCTGAGGGGCGACGCCACTGCCACCACCAGATGCTCAAGAGCAGCAGCGCCAGGATGCCCGTGCGTGACTCGGTGAGGGCCAGCCCCGTCAGCAACAGAGTGCCTAGCACTGCCGCCAGCGTGGCGCTGACTCGACCGAGACGCCTCAGGAAGCCCAGACTGGCCAGGGCGAACAGCAGCAGGATGGCCAGGTGATTCGGTTGCCCCATATTGGCGCTGGGGCGCCGCAAGGCCGGCGGGCGGATGATCCAGGTCTCCCACTCGCCCAGCTCCCAGACGTTGAGGGTCTGGACCCATGCCAGCACACTGCTGGCCACGCCGGCCACCAGCAACGTCCAGCCCAGGCACGCGGCGGCTCTGGCCGGGTCCTTTTGCGCCGAACCCACAACGATCACCATGACGGCGGCGAGCAGATAGCCCGCGATGACGCCGGCGTCGCCAAGAAAAGTGGCCGTAGCCGTGGCCGCCTGGCAGGCCAGCACCGCCGCGAGGCCCAGGAACCAGCCGCTCACGCGCGGCAGCTCGATGTGCTTGCCGGCCCGCGTCTGCCGCAGCATCGCGCCAAACGCCAGTGCCACTGCCGCAAATGCCAGCACTTCCTTATGCCAGCCCGTCCACGGCAGGATGAACAAGGGCACGAACCAGCTCAGCAGCAGGAGCAGGCAAGCGACAAGATACACGAACGTCCTCCAATGAAAAACGCCTCCGAAGAGGCGTTTTCCTAGCTAAGTCCTGTTGACTTAGAGGTTGCCGCGGCAAGAACCCGGCAGGAACTTGGGATCCACGTCGGTGTTGTCGGCGGCCAGACCGCAGCGCCATGCGTAGATGGTCACGCCCACGTCGGCGTTGACCAAGGGGTTGGTGGCATCCTTCATCGGCACCAGGGTCAGCTTGCCGCCGACCACGTAGTCGGTGCCGCTCTTCTTGTTCTTGACGTTCTGCGTCGTGACGGTGATCTTGCCAGCGTCCGTGGTCTCAACCAGCTGGACATACTTCGAGGAACCAGCGGTGTTGCTGACCTCGCAGCCCCAGGCGCCGGCGGCGGGCAGCACGCTGGAAGCGGACTGCACGGTCTCGGTAATGGACGTGCGGCAGCCCGAAGCGGCCAGAATCACTTCGGACATCTTGGCGCGGACGGTGTAGTCCTGGTAGGCCGGCAGGGCGACGGCGGCCAGAATACCGATGATCGCAACCACGATCATCAGTTCGATCAGGGTGAAACCCTTTTGAATGGAACGCTTCATGAATAGCTCCTTGGTTAAACAACGTTGATACAGACTAGCTGTACCTAGTCTTGGCAGCAGTTTTCGTGCCAGCCTGGCAACGTGAAATTTGTTGTTGTTTTGACGGGAATCCCCGGCGAACCGGGGTGCCACACCTTCATTTCTGTCGATGTTGACTCCGACCCTGACATTTTTGTCCGACCGGGCCTGTCACTTGATGCAAACCTGCCGGACCTGCTTCAGGTCGGTCATGCCCATCATGATCTTCTCCATGCCGTCCATCTTCAGCGTGCGCATGCCGCTCTCCACCGCCGCGGCGAAGATTTCGGCCACCCGGGCCCGCTCCTGCACCAGCTTCTTGATGCGGTCGTCGGCGATCAGCAGCTCATGCAGGCCCAAGCGGCCCTTGTAGCCGCTGTTGTTGCATTTCTCGCAGCCCACCGGCTTGTAGAAGCGCAGCTTGCCGTCCTCGCCGTAGTTGACCACCCATTCCTCGTAGAGTTTTTGCGCCTCGCCACTGAAGTCGACTTTCCAGGCCGGGGTGTTGCGCAACTCTTCGGCGTATTCCGCGATGAAACTGTTGACCTCCGAGGTGCTCGGCGTGTAGGCCTGCTTGCAGTCGCACAGCTTCTTGGCCAGGCGCTGCGCCAGGATGCCCAGCAGCGCGTCGGCAAAGTTGAACGGATCCATGCCCATGTCCAGCAGACGCGTGATGGACTCGGGCGCCGAGTTGGTGTGCAGGGTGGAGAACACCAGGTGGCCGGTGAGCGAGGCTTCCACACCCATGGACACGGTTTCCTTGTCGCGCGATTCGCCGACCATGATGATGTCCGGGTCGGCCCGCAGGAAGGCGCGCATGACCAGTGCGAAGTCGATGCCGGCCTTCTTGTTGATCTGCACCTGGCGCAGGCCCTTTTGCGTGATTTCCACCGGGTCCTCGGCGGTCCAGATCTTGGTCTCGGGCGTGTTGAGGAACTTCAGGATGGAGTGCAGCGTGGTCGTCTTACCGGAACCCGTCGGGCCGCAGACGTAGAACAGGCCGTAGGGCTTGCTGACCGTTTTCTCCAGGTTCTGGCGGTTGTGCGGCGTCAAGCCCAGCTTCTCCAGCGGAATCGGCTCACCGGAGGCCAGGATACGCATGACCACGTCTTCCACGCCGCCGGCCGAGGGGATGGTGGCGACCCGCAACTCGATGTCCAGCGGGCCGTACTTCTTGAACTTGATCTTGCCGTCCTGCGGCTTGCGGCGCTCGGAGATGTCGAGGTCGCACATGATCTTCAGACGCGTGACCATGGCCTGGCGGAAATGCGCCGGCACTTCGATATAGGGCACCAGGGTACCGTCGATGCGGAAGCGGATGCCGGTCTTTAGCTTGCCCGGCATGGGCTCGATATGGATGTCCGAGACCTTCTGGTTATAGGCGTCGACGATGACCTTGTTGACGAACTTGACCAGTTCGTTGTCCGCGGCGGCGGATTCCAGCGAGTCGTCATTGCTGCCGTCGTCGTCCAGCGGGCCGCCCATGTCGGCCAGCAACTGGTCGATCGAAGTCGCATCGGGCGCAGGGGCGAAGAGCTGCGTCAGCGTCTGCTCGAATTCAACCTGGGTCGTGACCCGGTAGGAGAACTTGTTGATCCGCGAGAACACCTGCGGCACGACGCGCGCGCCCCGGGTCGCCTCGGGATCCAGGCACATGATGACCAGGCCATCCGGCGATTCCTCCAGTGGAATCCAGCCCTGGCCTTCGACAAACTCGCGCTTGAGCGAGCCGTGCAGCATCTCCGAGCGGATGCGCCCGGCGTTGAAGGGCTCGTAGGGCACACCAAAGAACTTGGCCAGCGACGAGCCGATCTGGGCCGGCGTGATCTGGTGCCTGCTCACCAACAGATGCTCTACCGGCTGGCCGTCGTTGCGGGCCCCCAGGATGCATTCCTGCAACTGCGCCTCGGTCAGCCGGCCGTCGCTCACCAGGCGGTCGTACTTGGTGGCGCGGCTGCGTTGGCCTTCGTCCGACTTTTGCAGGCGCTGGCGTATGGCGGTGGCCAGAGTCTTGGAGAGCTGGACGGCACCCTTGACGTCGAGCTCGCTGAAGGACTGGTCGGCCTTGTTGTTGATGAGCTGCAGCACGCCGTACAGATTGCCGCCTTCGACGATGGGCGACACCAGCATCTGCTTGGTTCGATAACCCGAGCGCTTGTCCACCTCCTTGAGGAAGGTCAGCTGGGGGTGGATTTGCCTGAGGGTCGGCTCATCGTAGACATCGGCCAGGTTCAGCAATTTGCGGCTGAACGCCACATAACCAGCGATGCTCTGCGGGCTGATAGGCAGCCGCAGATCGCGGCTGCTGCTCAGGCCCGTCTTGACCTTGGAGACGATGGACGCCTCGTCCTCACCGATGGTGTACAGCGTCAGTCGGTCGGCGTTGAACAACTTGCAGATCTCGGAGCTGACCTCGAGCATGATCTGCTCGACGTTCTCGGTCTCGTGGATGCGCACGATCACCTGCTGCAGCTGACGAACAAACAGTGCCTGGAAGGTCTTGTCCCGCTTGTCAGGCGGCAGTTTCTGGGATTCCAGAAATTCCTGCTCGCTGGGCGTGCCGGGTGTCGGCGGTTTCATGACGGCGCTCATAGTTCAAACTCCTGGCCGGCCTGCAGCCAGCGGATGTCGTGCCCGACCCGCTGCCCACCGGCACGCTTGCCCTCCAGCTGACCGATCTCCGACATGATCAACTCGGTCTCGGCTGGTTTGGTGTGGGTGATGTAGATTGGATAATTGTGGCCCACGGCGATCTGGTCCAGCTCACTGGCCAGCACACCCGGCGACAGATGCAGGCTGGTCGAGGCCAGCTGGCTCTCGCGGCTGCTGAAAGCGGTCTCGATCACCAGCATGCTGACGTCGAGCTGGTTGATCCGCCGCCAGAAGGCCGGATTGGGGCCGGTGTCGCCGCTGAAGACCCAGCAGGCGTGCGGCGCCTGCACGGCATAACCGACCGCGGGCACGGTATGGACGGCCGGCAGGACTTCGATGCTCTTGCCGCCAACGGTCAGCACCTGCCCCGCCTGGATTTCGTGAAAACGGATGAACGGCGCCTGCGCGGTCGGCAGGCGGGTGAAGTCCGGCCAGATCACGTCGTTGAACACATGCGCCCGGAGGGCCGCGATCGTGCCGGCCAGCGCATGCACCTGCACCGGGCTGCTGCGCCGGGTGGCAATGGCGTCCAGCATCAACGGCAAGGCCGCCACATGATCCAGATGGGAGTGGGTCAGGAACACATGGTCGATGCCGAGCATTTCGTCCAGCGTCAGATCGCCGACACCCGTGCCGGCATCCACCAGGACATCGCCATCGACCAGAAAGGACGTCGTACGGCACTCCCTGGCGATCGCGCCTGAGCAGCCCAATACGCGTACCTTCATGACCACTCCTTTGTCTGCCTGCCTCGGCCTGCGCGGGCATCATACGACGCGCGCCGCATCCGCAAGACAGGCTGCTGCGGGCTCAGTTCTGGATGAACTGCATTTTGGTACCCGCCAATTCGATCACGTCACCGCTCTTGAGCGCCACCGGTTCGGAGGTGATCGGCGCCCCGTTGAGCAGGGGCGTGCCCGCACCCTCGACATGTGCCACCACGTAGCCATTCTGCCGGCGGGAAATCGACGCCACGGCCACGCCGGGTTTGCCCACGGTGGTCACCACCTTGGTCAGGGGCATTTCGCGGCCCGGCGATGCCCCGGAAAGCACCTTCAAGGCGCCATTCACGCTCACCGGCTCGCCGGCAGCGGCCGCAGGCAGCTCGCCCGGCTTGAACACCATGGTCCGGTCGTACCCTGGAGTCTCGGCTTCGTTGACGAACTTGATCTTGTACTTGCCGACTTCGAGGCTGTCGCCGTTGCGCAGGACCTGTTTCTTGACGGCCTTGCCGTTCACATAGGTGCCATTGGTGCTGTTGAGGTCCTCCAGCGTGACCTCATTGCCGGCCATCTGCAAAGCCGCATGCTCCCCGCTCACGGCCAGGTTGTCGATGACCACGTCGTTGTACGGACGCCTCCCCAGAGTGGTCCTCTCCTTGGTCAACTGAACTTCCTTGATGACCACACCGTCGATCGAAACGATCAGTTTCGGCATGCCCGACTCCTATTCCTGTTACTTTGTAATCAATCTGGCCCGCTATTTTCCCAGCAATCTGGCCATCAGACCGCGCTTTTCCGGGCCCGCCTCCACATGGACCAGGAGGACCGTAATATTGTCCCGCCCGCCGTGGGCATTGGCCGTGTCGAGCAGTGTCTGGGCGCGCTGCTCCAGCGTGGTCGCCATTTGCAGGATTTTGACAATTTCCTGGTCCCGGACCAGGTCGGACAGTCCGTCCGAGCACATGAGATAGGTGTCGCCAGGCTCGACGATATGGTCGTGAACCTCCAGCAACACGGCGTCGTCCACGCCCAAGGCGCGGGTCACCAGGTTCTTGTTGGCGGAGAGTTCCGCCTGTTCGGGCGTCAACAGGCCGGCATCGATCTGCTCCTGCAGCAAGGAGTGGTCCTTGGTAATCCGGCTCATCTGCCCCTGGCGCAGGCGGTAGCAGCGCGAGTCGCCGATATGCCCCAGCACGAGGTTGACACCCTGGAAGACGCCGACCACCAGGGTCGTGCCCATGCCGGCGTACAGCGCGTTGGCATTGGCCGCCCGGTAGACCGCTGTATTGGCATTGGCCACGCAGATTTCCATCGCGCGCCGAAGATCCTGTACCGGAGCCGGTGCGGGCGCCTCGGCCAGCCAGCGATTCATCTCGGAGTTGATGATGGACGTGGCCATGCCGCTGGCCACCTCACCCGCGTTGTAGCCCCCCATCCCGTCGGCCAAGACGGCAACGCCGCTGTTTGGATCGAAGGCAACGGAGTCTTCGTTGTTGTCCCGGACCAGGCCGGGATCAGTCAGTGCACAAAACTTGTAAATCATTGCTACCGTGGTCGCCACTGGGTGAATTAGCGGTCCGATCTGCCCACCGGCGCCACAGCCGGAAGACGCCGGGCCAGCAGGGTGGCGAAGTGCGACAGCCTGGCAAACGCCTGCCTTTTACACGGCTGCAGCCGTCTGCTGAGGGTAAAAGTCGCCAATTGGTGCCTGTTTCGATCTGCGGGTGCGACCGGGATGGCCCCCGGTTTTCCCAATGAAAACGGCGTACCGTCTGTACGCCAAACAAGCTTTCCACCTTAGCAGACCCTCTCCTTATCGACAAGGTGCTAATGCACAGGGGCTTGTCGTTTTTTTGCACAGGCCAGACCCGGCCGCCGGGCCCGCCCCGTGCAGCGGCCGCGCATTGGCGGCCGCGCCATGACACGACGCTGTATCAGCTCTCGGCCGATGAATGGCGCTTTTGCAGCGTGCGGCCCAGCATCACCACAAAAACCGCGCCGGCAGCCGCGGCCGCATAGTGCAGCCACGGGTAGTCTGCCGCCACTTCCTTCAGTGCGACGTCGCTGACGATGGTCTCGCCGCCAACCCAGCCGATCAGGGCCGCGCCGAGTGTGACGATGATGGGGAAGCGCTCCATGAGCTTGATCATCAGCGTGCTGCCGAAAATCACCAGCGGGATGCTGATGGCCAGGCCGATCAGCAGCAGCACGTCGTTACCCTTGGCCGCGGCGGCCACGGCGATCACGTTGTCCAGGCTCATCACCAGGTCGGCAATCAGGATGGTGCGCACAGCGGCCATCAGACCCCCGCCTTCCTTGCCGTGGCCGTCCTGTTCTTCTTCCTCGCTGAGCAGTTGTACGCCGATATACAGCAGCAGCATGCCACCAACGACCTGCAGGAAGGACAGCTGCAGCAGCTTGGCGGCCACGATGGTCAGGGCAATCCGCAGGACCACGGCGGCGCCGGAGCCGAACAGGATGGCCTTCTTCTGCTGATGCGCGGGGAGGGATCGGGCCGCCAGGGCAATCACCACGGCGTTGTCACCCGACAAAATGATGTTGATCCAGATGATCTTCATCAGACCTATCCAGAAATTGACATCCTGAAGCATTTCCATCTGAGTTCTCCTGTTTCTGTTATCTGCTTATCGTTAAACAAGAAGCGCCCCAGACTACGAGTCTGGGGCGCTCCCTTGGATCTCAGCGGATAGTTTACGCAGGTGCCCGGCGCAAACCGATTCGTAGTTTTGCTTACAGCAGCGATTTCAGCAGCTTGCCCATCTCGGACGGGTTGCGGGTGATCTTGAAGCCGCATTCCTCCATGACCGCCAGCTTGGCGTCGGCCGTGTCGGCGCCGCCCGAGATCAGCGCGCCAGCGTGACCCATGCGCTTGCCTGCGGGTGCCGTGACACCGGCGATGAAGCCGACCACGGGTTTTTTCATGTTGGCCTTGCACCAGCGGGCGGCTTCTGCCTCGTCCGGGCCGCCGATCTCGCCGATCATGATCACGGCATCCGTATCCGGATCGTCGTTGAAGGCCTGCATGACGTCGATGTGCTTCAGACCGTTGATCGGGTCGCCGCCGATGCCCACGGCGCTGGACTGGCCCAGGCCGATCTCGGTCAGCTGCGCCACGGCTTCATAGGTCAGCGTGCCGGAGCGCGAGACCACGCCGATACGGCCCTTGCGGTGGATGTGGCCGGGCATGATGCCGATCTTGATTTCGTCGGGC
>JAHRYV010000050.1 GCA_020621965.1 Curvibacter sp. | reverse complement strand
GCCATGTACCTGCAGGGCGTGGACAACGTCTACAACCTCAAGTGGACCGACACCCTGAGTTACGGCGACGTCTATCTGCAGAACGAAAAAGAGCAGTCGGCCTACAACTTCGAGCACAGCGACGCCGACTTCCTGTTCACCGCCTTCACGGCGCATGAAAAACAGGCCAAACACCTGATGGAGCAGCAGCTTGCACTGCCGGCCTACGAACAGGTGCTCAAGTGCGCGCACAGCTTCAACCTGCTGGATGCGCGCGGCGCCATTTCCGTGACCGAACGTGCCGCCTACATCGGCCGCATCCGCAACCTGGCGCGCGCCGTGGCCCAAAGTTATTGCGAGAGCCGCGAGCGCCTGGGTTTCCCCATGGCGCCGCGCGCCTGGGTCGAGCAAATGACGAAGAAGGCAGCTTAAGACCATGACGACCCAAAACCTTCTCGTTGAACTGTTCGTCGAAGAGCTGCCGCCCAAGGCGCTCAAGAAGCTCGGCGACGCCTTCGCCACCCAGCTGGCCGACCAGCTGCGCGCCATGGGCCTGGCCACGGCCGAGTCCGCGGTGACAGCTTACGCCTCGCCGCGCCGCCTGGCCGCGCACATCAGCCATGTCTTCCTCAAGGCGGCCGACAAGGCCGTGCAGCAAAAGCTGATGCCCGTGGCCGTGGGCCTGAATGCCGAAGGCCAGGCCACGCCGGCACTGCTGAAGAAACTCTCGGCCCTGGGCGCCGACGTGTCCGACCCGGCCCGCGCCGTGGCCGCGCTCAAGCGCGCGCCCGACGGCAAGGCCGAGGCCCTGTTCTACGACAGCCTGGTCACCGGCGCCACGCTCGACAGCGGCCTGCAGAAGGCGCTGGACGAGGCGCTGGCCAAGCTGCCCATCCCCAAGGTCATGAGCTACCAGCTGGAGACCGATTGCGAACTGCCCGGCTGGAGCAGCGTGCACTTCGTGCGCCCGGCCCACGGCCTGGTGGCCCTGCACGGCAGCACCGTGGTGCCGGTGAAGGCGCTGGGCCTGCAGGCCGGTAACAGCACGCGCGGCCACCGCTTCGAGGCCAAGAAAGAAGTGGTCGTGCTCAAGGATGCCGACAGCTACGCCGCCGCGCTGCGTGACGACGGGGCGGTGATCGCCTCCTTCGCCGAACGCAAGGCCGAGATCGCGCGCCAGCTGGCGGCCGCTGCCGCCCAGGTCGGTGGCGGCGTGCGCCCCATCGAGGACGACGCCCTGCTCGACGAAGTGACCGCCCTGGTCGAGCGCCCCAATGTGCTGGTCTGTGCCTTCGAGAAGGAATTCCTCGACGTGCCGCAGGAATGCCTGATCCTGACGATGAAGGCCAACCAGAAGTACTTCCCCCTGCTCGACGCCGCCGGCAAGCTGACGAACCAGTTCCTGGTGGTCAGCAACATCAGCCCGAGTGATGCCAGCGCCGTGATCGGCGGCAACGAGCGCGTGGTGCGCCCGCGCCTGGCCGATGCCAAGTTCTTCTTCGACCAGGACCGCAAGAAGACGCTGGCCTCGCGCGTCGACGGCCTGGGCAAGGTGGTTTATCACAACAAGCTCGGTACCCAGGGTGAGCGCGTCGAGCGCGTGCGCGCCATTGCCAAGGCGATTGCGCTGCAACTCGGCGACGCCAAGCTGCAGGCAGCGGCCGACACGGCCGCGCGTCTGGCCAAGACCGATCTGCTGACCGACATGGTGGGCGAGTTCCCCGAGCTGCAAGGCATCATGGGCGGCTACTACGCGCGCCACGACGGCCTGGGTGATGAAGTGGCCCACGCCATCGAGGACCACTACAAACCGCGTTTCGCCGGCGACGAGCTGCCGCGCAACACCACCGGTCTGGTGGTGGCGCTGGCCGACAAGCTGGAGACCCTGGTCGGCATGTTCGGCATCGGCAACCTGCCCACCGGCGACAAGGACCCGTTCGCGCTGCGTCGTCATGCGCTGGGTGTGATCCGCATGCTGGGTGAGAAAAACCTCGCGCTGGACCTGTCCGCGCTGCTGTCGGCCGCCTTGCCGGCTTTCGGTGACAAGATCACCGATGCCACGCCGGCCCTGGCAGACTTCATTTACGACCGCCTCGCCGGCAGCCTGCGCGAGCAAGGCTACAGCGCGCAGGAAGTCGAGGCCGTGCTGGCCCTGCGGCCGCAGCGTCTGGGCGAGGTGGCCCAGCGCCTGGTGGCCGTGCGTGCCTTCGCCGCGCTGCCCGAAGCCGCCGCCCTGGCCGCGGCCAACAAGCGCATCAGCAACATCCTGAAGAAGGCGCCGGAAGTCGACGCCCACGTCAGCGAGGTGCTGTTGAAGGAAACGGCCGAGAAGCAGCTGTACGCGGCGCTGAAGGACGTGGTGCCGAAGGCGAACGCCCAGTTCGAGGCCGGCGACTACACCGCCTCGCTCAAGACGCTGGCCGCGCTGCGCGCCCCGGTCGATGCCTTCTTCGACGACGTGATGGTGAACGCCGAAGAGCTGGACCTGCGCCTGAACCGCCAGGGCCTGCTCAAGAGCCTGCACGAGGCCATGAACCGCGTGGCCGATCTTTCCCGCCTGGCAGCCTGACGTGCATACCGCGCAGACCCTGAAGCTGGTCATCCTCGACCGCGACGGCACCATCAACGAGGACAGCGACGAGTACGTCAAGTCCGAGGCCGAGTGGAAGCCGCTGCCCGGCGCACTGGAGGCGATTGCCAAGCTCAACCACGCCGGCTGGCACGTGGTGGTGGCGTCCAACCAGTCGGGGCTGGGCCGCGGCCTCTTCGACGTGGCCGCGCTCAACGCCATGCACACCAAGATGCACAAGCTGCTGGCCACGGCCGGCGGCCGCGTCGAGGCCATCTTCTACTGCCCGCATGCGCCGGACCAGACCTGCAACTGCCGCAAGCCGCTGCCCGGCCTGTTCGAGCAGATTGGCGAGCGCTACGGCATCGCGCTCAAGGGCGTGCCCGCGGTCGGCGACTCGGCGCGCGACATCATTGCCGGCGCCGCCGTCGGTTGCGAGCCGCATCTGGTGCTGACCGGCAAGGGCGCAAAATTCCGCGGCCAGCCTCTGCCCGACAATTTCCCGGCCGACACCCGCGTACACGACAACCTGCTGGCCTTCGCCGATTACCTGGTGACGCGCGACGGCACCTGAGGGACCCCTGCGATGGCCCTGCTGCGCTCTCTCGTACACGCCCTATGGATGCTGGTCACGGTGATTCCCTGGGCCCTCATCATGGTCGTGGCCTCCATCCGCATCCGCGGCAACCCGCTGTACTGGATGGCGGTGCGCTGGCTGGGCTGGGTCATGGCCGGCGCCCGTGTGCTGCTGGGCATACGCGTGCGTGTGACGGGCATGGAGAACCTGCCGATGGGTGAGACCAGCCCGGCCATCCTGCTGGTCAAGCACCAGTCCACGCTGGAGACCTTTCTCATGCCGACACTGATGCCGCATCCGCTGGCCTATGTGTTCAAGAAGGAGTTGCTCTATGTGCCCTTCTTCGGCTGGGCCATGGGCCGGCTGGACATGATCCACATCGACCGCTCGCAGCGCTCGTTGGCCTTCGCCAAGGTGGTCACGCAAGGGCAGGCGCTGCTCGCGCGCGGCGTCTGGATCATCATCTTCCCCGAGGGCACGCGCGTGGCGCGCGGACAGCAAGGGGTCTACAAGACCGGCGGCACACGGCTGGCCGTGGCCACCGGCGCGCCGGTGATTCCGGTGGCCGTGAGCTCGGCCAAGGTCTGGCCGCGCAGGGCCTTCATCAAGCGCCCGGGTGTGGTGGACGTGTCCATCGGCCAGCCCATTCCCAGCGCCGGACGGGACCCGGCCGAGCTGATGCACGAGGTCGAAACGTGGATCGAGGCCGAGATGCGCCGGCTCGACCCCGAGGCGTATTGATGGCTCACCCCCAGGCTGCGCGACCAGGGCTTGCCGTGGCCCTTGGTTATCTTCGCTAAAGTGTCGACCATGCGCAGCTTCCTTCAGCTTGCCCTCGACCTCTTCGATGCGGCGCCCGTGCAGGCCCAGCCGACTTCCGCGCCGCCGCCGGCCGTGCCGGTGCATGGACCCTTCCAGCCCGAGCAGCCGATTGCCAGCGTGATGGCGCCGGCGCAGTTCAGCCATCCGCGCGCCAACCGCCAGACCCGTCTGTGTGATGCCCACGTGGCCTACGAATTCAAGCGCGGCAAGCGCCGCACCATCGGCATGCAGGTGGGGCCCGACGGCCTGGTGGTCAGCGCGCCGCGCTGGGTGCCGCTGTACGAGGTGGAGGCCGCGCTGCAGGAGAAGGCGAACTGGATCGTGCGCAAGCTCGACGAGATGCGCGAGCGTCGCTTGCGCCTGGAGTCGGCGCGCATCGAGTGGCGCGACGGCAGCAGCTTTCCTTTCCTCGGCGAGACGGTCATCGTGGTGCTGGACCCGACCCAGACCTATCGCGCGGTCGGCGGCGGCCTCAAGGCCGGTGATGTGGAGGTGGTGCTGCACACCGACGCGCAGGCGACCAACCTGACGCTCGAAGGCGTGCCGCGCCTGACCCTGCACATCGGTCTGCCGCAGCACGCCGAAGCGGCGCAGATCCGCGACGCCGTGCAGGCCTGGCTGATGCGCCAGGCCCACCGCATCTTCACCGAGCGGCTGCAGCACTACGCGCCGCAGTTGGGTGTGCAGTGGCGCAAGCTCTCGCTCAGCAGCGCCGGCACCCGCTGGGGCAGCGCGACGAGTGATGGCTCGATCCGCCTGAACTGGCGCCTGGTGCATTTCCGCCAGAGTGTGATCGACTACGTGGTCGCGCACGAGCTCAGCCATCTGCGCGTGATGGACCACAGCCCGCGTTTCTGGGACACGGTGCGCTCGGTCGTGCCCGACTACCAGAGCCTGCGCGGCGAGCTGCGCGACGACACACTGCCTCGCTGGCATTGACATGGACTTCGACACCGGAACATTGAGCCGCCTGGCGCTGGCCCTGGGGCTGGGCCTGCTCATCGGCGTCGAGCGCGAGCGCAACAAGGGCAGCGGGCGCATGCGCCGTTTTGCCGGCATCCGCACCTTCTCGCTGGTGACCCTGACCGGCGGCGCCACCCAGCTGCTGGGCCAGCTCTGGCTCACGGCGGTGGCGGGCGCCCTGGTGGCCGGGCTGGCGCTGGTGTCGCATTTCAAGGACCGCTCCCGCGATCCGGGTGTCACCACCGAGATCGCCCTTTTCCTCGCCTTTTTGCTGGGCATGCTCAGCGTGCCCGAGCCGGCGCTGGCCGCGGCCCTGGGCGTGACGGTCACCGTGCTGCTGGCCGCCCGCGTGCCGCTGCAGCGCTTCTCGACCCAGGTGCTGGGCGAGCAGGAGCTGCGTGATGCCCTGCTGTTGCTGGCCTCGGCCCTGGTGGTGCTGCCGCTGGCGCCGAGCCAGCCGCTGGCCTGGCTGGGCGGCGTCAACCTGCGCAACGTCTGGCAGCTGGTGGTGCTCCTCATGACAGTGCAGGCCCTGGGCCATGTGGCCTTGCGTCTGCTCGGCGCGCGGATCGGTCTGCCCCTGTCGGGGCTGGTCGCCGGTTTTGTCTCCAGCACGGCCACCATCGCGACCATGGGCACGCGTGCGGCGCGCCATCCCGAACTGCGTACGGCCTGCGTGGCCGGTGCCTGGTTCTCCACCGTGGCCACCGCGCTGCAGCTGATGCTGATAACCGGACTGCTTTATCCGGCCGGCCTGCGGCGCATCGCCCCGATCATGGGCACCGCCCTGCTCGTGGCCCTGCTGCTGGGGCTGGCCGCGTATCGCCGCAGCGCGGTGCCGCCGGACGACGGGGCGGCGCAGGGGCGGGCCTTCAGCCTGCGCCAGTCCGTGTTGCTGGCGCTGCTGTTCACGGGCATCGCGACCACGGTGTCTTGGCTGCAGCACGGTCTGGGCACCCAGGCCACCCTGGTGGCCACGGCCCTGGCCGGTCTGGCCGATACGCACTCATCGGCCGCAGCCGTCATCGGACTGGCCGCGCGCGGCGAGATCGATCAGGCCACGCTGCTGGTGGCAGTGCTGCTGGCTTTCAGCAGCAACACGGTCAGCAAGATCGTGGTGGCCTATGCCACCGGTGGCATGCGCTACGGCAGCATCGTGAGTGCGGGGCTGGTGCTGGTGGCGCTGGCCGCGTGGGCCTGCTGGGGCTGGCTGCTGGGGTCCACCTGAATGGCGGGCCGTCGCGCACGGCCCGCGCGCCGCACCGCATAAAAAAGAACAGCCCGCCGGCATCGGGTGCGGGCGGGCTGCAGCAGGCGTGATGAAGCGGATTACTTCTTGTCGGCGGCTTTCTTGTCAGCCTTTTTGCCGGCCTTCTTGGCGGTAGCGCCGGCCTTCTTGGCTTCGGCTTTTTTCTCGCCCATGTTGTCGGCCTTGGCGGCGGGTGCGGCGGGCGTCGCAGCGGTGGCGGGGGTGGCAGGCGTGGCCGGAGCAGCGGGCGCGGCAGCCTGGGCGAACACGTTGGCTGCAAACAGGCCGGCGATCAGGGTAGCGAGGATCTTGCTCATTTCATATGCCTTTCGGTGGAGGGTTTGACTTCAGTGGATCTGAAGGCATCTACACAACGGCAGGCCTTGCGCGGGGGTTGACCCCGCAGGTGTATCGAGACGTATCCGCGCACAGATCCGTGCCTAGACGGTCGAGCCGGTCTTGAACAGCGCAGCGACCACATCGGACTGGGTGATCATGCCGACGACCTTGTTCTGCGCGTCCACCACCGGCATGTGGTGCAGGCCACCGTCGGAGAACAGACCGACCAGATCCACCATCAGCTGTTCCGGTCGCGCCACACGCACCTTGCGCGTCATGATGTCTTCCACGTGGCGGGCCGTGCTCATGACCGGCATCTTGCGCGGGTCCGGCGCGCTGTGCGCGATGAAAAAATCGTGCAGCGAGACGATGCCTGCCAAGGTGCCATCGGCTTGTGTCACCGGCAGCGCCTTCACCTTGTGCCGGGCCAGGCTCGCCCACGCCTCGTCGACCGAGTCGCGCGGGCCAATGGACACCACGTCGCGCGACATGATGTCGCCGCACTGCACGGTGCCCCAGCGGCGGCGGCTGGCCAGCACCTGGGCGCGGGTCAGGATCTCCTCCAGATCGTCCGGGCTGATGTCGAGCAGCTCGCCCCGCGCGCCGAGCGCGGCATCCAGGTCCTCCTTGCTGAACCCGAGCCGGGCGCTGGGTGGCAGGTCGGCGGTGTGGTGCGGGTGGGGTGGCGGCACGGGCTGGTGCGGGTAGCGCCGCTGCAGCAGGTTGTTGAACAGCAGGGCCAGCAGCAGCAGCAGGGCGGAGTTTCCCGCCACCGGCCACAAGGCATAGCTGTAGCCCAGCTTGCCCACGGCCGGGCCGCCCAGCACGGCGGTCAGCGCCACGGCGCCGCCGGGTGGGTGCAGGCAGCGCAGCGCGAACATGGCGGCGATGGCCAGGGCGCCCGCGGCGCCGGCGGCCAGGCCCGTGTGCCCGAGCAGCTGCGCGCACATGACGCCGACCAGGGCCGACACCAGGTTGCCGCCGACGATGGACCAGGGCTGGGCCAGCGGACTGGCTGGTACCGCGAACAACAACACGGCCGAGGCGCCCATGGGGGCAATGAACCAGGGGTTGAGTTCGCCCAGCGCCAGATGACTGAGCCACTCGGCGCCGAACACACCGAGGCCGGCGCCCAGGACGCCCAGCCAGATTTCGCGCCGGCTGACCGTCAGCGGCGCGGGTAAGAAACTGCGTAACCAGGAAAAAAAGGGATGCACGCGAGCGACTCCTGCAAGCACCAAAGTGGGGCATTGTAGGGGCGCATCCCGGCGCGCCACCTAGGCGCAACCCTCATCTGCGGGAGGGTTTGGTGGCGGATTTCTTCTTGGTGGCCGGCTTGCGGGTGGCGGACTTGCGCTTGGACGCGGGGGCCTTCTTGCGCTCGGCTTGCGGACCGGATCTCTTTTCGGCCCGGGCCGCAGGTTTGGGTGGCGCCACGGCCGGCGTGGCGGGGGTGGCTGCCACGGCGGGAACGGCGGGCACGGCAGGTGTTGCCGGGGTGGCGGGGCTGGCCGGTCGGGCCGGCACGGCGGGCGCCGGTGCCTGGGCGTGCGCGACGAGCACCGGCAGCAGGGCCAGGCCGGCGCAGAGCAGGACGGTCAGAGGCTTGAGCTTCATCATGCAGCCAGTCTAGCAAGGCAGGCTGAAGCGGTAGACCCCTGCGCCGTCGCGTTGGCGGGTCAGCCGGCCCGCGTACCAGAGTGCATGCAGGTGGGCGACGGCCTCGCCCATGGCGAAGGTGGTCTGGTGCAGGTCGAGCTGGCGCTTGAACAGGATGGGCAGCACGTCGGCGGCGCTGCAGGGCTGCTGGGCGCAGGCGTCCATCACTTCGGCCAGGCGGTCGCGATGGTGCTCGTGCAGCTGCTCGATGCGCCGGTGCAGGCCGGTGAAGGGTTTGCCGTGCGAGGGCAGGGTCAGCGTGTCGGCCGGCAGCGCCTTGAACCGGTCGATGGATTGCAGGAAGAGCTGCAGGGAATTGGCCTCCGGCTCCATGTCGAAGACGCTGACATTGGTGGAGATGCGCGGCAGCATCATGTCGCCGCCGATCAGCAGCTTGAGCTCGTCGCAATACAGCGAGATGTGTTCGGGCGCATGGCCGTAGCCGCTGATGCAGCGCCAGGCCCGCCCACCGATGGTCAGCACGTCGCCGTCCATCAGGCGGCGGAACTGGCGCGGCACGGCCGGCACCAGCGTGGGGTAGTAGCTGGCGCGCTCGCGGATCTTCTCCATGGACAGCGGGTCGCGCAGGCCGTGGGCGGCGAAAAACAGCGCCGCGCTGTCGCCGCCGAAGCCGTTGCTGCCGGCCGAGCCGATGCGCGCCAGGTTGTAGTCGGTGGCGCTCATCCACAGCCGGCAGGGGTGTTCGGGGGTGCTCCAGCGCGCGCACAGCCAGTCGGCCAGGCCGATGTGGTCCGGGTGCATGTGGGTGACGATCACGCGCAGCAGGGGCAGGCCGTGAAAGTCGCCGGCAAACAGCTGTTCCCACTGGGCCCGGGCTTCGTCGCGGTTGATGCAGCAGTCCACCACGGTCCAGCCGGCGCGGCCGTCGAGTTCGTCGCGCAGCAGCCAGAGGTTGATGTGGTTCAGCGCGAAGGGCAGGCCCATGCGCACCCAGCGCACGCCGGGGGCCACTTCCAGGGCGCGGCCGGGCTCGGGCAGGGTCTCGCCCAGGGGGTAGTGGAGCTCTCGTTCGAGTTCGTTCATATTCTGTGCCAGAATTGACGTTTACGTAAACGTCAATCGATGACCCTCATTCTAGGCCGCGCATGACCAGGCGCTGTCACCTTTGTTGAATTCACTGTAACGCAGACCTCCTTATGGCAACGACCTACAGCATCAGCGATCTGGCCAAGGAATTCGACCTGACCACACGGGCCATGCGCTTCTACGAAGACATGGGCCTGCTGCAGCCCACCCGCACCGGGCCGGGCGGGCGCATCCGCGTCTACAGCGGGCGCGACCGCACCCGCCTCAAGCTCACCCTGCGGGCCAAGCGCCTGGGGCTGAGCCTGACCGAGGCCAAGGACATCATCGAGATGTACGACAGCCCGCGCGACACCGGGCCCCAGATGCGCCGTTTCCTCGATGTGCTGGCGGCGCACCGTCAGCAGGTGGAGGACCAGATGGCCGACCTGCAGGCCAACCTGGACGAGATCAAGGCGCATCAGCGCGAAGTCCGTGCCCTGCTGGCCAAGCTGGACAAGAAAGGCGGCAAGTAAGCCATGGCTGCCGATATGCATGCGCGCGTGCTGGCCAGCCTGGAGCGCCAGGGGATGATGGGCCATATGGGGGTGCGCCTGTTGCGCGTCGAGCCGGGCCTGTGCGAGTTGGCGCTGCCGTATTCCGACAAGGTCACCCAGCAGCAGGACGGCTTTCATGGCGGCGCCATGGGCGCGCTGGCTGACATCGCCGGCGGCTACGCCGGGCTCACCCTGGCGCCCGAGGGCATGGAGGTCACCACGGTGGAATACAAGATCAATTTTCTCGCGGCCTTCCAGGGCGGCGAGCTGCGCGCCACCGGCCGGGTGGTGAAGGCCGGGCGCCGCGTCATCGTGACCACCGCCGAGGTGGTCCACGTCGATGCCAGCGGCAAACAAAGCCCCTGTGCCGTGATGCAGCAGACCCTGGTGCCCGTGCCCAAGACCTATTGACAACCAGACGGAGATATTCATGAACCTGCCCGGACTCAACTTCCAGCTCGGCGAAGACATCGATGCGCTGCGTGATGCGGTGCGCGAATTCGCGCAAGCCGAGATCGCCCCGCGCGCGGCCGAGATCGACCGCAACGACCAGTTCCCCATGGACCTGTGGCGCAAGATGGGCGACCTGGGTGTGCTGGGCATCACCGTG
This sequence comes from Curvibacter sp., assembly GCA_020621965.1. GTDB lineage: Bacteria > Pseudomonadota > Gammaproteobacteria > Burkholderiales > Burkholderiaceae_C > Hylemonella. Next base: position 8,189 of record JAHRYV010000050.1, on the reverse strand, counting down.
GGCGAGGAGTACGGCGGCGCCAACATGGGTTACCTGGCGCACATGATTGCCATGGAAGAGATCTCGCGCGCCAGTGCCTCGGTGGGCCTGTCCTACGGCGCCCACAGCAATCTGTGTGTGAACCAGATCAAGCGCAACGGCACCGAGGCGCAGCGCCAGAAATATCTGCCCAAGCTGGTCAGCGGCGAGCACGTCGGTGCGCTGGCCATGAGCGAGCCGGGGGCCGGCAGCGACGTCATCAGCATGAAGCTCAAGGCGGAAGACAAGGGCGGTTATTACCTGCTCAATGGCAACAAGATGTGGATCACCAACGGCCCGGACGCCGACACCCTGGTGGTCTATGCCAAGACCGAACCCGAGCTGGGCGCGCGCGGCGTCACCGCCTTCCTGATCGAGAAGGGCATGAAGGGCTTTTCCATCGCGCAGAAGCTCGACAAGCTGGGCATGCGCGGCAGCCACACCGGCGAACTGGTGTTCCAGAACGTTGAGGTGCCGGCCGAGAACGTGCTGGGCACACTCAACGGCGGCGCCAAGGTGCTCATGAGCGGGCTGGACTACGAGCGCGCGGTGCTGACCGGCGGGCCGCTGGGCATCATGCAGTCGGTGATGGACAACGTCGTGCCCTACATCCACGACCGCAAGCAGTTCGGTCAGAGCATCGGCGAGTTCCAGCTCATCCAGGGCAAGGTGGCCGACATGTACACCGTGCTGCAGGCCGGCCGCTCCTTTGCCTACACCGTGGCCAAGAACCTGGACCTGCTGGGGGTCGAGCACGTGCGCCAGGTGCGCAAGGACTGCGCCTCGGTGATCCTCTGGTGCGCCGAGAAGGCCACCTGGATGGCCGGCGAGGGCGTGCAGATCTACGGCGGCAACGGCTACATCAACGAGTACCCGCTGGGGCGCCTGTGGCGCGACGCCAAGCTGTACGAGATCGGCGCGGGGACCTCGGAAATCCGGCGCATGCTGATCGGGCGCGAGCTGTTTGCCGAGACGATGTGAGCGCTTGCCCGGCGCTCCCATGGGGAAAATCTCCGGGCGTCACAATAGCGCCCTGAATTGACAGGGATCTCCCGCATGAAGTTTTCGCTGCGCACCTTCGGCCACCACCTTCTGGGCGCCATGGCCACGGCCACTCTGCAGGGCTGGATCATGGTGCTGTGTGTGGCCCTCACGCTTTCGGTGCTGCGCGTGGCGCAGGTGGCCTGGCACTGGCCGGCCGGGCTGCAGGTGCCGCTGGCCGACTTGTGGGCCGTGGTCTACCAGGGCGCGCGCTTCGACCTCAAGGTCAGCGCGGCCGCCGCCATCCTGCTCTGGCCGCTGCTGCTGCTGGTGCCGCCGCGTTTCCATGGCGGCTTCACCGGCACGGTGACCCTGCTTTTTGTCATCGCCAATCTGGTCAACCTGCACTATTTCGGCTTCTACAAGACACCGATCGATCCGGTGGTGTTCGGTTTCTTCGAGGACGACACCAAGGCCATCCTGCAGACCATCTGGAGCGATTTCCCGGTGACGCTCACCCTGGCCATGCTGGGCGCGGCCAGCTGGGCCGCCATGGCCGGGCGCAAGGCGCTGTACGCCCACCTGAGCCGGGGTCTGAACCGCGGCCTGGCCGAGCGCCGCATCCCCGTCTGGCTCACCCTGCTGGGCGTGCTGCTGGGTTTTCTGTTGCTGGTGCTCACGACCAAGGGCACGCTGCGTGCGATGGCTCTGGGGCGGCAGAACGTCTCGGTCACCACTTCGCAGTTCCTCAACGACATGGTGCCCAACGGCGTCATCGCCTTCAAGTTCGCCTGGGATGCGCGGCGTGAATCGCAGAACCTGAACGACCCGCTGCTGGGGCTCAAGCGCCTGGGGTACGGCTCACCGCTGGCGGCGGCGCGGGCGCTGGGCATCGAGGCCCAGGACGAGGCCGCGCTGCGCGCCGCCTTGTACGCCCAGGGCGGGGCGAGCCCGGCACCCGCGGCCACGCCGCGCAAGAACCTGCTGTTTTTCCTGATGGAGTCGTGGAGCGCCGAGCCCTTCCTCTACCACGATGCGAAGGAGTTCGATGTGCTGGGCCGCCTGGCGCCCACCCTGGGCCAGGCCTGCCATTTCTCCAATTTCGACTCCGCCCAGCCCGGCACCCACCCGTCGCTGGAAGCCATCCTGTTCTCCACGCCGATCACGCCGCTGACGCTGGGCCTGCAGGGCAAGAAGCCCATCCCCTGGTCCGTCCCCCTGCTCATGCGCCAGGCCGGTTACCGCACGCTGTTCGTGACCTCGGCGCGCGCCGGTTGGCGTGAACTGGACCGCGTGCTCAAGACCCAGGGCTTCGACGAAGTGATCGACGCCAGCCACCTGAAGGCCGCCTACCCCGAGGCGGATCTGGGCATCTGGGGCGTGTGGGACAGTTATGTGTTCCGCTACCTGTCGGCGCGGCTGAAAAAACCGCAGGACCAGCCGCTGTTCGTTTTTGTGCTTACGGCCACCAACCACCCGCCCTACGACCTGCCGCCCGACTACCGGCGCGTCAAGCGCAACCCGGCCCACTGGGGCGGCGAGCGTGATTCGGAGACGCTGTGGCTCAACATCGACTCCTACCACTACGCCACCGACCTGCTCGGCGGCCTGGTGCAGGAGGTGCGCAACGGCCCGCTGCGCCACAACACCGTGATCGCCGCCACCGGCGACCACAATGTGCGCAGCTTCGGTGTCTATGCCACGCCCGAGCGGCGTTACCTGGTCAGCCAGGTGCCCTTCATCATCTGGAACGAGGGGCAGGCCTGCGGGCCGCAACGCCAGCTGCCGGCCAGCCACCGCGACATGTTCCCCACGCTGTTCCCGCTGGTCGGTGTGAACAGCGGCTACGTCCAGACCGGGCGCAATCTGCTGCTCGATCCGGCGCGGCAACCGAATCCGGCGCTCAATGCGCCCCTGAGCGTGAACTACTACGGCACGGCCCGCAACGCCCAGGGCAGCTGGACGCTGGGCCAGGCCAACAGCTTTGTCTGCAGCCCCGGCGGGGCGCCAGCGGGCCCGGCCTGCCAGTTCGACGCGCAGCAGGACGCGCTGGCGCGGGCACAGATCGGCCTGCTGGATTGGAATGTACGTGCGGCCCTGCACCAGGGCCGATGAGCGGGAGAAAATGGAACCATGAGCAAAACCCTCGACGACCTCTTTACCCACAACCGCGCCTGGGCCGCGCAGATGGAGCGCGAGCGCCCCGGTTTCTTCACCGGCCTGAAGGCGCAGCAGCGGCCCAAGTACATGTGGATCGGCTGCTCCGACAGCCGCGTGCCGGCCAACCAGATCACCGGTCTGGAGCCGGGCGAGGTCTTCGTGCACCGCAACGTGGCCAACGTGGTGGTGCACTCGGACCTGAACGCGCTGTCGACGGTGCAGTTCGCGGTGGAGCGGCTGAAGGTGCAGCACATCATGGTGGTCGGTCATTACGGCTGCTCCGGTGTGCAGGCGGCGCTGGAAGGCGCGCGCGTCGGCCTGGCCGACAACTGGCTGCGCCACATCATGGACGTGCGCGACCGCCACCGCGAGCTGCTGGAGGCCATCCCCGAGGCCTGGCGCCACGATGCGCTGGTCGAGCTCAACGCCATCGAGCAGGTGGTCAACGTGGCGCAGAGCACCGTGCTGCTCGACGCCTGGGGCCGCGGCCAGGTCGTCACCCTGCACGGCTGGGTCTACGGCGTGCACGACGGTCTGCTCAAGGACCTGCAGATGACCGTGGACGGCCAGGAGCCGCTGGAGCCGCTGTACCGCCAGGCCATTGCCACCGTGGTGGCGTCCAAGCGCGGGTAGGCGGCACCCGGCCACGCGATGTTTCCGCAGCGCCTCGACTCGACGGTCGCCTACGACATCGCCAAGGCGATGATGGACGGCTTCAACCGGCACTACCGGTTGTTCCGCACCGAGTCGGCGCGCGCCAAGCACCGCTTCGAGACCGCCGACTGGCACGGCCAGCAGCGCGCCCAGCGCGAACGCATCGAGTTCTACGACCTGCGGGTCAAGGAGTGCGTGACCCGGCTGGAGAAGGAATTCAAGGCCGGCGCGCAGCCCATGAGCATCTGGCACCAGGCCAAGCTGCACTACATCGGCCTGCTGGTCGACCACCACCAGCCCGAGCTGGCCGAGACCTTCTTCAACTCGGTCACCTGCAAGATCCTGCACCGCACGCATTTCCACAACGACTTCATCTTCGTGCGCCCGGCCGTCAGCACCGAATACATCGAGAACGACGAGCCCGCCGCCCAGCCGACCTACCGCGCCTACTATCCGACGCGCGAGACCCTGGGCGAGACGGTGGAGCGCATCGTGGGCAACTTCCGCCTGCAGGGCACGTTCGAGGACCTGGGGCGCGACGTGCGGCATGTGCTGGCGGCCGTGAGCGGCGAGCTGGGGCAGACCCGGCTGCAGGCCAACTTCCAGATCCAGGTGCTGTCGGGCCTGTTCTACCGCAACAAGGGCGCCTACGTGGTGGGCAAGATCATCAACGGTTTCCAGGAGCTGCCCTTCGCCCTGCCCATCCTGCACAACGAGAGCGGCCAGCTGGTGATCGACGCCGCCCTGTTCGGCGAGAACGACCTGGTGGCGCTGTTCAGCTTCGCGCGCGCCTACTTCATGGTGGACATGGAGGTGCCGTCGGCCTACGTGCAGTTCCTGCGCGGCATGATGCCGCGCAAGCCGCGCGCCGAGCTCTACAACGCGCTGGGGCTGGCCAAGCAGGGCAAGACCCTGTTCTACCGCGACTTCCTGCAGCACCTCAAGCATTCGAGCGACCGCTTCCGCAGCGCGCCCGGCATCAAGGGCATGGTGATGCTGGTGTTCGACCTGCCGTCTTTCCCTTATGTGTTCAAGGTCATCAAGGACTGGTACCCGCCGCCGAAGGACACCACACGCGAGCAGATCAAGGGCAAGTACCTGCTGGTCAAGCAGCATGACCGCGTCGGCCGTATGGCCGACACGCTGGAGTACAGTGAAGTGGCCTTTCCGCGCGAGCGCTTCGACGACGAGCTGATCGAGGAGATCCGCAAGTTCGCGCCCAGCCAGCTGGAGATCAGCGACCGCGACCAGGACGGGCGCAGCGAAGTCATCATCAAGCACCTGTACATCGAGCGGCGCATGATCCCCCTCAACATCTTCCTGCAGGAAGCCTTCGATGCCGGCGCCGCCGATCCGGCCCGCAACGACGAGGACGCGCTGCGCGCGCGTGCGCAGATGGAGCGTGCCGTGATCGATTACGGCAACGCCATCAAGGACCTGGTGGCGGCCAACATCTTCCCCGGCGACATGCTGTGGAAGAACTTCGGTGTCACCCGCCACGGCAAGGTGGTGTTCTACGACTACGACGAGATCGAATACGTCACCGACTGCAACTTCCGCCGTGTGCCGGCGCCGCGCACCGAGGAGGAAGAGATGAGCGGCGAGGTCTGGTACAGCGTGGGCCCGCACGACGTCTTTCCCGAGACCTTCGCGCCTTTCCTGCTGGGCAACCCGGCGGTGCGCGAGGTTTTCATGCGGCACCACGCCGACCTGCTGGACGTGGCCTTCTGGCAGAGCCATCAGGAACGCATCCGCCAGGGTTATGTGTACGACGTCTTCCCTTACGACCGCAGCCGGCGCTTTTCGCAGCTGCGCGACAGCATGTAGCGCCGGGTGTTTATCGCCCGGCGGTAGGTAGTCCTCCGGACCGCGTGGGACTGCCGGGTTACCGGTTTTCGCGGCAAAATTTCATCCATCAGACTTATCAGGAGAACCTCATGTCCGATCCCATTGTCATCGTCGGTGCCGCCCGTACCCCCATGGGGGCCTTTCAGGGCGACTTCTCGTCCCTCGCGGCCCACGACCTGGGTGGTGCCGCCATCAAGGCGGCCGTCGAGCGCGCCGGCATCAAGCCCGAGCAGGTCGATGAAGTGCTGTTCGGCAACTGCCTGATGGCCGGCCAGGGCCAGGCCCCGGCGCGCCAGGCCGGCTTCAAGGGCGGCCTGCCCAAGAGCGCGGGTGCCGTCACGCTCTCCAAGATGTGCGGCTCGGGCATGCGCGCGGCCATGTTCGCGCACGACATGCTGGCCGCCGGTACGGCCGACGTCATCGTCGCCGGCGGCATGGAGAGCATGACCAACGCGCCCTACCTGATGCTCAAGGGCCGCGGCGGCTACCGCATGGGCCACGACAAGATCTACGACCACATGATGCTCGACGGCCTGGAAGACGCCTACGAGGCCGGCCGCTCCATGGGCACCTTCGGCGAGGACTGCGCCGCCAAGTACAAGTTCACGCGCGAGCAGCAGGACCATTTCGCCAGCACCAGCGTGCGCCGTGCCCAGGCCGCCATCCAGAACGGCGCCTTCAGTGCCGAGATCACGCCGGTCACGGTCAAGACCCGCGCCGGCGAGACCGTGGTTGCCATCGACGAAGGCCCGGGCAAGGCCAAGCTGGACAAGATCGCCGCGCTCAAGCCCGCCTTCAAGAAGGACGGCACCATCACCGCCGCCAGCAGCTCGTCCATCAACGACGGCGCCGCCGCCCTGGTGATGATGCGCGCCTCCACCGCGGCCAAACTGGGCTGCAAGCCGCTGGCCAAGATCGTCGGCCATGCCATGTACGCGCAGGAGCCCGAGTGGTTCACCACCGCCCCGGTGGGCGCCACGCAAAAGGCCCTGGCGCGCGCCGGCTGGAGCGTGAAGGACGTGGACCTGTGGGAGGTGAACGAGGCCTTCGCCGTCGTGCCCATGGCGCTGATGGAAGAGCTCAAGGTTGCGCACGACATCGTCAACGTCAACGGCGGCGCCTGTGCCCTGGGTCACCCGATCGGCGCCAGCGGCGCGCGCATCATGGTCACGCTGATGTACGCGCTCAAGGCCCGCGGTCTCAAGCGCGGCCTGGCCACGCTGTGCATCGGCGGCGGCGAAGGCACGGCGGTGGCGCTGGAACTGCTCTGAGCCGCGCCCTGTACCTCGGCGCCGCGCGCGGCAAATGCCTCGCCGGGCTCGTGGTGCTCACGCTGCTGGCGGCGGGCGCCCGCGCCGACGGCGTGGATGGCGCGGCAATGCTGGCCGCGCACAACCGGTGGCGCGCCCAGGTGGGCGTGGGCCCGCTGAGCTATTCACCCGAACTGGCGGCCTCCGCGCAGGCCTGGGCGAACGAGCTCCAGCAGACCAACCAGTGCCGTATGCGCCACAGCAAGCCGCAGGGGCAGTATGGCGAGAACCTGTACTGGGCGAGTGCGGTGGTCTGGTCCGACGGCCGGCGCGAGTTGAGCCGGGTGCCTGCCGAGAAACCGGTGGACAGCTGGGGCAGCGAGCGGGCCGACTACAACCACACGAACAACAGCTGCAAGCCCGGCAAGGTGTGCGGCCACTACACGCAGATGGTCTGGAAGACCAGCACGCGGGTCGGCTGCGCCATGGCCGTGTGCGAGGACAGCCGCGAGCAGGTGTGGGTCTGCCAGTACCAGCCGGCCGGCAACGTGGTGGGGCACAAACCCTACTAGGCGCCGGCGCCGCGATCCGCAGGCGCCGGGCAAGACGGCATAATTGACGTTTACGTCAACGTCAATTGAAAGCGGAGCCTCCATGCTGCTGACCCAGGACCAGGAAATGATCCGCGACGCGGTGCGCGAGTTCGCCCGGGCCGAACTCTGGCCCCAGGCGGCGCGCTGGGACCAGGAACACCATTTCCCGAAAGAGGTCCACCGCGGCCTGGCCGCGCTGGGCGCCTACGGCATCTGCGTGCCGGAAGAGTACGGCGGCGCCAACCTCGACTACCTGACACTGTCGCTGGTGCTGGAGGAGATCGCCGCCGGCGACGGCGGCACCAGCACGGCCATCAGTGTCACCAACTGCCCGGTCAACGCCATCCTGATGAAACATGGCAATGCGCAGCAGAAACAGCAGTGGCTGGTGCCGCTGGCGCGCGGCGAGATGCTGGGCGCCTTCTGCCTGACCGAGCCGCACGTGGGCTCGGACGCCTCGGGCCTGCGCACCACGGCCGTGCGCCAGGGCGACAGCTACGTGCTCAACGGCGTCAAGCAGTTCATCACCAGCGGCAAGAACGGCCAGGTGGCCATCGTCATCGCCGTCACGGACAAGGGCGCGGGCAAGAAGGGCATGAGCGCCTTCCTGGTGCCCACCGATGCGCCCGGTTATGTGGTGGCGCGGCTGGAAGACAAGCTGGGCCAGCACAGCAGCGACACGGCG
>JAHRYV010000049.1 GCA_020621965.1 Curvibacter sp. | reverse complement strand
TTGATGAAGATGACCATGCAGTTGGTCTTCTTGATGGTGGCGGTGAGCTTGCGCAGGGCCTGGCTCATCAGGCGCGCCTGCAGGCCGGGCAGGCTGTCGCCCATCTCACCCTCGATCTCGGCCTTGGGCGTCAGCGCCGCCACCGAGTCCACCACGATCAGATCCACCGCGCCGGAACGCACCAGGCTGTCGACGATTTCCAGTGCCTGCTCGCCGGTGTCGGGCTGGGAGATCAGCAGGTCGGGCAGGTTGACGCCCAGTTTCTGCGCGTACTGCACGTCCAGCGCATGCTCGGCGTCGACGAAAGCGCAGGTGCCGCCGATCTTCTGCATCTCGGCGATGACCTGCAGGGTCAGTGTGGTCTTGCCCGAGGATTCCGGGCCGTAGATCTCGACCACGCGGCCGCGCGGCAGGCCGCCCACGCCCAGGGCGATGTCCAGCCCCAGCGAGCCGGTGGAGACGACCTGGATGTCCTCGATCGCCTCGCCCTCGCCCAGGCGCATGATGGTGCCCTTGCCGAACTGCTTCTCGATCTGGGCCAGCGCGGCCTGCAGGGCCTTGGCTTTTTCGCTGTTGGGTACGCTGATTGATTTGCCGGCTACGTCCATGAATGCTCCTTGGGGGGTTGACTGGTTATCCAGTGTTTTTAACTACAGGCTGGATGCTTGATCAGTACTTTAATACCCTTGTGCCAAGTCGTAAAGCCGATTTTTAGTCATTTTGGTTTACTATTTGTTCGTGACCACGACGCCGTTGACAACTCCCGACGCCGGCTGGCGCCAGACCCATCTGGGACGCCTGCTGGGCCATGCCATGCGCCGTTTCGACGAGCGCGTGCTGCATCTGATGGCGCAGGACGCCGAGGTGCCGCTGGCCCTGTCCAACCTGGCGGCGCGCGGCCAGATCAGCGCCGCCCATATCCACATCACGCGCCATCTGGCGCTGGAAGGTGCGCGACTCCAGGAACTGGCGGTGTCGGCAGGCATGAGCAAGCAGGCCATGGGCAAACTGGTCGACCAGTGCGAGGCCTGGGGCCTGGTCACGCGCGAACCCGACGAACGCGACGGCCGGGCCAAGCGGGTGCGCTTCACACCGGCCGGCCTGGCCTGGTTGGGGGGCTTCCAGCGCGCGGTGCTGCAGGCCGAGGCCGAACTGAAGCAGGCGGTGGGTCTTGAAGTGGCCACCGTCATCGCCTTGGGGCTGGAAGCCTATGCCTGCGCCTAAAATCGACCCCCAAGGGGCAGCACAAGCCGGCGCAGCACAGCCGGCAGCCAGGAGACATGCATGCGGATATTGATCGCCGAGGACGACCAGGTTCTGGCCGACGGTTTGCTGCGCACCCTGCGCAGCTCGGGCGCGGCCGTGAACCATGTGGCCAGCGGCACCGAGGCCGATGCGGCCCTGATGACCAACAGCGAGTTCGACCTGCTGATCCTGGATCTGGGCCTGCCCAAGATGCACGGCCTGGAGGTGCTCAAGAAGCTGCGCGCGCGCGGCTCCAGCCTGCCGGTGCTGATCCTGACCGCGGCCGACAGCGTGGAAGAGCGCGTCAAGGGACTGGACTATGGCGCCGACGACTACATGGCCAAGCCTTTTTCGCTGCAGGAACTCGAAGCGCGGGTGCGCGCCCTGGTGCGCCGCGGCATGGGCGGCACCAGCAGCCAGATCCGGCACGGCCCGCTGGTCTATGACCAGGCCGGCCGCGTGGCCACCATCGACGGCAAGATGGTCGAACTCTCGGCGCGTGAACTCGGGCTGCTGGAAGTGCTCTTGCAGCGCACCGGCCGCCTGGTCAGCAAGGACCAGCTGGTCGAGCGCCTGTGCGAGTGGGGTGAGGAGGTGAGCAACAACGCCATCGAAGTCTACATCCACCGCCTGCGCAAGAAGATCGAGAAGGGCCCGATCCGCATCGCCACCGTGCGCGGCCTGGGTTACTGCCTGGAGAAGATTCCCGGCTGATGATGCGCCGGCCCGCACCGCCACCCTCACCACACGAGCACCGTGAAACTCTTCCAGCGTGAACAGCGCTCGCTGTTCGGCGAGATCCTCGACTGGATGCTCACGCCGCTGCTGCTGCTGTGGCCGGTCAGCCTGGTATTGACCTGGCTGGTCGCCCAGGGCATCGCCGGCAAGCCCTTCGACCGCACGCTGGAGTACAACGTCAACGCGCTGGCCCAGCTGGTCACGGTGAACCAGCAGCACGTGCAGTTCAACCTGCCTTTGCCGGCGCGCGAACTGCTGCGTGCCGACGACACGGACATGGTGTACTACCAGGTGCTCGGCGTGCGCGGCGAGTATCTGAGCGGCGAGCGCGAGTTCCCCGCGCCCCCGGAAGGCGAGCCCGTGGTGGCCGGCGAGGTGCGCCTGCGCGACGACACGCTGCACGGCACCGACATCCGCGTGGCCTACATGTGGGTGGCCCTGGATCTGCCGGCCTCGCGCATGGCCCTGGTCCAGGTGGCCGAGACGCTGGACAAACGCTCCATCCTGGCCGCCGAGATCATCAAGGGCGTGATGCTGCCCCAGTTCGTCACGCTGCCACTGGCCGTGCTGCTGGTCTGGCTGGCGCTGGTGCAGGCCATCAAGCCGCTCAATCGGCTGGAGGAGCGCATCCGCGCGCGCCGGCCCGACGACCTCAGCCCGTTGGACACGCAGACGGTGCCACTGGAGGTGGCGCCACTGGTGGCTTCGGTGAACGACCTGCTGCTGCGCCTCAAAGAGTCAGTCGGCACGCAAAAGCGCTTCCTGGCCGATGCGGCCCACCAGCTCAAGACGCCGTTGGCGGGTCTGCGCATGCAGGCCGACCTGGCGCAGCGCGAAGGCACCAGCACCGAGGAATTGAAGCAGTCACTGCGCCAGATCGGGCGCGCCAGCATCCGCGCCACCCACACCGTCAACCAGTTGCTGGCGCTGGCGCGCGCCGAGGCCGGCACCACGGTCATGAGCCGCCAGCCCTGCGACCTGGCACGGCTGACCATGGAAGTCGTGCAGGACTGCGTGCCGCGCGCCATGGAAAAGCACATCGATCTGGGCTACGAGGGCGCCAAGCCGGGCACACCCGGGGTCATGCTCGAAGGCAATCCGACCCTGCTCAAGGAGCTGGTGCGCAATCTGCTGGACAACGCCATCAACTACACACCGTCGAGCATCGACAAGCCCGGCATCATCACGGCGCGCGTGCTGGCCGACCCTTTCGGGGGGATCATCGTGCTGCAGGTCGAGGATTCAGGCCCGGGCATCGCGGTGCTTGAACGCGAGCTCGTGTTCGAGCCTTTTTACCGGGCGCTGGGCAACGACGTGGACGGCTCCGGCCTCGGGCTGCCCATCGCCCAGGAAATCGCGCGCCAGCACCGCGCCAGCATCAGCGTGGACGACACCCGGCCCGGCCAGACGCCGCCCGGCACCCGCTTCACGGTCCGCTTCGATCTGAGCCCGGAATGACACGGCGGTGCGGTCCCCGAACCGCGCCGCCCCGGCCCGCCTACTTGCTGCAGGCGCGCAGGGGCTTGTCGCCCAGCGCCGGCTTGAGCTCTTCGAGTTTGGTTTTCAGGGCCTCGTCGGCCGCCGCAATCCGCAGCAGGCTCTGCCGCAGTTCGGCGCGCTCCTGCGCCACCTTGGCGCCACGCACGCCCCGCCGCTGCAGCGCCTTCAGTCCGGCCTGGGCCTGGGCCTGGGTCTCATAGGCGCCCAACGAGAGGCCGGGCGCCAGTTCGGCCTTTTCCAGCGGCAACAAGGTCACCTTGAGCTTCTCCAGCTCGGCCTTCTTTTTCGCCAGCGCGGCCGAACCGGAGAACTTGCCCAGGTAGACAATCCAGCGACCGGGCTCGACCACGGGCTCCAGGGTCCAGGCGGTCGCCGGCAGACTGGCCTCCAGGGCCTTGCGCACGGTCTCGGTCTGCGCCTCGTCGAACAGGCCGGCCTGCAGGCACTCCGGCGGCTTGGGGGACGTGGGCGGCGTAGGGGGCGTCTGGACGACCTGCAGGGCGCGCCGGGCCTCCTCGGCCGAGAGTATCTGGATCGCCTCGGGGCGGATCTGCTGCTGCAGGCGCTGCGGCTCGGTCTGCTGGGCCGGCGCCCAGCCATAGGCGCGCAACATACCTTGCGACCAGGCGAAGTAGGTCGCATTGAGCAAAACCAGCAGGAGGACGAGCAGGCGCAACATGGTGGGCGTTTTCAGTTCGAGGGCCGGACGCTGACCTCGGAGCTGCTGACGGGGCGCAGCCCCTCGGAAGTATGCACCAGCAGCGCACCGCGGCCGTCGACACCGCGGGCCTGGCCGACCGTGCCGTCGCTCAGCCGCACCTCGCGCCCGGCCAGGGCGTCGCGCGCGGCAAAGGCCGCCTGGAAGGGGGCCCAGCCCTGCGCCTCGAAACGCTGCACGTCCCGCACCAAGGCCGCCGCCACGCGCTGCAAGGCCTGCGGCGCATCGATGCCCGGCTCCAGCTCCTGCAGCCAGGCCGGCGGCGTGGCCAGCCCGGCCGCCGCCCGCGGGGCGATGTTGATGCCCACCCCGATCACCGCGTAGCGGGTGGTGTCCACCTGGGTGGTCTCGATCAGGATGCCGGCCAGCTTGCGATCGCGCAGCCACAGATCATTCGGCCATTTCAGGCGCAGCTCCGGGTGCAGACTCTGCGCCACACTGACCCCGACCGCCAGCGACAGGCCGGACCAGTCGGCCATGCGCAGCGGCAGGCCCAGCGAAAACGTCAGGACCTCACCGGCCCGGCTGCCGCTGTCCCACTGGCGCCCCAGCCGGCCGCGGCCGGCGGTCTGCTCCTCGGCCACCAGCAGCACCGACTCCAGCCGGCCGGCGCGCGCGCGGCGCATCAGTTCGGTGTTGGTGGAATCGAGCTGCGGCAGTACCTCGACCGTGAACCCCGGCAGAGTGGGCGCCACCGCCTCCCAGATCGCCTCCGCGGGCCAGCGCAGCATGGATCAGCGCTTGCCGCGTTTCGGCGCCAGCAGCGTGCCGCGGCAGTTCTTGCTGCCGCACCAGCAGGGGTACTCGGCCTTGAGCTTCTTGGTATAGGGCTCGTCGATGATCAGGCCGTAGTCGTAGTTGAGTTCCTCGCCGGCCTTGATCTTGCGCAGCGCCTTGATGAAGACGCGGCCCTCCACCTCGTCGGCCTCGCAGTTCGGATCGCAGGAGTGGTTGATCCAGCGCGAGGAATTGCCGCCCACCTTGGCGTCGATCACATGGTCTTCGTCGACGTGGAAGTAGAAGGTATGGTTCGGGTCCTTGGGGTCGTGCGGGTGGCGACGCTGGGCTTCGTCCCAGCTGATGATCTCGCCCACGTACTCGATGATGACCTCACCCCGGGGGATGTCCTGGACGGCAAACACGCCCTTGCCGTGCACGCCGGAGCGGCGGGTCTGGATGCGGCGGCCGGGTTCGGAAACGGAATTCTTGGACACTGCTGAAAAATTTGGTAAGGTGAACTCGTATGGGCGCGCGCGGGCGCGCCCGTGTATGCGTGCGCGTATGCGCGCGCGAGAAACTGGATTGTAGTCAGATGAAAACCCTGGTCATTGCTGAGAAGCCTTCGGTCGCCCAAGACATCGTGCGGGCACTCACGCCCACCGCGGGCAAGTTCGAGAAGCACGACGAGCATTTCGAGAGCGACAGCTACGTCGTCACGAGTGCCGTTGGCCACCTGGTGGAAATCCAGGCGCCCGAGCAATACGACGTCAAACGCGGCAAGTGGAGCTTTGCCCACCTGCCGGTGATTCCGCCGCATTTCGACCTCAAGCCGGTCGACAAGACCAAGACCCGCCTGAACGCCGTGGTCAAGCTGGCCAAGCGCAAGGACGTGGGCCAGCTGATCAACGCCTGCGACGCGGGCCGCGAGGGCGAGCTGATCTTCCGCCTGATCGAGCAGTACGCCGGCGGCGCCAAGCCGCTGGGCAAGCCGGTCTCGCGCCTGTGGCTGCAGAGCATGACACCCCAGGCCATCCGTGACGGCTTCGACAAGCTGCGTTCTGACAAGCAGATGCTGCCCCTGGCCGATGCGGCGCGCAGCCGCTCCGAGGCCGACTGGCTGGTCGGCATCAACGGCACGCGCGCCATGACCGCCTTCAACTCGCGCGACGGCGGCTTTTCCTCACCACCGTGGCCGGGTGCAGACACCGACGCTGGCCGTGGTGGTGGAGCGCAAGAGCAGATCCGCAAGTTCATCAGCCGCAACTACTGGAGTGCACGCCTCCTTCGGCGCCCAGGCCGGTGACTACGCGGGCAAGTGGTTCGACCCGAAGTGGAAAAAGACGAGGAGGATGCCGAGAAGAAGGCGACCGCGTCTGAGAGCGAAGCCACGGCCATTGCTGATGCGTGCGGCAGACCGCGACGGTGAGCGAGGAGAGCAAACCAGCACCAGGCTCTCGCATGCTTCGACCTGACCAGCCTGCAGCGCGAGGCCAACGGCAAGTTCGGCTTTTCCGCCAAGACCACGCTGTCGATCGCGCAAAGCCTGTACGAACGCCACAAGGCCCTGACCTACCCGCGGACCGACTCGCGCCATCTGCCCGAGGACTACCTGTCCGTGGCCAAGGAGACCTTCGGCATGCTGGCCGACTCCGGCATGAAACATCTGGCCCCGCATGCGGCCACCGCCCTCAAGGGTGGCTACGTCAAACCCAACAAGCGCATCTTCGACAACGCCAAGGTCAGCGACCACTTTGCCATCATTCCCACGCTGCAGGCGCCCAGCGGCCTGAGCGAGGCCGAGCAGAAGCTCTATGACCTGGTGGCACGTCGTTTCATGGCCGTGTTTTTCCCCAGCGCCGAGTACCAGGTCACCACCCGCATCACCACGGCGGCCGGCCACAACTTCAAGAGCGAGGGCAAGGTGCTGGTCAAGCCTGGCTGGCTGGCCATCTACGGCAAGGAGGCCGAGGACGAACTGGCACCGGGCGAGGGCAGCAGCAAAACCCTGGTTCCGGTGCAGGCCGGGGAGAAGGTCCAGACCAACAGTGTCGAGCCCAAGGGGCTGAAGACGCGCCCGCCGGCCCGTTATTCGGAAGCCACGCTGCTGTCGGCCATGGAAGGCGCCGGCAAGCTGATCGAGGACGACGAGCTGCGCGAAGCGATGAACGAGAAGGGCCTGGGCACACCGGCCACGCGCGCGGCCATCATCGAGGGCCTGCTCAATGAAAAATACATGCTGCGCGAAGGGCGCGAGCTCATCCCCACGGCCAAGGCCTTCCAGCTCATGACGCTGCTGCGCGGCCTGGGCGTGGAGGAACTGTCCAAACCCGAGCTGACCGGCGAGTGGGAATACAAACTCTCCGAGATGGAACACGGCCGCCTGTCGCGCGCCGAGTTCATGCGCGAGATCGCGGCCATGACCGAGCACATCGTCAAGAAGGCCAAGGAATACGATCGCGACACCGTGCCCGGCGACTACGCCACGCTCACCACGCCCTGCCCCAACTGCGGCGGCGTGGTCAAGGAGAACTACCGTCGGTACACCTGCACCGGCAAGAAGGGCGACTCCGAAGGCTGCGGTTTCTCCTTCACCAAGATCCCGGCTGGGCGCGCCTTCGAGCTGGCCGAGGTGGAAACCTTCCTGCGCGACAAGAAGATCGGTCCGCTGGAGGGCTTCCGCTCCAAGGCGGGCTGGCCCTTCACGGCCGAGATTGCGCTCAAGTACAACGAGGAAGAGAAGAACTGGAAACTCGAGTTCGACTTCGGCAATGACGATGAATCGGAAACCGGCGAACTGGTGGACTTCTCCGGCAAGGAATCGCTGGGCGCCTGCCCCAAATGCGGCGGGGCCGTGTACGAACACGGCAAGAACTATGTCTGCGAAAGGACGGTGCCCACCCAGGCCCAGCCGACGCCGAGTTGCGACTTCAAGAGCGGCCAGATCATCCTGCAGCAGCCCATCGAGCGCGCGCAGATGGCCAAGCTGCTGAGCACCGGCAAGACCGATCTGCTGGACAAGTTCGTCTCCATGCGCACACGCCGCCCGTTCAAGGCCTTCCTGGCCTGGAGCGCCGAGGACAACAAGGTCGCCTTCGAGTTCGCGCCGTCCAAGTTCCCGCCACGCAAGACCGCGGCCAAGGCCGGCGCCGCGGCGAAGACGGCCGGCCCGGCTGCCAAACAAGCGGCGACGAAAAAGGTCGCCGCAAAAAAAGCCCCGGCCAAGAAGGCTGCGGCCAAGACCGCGACCGCCAAGGCCCCGCGCAAGGCTGCGGCCGGCCTGACCCCCAGCAAGGAACTGGCGGCGGTGATCGGCGCCGAGCCGGTGGCCCGCACCGAGGTGATCAAGAAGCTGTGGGACTACATCAAGGCCCAGGGCCTGCAGGACGCCCAGAACAAGCGCGCCATCAACGCCGACGCCAAGCTCAAGCCGGTGTTCGGCAAAGACCAGGTCACCATGTTCGAGCTGGCTGGCCTGGTCGGCAAACACCTGAGCTGAGGCGCGGCGGCCGTAGCCATCGATTGATTTTTCCAACCACCCCGGGAGATCACCATGAGACACACCCTGATTGCGGCCGCCCTCGGCGCCACCGCGCTGCTGGCCCTGCCGGCCCAGGCCGCCGGCTTCAAACTCAGCAGCCCCGAACTCAAGGCCGGCGCCCTGATGCCGCAGCGCTTCGAGTTCAACGGCTTCGGCTGCAGCGGCGAGAACAAATCGCCCGCGCTCCAGTGGAGCGGCGCGCCCAAGGGCACCAGGAGCTTTGCCGTCACGGTCTATGACCCCGATGCGCCCACCGGCTCGGGCTGGTGGCACTGGTCGGTGATCAATATTCCGGCCGACGTGAGCGCGCTGCCATCCGATGCCGGCAACGTGAGCGGCGCCCACCTGCCCGGCGGCGCGCGCCAGGTCCGCATCGACTACGGCGTGGCCGCCTGGGGCGGCACCTGCCCGCCTCAGGGTGACAAGCCGCACCGCTACGTCTTTACCGTGCACGCGCTCAAGGTGGACAAACTGGACATCCCGGCCGACGCCACCGCGGCCCTGGCCGGCTTCATGATCAACGGCAACAGCCTGGGCAAGGCCAGCTTCACCGCCAAGTACGGCCGCAAGAAATAGGCACCCGCTTCATCCGAAAGCCCGCGCACCCGCTCAGGGGCGCGGGCTTTCTCTTTCAGCGCATGAAGCGGCCGCCGCTGCCGATGATGGTCAGGTCGGTGTATTTGGAGCCGGAGTGGTCGCGTGGCGAGTAGCTGACCTCGAAGCCGCCGAGGTTCACGTCCTTCATCGACTCCAACGCCGCGATCAGGGAGTCGCGCGTGAGGTTCCTGCCGGCGCGGCGCACGCCTTCGACGAAGACCTTGCCGATCAGGAAACCCTCCATGCTGGAGAAATCGAGCTCCGTCTGTCCGGCCTCTTTCATGCGCTGCTGATATTCGCGCACGACGGGAGCGGACGGCGTGTAGGGGAAGGGCACCACCTGCGAGATCACCACGCCCATGCCCGCCGCACCCAGCTCGTCGGCCAGGGCCTTGGAGCCCACGAAGCTGACGTTGAAGAACTGGCCGCCGTAGCCCTTGGCACGCGCCTGCTTGATGAACTCCGCGCAGGCCTTGTAGGCGCCGATCTGCACCACGGCTTCGGGCTGGGCGGGAAGGAGGGCGGCGAGCGCTGCGCTCACGTCCGTACTGTTGCGCTCCACCGTGGCGGCGCCGGCGGCCTTGAGCTGCCGTTTGGCCAGGGCGCGCGTCACGCCTTCCAGGCCGGCCCTGCCATAGGCATCGTTCTGATAAAAGACCGCGATCTTCTTGACGCCCAGCGTGGTGAGGTGCTGCACGATGCGCTCGGTCTCGTCGAAGTAGCTGGCGCGCACGTGAAAGACATAACGGTTGAAGGGCTCGCGCAAACCCTGCGCGCCGGTGAACATGCCAATCATCGGCACCTTGGCCGCCGTGAAGACCGGCAGGGCCGCCAGTCCGGTGGGCGTGCCCACCGAACCGACCAGGGCGAACACCTGATCCTGCTCAATCAGGCCCTTGACCGCCGCCACCGCACGTTCAGGCTCGTAACCGTCGTCCCGCGTCAGCAGGCGCAAGGTGCGCCCGTGGACGCCGCCCTGCTCGTTGACCGATCTGAAGTAGGCCTGGATGCCGACATTCAGCCGCTCGCCCAACTGGGCCGCCGGCCCGGTCATGGCGGCGAACTGGCCAACGATGATTTCCTTTTCCGTGACGCCGTTTTCGGCAGCGGCGCCAGCCGCCGAAAACACCAGAACCCAGGCCAGGACATGGCGCGCAACTTTCATGAAGACTTCTCCTCGCACCGTCACCGGTATGCGGGAAATCATAGAAGGCTGCAACGGTCCGTCAATCCCCGTATCTACCCTGAGGGAAGTAATGAAAAAGCCCATGCCGGGGCGGCATGGGCCTCACAAACCCCGCGCGTGCGAAGTTGTCTGTCGAGCGAGTCAGCGCCTGAGCACGCGTCCGTCCTTGTCGCTTCGGTCACCCGCCGGCCCTTGAACCTCTGGGCCGGTACCGTCTCCGAAGACCGCGGACATCGTGACTTATTTCACGCCGGCGTCGAGACGGCCATGAAGAGTGCGCCGCTTACTTGGTGACCACGCGTGCCATCTCCAGGCACTTGTTGGAGTAGCCCCACTCGTTGTCGTACCAGCTCACCACCTTGATGAAGGTCTTGTCCAGCGCAATGCCGGCCTCGGCGTCGAACACCGAGGTGCAGGTCTCGCCGCGGAAGTCGGTAGCCACCACCTTGTCCTCGGTGTAGCCCAGCACGCCCTTGAGCGCGCCCTGGCTCTGGGCCTTCATCTCGGCGCAGATCTCCTTGTAGTCGGCTTCCTTGTTCAGTTCCACCGTCAGGTCGACCACCGACACATCCGAGGTCGGCACGCGGAAGCTCATGCCGGTGAGCTTCTTGTTGAGTTCGGGGATGACCACGCCCACGGCCTTGGCGGCTCCGGTGGAGCTGGGGATGATGTTTTCCAGGATGCCGCGGCCGCCGCGCCAGTCCTTGCTGGACGGGCCGTCCACCGTCTTCTGGGTGGCGGTGGCGGCGTGCACGGTGCTCATGAGGCCGCGTTTGATCCCGAACTTGTCGTTCAGCACCTTGGCCACGGGCGCCAGGCAGTTGGTGGTGCAGGAGGCGGCCGACACGATGGCCTGGCCGGCGTAGCTGGCGTGATTGACGCCGTAGACGAACATGGGGGTGTCGTCCTTGGAGGGGGCGGACTGCACCACCTTCTTCGCGCCGGCGGCCAGGTGCTTGCGGCAGCTTTCCTCGGTCAGGAACAGGCCGGTGGATTCCACCACCACGTCGGCGCCGACGGCACCCCAGGCCAGTGCGGTCGGGTCCTTCTCGGCGGTCAGGCGGATGCGGCGGCCGTTGACGATGAGGTCACGGCCGTCGACGGCGATGCTGCCCTTGAAGCGGCCATGCACGCTGTCGTACTGCAGCATGTAGGCCAGGTAGTCGGGTTCGAGCAGGTCGTTGATGGCCACGATCTCGATATCGGAGAACTCGGCCTCCTGCGCCACGGCACGAAACACCATACGCCCGATGCGGCCGAAGCCGTTGATGCCTACCTTGATCGTCACGGGAATCTCCTCAATGGTTTGAAATGAAAATCCTGCTGACGGCCCAGACGCTCAAGCAGCGGTCAAGGCCGAGAAGTCGCTAATCACACGGTCGGGCCCGCAAGCCTCGATGGGCTGGCCCATGTTGTAGCCGTAGGGCAGCGCCCAGACCGGCACGCCGGCATTGCGCGCGGTGGCGACGTCGATGGACGAATCGCCGACGAACAGCGCGCGCGTGGCCGGCACCTCGAACTGGGCCAGGCAACTTTGGATGCCGGCCGGGTCGGGTTTCTTGGTCGGCAGCGTGTCGCCGCAAACGACGCGGTCGAACAGCGGCACCAGATCGTGCGCCGCCAGCACCGTCTGGGTGTAGCGGGCTTCCTTGTTGGTCACCACGGCCAGATACACGCCCTGCCCGCGCAGCGCCTGCAGCACCCTCGCGCACATGCGGATAGAGGTGGCTGCGCGTGCCGCAGCGGCGCTGGTAATGGAGGTCGAACTCGGCGGCAATCTGCTGCAGGTCGGCCGCAGCGCGCACCTGCGCCACGGTCTGGTCGCGCACGTGGGCCAGGGCCTGCACCAGCAGCTCGCGTGTGCCGTGGCCTATCCAGCGGTCCACGTGGTCCTGCGTCACCTCGGCCAGCTGGAGACGGCGCAGCGTGTCATTGACGGCGTCGCAGATCTCGGGCGCGGTCTCGATCAGCGTGCCGTCCAGGTCGAACATGACCAGGTCGAAGGGCGCCGGGGCGGTTTTGCTCATGGCTCGCGATGCCGGGCTGCGGGTCAGGCGGCGGCGCCGCTGCGCTCGCGCACCAGGCGACGGACTGCCTGCACGATCGCCTCGGTGGTGATGCCGAAGTGCGAGTACAGGTCCTTGGCCGGGGCCGACTCGCCGAAGGTGGCGATGCCGACCACGTGGCCGCGGCGGCCGACGTACTTGCGCCAGAAGTCCGGATGCGCGGCTTCCACGGCCACGGCCGGCAGGTCCAGCGGCAGCACCGCGTCCTGGTAGGACGGGGGCTGGCGGTCGAACACATTGGTGCAGGGCATGGAGACCACGCGCGTGGCGATGCCTTCCTTGGCCAGCAGCTCGTGCGCCTGCATGGCCAGCATGGTCTCGGAGCCGGTGGCCATGATCACGGCCTCGGGTGCGTCCTGCTCGGCCAGGATGTAGCCGCCACGGCGGATGTGGGCGGCCTGCTCGGCGCGGTCGGCCAGGCGCGGCAGGTTCTGGCGCGACAGCGCCATGGCGCTGGGGCCGTCGCGGCGTTCGATGGCGCAGGCCCAGGCCACGGCGGTCTCCAGGCCGTCGGCCGGACGCCAGACGTCCAGGTTCGGAATGAGACGCAGCGAGGGCACGTGCTCCACCGACTGGTGGGTCGGCCCGTCTTCGCCCAGGCCGATGGAGTCGTGCGTGAAGACGTGGATCACACGCTGCTTCATCAGCGCGGCCATGCGGATGGCGTTGCGGCTGTAGTCGCTGAAGGTCAGGAAGGTGCCGCCGTAAGGGATGTAGCCGCCGTGCAGGGCCATGCCGTTCATCATGGCGGCCATGCCGAACTCGCGCACACCGTAAGACATATGGTTGCCCCAGGCATCGCGGCCGGCCTTGACACAGCCCTTGAAGTTGGTCAGGTTGGAGCCGGTCAGGTCGGCGCTGCCGCCGAAGAACTCCGGCACCAGGGCGCTGAGCAGGTCCAGCGCGTTCTGGCTGGCCTTGCGGGTGGCCACCGCATCGGCCTTGGCGGCGATGGTCTCGAACAGCGCGGGCAGCCTGGCTGCAAACTCCGGCAACAGCTCGCCGGCCATGCGGCGCTCGAACTCGGCCGCTTCCAGCGGGTACTGGGTGCGATAGGCCTCGAAGCGGGTGCGCCAGGCGCGCTCGGCCGCGGCACCGCGCGCCTTCGCATCCCAGGCCTGGGCGATGTCGGCGGGGACCTCGAACGGCGCCGCCGTCCAGCCCAGCTCGTCACGCGTGGCCTGCACCTCGGCGGCGCCCAGGGCGGCGCCGTGCACATCATGCGTGCCGGCCTTGTTGGGTGAGCCCTGGCCGATCACGGTCTTGCAGCAGATCAGCGTGGGCTTGCCATGCGGCAGCGCGCCTTGCTGGCGGGCCTCGACCAGGGCCGCTTCCACGGCCGCCGGGTTGTGACCGTCGACATTGGGGATCACGTGCCAGCCGTAGGCGGTGAAGCGAGCGGGTGTGTCGTCGGTGAACCAGCCTTCGACGTGGCCGTCGATGGAGATGCCGTTGTCGTCGTAGAAGGCGATCAGCTTGGACAGGCGCAGCGTGCCGGCCAGCGCGCAGGCCTCGTGGCTGATGCCTTCCATCATGCAGCCGTCACCGAGGAAGGCGTAGGTGTGGTGATCGACGATAACGTGGCTGACGTCCTCGTCCTCGCGGTTGAACTCGTCAGCCAGCAACTTCTCGGCCAGCGCCATGCCCACGGCATTGGCGATGCCCTGGCCCAGCGGCCCGGTGGTGGTCTCGACGCCGGGGGTGATGCCCACCTCGGGGTGGCCGGCGGTCTTGCTGTGCAGCTGGCGGAAGCGCTTGAGCTCGGCCATCGGCAGGTCGTAGCCGGTGAGATGCAGCAGCGCGTAGATCAGCATGGAGCCGTGGCCGTTGGACAGCACGAAACGGTCGCGGTCGGGCCAATGCGGATTGACCGGGTTGTGCTTGAGGTGGCGGTTCCACAGCACTTCGGCGATGTCGGCCATGCCCATGGGCGCGCCGGGGTGGCCGGACTTGGCCTGTTCCACGGCGTCGACGGACAACATGCGGATGGCATTGGCCATGCGGCGGGCGAGTTCGGGGGTCGGGGTATTCACGCTGGTACTCATTCAAGGGCTCCTAAGGTCAGGCCAAACACCCGACGCACGCAATGTCTCTTCGGGGAAGACCGTGGAGCCGGCAACGCCTTAGCCACTGGTCTTGTCCCCCCAACGGGGGAAGGCGGTGTCAGCCGCCTCAGGGGGGCCTTCGATCAGGGGGCTCTTTTCTTGCGTTCCATCATCCGCCAGACGAAGGGCGTGAAGATCAGCTGCATGGCGAGCTCCATCTTGCCGCCGGGCACGCAGATGGTGTTGGCGCGGCTCATCCAGGAGTTGTCGATCATGTTGAGCGGTAGGAAGTCGATGCCCTTGGGGTTGGCGAAGCGGATCACCACCATGCTCTCGTCGGCCGACGGATGTCGCGCAGATGAAGGTTGACGTGTCCACCATGGGCACGCTGGAAGTTCGTGGGTGTGGGCGAACTGCGGCACGTGTAGTTCGTAATCGGGCATGCGGCGCAAGATGGTGTCGGTCACCGCCTCGGTGCTGTAGCCGCGCTGGTGCTTGTCGCGCCAGAGCTTCTGGATCCACTCCAGGTTGATCACCGGCACCACACCGATGCGCAGGTCCGGGTGCTGGGCGATGTTGTGCTCGGGTGTGACGACCGCGCCGTGCAGGCCCTCGTAGAACAGCATGTCGGTGTCGGCCGGCAGCTCTTCCCAGGGCGTGAAGGTGCCGGGTTCCTGCTTGTAGGGCGCGGCCTCTTCGTCGTTGTGCAGATACTTGCGCGCCCGGCCGGTGCCGGATTTGGCGTAGGTGGCGAACAGGCTTTCGAGTTCACCGAACAGGTTGTTGTCGGCGCCGAAGTGGCTGAAATGCTTGTTGCCGGTCTTCTCGGCCTCGGCGGCCTTGCGCTTCATCTCCTTGCGGTCGAAGCGGTGGAAGCTGTCGCCTTCGATGATGGCGGCCTTCACACCCTCGCGGCGGAAGATGTTGGCGAAGGTGCGCGTCACGGTGGACGTACCAGCCCCCGACGAGCCGGTGATCGCGATGATGGGATGACGTTCAGACACGGAGGTCTCCTGGAGCTAAAAAATTCTTTACACGCCGGCTCGGGGCCGCATCACACGCGGAACAGACCGCGCTCGTGAAACAGCGGGCTTTCGTTCTCGATCGCGATGGGCTCGGCGTGGTAACGCTCGATGCGCTCGACCTCGTGCTTCGAGCCGAACACCAGGCCGATGCGCTGGTGCAGTGAAGTGGGCTGGACGGTCAGCATGGGCTGGCGCCCGGTGCTGGCGCGGCCGCCGGCCTGCTCCATGATGAAACCCACGGGGTTGGCCTCGTACAGCAGACGCAGGCGGCCCGGCTTGCTCGGGTCCCGGGTGTCCTTGGGGTACATGAAAACGCCGCCGCGCATCAGGATGCGGTGCGCCTCGGCCACCATGGAGGCGATCCAGCGCATGTTGAAGTCCTTGCCGCGCGCACCGGTCTTGCCGGCCAGGCACTCGTCCACGTAGCGCTTGATCGGCGCCTCCCAGAAACGGCTGTTGGAGGCGTTGATGGCGAACTCCTGCGTGTCGGCCGGGATCTGCATCTTGGGATGCGTGAGCATGAACTCGCCCAGATTGGGGTCGAGCGTGAAACCGTTGACGCCGTTGCCCACGGTGAGCACCAGCATGGTGGTGGGGCCATAGAGCGCGTAGCCCGCGGCCACCTGCTGGGTGCCGGGCTGCAGGAAGTCGGCCTCGGTCACGTCGCGGCCCTTGGCCACGGCGTCGGCCGGCGCGCGCAGCACGGAAAAGATGCTGCCCACCGAGACGTTGACGTCGATGTTGCTGGAGCCGTCGAGCGGATCGAACACCAGCAGGTATTTGCCGCGCGGATGTTTGCCCGGGATCTGGTAGGGCAGGTCCATCTCCTCGGAGGCCATGCCGGCCAGGTGACCGCCCCACTCGTTGAGCTGGGTGAACAGATCGTTGCTCAGCACGTCGAGTTTCTTCTGCGTCTCGCCCTGCACGTTGACCGCGCCGCCGTTGTCGCCGTTGTGGTTGCCCAGCACGCCACCGAGTTCACCGAAGGCGACGGCGCGCGCGATGGCCTTGCAGGCCAGCGCCACGTCGAGGATCAGCGCGTTGAAGTCCCCGCGCGCATCGGGAAAGCGGCGGCGCTCCTCGATCAGGAACTGGGTCAGGGTGGTGCGTTTGGACAGCGGCATGATGGGTGTCTTCTTTATTCGACGGTCAGGAGACGTTCGCCGGACCAGTGCGACTGGTGCCAGGCCCGGAGGTCGGACAGGTGCACACCGCCCAGGTCCGGCACCACGTGCAGCGCGCGGCTGAAGTCGTGGCGGCGCGTGTATTGCGTCGGCGTGATCACGGTGGGCAGGCCCGCCAGCGTGGCGGCCTTCAGGCCGTTGCCCGAATCTTCGAAGGCCAGGCACTCGCGCGCGTCCAGGCGCAGCAGCTGCAGGATCTGCTCGTACACCATGGGATGCGGCTTTTTCTGCGGCGCCGTGGTGCCGTCGCCGATGGCGGCGAAGAAATGGCGCCAATCCGGCCCCATGGCCTTGCGCAGCAGCACCGCGATGTTGACCGGCGAGGTGGTGGTGGCAATCGCCAGCAGCACACCCTCGTTGGTGGCTTCCTCGAACAGCTGGAGCACGCCGGGGCGCAGGCTCACCTCGCCGTTGTTGACGGCAGCCTCGTAATAGGCGGTCTTGAGCTCGTGGATGCGGGCGACGGTGTGCTGCACGGCCTGGGCATCGATGGCCTTGACGTCGGACTTGACCTGCTGCCAGTAGTACTGCACGCGCTCCTTGCCGCCCGAGATGTCGAGCAGCTCGGCGTACAGCGCCTCGTCCCAGTGCCAACCCAGGCCGAGCTCCTCGAAGGCATGGTTGAAGGCGGCGCGGTGCACGCTTTCGGTATCGGCCAGCGTACCGTCCACGTCGAAAATCAGGGCTTTGAGGGTGGGTTGCTGCATGGGGAACCTCATTCGGTTTTGAATAATCGGCTGGCAAGGATATCCTGCGCCTCGATGGTGGTCAGGTCGTCCTTGTTCAGTTCGCGCTCGCGGTCTTCGAACAGACGGCTGGCCTGGCGCAGGCGGGCACGGTCCAGCGCATTGCGCACACTGCGCGCGTTGGCGAAGTGCGGCTGCGCGATGCGCCGGTCCAGGTATTTCTCGAAGGCCTCGGCCGCGCCGGGGCCGAAGTGGTAATTCTGCTGTGCCAGCATCTTCTGCGCGATCTGCATCAGCTCGCCGACCTCGTAGTCGGGGAAGTCCAGATGGTGGGCGATGCGCGAGGACATGCCGGGGTTGGACTGGAAGAAGGTGTCCATCCGGTCCTTGTAGCCGGCCAGGATGACCACCAGGTCGTCGCGCTGGTTCTCCATCACCTGCAGCAGGATCTCGATGGCCTCCTGCCCGTAGTCGCGCTCGTTCTCGGGGCGGTAGAGGTAGTAGGCCTCGTCGATGAAGAGCACGCCGCCCATCGCCTTCTTCAGCACTTCCTTGGTCTTGGGCGCGGTGTGGCCGATGTACTGGCCCACCAGGTCGTCGCGCGACGGCCACCAGATGGCCTTTGCGCACATAACCCAGGTGTGCAGATCTGCGCATGCGCATGGCCACCGTGGTCTTGCCGGTGCCGGGGTTGCCGGTGAAGCTCTGTGCAGGCTGGGCGCCTGGCTGGTCAGGCTCCAGGTTGATGCGCAGCTTGTCGATCACCAGCAGCGCCGCGATGTCGCGGATGCGCGCTTTGACCGGCGCCAGGCCGACCAGGTCGCGATCGAGCTCGGCCAGCACTTCCTCCACCTGCGATGCGGCAAGCACCTGTGCCACGCTGCGCGCGCCGCTGTCCACCAGGGCGTTGGCGGGCGCGTCGTGCTCCGCGGCCGGAGCCGGGGACGACGTGACGACGCCGGGGATGGAGTAGCTGGGTGCGCTCATGGCGGGTATCGGTGCTGGTTCATCCAGGCCGGCGGATTCACCACCGGCCTGGGTGCGCTACTGAATCAATAGCGTTTTCCTTCCGGCTTGTCGGCGCCATAACCGCGTGTGGTGTAGCGCAGCGAGCGGCCCTGCATCTCCTGGCGCTCCAGCATGAAGCCGGGCTCGTCCTTGGGCCGGTTGACGATGAAGCTCATCGCGATCGACTCGACACCACGGGTGGAGTCGAAGGCCATCAGGCGGATGTAGTGGCTGGGAAAGGCCTTGCGGCAGTTCTTCACTTCCATCAGCACGCCGGCGGCATCCTGCAGGTCGAACATGGGCATGCCGAACATTTCCCAATAGGTGTTGCGCGGATGCGGATCGTCGGTGTACTCGACGCTCCAGGCGTAGCCCTTCTTCAGGCCGTATTCGATCTGCAGCGTGATCTCGGCGTCGCTCAGGTCCGGCAGGAAGCTGAACTGACCCTGGGTCAGGCGGCCGGTGGGGTTGGTCATCATGATTCGGTTCTCCTGTGTACGGGGCTCAGGCCACGGCGGGCGTGACGGCGAAGTCGCTGCTGTCGGTCGACTGGTAGTT
>JAHRYV010000048.1:6873-19230 GCA_020621965.1 Curvibacter sp. | reverse complement strand
CCTGGAAAACATCATCCCCAGCTCCACCGGCGCGGCCAAGGCCGTGGGCGTGGTGATTCCCGAGCTCAACAAGAAGCTTACCGGCATGGCCTTCCGCGTGCCGACCTCGGACGTGTCGGTGGTCGACCTCACGGTGGAACTGAACAAGGCCGCCAGCTACGAAGACGTCTGCGCCGCCATGAAGGCCGCCAGCGTCGCCGGTCCGCTCAAGGGGGTGCTGGGCTACACCACGGACAAGGTGGTCTCCACCGACTTCCGCGGTTGCGCCATGCCCTCCATCTTCGACGCCGAGGCCGGCATTGCGCTGGACTCGACCTTCGTCAAGGTCGTGGCCTGGTATGACAACGAATACGGCTACACCTGCAACATGCTGCGCTTCTTGCAGCATGTGGGTCGCGCCTGATCGCCGTCGCTGAGGAACGAGCCATGAAATTTCTGCGCTTCTCCGATCTCTGCGCCAGCGGCCAGGCCCGTGGCCAGCGCGTCTTCATCCGTGCCGACCTCAACGTCCCGCAGGACGACAGTGGCGCCATCACCGAAGACACCCGCATCCGCGCCAGCCTGCCCTGCATCCAGATGGCGCTCGATGCCGGCGCCGCCGTCATGGTCACCTCCCATCTGGGCCGCCCCACCGAGGGTGAGTTCAAACCCGAGGACAGCCTCGCCCCGGTGGCCCAACGCATGGCCGAACTGCTCGGTCGTGACGTGCCGCTGGTCTCCAACTGGGTCGACGGCGTGAGCGTGGCCCCCGGCCAGCTCGTCTTGCTGGAGAACTGCCGCCTGAACAAGGGCGAGAAAAAGAACAACGAAGAACTGAGCAAAAAGATGGCCGCCCTGTGCGACATCTTCGTGCACGACGCCTTCGGCACCGCCCACCGCGCCGAGGCCAGCACCTACGGCATCGCCCAGTACGCCAAGGTAGCCTGCGCCGGCCCGCTCCTGGCCGCCGAGATGGACGCCATCTCCAAGGCCTTGAGCAACCCCAAACGCCCCTTGGTGGCCATCGTCGCCGGCTCCAAGGTAAGCACCAAACTCACCATCCTCAAGAGCCTGGCCCATAACGTCGACCAGCTCATCGTCGGCGGGGGCATCGCCAACACCTTCATGCTGGCCGCCGGCCTGAAGATCGGCAAAAGCCTGGCCGAACCCGACCTGCTGGCCGAGGCCAAGGCCGTCATCGAGGCCATGAAAGCCCGCGGTGCCGAAGTGCCGATCCCCGTGGACGTGGTCACCGCCAAGGAATTCAAGGCCGATGCCAAGGCAGAAATCAAGAAGGCCAACGCCGTGGTCGACGACGACCTGATCCTGGACATCGGCCCGGAAACCGCGAAGAAGCTGGCGACGCAGCTCAAGGCCGCCGGCACCATCGTCTGGAACGGCCCGGTGGGGGTGTTCGAGTTTGCGGCCTTCGAGAACGGCACCAAGGAGATTGCAAAGGCGATTGCCGAGTCCAGCGCCTTCTCAATAGCCGGCGGTGGCGACACGCTGGCGGCGATTGCCAAGTACGGCATCGAGAAGGATGTGGGTTACATCTCCACCGGCGGCGGCGCCTTCCTGGAGGTGCTGGAGGGCAAGACCCTGCCGGCCTTCGAGATCCTGGCGCGGCGCGCAAAGGGCTGACACCAAGAGGTTGATTCATTTCCGTTCGGTAACCAACGGCCCCGCTCCGGGGTCGCGGGGGACTGTTTTTTCAAAATTCATAAACGACAGGACGACACCATGGCATTCGCATCCCTCCGACAGGTCCTCGACCACGCCGCCGAGCACGGCTACGGCGTGCCGGCTTTCAACGTCAACAACCTCGAACAGGTGCTCGCCATCATGGAGGCGGCGCAGGAGACCGACAGCCCGGTGATCCTGCAGGCCTCGGCGGGCGCACGCAAGTACGCGGGCGAGGCCTATCTGCGCCACCTGATGCTGGCCGCAGTCGAGTCGCACCCGGACATTCCGGTGGTGGTGCACCAGGACCACGGTGCTTCGCCGGCGGTGTGCCAGCAGTCCATCCGTTCCGGTTTCACCAGCGTGATGATGGACGGCTCGCTGCTGGAAGACGCCAAGACCCCGGCCAGCTACGACTACAACGTGGCCATCACGCGCCGCGTCTGCGAGATGGCGCACCCGGTGGGTGTGTCGGTCGAGGGCGAGCTCGGTTGCCTGGGTTCGCTGGAGACCGGCGAGGCCGGCGAGGAAGACGGCGTCGGTGCCGAGGGCAAGCTCACGCACGACATGATGCCAAAGCCGGGTGCAGAAGGACCCCGTGGCCAAACCGGCGTGGACATATGGCATTGCCATCGGCACCAGCCACGCGCCTACAAGTTCACGCGCAGCCCACCGGCGACATCCTGGCCATCGACCGCATCATGGCCGCCACGCGCAGATCCCGAACGCACGGTGATGCGGCTCGTCCAGCGTGCCGCAGGCTGGCGTCATCCGCCAGTGCGGCGACATCGAGAAACCTATGGCGTGCCGGTGGAGGAGGTCAGCGCGGCATCAGAGCGGCGTGCCAAGGTCAGCATCGACACCGACATCCGCCTGGCCATGACCGGCGCCATGCGCGAGATCTTCGCCAAGCAGCCCAGCGAGTTCGACCCGCGCAAGGCGCTGATCGCGGCCAAGAAGGCTGCCCGGGGTGTGGTCAAGGCGCGCTTCGAAGCCTTCGGCTGCGCCGGCATGGCCTCGAGGATCAAGCCGCTGGCGCTGGAGGCCGTCGCGGCACGCTACGCCTGAGTCGCGGCGCAGACTGAAAAGGTGAAAAGGGCAGCCGTTGGCTGCCCTTTTTGTTTTGGAGCGCCGGGATCAGCCGAATTTTTCCAGCAGGCGGGCGGACTTCTCGACTTCCTCGATCGCCCGCGTTTCGCTGTCGGCGTCGTACACCGCCTCGATCACCGAGCAGGCCATCATGCGATAGAAGGCCTTGTCCATGGCCTTGCGGGCGGCCGACATCTGCAGCGCCACGTCTTCGCAGCTGCGGCCGGCCTGGATCATCTCGATCAGGCCGCGCACCTGGCCCTCGATGCGGCGCAGGCGGTTCACCACGTCTTTCTGGTGGTCGGCGCGGTAGAGGGCGGAGGCGGTTTTTACAGATTCGTCAGCGGACATGGCGGGTTTCTTGGACATGGTCGGCGCTCATTTCTGGCTACAGGAACCCTCAGTGTGCCAGATTCGCCGCCCGGCGGCCTGCACCGGCCCGGGCAAAATACCCTACCCCACAGGGTATAGGGTAGGTCCCGATGGTTGCCGCCCTTGTTCTGTTGCACGATCGTGACAGCCGTACTTACCCTAGGGGGTAGGGCTATGGTGTTTCTGTATATTTTGATGAAGGACAAAGAAGTGAGTTTTGTAAACCGTATTTTTCGTGGCTTGCCCCTGCTGGCGCTTGTCGTATTGACCACCGGCTGCGGCACGATCAGCACGATCGGCAAGCTGGAGGACGGCGCTGCTGCCGAAGCCGGCCGCATGTGGGATCGCTGGATCGAGGGTGAGGGTGATATCGCCGTGGCCACGACCTGGGAACGCAAGGTCAAGCCGGGCGTGACCATCAACGATCTGGAGCAGGTGCTGACCCAGATCGCTGCGGAGCGCAATATGAAGGGCGTGGGTGAACTGCCGCTGTCCAAGGAACTGGAAGCCCGTACCGGCCAGCCGCAGAAGTTCCTGAAGGTCTATTCCTTCTGTACGCCGACGACGGCTCGCATGATGGTGGACTTCAGCCCCGCCATGTCGGCCTATCTGCCCTGCCGCATCACGGTGGTAGAGCGGGATGACGGTCTTTGGATGTACACGCTGAACATGGACATGATGGTCAAGATGGGGCGCAAGCTGCCGTCCCCCTTGAAGGAAGAAGCCTGGAAAGTCCGCCAAACCATCTGGGACATGATGGAACGCGGCTCGAAGGGCGAGTTCTGAGCTAGATAAGAAGAAGGCAGCGCGGAACCTATACCTACTACACGAGGAGACAAAGTGAACAAACGCAAGATATTCCGCAACACGGCCATAGCCCTGGCCGTGGCCGGCCCGATGACGGCGGCCATGGCCACCAACGGCATGATTCTGGAGGGCTACGGCCCGATCTCGACCGGCATGGGCGGGGCCTCCCAGGCCATCGACCACGGCAACGCGGCCATGGCGCAGAACCCGGCCACGCTGTCCTTGATGGAGGATGGCGCACGCCTGGACGTGGCGGTCGGCCTGCTCGGCCCGAAGATCAACAGCAGCGCGGGCGGCGCCTCGGCCGACTCCAGCGGCAATGCCTACATGATGCCGGCGGTGGGGTATAGCCGCAAAGCCGACGGTCTGACCCTGGGCGTGGGTCTGTACGCCATCGGTGGCATGGGCACTGAATACGACGCCACTTCGTTCCTGGCGCTGGGCTCCGGCAAGGACGTGCGCTCGGAGCTGGGCGTGGGCAGCCTGATCTTCCCGATCGCGTACCAAGTCAGCCCGGAACTGTCGGTCGGCGGCAGCTTCGACTTCGTCTGGGCCAGCATGGACATGATGATGGCCATGACCGGCGCGCAGATGGGCGGCCTGGTCACCGGCGCCAGCGGTCCCCTCGGTGGCATGCTCGGCGGCATGGGCGGTGCGCCGTGGGCGCGTGTCGACTTCTCCGACGGTGACAAGTACACCGGCGCGGCCAAGGCCAACGGCTTCGGCGGCAAGGTGGGCGCCACCTACAAGGTCAGCAGCACGGTGACCCTGGGCGGCTCCTACCAGGTCAAGACCAATCTGAGCGACATGAAGACGGCCAGCGGCTCGGCTTCCATGTCGGCCGCCGGTGGCTTCAGCGACACCGGCACGCTGACCGTGATCAACTTCCAGTGGCCCTCCATCACCTCGCTGGGCGCCAGCTGGCAGGCCTCGCCGGCTGTGCTGGTGGCGGCCGACCTCAAGTCGATCGCCTGGTCGGAGACCATGAAGAACTTCAAGATGCGTTACGACAGCGCGGGCGTGGGCGGTTCCGTCAGCTTCACGCTGCCGCAGAACTGGAAGGACCAGACGGTGCTCAACCTGGGCGCGGCCTGGAAAGCCACCAGCCGGCTCACGCTGCGCGCCGGCCTGAACATCGCGGACAACCCGGTGCCGGATGCGGACGTGCACCCCCTGTTCCCGGCGACGATCAAGAACCATTACACCCTGGGTGCCGGTTACGACTTCAACAAGACCAGCTCGGTGAACGCTTCCATCGTGACGGCGCCGGCCGTCGAGACCACCAACGCCTCGGGCGTCAAGGTCTCGCACTCGCAGACCAACTGGCAGCTGATGTACTCGCATCGCTTCTGATCGGCCACCCGGCCCGGGCCTTGCATCCCCCATGGGGGTGCAAGGCCTTCTTATTTGCCATCTCCCTGAACTCACCTATCCTTCGTCCATGCGTGTCCTTCCCAGCCTCCTGAGTCTTTTCGCCGTGTCCGCCTGGGCCCAGGTGCCGCCCGTGTTCCAGGGCGCGGATCTGAAGCAGGGTGAACAGCTCATCGCCGAACACAAATGTGTGGCCTGCCACCAGCAGAAGGTCGGTGGCGACGGCAGCGCCATCTACAAGCCTGCCGGTCGCATCAGCACGGCTGGTTATCTGCGCGGCATGGTCGAGCAGTGCAACACGGAGCTCAATCTCGGCTTGTTCCCGGACGAGGTGACGGCGGTGGCCGCCGTGCTGAACCGCGACCACTACCATTTCACGAAATAAAAAGATAGCCTGAAACCCAGGCTTTTAGTCGGGATAGGTGTAAACACCTATCAATTTATTTCGTGAGTTCTATATATTCGCGTATCTGCATATACAGATTCGGTGAATGAAAGATCCAGCCAGCAACGCAGTGCCGCAAACCTCGGTCTCGGATTACGAGGCGGCGGCGGAGCTGTTCGGGGTGTTGTCCACGCCGATCCGCCTGCGCGTCATCGGCGCGCTGTGCGGCGGCGAGGAAAAGAACGTCAGCCAACTGCTGCAGGAGATCGAGGTGTCGCAGCCCAATATGTCGCAGCAGCTCAACGTGCTGTACCGGGCGGGTGTGGTGGACAAGCGGCGCGACGGGGCCCAGATGTACTACCGCATTGCCGACGAGACGGTGGTGCGGGTCTGCAAGGCGGTTTGCTCGCAGATACGCGGAGAAGAGAGAGAGCAGGGGCGTGCGGCACGGGAAGACTGAGCCGGCGCGTTACGAATTCAGAAATCGCCAGTGACTGGCAACGATAGACGACAGCAAGGAGAGTGTGATGCAGGAAGACTTGAGCTCGGGCAGGATCCGCAAGGCGCCCGAGAATTTTCTGAGCCGCGACGGGATCCAGACCGTCGTGGCGGAGGCCAAGCAGGGCCGCCGCAATTTCATCCGCAACGCGTTTGCCGCGGCTGCAGCGGGTGCCGCCGGCACCGCCGCGCTGGCCCAGGGCAATCCGGTGCCCACCGAGGGCGGAGACCCCAACATCCTGAAACTGCCCGAGCACAGCACGGGCCTGGGCCAGGGCGTGGCCATGGACGACGGCTACGGCAAGCCCTCCAAATTCGAATCGAATGTGCAGCGCCGCCAGAGCCCGGGTCTGACCCAGACCACGCAGGCTTCGGTGTCCTTTGCGCCCCTGCAGTCGCTGTTCGGCATCATCACGCCCAGCGGATTGCACTTCGAGCGCCATCACCAGGGCTGGTGGGACATCGATCCGTCCAAGCACCGCCTGATGGTCAACGGCCTGGTGAAGTCCAATAAGGTCTTCACCATGGACGAGATCATGCGTTTGCCCTCGGTCTCGCGCATCCACTTCATCGAGTGCGGCGCCAACACCGCCGTCGAGTGGGGCAACGTGGCCGTTCCCACCGTGCAGTACACGCACGGCATGGTGTCCTGCAGCGAGTTCACCGGCGTGCCGCTGATCACCCTGCTGGAACTGGCCGGTGCCGACCTGAAGAAGGGCAAGTTCGTGCTGGCCGAAGGCGCCGACGGCTCCTCCATGACCCGCACCATTCCCATGGAGCTGATCAAGTCTGGCGAGGTCTTCGTGGCCTACGGCCAGAACGGCGAGATGCTGCGCCCCGAGCAGGGCTACCCGCTGCGCCTGGTGGTGCCGGGTGTGCAGGGCGTGAGCTGGGTCAAGTACCTGCGCCGCATCGAAGTGGGCGACATGCCCTATGCGGCCAAGGACGAGGCCGTGCACTACATCGACCTGCAGCCCAGCGGCCTGCATCGCCAGTACACCAGCATCCAGGAATGCAAGAGCGTGGTGACCACGCCCTCCGGCGGCCAGGTGCTGCTGGACAAGGGCTTCTACAACATCTCCGGCCTGGCCTGGTCGGGCCGCGGCAAGATCAAGCACGTGGACGTGTCGGTCGACGGTGGCCGCAACTGGCGCCGTGCCCGCCTGGAGACGCCGGTGCAGTCGAAGGCGCTGACGCGTTTCAACATCGACTGGATCTGGGACGGCAAGCCGGCCATCATCCAGAGCCGCGCTACGGACGAGACGGGCTTTGTGCAGCCCACGTACAAGCAGCTGCGTGCCGTGCGTGGCACGCGTTCGATCTATCACAACAATGCCATTCAGTCGTGGCTGGTGCAGGAAAGCGGTGAGGTGAAAAATGTCCAGGTTTCTTAATGCAGTTCTGACGGTCGCACTCCTGGCCACGGCCGGTGTCGCGCAGGCCCAGAGTGCCAAGTACCCGGGCGTGGGTCGCGATGCGACCCCGAAGGAAGTGGCCAAGTGGGACATCGACGTGCGTCCCGACTTCAAGGGGCTGCCCGCCGGCTCGGGCAGCGTGGCCAAGGGCCAGGAGGTCTGGGAGGGCAAGTGCGCCCATTGCCACGGTATCTTCGGCGAATCCGGCGAAGTGTTCAGTCCCCTGGTGGGCGGTGTCACGGC
The DNA here is from genome assembly GCA_020621965.1 of Curvibacter sp. Taxonomy (GTDB): domain Bacteria; phylum Pseudomonadota; class Gammaproteobacteria; order Burkholderiales; family Burkholderiaceae_C; genus Hylemonella. Next base: position 11,391 of record JAHRYV010000048.1, on the reverse strand, counting down.
CGAAGACATCAAGACCGGTCGCGTGGCGAACCTGCAGCGCACGGACTACCCGGGCCGCACCACCTTGATGAAGGTGCCCACGGTGTCCACGCTGTGGGACTACATCAACCGCGCCATGCCCTGGAATGCACCCAAGTCACTGAGCACCGACGAGGTCTACGCCGTGACGGCGTTCCTGCTGAACCTGGGTGGCATCGTGCCCGACAACTTCGTGATGTCGGACAAGAACATCGCCGAGGTGCAGAAGCGCATGCCCAACCGCAACGGCATGACGACCGAGCACGCCATGTGGCCGGGTCCGGAGTTCAGCAAGGTCAGGAAGGCCGATACCAGCAACGTCGCCTGCATGAAGGACTGCGTGCCGGAAGCCAAGGTCGCATCCTTCCTGCCCGACTATGCCCGCAATGCCCACGGCAACCTGGCCGAGCAGAACCGTCTGGTGGGTGCGCAGCATGGTGCCGACACGACGCAACCCGAGCGCAAGGTGGGTGAAGCTGCGCCGGCAACGGAAGCCCCGGCCGCCAAGCCGGCTCCTGCTGCCAAACCGGCGGCCAAGCCTGCCGCAGCCGGCTCTGACAACAAGGCCACCCTGGCCCTGCTCTCCAAGTACAGCTGCACGGCCTGCCACGCCCAGGACAAGAAGCTGGTCGGCCCGAGTTTCCAGGACATCGCCAAGAAGCACGCCGGCAAGGCCGACTACCTGGCCGGCAAGATCAAGAGCGGCGGCTCCGGCGTCTGGGGTCCCATCCCGATGCCGGCGCAGTCCCTGAGTGATGCCGAAGCCAAGACGCTCGGTGCCTGGCTCGCCGCTGGCGCCGCGAAGTAGGCAATCAGTAAAAATACCGATAGGGTTGGTTGTTTTTTTCATTAGCATGGACTTATTCAAGGAGCAATACATGCAAACTCGTCGCGAGACACTGAAACAAAGCGCCGTGGTGGCGGGCCTGCTGGCCTCCACCGGCCTGATCCCGCAGCAGGCTGCGGCTTACGAGAAGGTGGCCTTCGACGCCAAGACCGCGGCCGACGTGGCCAAGGCCCTGGGTGCTGGCGCTCCGGTGGAGAGCAAGGACGTGACCATTGGTGGTCCGGACATTGCCGAGAACGGTGCCGTGGTGCCGCTGTCGGCCAGCACGACGCTGGCCGGTGTCAAGCGCGTGCTGATCCTGGTGGAGAAGAACCCGGCGGCGATGGTGGCCATGTTCAACGTCACCGATGCCGTGGAAGCCAGCTTTGCCACCCGCGCCAAGATGGGCCAGTCCTCGGACGTGTACGCCGTGGCCATCATGGCCGACGGCAAGGCCTTCTACGCCAAGAAGGAAGTCAAGGTCACGCTGGGCGGCTGCGGCGGTTGATCGCGCGCGAGAAGCACCCCATCGTTTCAACACAGATTTAGGAGTATCAAAATGGCAGATCCGATGCGCATTCGCGCTCAAGCCGCTGGCGACAAGGCCACCGTACGCGTTCTCATGAGCCACGAGATGGAGTCCGGCCAGCGCAAGGACTCTTCGGGCAAGCTGGTGCCGGCGCACTTCATCAACGAAGTCAGCGCTTCGCTCAACGGCAAGGTCGTGATGACCGCCGAGTGGGGCCCGGCCGTGTCCAAGAACCCCTTCATGCAGTTCGTGGTCAAGGGCGCCAAGGCTGGCGACAAGATCGCCGTGAGCTGGAAGGACAACAAGGGCGACAGCCGCACCGACGAAGCTACGGTGTCCTGATTCCGGAACACGGAATAGTGAATGGAGAAGGGTGCGCCCTTCTCCATTTTGCTTTTATCAACAACCCGTTAGGTGAATAAGATGAAACGTTGGGCCCTGGCGCTGGTCGCCATCACGATCGGCGGCACCGCGCTGGCACAGAAATCCGCAGCCGACGGCATTGCCGAATACCGCGCCATGCTGGCCGACGGCAACCCGGCCGAGCTGTTCGAGGCCAAGGGCGAGGACCTGTGGAAACAGAAACGCGGCCCCAAGAACGCCTCGCTGCAGCAGTGTGATCTGGGCAAGGGCCCGGGCGTGGTCAAGGGCGCCTTCGTGGAACTGCCGCGCTACTTCGCCGACACCGGCCGCGTGCAGGATCTGGAATCGCGCCTGGTGAGCTGCATGGAGACCCTGCAGGGCTTCAACGGCGCCGAGATCGCCAAGACCGCCTGGGGCAAGGGCGAGATGGCCAACGTCACCGCGCTGGCCACCTGGATCGCCGCCGAGTCGCGCGGCCTGAAGTTCAACCTCTCCCAGCAACACACCCAGGAGCAGGTCATGTATGAAGTGGGCAAGCGCCTGTTCTTCATGCGCGGGGGCTCGCACGACTTCTCCTGCGCCAGCTGCCACGGCGAAGACGGCAAACGCATCCGGCTGCAGGACCTGCCCAACCTGACCAAGAACCCGGGTGACGGTGTGGGTTTTGCCGCCTGGCCGGCCTACCGCGTCTCCAACGGCCAGATGTGGAGCATGCAGCTGCGCCTGAACGACTGCTATCGCCAGCAACGCTTCCCCTACCCGCTGTTTGGCAGCGATGCCACCATCGCCCTGGGCACCTACATGGGCGTCAACGCCAAGGGCGCCGAGAACATCGCCCCGGCCATCAAGCGCTAAGAGGAGACACCGCCATGAAAAAACAGACCCCCTACATCGCCCTGGCCTCAGCCCTGGCCGTGGCCGCGCTGGTGGCCGGCTGCTCGGGCATGCCCAGCACGGCCGAACTCGACCAGCTGACCCAGGACATCCTCAAGACCTCCTTCCGCGACCAGGGCCAGGCCAAGACCGACCGCCTGGTGCTCGACGACGCCAACCGCGAGTGCATGAACGCCGACGTGGCGGGCAAGCCCATCGACGAGAAGGTGGCCAAGGCCATCGAGGCGGCCAACCTGCAGACCATCAAGTGGCCCAGCGACGGCAAGTTCCTGGGTGACTGGAAAGAGGGCGAGAAGATTGCCCAGAGCGGGCGGGGCATGACCTGGACGGATGCGGCGGGCAGCCAGAACGGCGGCAACTGCTACAACTGCCACCAGATCAGCAAGGCCGAGATCTCCTACGGCACGCTGGGCCCGAGCCTGTACAACTACGGCAAGATGCGCGGCGTGAGCAACCCGGATGCGCCCGAGTCCAAGGCCATCGTGGAATACACCTGGGGCAAGATCTGGAACGCGCGGGCCTACAACGCCTGCTCGCAGATGCCACGCGCCGGCCACAAGGGCATCCTCAACGAACAGCAGATCAAGCACATCATGGCGCTGTTGCTCGATCCCCAGTCACCCATCAACGAGTAAGCGGATTACCATCGGCCCGGGCAGCCCCCGGGTCATTTTTTACCCTCAACATCAGTGGATGCGAAATCATGAATCTTTCCAAACGTGAATTCATGCAGGTGCTCGGCGCGGGCACCATGGCCGGCATGGGGCTGGGCACTTACGCCGAGGCCGACGCGGCCACGGCAGCCAACGGCCTGTACGACATTCCGAAATTCGGCAATGTGTCCTTCCTGCACATGACGGACTGCCACGCGCAGCTCAAGCCCATCCATTTCCGCGAGCCCAACGTCAATCTGGGCATCGGCAGCATGAAGGGCAACCTGCCGCACTTGGTGGGTGAGCACCTGCTCAAGGTCGCCAAGGTGCGCCCAGGCACCGCTGAGGCCCACGCCCTGACCTACCTCGATTTCGAGAAGGCCGCCCGTCGTTACGGCAAGGTCGGCGGCTTTGCCCACCTGGCCACGCTGGTCAAGCGCATGAAGGCCAGCCGCCCCGGCGCGCTGCTGCTCGACGGCGGCGACACCTGGCAGGGTTCGGCCACCTCGCTGTGGACCAATGCCCAGGACATGGTCGACGCCTGCAAGCTGCTGGGCGTGGACGTGATGACCGGCCACTGGGAATTCACCTACGGCATGGAGCGTGTGAAGGAGATCGTCGAGAAGGACTTCGCCGGCAAGCTCGACTTCGTGGCCCAGAACGTCAAGACCAATGACTTCGGGGACCAGGTCTTCAAGCCCTACGTGATCCGTGAGATCAACGGCGTGCCCTGCGCCATCATCGGCCAGGCCTTCCCCTACACCCCCATCGCCAATCCGCGCTACATGGTGGCCGACTGGGCCTTCGGCATCCAGGACGACAACATGCAGAAGATGGTGGACGAGGCGCGCGGCAAGGGCGCGCAGGTCGTCGTCGTCATCTCGCACAACGGCATGGACGTGGACCTGAAGATGGCCAGCCGGGTCTCCGGCATCGACGCCATCATGGGCGGCCACACCCACGACGGCATGCCCGTGGCCAGCATCGTCAGCAACAAGGGTGGCAAGACCATCGTCACCAACGCCGGCTCCAACGGCAAGTTCCTCGGTGTGCTGGACTTCCAGGTCAAGGACAAGAAGGTCAGCGACTTCCGCTACAAGCTGCTGCCGGTGTTCTCCAACATGCTGCCGGCCGACAAGGAGATGGACGCCCTGATCACCAAGATCCGCTCGCCCTACGAAGCCAAGCTGAACGAAGTGCTGGCCGTGACCGAAGGCACGCTGTACCGCCGCGGC
>JAHRYV010000048.1:0-6730 GCA_020621965.1 Curvibacter sp. | reverse complement strand
GCCGGGCCAGGCCATTACACGCGAGTGGCTGATGGACATGACCGCCACCACCTACTCCTACGCCACCGTGACGCCGATGAGCGGCGCCATGATCAAGACCGTGCTGGAAGACGTCTGCGACAACCTGTTCAACCCCGACCCCTACTACCAGCAAGGCGGCGACATGGTGCGCGTGGGTGGCCTGCAGTACAGCGTCAATCCGCTGGAGAGCATGGGCAAGCGCATCTACGACATGCGCCTGAACGGCAAGCTGATCGAAGCCGACAAGAGCTACAAGGTGGCCGGCTGGGCCCCGGTGGCCGAAGAGGCCAAGAACGCCGGCAACAAGCAGGTCTGGGAAGTGGTCGAGACCTGGCTCCAGGCGCGTGGCGGCAAGGTTGCAGCCCGCAAGCTGAACATGCCCAAGGTCGACGGCGTGCTGCCCAACCCGGGTTACGCTGCGCTGTAAGGCTCGGCATCCCCATGAAAAACGGGCCCCGCGGGGCCCGTTTTTTTGCGCCGCCGCGGTTCAGCGGATCGCGTCGATGGAGTATTTCTTGTCGGTCACCACGGCGGGGATCAGCGCGTAACCCTGGTTCTGCCAGTGCATCAGCTCGGTGATGGCCGAGGGCGTGACCTCGACGAAATCGTACAAATCCTCCGGTGTGTAGCCGTAGTCCCGCATCGACAGGCCGCAGACCTTGAACTTGACCCCCATCTCGACGTAATAGCGCATGCGCTGCACCACCTCGCGGTAGCGCGCTTCGTTCTTGCGCGCCAGGGTCACGATCTCGGTGCCGTGCAAGAGCACGATGACCGGAATGTCCTCGGGCGCCATGCTGTAGGGGGCCTCGGTCAGCGGGTTCATGACACCGCGCACCCAGTTCAGGGCCGAGCCCAGCTTGGCCGGGTCGTCCAGGTAGATGTCGACCAGCGCCTTGGGGTGTTTGTAAGGTGTCTGCACGACCTTGGCCTGGGCCTGGGCTGGTGCGGCCGGCAGGCCGGCGGCCAGCACAAGCGCCGAGCCGAGAATGGACAGGAGGCGAAACGCAACAGTGGCAGGCACGGCGGATTCCTTCAGCGTTGAACTGGGTACACAATGCCAGAATATGACACCGACCCTGGCCCACCGCAATATGGGAAAGCTCGTTACCATTCTTGGACTGTCATTGCTGATCGGCGGCTGCGCGAGCTGGCTGCCCGAAGCGCGGACCGATACCACCCCCTTCAAGAGCTACGAAGAGGCGCATGCTGCGCTGCTGGCCCTGGTGCCGATGAAAAGCGATAGGGCCACGCTGGAAAACAACGGCTTTTTCCCCGGCAAGCATCCGAACACGACGCTGCTGACCCATGCGGACGTGGCCCGGCGCTTTCTGCCCAGCGCCATCCTGAAGCGGGAAGACCTCGATCCCGGCATCGTGCATTGCCTGGAGTCCCGCGACGCCTGCCGCGGCCTGGAGATCCTGGGCGCCAAGATTGCCCGCGAGCGCAAGGGGAGCTTCTGGGCCGACTTCCTGAACTTCCAGCGCCGCACGCAGACCACGGGCTGGCGTTTCACGGCCCTGGTGCTGCTGGTCGATGATCTGGTGGTCTACCGCTCCTGGAGCGGGCAGCCCGTGATCGACGAAACCGAAGTCACGCGCAACCCGCTCGGCCCGTTCCAGGACATCGGGCCGCCGGCGGTGACCACCGCGGTGCCGCTCAAGTAGCGGTCGCGGGCGAGGAGCCGGCCCGCGTTCGCACAGCACTCGACCCTGGTCTTCAGAAGTTCACGGTCACGGTGATGCTGTCACCGTACGCGCCCGCTGGAACATCCTGTCGCGCAGGTATCCGGCCGTAGACCGTGAGGTTGTTGGGGATGCCCAGGCAGACCAGGACGCAGTTGACGGACTGCAGCAGGGTTCCGCCGGTACCGTCGCCCCATATCGAGGTGCGGCTCGAATTCGTGTAGAGGTTGTAATTCAGGCTGTTGCCGCCACTGGCCATCGTGCGCGCAGAGTAAGTTCCGCTCTGTCCCGTGCTGAGCGAAACTTCAAAAATCCCCCCCAGCAGGCCGAAACAGGTGACCGTGACGGTGCCCGTGCTGTCGGCCGGGGATGAACTGAAGGGATCATAGATCCCGAAACCGACCTCGGTCGCGGATACCGAGCAGGAGTCGAGGAGTGCCCAGGCGCTCTGCGGCACACACGCAATCCCGAGCGCCAGGCACAAGCTGGCCCATAGACGTTTCATGGCTTGACTCCTTTGCAGACGAACCGGCCCAGGTGCGGCAAGGGTCCACCGCCTGGCGACACCGCCACGCTGATGCGGCATTCCTGTTCTTTCCATGTCACCAGCAGTTCGTTGACATCGCCCAGGCCGTGCAGATAGGCCTCGCCCCGATAGGCCACCGGGAATGCCTCCGGTCGGCCGACGACCCGAACCTCCGCCCCTGGTGGCAGATAGGAGCCATCCTCCAATACGAGCGTGATCGTCCCTCCCTGCACGGCGGTCACAGGAAACTCGGCCACCGCACCGCTGCGAAAGTAAGGGGCGACCTGGAGGCGAAGTGCGTCCACCTGGGCATCAATGGGCAGATCGGACGGCTCGATGCTGACAGAGTTCGGCTCATAAGCCCGCAGATTCGGGATCAGGGCCCGCCCCTGTGCGTCCGTGCGACCTACGTGCTGGTTGTCGCGGTAGATTCGAACGTCAGGGTATTCTGCAACCTTGACCACCGCGAAGCTGTTGTCGATGCGGCGGGTGGGAAACACGCCCCCCAGAAAAGCGACGCCGCCGCTGGCCCCCAGCCGATAGCTGGTGGCGTCCCCCGCAGGCTGTGCCGCTTCGGCGCTGTAACGGCCCACGTCGGTTTGCAGGTATCCCCCGGCCTCGGACCGACCGTTGGTACCACCCTGAGACAGGAGCCGGTACCCGAAGCCGGGGCCGTCCGGCAGGCTTTTATGCACCTGGGCCGTGACGCCGTCGCCCGCGGTCTGGTGGACGACACTCGCGCTGGCCGAGGTGCGCGGCCCGAGCGGACGGGTCAGGGTGAAGCCGATGCTGTAACTGGCGCCGGTGTCGCTGCGGTCCTCGATGGCCAGAATGGAAAGGTAATAGTCCCGGCCCAGACGCTGGCTGTAGCTGGCCGAAAGCAGCCGATCCGGCGCTTGCTCCCAGAAGCTGCGGTAGGTATGACTCAGGGAGAACCATCCGATGGCGCCGGAGCCATAACCCGCCCGCGCCATGTAGGTCTGGTAGGGGCGTGGCATGCCGGGCATGGATCCCAATTGCACGAACTGGCTGCTGCCGACGTTGCCCAGGAGGCCGAAGCTGAACCGGCTCGACTGTCGATCGAACCCCAGGGACGCAAGCCCACCGTTGCCGTCCGGCCCACGACTGGCGGCGAGGGAGGCGCTGACGGTTCCCACGGGCAGCCACAGGTAGGCCCCGGAAATGCCCGCAGTCTGCTGGTCGCTCAGGACCTCGGCGCGGTACTCGCGCGTGAACTGGTCGGTGATACCCAGGCGGTGGGTGGCGGTAACCAGCGTGGCGCCGTAATCGCCATCGGTGAGACTGTAGTTCTGGCGTACGAAGCCGAACTCATAGGAGTAGTCGCTGAGGCCCTGTTTCAAGAGCGTGGGGCTGGCGTAATAAGCTTGCGAAATCACCTGCTGTCGCCCGAGCAGGTCCTGCACCACGAGCTGAATCTGACCCTGGCCGGTGACGACCGGCAGATTGGGAATTTCGAACGGGCCGGGCGGAATGTTCCGGCGCAGGCGCAGCGCGTTGTTGACATAAACATCCAGCGTCGAAGGCAGGGCGGCCTCCCCTTTGGTGCCGGGTAGCGGGAAGGGGATGAACCCCGGCTGCGTCTCGAAACTCGTGCCCCACTGCAGCCCGCCGAAGCGGACCGATCGCCCCCAGGCGCCGGCGCGGCCGATGGTGTCGCCGAGTCGAAGGCGGGACATGGCCTCCGGTCGGTCCTGCGTCCAGCTGGTCTCCAGGCGAGTCCATCCCGGCCGGTCGCCGGAATCCCGCCACAGAAACGTCGAGGTGCCGACCCCCAGGTGGTTGAAGCCGCCCAGCTCCAGCAAGCCGCTGGTGCTGCTGGCGTTGGGGCTGTTCAGCGCGGAGAGGTCGTAGTTCAGGAAGCCGCCCGGGGCCACCCGGGTCGGCGGGACTGCGGCGGCGGGCCTGTAGTCGATGAGCGTGGGGAGAAAAACCGAGCTGTGTCCCTCCAGAAACAGCGCCTGGCTGGCCAGGTCGACGCGGTAGAAAAGTCCGTCCACATCATCGAGCAGGAAGTAGTCTTCGCCGCGATGGTGTACCGGGGCCGTCCAGGGCACGCGGATACGCCAGCGTGCGTAGGCGTCCGCCGTCGCGGCCAGACGATCGGTGTCGAGGCGCAGCACGTGTTCGCTCGTGGGGGCCGGTGCGCCGTTGATGCTGACCGCAAGCAGAATCTCGCGGGCCGTGGACGGCGGCGCCGCGCCGCCCGACATCGGCCGAAAGACGCTGGGCCCCCCATCCATCAGCAGCTCCTTGCCGCCCTCGTCCAGCCAGTAGGAGAGATTGGGCACGGCGTCGAGCGGGATATACGCCCGGTTTTGGTGGCGCAGCGGCTCGACGGCAGGCAAGGGGATGTGCCAGCGTTCCAAGGCTTCGGGCGGCGCCGCCAAGCGCCCGGCACCCAGCCAGAGGATCTGCTCGCGGGCGGGGGTCAGTATGCCGTTGATGCGCACGCTCAGCAGGAGTACCTGGGCTGCTGCATCCGGCGGCGGCTCGCGGGCGGCGGGCGGGACCTTGGGTCTGGAGACCGCGGGCGGCGGGGCAAGAAAGACGTTCGCCCGCCCCTCTAACAACAACTCGTTGCCGCTCCTGTCGAGCCGATAGGAGAGATTGGGAACCGCATCCAGCGGGAAATACTGGCCTCCTTCGTAGAGCAGCGGTTCCACGGCAGGCAGACGAAGCCGCCAACGCGCAAAGGTTTCAGGGCGCGCCGCAAAGCGGCCCGAACTCAACCACAGGATGTGCTCCCGGCTCTTGCTGAGGGCCCCGTTGATGCGCACGCCCAACAGGATCTCCTCAACAGGAACACCAATTTCAGCAACGGAAGAGTCTGCCGGTGTGGCTGAACAACTTCCGGCGAAGGAAAGAACGACCAGCGACCCGACGGTGAGCCGCCTAACGGGGTTCTTTTTCCAGCACAACTTTGGTATCCACCTCACCTCTGCCAGTGCGGGCAGAGAGGTTGAGCACTTGGCCCTTCCAGTCGAATTCCGGCTTCAGCGGCAGCGTGCGCGACTGTCCTGGCAGGAGGTAGATGTGGACCTTGCTCCAGTCGACGACGGTTCGCTGGGTGTCGGCCGCGGTCAGCCGGATATCCGTCAAGTGGATGTGAAAGTTGCCTTCGTTGGCGACGGTGAGCTTGAGCATGTCCGCCGAGGTGCGATCCACCCGCCACCTGACCGTGGGGCGAGGCTGGGCTTTGGGGCTGACAAAGACCGGCAGGCCTATGCGCAAAGCCATGCGCAAGCCGTTGAACCCCGCCTGGGGCGGCGGGGGCACCTCTTGAACGTAAAGCCGGTAGGCCAGTTCCTGCTGTGCATGGGGCGGGCGGTTCAGGCCGACGCGGATCACCTGTGAGCGGCCTGCGGGCAGCGTAAAGATGGGCGGGTTGACCAGCAGGTCACGAGTCGGTTCGTAGACATCCTTGCCGTCCTGCTGGCTCCAGGCCAGCAATTCAGTCTGGATGACCCGTGCTTCCTTCCCCGCATTCTTGAGGGTGATGACTGCGGCGCTGTTCTTTTGGTCCAGCGTCACCTTGATCGGGCTGACGACCAGATCGGAGGCCGCAACCCCCGCTGAAAAGACCACGGGCACAAGGAATCCGGTCACAAATCGGACGAGTCTCTTGTATGCGCGCATGGTCTGGCTCCTCCGGTGTGTTGCTTTCTCAGTAACTTATCGTGACCGTGATGGTGTCGGAATACGCGCCGGTATTCACATCCTGATTCATCGTGACCCGGCCATACACGGTGTGTTCGACGGGCAGCAGGATGCCCGCACCCACGCCATTCACGGTGTCGGTATCGTCTGTCTTGCCCCAATTCAAGGTCCGGAGCGCGTCCCGGTACAGGGCGTAGGTCAGGTAATCGGCTGCGCCGGGGCCCTTCATGCGGCGAGCGGTGACTGCACCGCCCACGCTGTTGAGACCTTCATTCAGCTGGACATGGTAGGGCGTGAGCAGCGTACAGGTGACGCTGACCGTGCTCGTTGCGTCGTTGTCGCTGGTTGCAATCGGGTCGTAGGAACCGAAGGCCAGATCGGTAGCCGAGACCGAGCAGGAGTTGAGTACCGTGGCCGAAACCGTGAACGTGGTGGTGACGGTCGCAGCCGAGACGGCAGTGGCGCATGCCGCCACGAGCAGCAGCGCCAGCAGTCGCCGCGATGTTTCGACTACGGCTCCCTGCGGACGATGACCAATAGATATGAATCGCATACTTCGTGTCCTCGATCTCGTGTTCACGTGCAATACCGACCTATCGGGGCTCTCGGGACCCCAGTCTCGTATTCATTATGCATCTCCTTCGCCGCGCGTCTAGTATGCGCAGGGTTTCGTGATGCATTCGGGGTTTTTGAACGCTGCGTCGGCGCGGCGTTCGGCAGGCGCCTTCAGGCGGGTGGTGCCTGGCCCCGTTTCGGACTGGCGCCCCCGACAGGAATCGAACCTGTATCTAGCGCTTAGGAGGCGCTCGTTCTATCCATT
>JAHRYV010000047.1 GCA_020621965.1 Curvibacter sp. | reverse complement strand
GGGGTAGCGGTTGGGCACGACGTAGATGCTGTCCATCTCTTCCGAGGCCATGGCCGCCAGATGGCCGCCCCATTCGTTGGCCTCGATCAGCACCTCGTTGGCGATGATGTCGAGCTTCTTCTGCACCTCGCCCTGCACGTTCTCGCTGCCGGCGCTGCCCAGCACGCCGCCCAGGGCGCCCTTGTTGACGGCCTGGCTGATGCTCTTGCAGGCGCGCGCCACCACTTCGAGCAGCAGGCGCAGCTCGGACGGGATGTGGCCGTGCACGCGTTGCTGCTCGACCAGGTAGCGGGTGAGGGAAATCTTGGAACTCATGGCGGTCCTCTTCGTGGGTATCAATCGGCCAACGCGCGGGTCACTACCTCGCGCACGTCGTTGCTCAGGTCGGGCTTGGCGGCCACGCGGGCGATGGCTTCGCGCGCGGCGGTGCGGTAGGGTTCGGCCAGCTTCTTCCAGCGGTCCAGCGCGCGCGCCAGGCGGGCGGCGACCTGCGGGTTGATGGCGTCGAGCTCCAGCACGCGCTCGCTCCAGTACACATAGCCGGCGGCGTCCGCACGGTGGAAGGCGCCCGGGTTGGCGCTGCAGTAGCTGAAGATCAGGCTGCGCGCGCGGTTCGGGTTGCGCAGGTTGAAGTCCGGGTGGCCCATGAGCTGGCGCACGGCCGGCAGTACCTGGCCGCCGCGGTCGCAGGTGCCGGCCTGCAGGGCAAACCGCTGTCCAGCACCAGGGCCTCGTCCTTGAACAGGGCGTGGAAACGCTCCAGCGCCGGTTTGGCGAGCTCGTGGCCGCTGTTGACGAGGGCATTGAGGGCGTTGAAGCGGTCGGTCATGTTGCCGGCGTCCTTGAAGCGCTGGTAGGTCTTGCCGGGCCAGACCACGTCATGGGTGTCGCGCGCGGCCAGGCAGAGCATGGTGAGCGCCAGGCCGGTAAGGGCGCGGCGGCCGGCGGAGACCGCGTCGGGGCGGTAGGCGCCGCTGGCCTGGTGTTCCTCGTAGGCCCAGGCCCAGTCGTGCTGCAATTCGAGCGCCAGCTGCTGGCGCATGGACTCGCGCACGGCGTGCACCCGCTGCGGGTCCACCACCTGCAGCTGCTCGGCCATATAGGTCTCGGCGGGCAGGGTGAGCACCAGTTCCTTGAAGGCGGCGTCCAGCGTGGGGTGGCGCAGCACCTGACGCATGGCGTCCACGTAGGCATGGTCCAGCACCTTGGCCTCGCCCGGCTGGGCCTGGCCGTGGATGAAGTGCAGCGCGCGCTTGAGGGCCAGGCGCTGGCCGGCTTCCCAGCGGTTGAAGGGGTCGGTGTCGTGGGCCAGCAGGGTGAGCAACTGCTCGTCGCTGTAGTCGTAGGCCAGCACCACCGGGGCGCTGAAACCGCGCAGCAGCGAGGGCACGGGCTCGGTCTCGACGTTGACGAAGCGCAGCGTCTGCGAGGCTTCGGTCAGCACGATGGTGCGCGAGCTGGGGCCGGGCTCGGCCTCGCCGTCGAGTTGCAGCGGCAGCGAGCGGCCGTCGGTCGTGACCAGGCCCAGGGAAACCGGGATGACAAAAGGCTCCTTCACCGCCTGGCCCGGGGTGGGGGCGCAGGACTGGCTCAGCGTCAGCGTGTAGCTGCGGGTCGCAGCGTCGTACTGGGCGCTGGCGCTCAGGCGCGGCGTGCCGGCCTGGCTGTACCAGCGCTTGAACTGCGGCAGCAGGCGCGCCAGCTCGGAGCCGGGGTTGGCGTCGGCGATCGCTTGCGCGAAATCGTCGCAGGTGACGGCCTGGCCGTCATGGCGCTGGAAGTACAGCGCCATGCCCTTGGCAAAACCTTCACGGCTGGTCAGAGTCTGCTGCATGCGCACGACTTCGGCGCCCTTCTCGTAGACGGTGACGGTGTAGAAGTTGTTGATCTCGATGTAGCTGTCGGGCCGCACCGGGTGCGCCATCAGGCCGGCATCCTCGGGGAACTGGGCGGTGCGCAGCACGCGCACGTCCTCGATACGCTTGACCGCGCGCGCCGACAGGTCGCCCCGGTCAGCTGAACTCCTGGTCGCGGAACACCGTCGGGCCTCTTTCAGGCTGAGCTGGAACCAGTCGCGACGGGTGGCGGTTGCCGGTCAGTTGTGGAAGTACTCGTGGCCGACCACATCTCGATGTTGGAATAGTCGGCGTCGGTGGCCGTGGCTGGTTCGCAACACATGCCCAGTGTTGAAGATGTTCAGGCCTTGTTCTCCATGGCGCCCATGTTGAAGTCGCTGGTGGCGACGATCGTGAAACGTTCAGGTCCAGCGGCGGCAGAAGCGCGCCTCGTCCCAGGCCACGGGGCCATGAGCGAGTTCATGGCGTGTTCGGTCTTATCAGGTCACCAGGCGCATAACCTGCAGCAGGTGCTCTGGCCGTTGCGCGCGGTGATGCGCTGCTCGCGCGCCACAGTTCGGCCACGGGCGACAGGTAGCAGGGCTTGCGGTGCGGGTGACCCACTTGGCTAGTGGCGGCCGTCAGCGCGCCCTGTTCCTGGGTGCCGTTGGACAGCAGCACGGGGTATGGCCTTGTCGGCGCACCGCGTCACCGTGGCGGCCATCACGGGCGGTCCAGGAGTAGGTGATGCGGCGGAAGCCCTCGGCCACACTGGGTGAAGGTCGTTGCTCACGTACAGGCCCGAGCTTGCTCTTCTTCACCGGGGCGCAGGTGGTGAAATCTCAGCTGGAAGGGCCTCACCCTCGACCCGGTTCTCCAGCACCAGCTGGCCGCCGTCCATCTTGAAGCTGGTGCGCGGCCATTGACGGCACCCGGGTTCCGCTCCTCGCCGTCGGGCGCAGCGTGGGCGACCACGGCCAGGTTGCGGCGCAGTGTCATCTTATTGAGCACGCGGGTCTTGGCCGGGTCGAGGTCAGCCAGCTCGACGGTGGCGCCGATCCGCGTGGGCCGGCGCGGCGTAGTCCTCGCGCCGGATGACGGTAGCTTGTCCTTCACGCATGGTGATTCTTGACGCCTTGTTTGAGCGAGGCTTCGATGAAGGGTCGAATCGCCGTCAACACTGCGTGGCCGAGGTCTCGTAGTTGGTGCCGGGTCCTTGATCGGCTCTGGTCAGCACGTAGCTGCGGATCTGGTGGCCCCAGCCGACGTCGGTCTTGGTGTCTTCCAGCCTGCTGCTCTTCCTGGCGCTTGCGCATCGTGGTCGCGCAGGCGGCTGCGCGGGGTTTCGGCCACGTCGCGGTTGCTGCTGGCTGCGGCCGTCTGTACTCGCCACGATGCCGGTGGGGATGTGCGTCAGGCGCACGGCCGAGTCGGTCTTGTTGATGTGCTGGCCGCCGCCGCTGGCGCGGAAGGTGTCGGTGCGCGCATCGGCCGGATTGATGTCGATCTCGATGGTGTCGTCGATCTCCGGGTAGACGAACCTGGCGAAACTGGTGTGGCGACCGCCCGAGCTGTCGAAGGGCTCTGCGCACCGGGCGGTACGGTTTCGGTGCGCAGCAGGCCGAAGGCGTGATCCCTCGACTTTGATGGTGGCGCTTTTGATGCCGGCGGTGTCGCCCGGGGTTTCGTCTTCCACCGGCGCGAAGCCTTGCGCTCGGCGTGCCAGGAGTACTGGCGCAGCAGCATGCTGGCCCATCGCAGGCCTCGGTGCCGCCGGCGCCGGCCTGGATGTCCAGGAAGGCGGGCAGGGGGTCGGCCGGGTTGTTGAACATACGGCGGAACTCGAGCTTCTCCACGATTTCGGAGAGCTTGGCTTCTTCGGCCGAGATGGTCTGCAGGCCGGCCTCGTCGCCTTCCTCCTTGCTCATCTCGTAGAGCTCGGAGTTGTCGGACAGTTCGCTGGTGAGCTTGTCGAGCGTGACGACCACGTCGTCGAGCGACTTCTTTTCCCGGCCCAGTTCCTGGGCGCGCTTGGGGTCGTTCCAGACCGCGGGGTCCTCCAGCGAGGCGTTGACAGTCCTCAGTCGTTCAGCTTTGGCATCGTAGTCAAAGATACCTCCGGAGCTCGACCGTGCGCTGGCTCAGGTCGGCGAGCTTGGTACCGATGGCATTGATCTGTTCTGCGTCCATGATGGGTATTCGATTCTGTATCTGTGAAAGACAGCGATTTTCTCATGAGTCACCCCGGGCGGCGGCGGGCTCAGAAGTCGCGGCTGTAGCCGAAGGCCAGCGCGGCCGTGCCCAGCACCATCACCTCCAGCGAGTCCCGGGGTGTGAACCAGTAGGCCAGGGCGGGCACCACCGTGGGCGAGAAGCCGTTCCAGTTGTAGGGCACCTTGTCGAGGTGGTCTTCGACATAACCGTAGATCACACCCGCGGCCAGCTTGGCCGACAGTTGCGGCTGGCCCAGCAGCTGGTCCCAGCGCCAGCCGACATAGGCAAAAGCCGAGGGCTGGGCAAAGGAATTGCGGAACAGGGCCACGCCGTAGAGGCGATGGTCTGCCACGCGCCGTTCCAGCGAGAAGATGAACGCGGGCCGGTGCTCGGGGTCGTACTTCCAATGGTAGACATAAGGCGAAAAGGTGAAGGTCCATTGTGGCGCCGCCTCGGGTGCGGGGGGGGCCAGCTCGGCTTCCGGCGTCGGGGTGGGTTCGCTCCCCTGCGCCTGGGCGGCGCTGCTCGCCGCCGCCAGCGCCAGCCCTGCCAGCCAGAGCCAAGGGCTGCCAGCGTAGCGGGCTGGGCGGGCTGTGCGCGTGTTGAATACCATCCCCGCATTTTCCACCCACGCGGCGGGGGGGGGGCTCAGGCGACGCCGGGGAGGCAGCGCCGGCGGTTTAGAAAGTATGGCTGTAGGCGAACACCAGACCGGCCGTTCCCAGCACCATCACATCCAGCGAGTTGTGGGGGTCAAGCTGGTAGGCCAGCGAGGGAATCACCGTGGGCGAGAAGCCGTTCCAGTTGAAGGGCACCTTGTCGCGGTGGTCTTCGACATAACCGTAGATCACCCCATACGAGACCTTGAGCGAGAGCTGCGGCTGGTCCCAGATGTTGTCCCAGCGCTGACCGACGTAGACGTATGCCGAGGGCTGGCCGAAGGAATTGCGAAACAGCGACAGGCCGCAGAAACGGTCACCCGCGATCCGGCGCTCCAGCGCGAACACGAAGGCGTCGCGGTGTTCGGGGTCGTGTTTCCAGTGGTGGACATAAGGCGCGAACGTGAAGGTCCACTGCTGCCCTTCTTCGGGCGCGGCCGGGGCCTCCTTGGCCCACCATTCCGGGCAGGGCTGGCTGTTTTGAGCGTGGGCGGCGCCGGCCCAAGCCAGGGCCAGGCCCAGCACGAGGGCAATCCAGGACAAACGCATGTAATCCATGCGGACCGGTGGTCCGCCAGGTGAGGAACGGGACAGGCCCGTCGGGGGGTTAGCAGAAAGCCGAGGGAGTCAGGGGGACAGAGATGCCTCTGTCCGGCGCGCAACTACCTTGGGTAGACGATGTATGGTGCATCAAGTGCGACGCGTCGTCGATCACCGAATCTGGCCACTGCAGTAAAGATTTTATCCGATCGTAACCATTCGCGCCCGCGCCAGCCGCTCAGGCGACGAAATCCTCGATCAGCGCAGCCAACTGCGCCGGCTGGTCATGGTGCAACATGTGGCCGGCATCCTGGATGACGGCCTGCTGCAGATTCGGCACGCTTTGCAGGCGCGCGTGGAACTCGGCCAGCGTGTACTTGCCCTGCCACCACTGGTCCATCTGGTTGTCGCTGGCCTCCACCGACAGCACCGGGGCGCTGATGGCACTGAAACAGGCCAGCACCTCGTCGACCCGGTAAAGCTGGGCGTTGACGATCTTGTGCGCGGCGTCGCCCAAGATCTGCCACTGGCCCTGGGCGTTCGGGCGCGCCCACTGGCGCGCCAGCCACTGCGCCTTGTCTTCGCCCAGGCGCGGGTTGGTCTTCATCAGGCGGCGCGCCACGCCATCGGCGTCGGCGTAGGTCTTCAGCGACAGTTCGCCGCGGTGCAGGCTCTTGAGCTCGTCCAGCCACTGGGCGTAGCGTTTCGGCGCTTTCTCGGGCCGGGTGGCCGGCATGCCGAAACCCTCCAGGTTGATCAGGCGGCGGATACGCCCGGGGCGCACGCCGGCATAAAGCATGACCACGTTGCCGCCCATGCTGTGGCCCACCAGGTCCACCGGCTGCTCGCCGGCATAGTGGTCCAGCAGGCCGTCCAGATCGGCCAGGTAGTCGGGGAACCAGTAGTTGTCATGACCGGGGACCTCGGTGAGTCCAAACCCGCGCCAATCGGCGGCGATGATGGTGCGGCCTTGCAGAAAGGCCGGGCTGAAGGCGTCCACCACGAACTGCCAGGAGGCCGCCACGTCCATCCAGCCATGCATCAGCACCAGCGGCGGCAGCATGGGGGCGGGCTCGCCCCAGCGCAGCACGTGGTACTGGAGGTTGCGGACCGGAACGAATTCGCTATGAGCGGGACGGCGGGCTTGGTACATTTGCGTAGGGTCTGTTTACACTGATTTCTCATGATGCGTTGCGGAACAAAAAGGTCATGCGGTAGGCGCGTGGACGCCGCCGGGGTAATCCCCCGGCAAGTCCGCGCAACACCCCGCATGGCCTTTTTGGCCGCAACCCGGAGGGAACGTGGTTAAAACCGCGCCACTCGTTGTTGCACTCCTCGCCCAGGCGGCCAGCCTGGGCGTCGTCGCGCGCCTAGATTGGCGCGGTTTTAATCACGTTCGCACATGAGAAATCAGTGTGAACAGACCCTCATCATACGGAGACGCATCATGGCGAGCAGTCAAGACCGGGACAACTATGAGTCATTGCACAGCCAGTTCCGCTGGCGGGTGCCGGATGAATTCAACATCGCCGAGGTCTGCAGCCGGCGCTGGGCGCAGGCGGCCGACGCCGGCCAGCGCATCGCCATCCATGCCGACGGGCCGGGTGTGCAGGCGCGCGCCCACAGCTACGCAGAACTGCAGCACCAGGCCAACCGCCTGTCCAACGCGCTGACGCAGTTGCGGGTGGGTAAGGGTGACCGCGTGGCCATCGTGCTGCCGCAGCGCTTCGAGGCGGCCGTGGCCTATATGGCCGTGTTGCAGATGGGCGCGGTGGCCATGCCCCTGTCCACGCTGTTCGGCCCCGAGGCGCTGGAGTTTCGCCTGAACGACAGCGGGGCCGGCGTGGCCATCTGCGACGACGCCTCCATCGTGACGATTCAGAACCTGCGGGGCGAATGCGAGGCGCTGCGCCACGTGATTGGCGTGGGCGACAGCGCCGGCGGCGACAGCGGCGGTGGTGCGGCCGGCATGGCCGACCTGGACTTTGCCGCCCTGCTGGCCCAGCACCCGCCGGAATACGACGCGGCGCCCACCCGTGCCGACGATCCGGCCGTGCTGGTCTACACCAGCGGCACCACCGGCAACCCCAAGGGTGCGCTGATCCCGCACCGCGCGCTGATCGGCAACCTGACGGGCTTCGTCTGCAGCCAGAACTGGTTCGGCTTCGACCCGTTTCCGCACAAGAAATCTCCCTCCCCCGCGCGGGGGAGGGCTGGGGTGGGGGCGAGCACAGCAGGGACAACGTCCAGTCTGCCGGAACCAAAAACGCCCAGCGTTTTTTGGTCGCCGGCAGACTGGACATGGACCGGGGGGCTGATGGATGCGCTGTTGCCGACGCTGTATTTCGGCCGTCCGATCGTGGCCTACAACGGCCGCTTCAACCCGCAGGTGGCCTTCGAGCTGCTGCAGAAGTACGAGGTCACGCACACCTTCCTGTTTCCCACGGCGCTCAAGGCCATGATGAAGGCTTTCCCGCAGCCGCGCCGGCAATTCAAGCTCAGGCTGCAGGCCATCATGAGCGCGGGCGAGGCGGTGGGCGACGCGGTGTTCGGCTACTGCCGGCAGGAGCTGGGTGTGACGGTCAACGAGATGTTCGGCCAGACCGAGGTCAACTACATCGTCGGCAACTGCGCCATCTTCTGGCCGGCCCGCCCCGGCAGCATGGGCAAGGGCTACCCGGGCCACCGCGTGGCGGTGATCGACGAGCACGGCCTGGAGTGTCCCGTAGGCACGGTGGGCGAGGTTGCGATCAACCGCCGTGACGTGCATGGCCACCTGGATCCGATCTTCTTCCTCGGCTACTGGAAAAACGAAGCCGCCACGCGCGACAAATACAGCGGCGACTGGTGCCGTACCGGCGACCTGGCCCGGCGCGATGCCGACGGCTACCTCTGGTACCAAGGCCGCGCCGACGACATGTTCAAGGCCGCCAGCTACCGCATCGGCCCGAGCGAGATCGAGAACTGCCTGGTCAAGCACCCGGCCGTGGCGAATGCCGCGGTGGTGCCCAAGCCCGATGCCGAGCGCGGTGCGCTGGTCAAGGCCTATGTGGTGCTCACGCCCGAGGCTGCGGCTGAGCGCGGCGCCGAGCGTTTCTCGCGCACCGAGTGGGAGACGCGGCTGATGATCGATCTGCAGCACCATGTGAAGGGCAAGCTGGCGCCCTACGAATACCCGAAGGAGATCGAGTTCGTCGATGCCCTGCCCATGACCACCACCGGCAAGGTGCAGCGCCGGGTGCTGCGCCTGCAGGAGGAGGAACGCGCGCGACAGGCGGGGGTATTGCCTGCTGCGTAAACTCGCCGCTTTGCTGTTCCGCGAGAGAAAAAATGAAGAACGTCCGACTCGGGCAGAGCGATCTGCATGTCACCCCTATCTGCCTGGGCACCATGACCTTTGGCGAACAGGTCGGCGAAGCCGACGCCCACGCCATCCTGGACCGTGCCCTGGAGCGCGGCATCAACTTCCTCGACACGGCCGAGATGTATGCCGTGCCGCCGCGCCGCGAGACCTACAACGCCACCGAGAAGATCATTGGCAACTGGTTTGCCAAGCGCCCCGGCGCGCGCCAGAAGATGGTGGTGGCGACCAAGGTGGCCGGCCCCTCGCGCGGCATGGACTGGATCCGCAACGGCGCTACCAATGTCACGCCGGCCGACATCGTGGCCGCCTGCGACGACAGCCTCAAGCGCCTGAAGACCGACGTCATCGACCTGTACCAGATCCACTGGCCCTTGCGCCATGTGCCCATGTTCGGCCTGATGTACTTCGACCCGGCCAAGGACGACCCCACGGTCACCTCCATCCACGCGCAACTCGAAGCCCTGGGCAAGCTGGTCCAGGCCGGCAAGGTGCGCGCCATCGGCCTGTCCAACGAGACCCCCTACGGCGTGCACGAGTTCGTGCGCCTGGCCGAACAGCACAACTTGCCGCGTGTGGCCACGGTGCAGAACGTCTATTGCCTGGTGAACCGCACGCTGGAAAACGCGCTGGACGAGACCCTGCACCGCCTGGGTGTCTCGCTGCTGGCGTATTCGCCGCTGGGTTTCGGTCTGCTGACGGGCAAGTACGACGCCAGCGGCTTCACCGGCCCCGGTGCGCCCAAGGACGGCCGCATCGCCAGGTTCGAGAGCGTGCGCAAACAACGCTGGGGCCGCGCCGAGGCGCTGGAAGGGGCGCGCCGTTACAGCGCGCTGGCACGCGAGCACGGCCTGACCCCGGTGCAGATGGCCCTGGCCTTCTGCTACACCAAGTGGCAGGTGAGCAGCACCATCATCGGCGTGACGTCCGTCGCGCAGCTGGACGAGGACCTGGACGCCTGGGGCACCACGCTCAGCCCGGAGCTGCTCAAGGCCATCGACACCGTCCGCAAGGAACTGCGCGACCCGGCCGTCTGATCTGAAGGTTCCAGCCTGCTACTTGAGCAGGAATTTCAGCAGCCTGTCCGTCAGCGGACCATAGGGCGGCGCCAGCAGCTTGGCGGTGGAAAAGCGCGACTGGTGGAACACCGGGCGCAGCTTGGAGAAGGTCAGGAAACCCTCGTGGCCGTGGTAGTGGCCCATGCCCGAAGCACCCACACCGCCGAAGGGCAGCTCTTCCTGGCCGACGTGGAACAGCGCGTCGTTGATGGAGACGCCGCCCGACATCACGCGTGTCAGCAGCTGGTTCTGCACGGCCTTGTCGTTGGTGAAGGGGTAGAGCGCCAGCGGGCGCGGCCCGGCGTTGATGCGCTGGATGACGTCGTCCTCCAGGTCTTCGTAGGCTATCACCGGCAGGATGGGACCGAAGATCTCGCGCTGCATCAACAGGCTGTCGGCCGGGGCGTTGAGCACCAGATGCGGGGCGATCTTGCGCAGCCGGGCGTCGAACGGTTTGCCGGGAATCAGCGGGATGACCTTGGCGCCGCGTTGTTTGGCGTCGTCCAGCGCGTGCAGCAGGCGGGCGTAGGCGATGTCGTCGATGATGGCGGTGTAGTCCGGCGAGTCCAGGGCGGGATAACGCCTGGGCATGATCTCCTGGGCCAGCCGCACGAACTCCTTGACGCGCCGCTCGGGCAGGTAGATGTGGTCCACCGTGGTGCAGATCTGGCCGGCGTTGAGGTACTTGACGTAAAGCAGGCGCTCGGCGGCCGTGCGCAGCGGGAAGTCGTCGCACACGATGGCCGGCGACTTGCCGCCCAGCTCCAGGGTCACGGGGCAGAGGTTGGCCGCCGCCGCGGCCATCACGCTGCGGCCGGTCTGGCCCGAGCCGGTGAAGAGCAGGTGGTCGAAGGGCAGTTTGGAGAACTCCACGCCCACGCCGCCGGTCTCGTCGAAGACCTGCAGCTTGTCCGCGGGGAAGTAGTCCGGCAGCTCGCGCATCATGAGCTGGGCCAGGTGGCGCGAGTTCTCGCTCATCTTGACCATGGCGCGGTTGCCGGCCGCGAAGATCGCAGTGAGCGGCAGCAGGCTGAGGTTGAGCGGGAAGTTCCAGGGCACGATGACACCCACCACACCCAGGGGCTGCGGAATCACCCGGTTGCTGGCCAGGCCGAAGGCCAGGCGGTCGACGCCGCGGCGCTGCGGCTTCATCCAGCGTTTCAGGTGTTTGAGCGTGTGGTGGATGCCCTTGAGCACCGGCATGACTTCGGTCAGCAGGGTCTCATGGCGTGAGCGGTTGCCGTAGTCGGCGTTGATGGCGTCGCAGAGGGCGTCCTGATGTTCGCGCACGAAACGTTCGAGCTTGCGCAGGTCGGCGCAGCGGGACTCGTATTCCGGCACCGGATGGTTCAGGTAGGCCGCGTGCTGGCGCTTGAGCGCGGCCTGCAGTTCGGCGCGCAGCGCGGCAGCGGGGTCGAGTTCAGCGTTCATGCGGTTTTCCCTCCTCAGTTGGCAAGGTAGCGGCCGGCGCGGTGGTTGATGGCCAGGGTCAGGTTCAGCACCACGGCTCCGGCGACCGACAGCGCCACCTGCGGCAGCGGGGCGGTGGCCAGCGCCAGCAGCAGGATAAGCGCATCCACGCCCATCTGCACATGGCCGGCGCGCCAACCCCGTTTCTCTTGCAGGTAAAAGGCCAGGATGCCCACACCGCCCAGGCTGGCGCGGTGGCGGAACAGGATCAGAAAACCCACACCCAGCAGCACGCCGCCCACCAGCGCGGCATACAGCGGCTGCACCTGCCCGAACGTGATGAAGTGCGGCGTGAGCTCGGTCAGCACCGACACCAGGGCCACCGCGAGCATGGTCTTGAGCAGGAAGGCGCGGTCCATGCGCTGCCAGGCCAGCACATAAAAGGGCAGGTTCAGCACGAAGAACACCGGCCCGAAGCCCCAGCCCGTGCCGTAATGCAGCAAGAAGGCGATGCCGGCCGTGCCGCCGCTGAGCAGCTGCGCGTGCTGGAACAGCGCCACCGCCAGCGCAATCAGGGCCGTGCCCGAGAGCAGGGCCAGCGCGTCCTCGGCCCTGCTGTGGCGCAGGGGTGTTTCTTGCGGAGAGTTCATGCGCAGGCATTGTGGCACCGGCGCTGAGGGAAAATCCGCGCATGGCCAAGAAAGAGCACGTTTCCGAAACCCCCGCCACCCAGTTGCTCAAGGCGCATCGGGTGGACTACACCGAGCACCCTTACGAATACCTGGAGCACGGTGGTGCCCAGCACAGCGCCCAGGTGCTGGGCTGGGACCCGTATGCCGTGGTGAAGACATTGATCATGCAGGACCAGGATGCAAAACCGCTGGTGGTGCTGATGCACGGCAACTGCAAGGTGTCGACCAAGAACCTGGCACGCCAGATCGGCGCCAAGTCGGTGGAGCCCTGCAAACCCGAGGTGGCCAACCGCCACAGCGGTTATCTGGTCGGTGGCACCTCGCCCTTCGGCACGCGGCGCGAAATGCCGGTCTACATCGAGGAGACCATCCTGGCCCTGCCGCGCATCCTGATCAACGGCGGACGGCGTGGTTACCTGGTGGGCATCGCGCCGCAGGTTTGTGTCCAATTGTTGGGTGCGAAGCCGGTGCAGTGCGCGCTGGCAGAATAGCGGCCATCTGTATACAGGCCCGGTCGTGAGCCGGGCTGACTGAGGAGAGACTGTCTTGGAATCCTTCTATCCCGCGCTTGCCGCCCTCGTCGCCTATCTGGTGGGCTCGCTTTCGTTTGCCGTCATCGTCAGCCGGGTCATGGGCCTGAACGACCCGCGCACCTACGGCAGCAAGAACCCGGGGGCCACCAACGTGTTGCGCTCGGGCTCGAAGAAGGCCGCCGTGGTGACGCTGCTGCTCGACGGCGCCAAGGGCTGGTTGCCGGTGGCGCTGGTCCAGTGGTACGGCCAGGCCTGGGGGTTGGAGGCCGGCACGGTGGCGCTGGTGGGGCTGGGGGCCTTCCTGGGCCACCTGTACCCGGTGTACTTCCGCTTTCAGGGCGGCAAAGGCGTGGCCACGGCCGCCGGTGTGCTGCTGGGTGTGCACTGGGCGCTGGGCCTGGCGACACTGCTGACCTGGATCATCATCGCGGTCTTCTTCCGTTATTCCTCGCTGGCGGCGCTGGTGGCGGCCGTCTTTGCGCCGCTGTACTACATCTTCGGCGACGGCCTGGCCTGGCGCATGGAAGGGGCGGTGGTGATGGCCATCAGCCTCATGTCGCTGCTGCTGGTCTATCGCCATGCCGAGAACATCGGCCGCCTGGCGCGCGGCACCGAATCCAAGCTCGGCCAGAAGAAATCCTAGGCTGGGCTCGGCCCGTCGCCCATCCGGGCCGCCTGGGCACCCAGCTGCAGGATCAGGTGGTGGTTCAGGCGCAGCCGCACCATGGCGGCGGCCAGCGCGGCCTGGATGGTCGGGCGGCCGGCAATGGTGCGATGCAGGCGCGGCAACGGCAAGACCTGGCCGTCGGTGCCGGTGACGATGGCCACATGGGGCAGGTTGGGGCGGCTGCTGCGACGCATCACCACCGCCAGCGTGTTGTCTTCCAGGCGCACATAGGTGCCGGGCGGGCACAGGCCGACCGCACGCAGCAGGGCGTGGCCGATTTCGTCGTTGTAGGCGCTGGCGCCGGTCATGATGGTGCGCACCGATTCGGTGGTGCTGCGGCCTTCGCGCGACTTGCGCGGCGAGATCATGGCGGCGTAGCGGTCCACCACGTGCAGGATGCGCACCAGCCGCTTGTGGGCCGGCAGCAGGCGGGTCTCGATCTTCTCGGTGTATTCGTCGTGGTGCGAGGACACCACCTCGATCCACAGCGGATCGGTCACCCCCAGGCTGTTGGCCAGCATCACGCCGCCCTTGGGCGCGTGCAGGCGGATGGCTTCGAGCTGGGGGGCGCTGAGCTTCTCGGTCTGCAGGGCCAGCTGGTCCTGCAGCTCGGTCATGGCGATGTTCATCGTCAGCGCGGCGTGCACCAGGCTGTCGCGTTCCTTGGGCTGGAGTTTGAGCTCCGTGGCGATCAGGTGGCACAGCACGGCGCAGACCAGGGCGTGCGAGGTACTGTAGCCGGCCGAGGAATTGGTGGCCAGCTGGAACAGCAGGTACAGGCCGACGTCGGCGTCACGCACGAGCAGGGTCTGCATCCAGCGGTCGTACTGCCAGATGCGCTGCTCGAACTCCTGCACGCTCTGCGGGCTGCTCAGCAAGACGCCCAGGCCCGCTTCCAGGTCGGACCACAGGCCCAGCAGATCTTCGTACTCGGTTTCGTCTTGGACACTCACGGCGCAGTCTATCGTTTTCAGCAAGGATACAGGAGCCTGGGATGGCGGCAGAAACTCGCGCCACCAAGGCGGGAGCGTCTCCGGCATCGCGCCCTAATAACGTCGCTCGAGGACCAGCTGGTCGTTGGTGCGTGTCATCTGGAAACGGGTCAGGAAGCTGTTGCCCAGCAGCACGTAGGGCATGGCCGCGGGCATGACCACGGCATCGACCTCGTGCACGTTGACGTTGCCCACCCGCACCGAGCTGAGCTTGACGCGCCAGGCCTGCACCGAGCCGTTGGCCGTACCCATAACGGTGGGCTGGGCGGTCTGGAGGTTGATCCCCATGCGTCTGGCATCGTCGGCTCCGAGCGCGACAAAGGAGGCCCCGGTATCGACCATGAAGCGCGCGCTGTTGCCGTTGATCTGCCCCAGCGTCATGAAGTGCCCGTTGCCGCCGGCCTGCAGCACGATCCGGTTGTCGCCCTCGCCGCGGTCCTGACCTTCCAGGCGGACCGGCGCGCCGCCGAGCAGCAGCGTCTGGCGCTTGCCGCCGATCTCCACCACCGCCTGGCTGGCCTGGGTGGAGATCACCGTGACGCCGCGATGCGTCTGCCCGACACCCACGCTTTTGGGTGGCGCGCCGTCGACCACCAGCAAAGCCTTGCCGCCCAGCAGGCCGCTCAGCGCCACGGACTGGGCCTGGGCCGGGCCGGCCAGCAGCAGGCAGACCGCCAGCAGCGTGGCGCGCGCGGCCATGGGTTTCAATCGCGGAAGTTGTTGAAGTCCAGCGGGACGTCCGTGACTTCCTTGCGCAGCAGGGCCATGGCGGTCTGCAGGTCGTCGCGTTTGGCCCCGGAGACGCGCACCTTGTCTTCCTGGATGGCGGCCTGGACCTTGAGTTTGCTGTCCTTGATCAGGCGCTGGATCTTCTTGGCCAGTTCGGACTCGATGCCGTTGCGCACCTTGACCAGCTTCTTGACCTTGTCGCCGCCGATCTTCTGCAGCTCGCCGATGTCGAGGAAACGCACGTCCACGGCCTGCTTGGCCAGTTTGCTGCGCAGCACGTCGAGGATCTGCTCGATCTGGAAGTCGGCATCACCGACCACGGTGATCTCCTTGTCCTTGATCTCGATGCTGGCCGAGGTACCCTTGAAATCGAAGCGGGTGGCGATCTCCTTGGCGGAGTTGTCCACGCCGTTCTTCACCTTGACCATATCGGCTTCGCACACGGTGTCGAATGAAGGCATGTTTGTGAATTTCTGTTGTTGAGTCAAATGCGACAATCAGACGGATGTTAGTCGAGAAAAACGTCCCGCTCCAGCCTTACAACACCTTCCGCATCGTGGCCCGGGCGCACAGCCTGATCCGCATCAAGGACGAGGCGGACGTGCGCGCCGTGCTGTCCGATCCGGCGCGGGCGCAGGCGCCCAAGTTCGTCCTGGGCGGGGGCAGCAACATCGTGCTGACCGGCGACGTCAAATCCCTGGTGCTCAAGGTCGAGATCAAGGGGCGCCGCCTGGTCGAAGAGACACCCCGGGCCTGGATCGTCGAGGCCGGGGCCGGCGAGAACTGGCACGATTTCGTGACCTGGACGCTGGAGCAGGGCTGGCCGGGGCTGGAGAACCTGGCGCTGATTCCCGGCACCGTGGGGGCCTCGCCGGTACAGAACATCGGCGCCTATGGCGTCGAGCTGCAGGACCGCTTTGAGTCGCTGGACGCCATCGATCTACAGACCGGTCAGTCGTACACCCTGGACGCCGCCCAGTGCGGCTTCAGCTACCGCGACTCGGTGTTCAAGCACGCAGCCCCGGCCGATGCCGCCGGTGGCCTGGGGCTGGGCCTGGCCGGGCGCGCCCTGATCACCCGCGTGCGCCTGCGCCTGCCCAAACCCTGGAAGCCGGTGCTGGGTTATCTGGACCTGGAACGCAAGATGGCCGAGAGCGGCGTGAGCGAGCCCACCCCGCGCCAGATCTACGACTGGATCTGCGAGATCCGCCGCGCCAAGCTGCCCGATCCGGCCGTCATCGGCAATGCCGGCAGCTTCTTCAAGAACCCGACCGTCACGCCCGAGCAGTGCGCCGACATCATCGCGCGCGAGCCCAAGATCGTGCACTACCACCTGGACGACGGCACCGTGAAGCTGGCGGCCGGCTGGCTGATCGACGCCTGCGGCTGGAAGGGCAAGTCCATCGGCCAGGCCGGTGTCTACGAAAAGCAGGCCCTGGTGCTCGTCAACCGTGGCGGCGGCGACCAGGGCGCCACGGGCGGCGAGGTCATGACCCTGGCCAAGGCCATCCAGACCAGCGTCTACGAGCGCTTCGGCATCCTGCTGGAGCCGGAACCAGTGGTGGTCTGATTTTTTGTCTGACTGGGTCCCTGACGGGGCAGCATGCCGGGCGCACATCCCGGCAATGCCTCGCCAGAGAAAGAGCAACGCCAGAAACAACAAAGCCCGCAAAAGCGGGCCTTGTCGAGAGCAGAAAAGAAGCCTGAATTACTTCAGCTTCATTTCCTTGTACTCCACATGCTTGCGAGCCTTGGGATCAAATTTCATGATCGCCATCTTCTCGGGCATGGTTTTCTTGTTCTTGCTGGTGGTGTAGAAGTGACCGGTACCGGCCGTGGATTCCAGCTTGATCTTTTCGCGTCCGCCTTTGGTGGCCATGGTGCTGCTCCTGTTCAGTGATTAGGCTTGGCCACGTGCGCGCAGGTCGGCGAGCACGGAGTCGATGCCGTTCTTGTCGATCAGACGCAGGGCGGCGCTGAAACGCGCAGACGGACCCAGCAGTTCTCGGTCTCGACCCAGAAACGCGGTATTGCAGGTTCGGCAGGAACCGGCGCTTGGTTTTGTTGTTGGCGTGGGAAACATTGTTCCCGACCATCAGGCCTTTACCCGTGACTTGACAGACGCGTGCCATGAGGACACACACTTTCTTCAAAACGGCGGTCACTGACGTGAGCGCCTCACCTCGCCAGTAGGGTGGCGGTAACCCATAAGACGCCGGGAAACCCAGCAAAGCCCGGAATTATAACCAAATTCAGGAAACCAGGGCCGCGCGCAGCGCCGGCCAGTTCGCGGGCACCCGCGGATCTGGCTTTGCCAGTCCGCTGGGTGCGCCCCCTCTTCAGAGGGGGGTGGCGGAGCGACCGCAGGGAGCGGAGCCTGGGGGTCGCAGGAGGCTACGCCTCCTGCTCCAAATACCGCTGCGCGTCCAGCGCCGCCATGCAGCCGGTGCCGGCGCTGGTGATGGCCTGGCGATAGACGTGGTCCTGCACGTCGCCGGCGGCAAAGATGCCGGGCACCGAGGTCTGGGTGGCAAAACCCTTCAAGCCGCCCTTGGTCACGATGTAGCCGTTGTCCATCTCCAGCTGGCCCTGGAAGATCTCGGTGTTGGGCGCGTGGCCGATGGCGATGAAGCAGCCCTTGAGTTCCAGGTCCTCGGTGCTGCCGTCCACGGTGCTCTTGAGGCGGATGCCGGTGACGCCGCTGGCGTCGCCCAGTACCTCGTCCAGGGTCTGGAAGGTCTTGAGCACGATCTTGCCGGCGGCGACCTTCTCCATCAGCTTGTCGACCAGGATGGGCTCGGCCTTGAACTTGTCGCGGCGGTGCACCAGGTAGACCTTGCTGGCGATGTTGGAGAGGTAAAGCGCCTCTTCCACGGCGGTGTTGCCGCCGCCGATCACGCAGGTCACCTGGTCGCGGTAGAAGAAACCGTCGCAGGTGGCGCAGCCGGAGACGCCCTTGCCCATGAAGGCCGTCTCCGAGGGCAGGCCCAGGTACTTGGCCGAGGCGCCGGTGGCGATGATCAGCGAGTCGCAGGTGTAGGTGCCGCTGTCGCCGGTCAGGGTGTAGGGGCGCTTGCTGAAGTCGACCTTGTTGATGTGGTCGTACACGATCTCGGTCTTGAAGCGCTCGGCATGGGCCTGGAAGCGCTGCATCAGGTCCGGGCCCTGCACGCCTTCCACGTCGGCCGGCCAGTTGTCGACTTCGGTGGTGGTCATGAGCTGGCCGCCCTGGGCCATGCCGGTGACCAGCACCGGATTCAGGTTGGCGCGGGCGGCATAGACGGCGGCGGTATAGCCGGCCGGGCCGGAACCCAGGATCAGGACCTTGGCGTGTTTGTTCTGCGACATTCTGAAAGCCTTTGACGATGAATGGATATTTTGGTCAATAATTGGTCGTGCGGTGTATTGGCTCACGGCACCCGGCTTGACAGGCCGGTACGTCGACATTGTAAGAAGTGGCGCCCACAGGCGCAGAATGACCGAACCATGTCAATGCTGACCAATCAGGATTTGTTACGCCGGGTCTCGCTGTTCACCATACTGTCCGAGGACCAGTTGCGTTCGCTATCGGCCTCGGTCGTCAAGCGGCGCATCAAGCGCGGCGAGCGTGTGGTGACGCAGGGTGAGAAGTCGGATGCCCTGTCCATCATTCTTTCGGGGCGGGCCCGTGTGCTCATGACCGACAGCGGTTCCGGGCGCGAGGTCATCCTCGCCACGCTGCAGCCGGGTGACTACTTCGGCGAAATGAGCCTGATCGACAACGACGTGCATTCCGCCTCGGTCGAGGCCGAGACCCAGACCGATGTGCTGGAACTGGGCCGCGCGGAATTCCTGCACAGCCTGGCCGAAAGCGCGCCCATGGCCTACGCCATCATGCGCGGCCTGGTGCAGCGCCTGCGCCACGCCGACCGCAAGATCGGCTCGCTGGCCCTGATGAGCGTCTACGGCCGGGTGGCCAATGTGCTGCTCGATGCCGCCAAGGTGGCGCCGGCCGGCGACATGATCATCCGCGACAAGCTGTCGCGCCAGGACATCGCCAAGATGGTCGGCGCTTCGCGCGAGATGGTCAGCCGCGTGATGAAGGATTTCGAAGAGCAGGGCTTCGTGACCCCGCTCGAGGGCGGGGCCATGCACGTCAAGGAACGCCGCGCCAAGCCGCGTTGATGTCCGTGTCGCCGCCCGCGTGCGGCGGCCTTGTCCCCTGCCTACATGACCTATCGACTCCATACGCTGACTCCCGATGACTCCGGCGCCACGGCGCCGGCCCGCCACGGACGGGGGCGCTTCAGCAGTGAGCTGCTGCTGTTCGTGAGCCTGGTGCTGCTGGTCTACTGGCTGCTGGCCCTGGGCAGCCATACGCTGCTCGACGCCGCCTGGTCCACCTCGGGTGACGGCGCCGCGGTGCGCAACCGCGGCGGCCAGCTGGGGGCTTGGCTGGCCGATGCCAGCTACTACCTGTTCGGCTTCTCGGTCTGGTGGTGTTTTGCCGCCGCCACCCGCGGCTGGCTCTCGGCGCTGGCGCGCTGGTTGCGCGCCCATGATCTGCCGGAGGCGGCCGAGTCCGCGCCGCCCACCTGGCTGGCGCGCTTCGTGGCCAGCCGCCGCAGCTTCTGGCTCGGGCTGGTGCTGCTGATGCTGGCCAGCACGGTCATCGAGTGGTCGCGTTTCTACAGCTTCGAGCCGCGCCTGCCCGGTCATGCGGGCGGTGTGCTGGGTTACTGGGTCGGACCGCTGGCGGTGCGCTGGCTCGGTGTCACCGGCTCGGCCCTGCTGGCCATCGGCCTGTGGGTGCTGGCCGTGGGGCTGGTGTTCCGCTTCTCCTGGGGCCACGTGGCCGAGCGCATCGGCGGCTGGATCCAGGGCTTCATCGAATCGCGCCGTGCGCGCCGCGAGATGGCGCAGGACCTGGCCGCTGGACTGCGGGCGGCGCGCGAGCGCGAAGAAGTGGTGCTGGAGGAGCGCGAGGAGATCATCGAACACCATGCGCCGCCGGTGCTGATCGAGCCGGTGCTGGTGGAAGTGCCGCAAAGCACGCGTGTGGCCAAGGAACGCCAGAAGCCGCTGTTCAGCGACATGCCCGACTCGAAATTGCCGCAGGTCGACCTGCTCGACGGCGCGCAGTCCCGCCAGGAAACCGTGGCGCCCGAGACGCTGGAGATGACCAGCCGCATGATCGAAAAGCGGCTCAAGGACTTCGGCGTCGACGTGCGTGTGGTGCTGGCCCAGCCGGGGCCGGTGGTGACACGCTACGAGATCGAGCCGGCCACGGGCGTGAAGGGCTCGCAGATCGTGGGCCTGGCCAAGGACCTGGCGCGCTCGCTCAGCCTGGTG
>JAHRYV010000046.1:19786-24102 GCA_020621965.1 Curvibacter sp. | reverse complement strand
CGTCAAGGGTCCCGTGCCCCTGCCGACGCGCATGAAGCGTTTCGACATCCTGCGTTCGCCGCACGTCAACAAGACCAGCCGTGACCAGTTCGAAATCCGCACCCACCAGCGTCTGATGGACATCGTGGACCCGACCGACAAGACGGTCGACGCCCTGATGAAACTCGACCTGCCGGCCGGCGTGGACGTCGAGATCAAGCTGCAGTAAGGCAAGTTCGGGGTTCCCGGTCGCAAGGCTGGGGTCCCAAAACCGACGGGAATGGCCTGATTTGCCAGAAATGGCAGATCAGGCTATACTGTCAGGCTCTGTCGAATTTCGACCGAGTTTTATTAACCCTCTTTCACATTCCAACGTCCACGACCAATTGAAGTCGTGGCGGTGAAAGCAAAGGAGAAAAAATGAGTCTGAGCAATCGATTGGGGTTGCTGGGGCGCAAGGTGGGCATGATGCGTCTGTTCACTGATGACGGCGATGCAGTGCCTGTCACGGTGGTGGATGTGTCCAACAACCGAGTGACCCAGATCAAAACCCAGGACAACGACGGCTATGTCGCCCTTCAGGTGACTTTTGGCTCGCGCAAAGCTTCGCGCGTGACCAAGCCGGAAGCTGGCCACCTTGCCAAGGCAGGGGTTGAGGCCGGTGAAATCATCCAGGAATTCCGTGTCGCTGCCGACACCGCCGCCAAGTACCAGACTGGCGCTGCTGTGCCCGTGACCGATGTGTTTGCCGTGGGCCAGAAGGTCGACGTGCAGGGCACCTCGATCGGCAAGGGCTTTGCCGGCACGATCAAGCGTCACAACTTCAGCTCGCAGCGTGCCTCGCACGGTAACAGCCGTTCGCACAATGTTCCGGGCTCCATCTCCATGGCGCAGGATCCGGGCCGCGTGTTCCCGGGCAAGCGCATGACGGGCCACATGGGTGACCAGACCAAGACGATCCAGAACCTGGACGTCATCCGCATTGACGAAGCCCGTCAGCTGCTGCTGATCAAGGGCGCGATCCCCGGCTCCGCCGGCGGTTTCGTGACCGTCAGCCCGGCCGTCAAGGTCAAAGCCAAGAACGCGAAGGGAGCGAACTGATGCAGATCGAACTCCTGAACGACCAAGGTCAGGCTGCTTCCAAGATGGAAGCCCCCGATACCGTGTTCGGTCGTGAATACAACGAAGCGCTGGTGCACCAGATCGTGGTGGCCTTCCAGGCCAACGCCCGTCAGGGCACCCGTGCCCAGAAAGACCGTGAGCAGGTCAAGCACTCGACGAAGAAGCCGTTCAAGCAGAAGGGTACCGGCCGCGCTCGCGCCGGTATGACGTCCTCGCCGCTGTGGCGCGGGGGCGGTCGCATCTTCCCGAACATGCCGGACGAAAACTTCACCCAGAAGATCAACAAGAAGATGTACCGCGCCGGTATGGCTTCGATCTTCTCCCAGCTGGCCCGCGAAGGCCGCCTGGCCGTGGTCGAGTCCCTCAAGGTGGATTCGCCCAAGACCAAGCAGCTGGCTGACAAGTTCAAGGCCATGAAGCTGGACTCCGTGCTGGTGATCGCCGACCAGGTCGATGAGAACCTGTACCTGGCCTCGCGCAACCTGACCAACGTTCTGGTGGTCGAGCCGCGCTACGCCGACCCGCTGTCGCTGGTGCACTACCGCAAGGTGCTGGTCACCAAGGCCGCCATGGACCAACTCAAGGAGATGTTCGCATGAGCACCGCCAAGTTTGAAGAAGGTCGTCTGATGCAGGTGCTCGTCGCTCCCATCGTGTCCGAAAAGGCCACCATGGTTGCCGAGAAGAGCAATGCAGTGACGTTCAAGGTGCTGCAGGACGCGACCAAGCCTGAAATCAAGGCCGCCGTTGAACTGATGTTCAAGGTCGAGGTCAAGGGCGTGTCTGTGGTCAATACCAAAGGCAAGACCAAGCGCTATGGCAAGTCCGTCGGTCGTCGCGACAACGTTCGCAAGGCCTACGTGACGCTCAAGCCGGGTCAAGAGCTGAACCTCTCTGGGGAGGCTGCGTAATCATGGCTGTCATCAAAATGAAACCGACTTCGCCGGGCCGTCGTGGCGTGGTGAAGATCTCGCGTGACCACCTGTACAAGGGTGAGGCTTACGCTCCCCTGCTCGAACCCCAGTTCCAGCAGGCCGGCCGCAACAACAACGGCCATATCACCACCCGTCACAAGGGCGGTGGTCACAAGCACCACTACCGTGTGGTCGACTTCAAGCGCAACAAGGACGGCATCCCCGCCAAGGTCGAGCGCATCGAGTACGACCCGAACCGCTCGGCCCACATCGCTCTGGTGTGTTATGCCGATGGTGAGCGTCGCTACATCATCGCGCCGCGCGGCCTGGAAGTGGGCGCTACCATCCTGAACGGCGCTGAAGCGCCGATCCGTGTGGGCAACACCCTGCCGATCCGCAACATCCCGGTGGGCTCCATCATCCACTGCATCGAGTTGCAAGTCGGCAAGGGTGCCCAGGTGGTGCGTTCCGCCGGTGCTTCCGCCACGCTGCTGGCCCGTGAAGGCACCTACGCCCAGGTCCGTATGCGTTCGGGCGAAGTGCGCAAGATTCACATCGAGTGCCGCGCCACCATTGGCCAGGTCGCCAACGAAGAACACAGCCTGCGCCAGCTCGGCAAGGCCGGTGTCAAGCGCTGGATGGGTATTCGCCCGACCGTTCGCGGTGTGGTCATGAACCCGGTCGACCACCCGCACGGTGGTGGTGAAGGCAAGACTGGCGAAGGCCGTCATCCGGTCGATCCGTGGGGCAATCTGACCAAGGGTTACCGTACCCGTAACAACAAGCGCACGCAGGTCATGATCGTGTCGCGTCGCAAGAAGTAAGGGGAACGCAAATGACACGCTCTCTGAAAAAAGGTCCCTTCGTGGACCATCACCTGGTGGCCAAGGTCGACAAGGCCGTCGCCAACAAGGACAAGA
This sequence comes from Curvibacter sp., assembly GCA_020621965.1. Taxonomy (GTDB): domain Bacteria; phylum Pseudomonadota; class Gammaproteobacteria; order Burkholderiales; family Burkholderiaceae_C; genus Hylemonella. The sequence continues at coordinate 21,168 of JAHRYV010000046.1, read as the reverse complement.
AGCCGATCAAGACCTGGTCGCGTCGCTCCATGGTTCTGCCCGAGTTCATCGGCCTGACCATTGCCGTGCACAACGGCAAGCAGCACGTGCCGGTCTATATCACCGACCAAATGGTGGGCCACAAGCTGGGTGAGTTCGCGCTGACCCGGACCTTCAAGGGCCACCCTGCGGACAAAAAAGTCCAGAAGAAATAAGGGAATTGAACATGGAAACACGTGCAACCCTTCGTGGCGTCCGCCTCTCGGTGGACAAGGGCCGTCTGGTCGCGGACCTGATCCGCGGCAAGAAGGTCGACCAGGCCCTGAACATCCTGCAGTTCACGCAGAAAAAAGCTGCCGTGATCATCAAGAAGGTTCTGGAGTCCGCCATCGCCAACGCCGAACACAACGACGGCGCCGACATCGACGAGCTGAAGGTCAAGACCATCTACGTCGAACAGGGCGCGACGCTCAAGCGCTTCACGGCTCGTGCCAAGGGCCGTGGCAACCGCATCAGCAAGCCCACGTGCCATGTGTACGTGACGGTCGGCAACTGAAAGAGGTCTGAAGGATATGGGACAAAAAATCAACCCGACCGGCTTTCGCCTCGCCGTCAGCCGTAACTGGGCCTCGCGCTGGTACGCCAGCAACACGGACTTCGCCGGCATGCTGGCCGAAGACATCAAGGTGCGCGAGTACCTGAAGAAGAAACTGAAGAACGCTTCGGTTTCCCGTGTGCTGATCGAGCGCCCCGCCAAGAACGCCCGTATCACGATCTTCTCGGCTCGTCCGGGCGTCGTGATCGGCAAGAAGGGCGAGGACATCGAGAACCTCAAGCGCGACCTGGGCAAGCAGCTGGGTGTGCCGGTGGCCGTGAACATCGAAGAAGTGCGCAAGCCCGAAATCGATGCCAAGCTGGTCGCCGACAGCATCACGCAGCAGCTCGAAAAGCGCATCATGTTCCGCCGCGCCATGAAGCGCGCCATGCAGAACGCCATGCGCCTGGGTGCCCTGGGCATCAAGATCATGTCGTCCGGCCGTCTGAACGGCGCCGAGATCGCTCGCGTCGAGTGGTACCGCGAAGGTCGCGTGCCGCTGCACACCCTGCGCGCCGACATCGACTACGGCACCTCGGAAGCCCACACCACCTATGGCGTCATCGGCGTCAAGGTCTGGGTCTACAAGGGTGACACCCTGGGCCGCAACGACCTGCCCGCAGCCACCGAGCCGCGTGCTGAAGAAGAGCGTCGCCCGCGCGGTCCGCGCCGCGAAGGCCGTCCTGCCGGTGACCGTCCCGCGGCTCCCCGCGGTGCGCGTCGCCCGGCCGGCACCGCCGCCGCGCCTGCCGACGGCAGCGACAAACCCGCAGAGGCCACTGGTGCCGATGCCCCGAAAACCGCCGTT
>JAHRYV010000046.1:3943-19776 GCA_020621965.1 Curvibacter sp. | reverse complement strand
GCGCGTCCGCAAAGTCGCCGCGCCAGCTGCAGCAGCTGACGGCGCCAAAGGAGAGTAAACATGCTGCAACCCGCTCGCAGAAAATACCGCAAGGAGCAGAAGGGCCGTAACACCGGTATCGCCACCCGTGGCAGTACCGTGGCCTTCGGCGACTTTGGCCTGAAATGTACCGACCGCGGCCGTCTGACGGCCCGCCAGATCGAGGCGGCACGTCGTGCCATCTCCCGTCACGTCAAGCGTGGCGGCCGCATCTGGATCCGCGTGTTCCCCGACAAGCCGATTTCCCAGAAGCCCGCTGAAGTGCGTATGGGTAACGGCAAGGGTAACCCGGAGTACTACGTGGCTGAAATCCAGCCCGGCAAGATCGTGTTCGAGATCGTCGGCGTGCCTGAAGAGCTGGCCCGTGAAGCGTTCAAGCTGGCTGCCGCCAAGCTGCCGCTGCGCACCACCTTTGTGGCCCGCATGATCGGCCAGTAATCAGGAGAATAGATATGAAAGCTGCTGAACTGCGCCAGAAAGACGTCGCCGGCCTGCAAGCCGAGGTCAAGGAGCTGCAAAAGGCTCACTTCGGCCTGCGCATGCAAAAAGCCACGCAACAACTGAACAACACGGCCACGCTGGGCAACACCCGCCGTGACATCGCCCGTGCCAAGACCATCCTTGCTGAAAAGCAAGCCGCCAAATAAGGAGCACTGAATGACGGAAGCTAAAAAATCCCTCAAGCGCACCTTGATTGGCAAGGTGGTCAGCGACAAGCGCGCCAAGACCGTGACCGTGCTGGTCGAGCGTCGTGTGATGCACGAGCTCTACGGCAAGATCGTGGCCAAGTCGAGCAAGTACCACGCCCATGACGAAAAGGGTGAATACAAGCTGGGCGACGTGATCGAAATCACCGAGAGCAAGCCGATTTCCAAGACCAAGAACTGGGTTGCCACCCGCCTGGTCGAAAAGGCTGCAGCGGTCTAAGCCCTTTGCAGCATAGGCTGCAGGACTGTCAGAAACGGCTCACAATTTGTGAGCCGTTTTTTTTGGCCCTATCAACAGTTCAACGAGGAGCACAACATGATCAAAGTCGGTGATACCCTGCCCGGCGCCACGCTGATGGAATACTCTGAAGTCGAGGGCAATGGCTGCAGCATCGGCCCCAATCCGGTGGACGTGAGCAAGGCGACGGCTGGCAAGACCGTCGCCATTTTCGGTCTGCCTGGCGCCTACACGCCGACCTGCTCGGCCAAACACGTGCCCGGGTACGTCGAGAAGTTCAAGGAACTCAAGGCCGCTGGTGTCGACGAAATCTGGTGTGTCAGCGTCAACGACGCCTTTGTCATGGGTGCCTGGGCGCGCGACCAGAAGACCGACGGCAAGGTGCGCATGCTGGCCGATGGCAGCGCCGATTTCGCCAAGGCCACGGGCCTGACACTGGACCTGAACGCGCGCGGCATGGGCCTGCGCAGCAACCGTTATTCCATGCTGGTGAAGAACGGCAAGGTCGTGACGCTGAACATCGAGGGTCCGGGCAAGTTCGAGGTCAGCGACGCCAACACCCTGCTGGCCCAGGCCAAGGGCTGAGCGTATTCGCCGGGGCTGCCTCCTGGGCCCGAAACGGCCGCCGCGCCGTGCGCCGGCGGCTTTTCTGTGCCCATCGCGGGCGGGCCGCTACACCGAGGCCTTGAGGTAATGCGCCCCGGGAATCGGGTTGTGATAGTAGGGCGCTATTTCCCGGAACCCCAGCTCCTCATACAGCGTGCGCGCGGCCTCCATCTCGTCCAGTGTGTCGAGCAGCACGTGATCGTAGGCGTTCACTCGCGCGGCGTCCATGATGGCCTCTGCCAGCTGGCGGCCCACGCCCAGGCCACGAAAAGCCGGGCGCACATAGAGGCGTTTCATCTCACAGGCGTTCGGGTAATCGGTGGTGTCCAGCGGACGCAAGGCACAACAGCCGGCGACCGCGCCATCCACGAGTGCCAGCAACAGTGCACCGCGCGGCATGGCATAGTCGCCGGGCAGGGTGGCGAGCTCGTGCTCGAAATCCTGGAAGGCCAGGTCCACCGCCAGACTTGCCGCATACTCACGGAATATCTCGCGCACGGCGTCCAGCGCCGCAGCCTGCTGCGGTGTCAGGATTTCGACCGACCGGGTATTCACGACACGATACAAGTGAAGGTATGACATTCAAGTTTAGCGCCATGCGTGCACACACCGCGGCCGGGTCCACACGGCTCCTGCAGAACATCCTGGCCGTGGGCCTGGCGGGCGCCCTGCTGGCGGGTTGCCAGACCGTCCAGACAACCGAGGCCGGCCAGGTCGGCGTCAAGCGCAGCCAGTTGATGGGCGTCAGCGCCACGGAAATCAACGCGGCCTCCGAGCAGTCGTATCGCAAGATGCTGCAGGAGGCCGAGCAGAAGAAACAGCTGAACCGCGATGCGGCCATGCTGGCCCGGGTCCGGGGCATCGCCACCAAGCTGATCAAGCAGACCGGGCACTTCCGGGCCGATGCCGCGGACTGGAAGTGGGAAACCAACGTCTTCCAGAGCGAGGAGGTCAACGCCTTCTGCATGGCGGGCGGCAAGATCGGCATCTACAGCGGTCTGGTCGAGAAGTTGCAGATCACCGACGAGGAACTCGCCGCGGTGATGGGGCACGAAATTGCCCATGCCCTGCGCGAACACGTACGCGAGCAGGTCTCGGCCCAGCAGGCGGCACGTGTGCCCGGCATGGTGCTGGCCATCGTCACCGGCAACCAGGTGCTCGCCGACCTGGGTGACATGGTGAGCAGCATGACGCTGACGCTGCCCAAGAGCCGCGAAGCCGAGCGGGAAGCCGACGTCATCGGGGTCGAACTGGCGGCCCGTGCCGGCTACGATCCGCGCGCGGCCATCAGCCTGTGGCAGAAGATGAATCGCCTGGGCGGCAGCAGGCCACCCGAGTTCCTGAGCACGCACCCGAACCCGGAGTCGCGTCAGCAGGAGCTGGAGAGCATCACCGAGCTCGTGATGCCGCTGTACGAACAGAGCCGCCGGCGCTGAGGCCCGCTGGCTCAGGCCGCGCCGAGCCTGAGCAGCAGCGCGACCGCGCCGCCGCACAGCAGCAGGACCGCCGCCGCGAGTGCGCGGCTGAACCCGTCGTCGCGCGAGGGCGGGGCCGCCTGCTCCAGCGACTTGTCCCCGGTGAGCATGGGCACGATCAGGTTCTGGCGTTTGCGCCAGAGATAAAAAAGAATGGCGGCGACGTGCAGGGCCACCAGAGCGATCAGAACGAACTGGCCGATCTCCTGGTGGTACCAGCTGGCCCGGCTGACCCAGGCATTGGAGACGAGGTGGGTCAGCGGGCCGCTGGAGGCGATTTCGTCATCGCTGAACAGGCCAGTGCCCGCCTGCGCCAGCAGAAACAGCAGCAGGGCGAACACCGACAGCGAGCCCGGTGGTGTGTGGCCGACGCTGTGGGCGGGCACCGCAGTTCCGCGCAGGTAGCGCCAGACGCTGGCCGGCGAGTACAGAAAGGACACAAAGCGGGACCAGCGCCCGCCCACCAGGCCCCAGACCAGGCGGAACAGCAGCAAGGTCAGCGCCGCGTAACCGAGGCGAAAGTGCCACTCCATCTGCCCGAGCTTGGCGGTGAGAACGAGGCCGACAACGCAAACGGCCAGCGACCAGTGAAAGACACGGGTGGGAAGATCCCAGACCCTGACAAGGTGTGACATCTGTAATCCTTGGCGAGAAAGTCGGACAGCGATGGACTGGCTTGGTATTTTCCCTGATGGGAGCCCGGCGGCGCGAACTTTGTCGTACCGGCCGGCTCACAATGGGCGGGAATCCCCGTCCATCAACCAGCAAAGGAAGAACATGAAAGCAGTCAGTCTCCTCGTCCTCGCGGGCGCAGCGATCGGTTTCAGCGGCGCGGCCTCAGCCCAGTTCGCCAAGCCGGAAGACGCGATCAAGTACCGCAAGAGTGCGCTGTTCGTGATGCAACAGCACTATGCGCGCATCGGCGCAATGGCCAGCGGCAAGGCGCCTTTCAATGCCCAGGCGGCGGCCGACAACGCCGCGATCGCCGAAGCGATGAGCAAGCTGCCGTGGGCCGCGTTTGGCGACGGGACGGACCTGGGCGACACCAAGGCACGACCGGAGATCTGGAAGGAGCAGGCCAAGTTCAAGGCGGCTGCCGAGAAGATGCAAAGCGAGATGAGCAAACTGGCTGCCGCGACCAAGACGGGCAACCTGGACAGCATCAAGACCGCGTTCCAGTCGACCTCGGGCAGCTGCAAGGCTTGTCACGACGACTTCCGCGCCAAATAAGGGCCGCGCCGCGGGGCGCGGTCGCCCGCCGCTTCAGGCCTGCGCCAGGAGTTCTTCGATCAGGCGATGCAGCTCGGCGAAATCGGGTTCGCCCACGTATCGTTTGACGATCTCGCCCCGCTTGTCGACCAGGTAGGTCGTGGGCGTCAGACGCACATCACCCCAGGCGCCGGCCACCGCGCCGGTGTTGTCGATGGCCACCTTGAACGGCAGTTTGCGGCTCTCGGTGAACCGGACGACATAACTGGGCGGGTCGTAGCTCATGGCCACGGCCACGGTGTCGTAACCGCGCTCACGGTATTTCTCGAAGGTGGCGACCAGCTTGGGCATCTCGGCCACGCAGCTGGTGCAGGTCGTGGCCCAGAAATTCACCAGCACGACCTTGCCGCGAAAATCGGCGGTGGACCGGGTGGAACCGTCGAGCAGGACGAAGCTGGTCTGCGGCGCCGGTCCGAAACCGGGGCTGCGCAACAACAGCCAACTCGCTACCAGGACGACGACGGCTGCGGCAAGATAGAGGGTACGTTTCATATGAGAGGAAATTGGATGCACCGACGTAAGTTTAGTTCCCTGGCCTTGACCGCACTGGGCGGCGGGCTGGTGCTGTCGTGGGGGCCGGCCCAGGCCCTGACCCTGGCCGACCTCAGCCAGGCCGAGGCCATCAAGGCCCTCAAGCTTGCGCTGGAGCGCGGCGCCCGCAGCGCCATCGGGCAGCTGGGGCAGGCCAACGGCTTCCTGGGCAATGACAAGGTCAGGATTCCCCTGCCCCGGCAGCTGCAGGACGCGGAGCCGACCCTGCGCCGATTCGGCCAAGGCGGGCGCCTGGACGAACTGGTGACGACGATGAACCGCGCGGCCGAAGAGGCCGTGCCCATGGCGCAGGACCTGATGCTGGCCGCCGTCCGCGGCATGACGGTGGCCGACGGCAAGAAGATCCTCGATGGCGGCGACACCTCGGTGACCAGCTTCTTTGCCGAGAAGACGCGGGCGCCCCTGGGGCAGAAATTCCTGCCGGTCGTCACGCGCAGCACCGAGAAGGTCGGCCTGGCCGGGCAATACAACCAGATCGCCGGCCGGGCGGCCGACATGGGCCTCCTGCGGCGCGACGACGCCAGCATCGAACGTTACGTCACGGGCAAGGCGCTCGACGGTCTCTACCTCGTGATCGGCGACGAAGAGCGCAAGATCCGCAGCGATCCGGTGGGCACGGGCAGCGCCTTGCTGAGCAAAGTGTTTGGTGCCCTGAAGTAGTGCGCTGCGCAGCGATGGGTGGCGGGGATAATCCGCAGATGTATCACCGTCTGTTCCGCCTCCTGAGTCTCGCCGTCCTGCTGGCGGCCTGCAGCCCCGCGCTCAACTGGCGCGAAGTGCGACCGGGGGGTGCCGAGCTCAAAGCCCTGCTGCCCTGCAAGCCGGACCAGGGTCACCGGCGCCAGCGCCTGGCGGGACAGGACATCGACATCAGCATGGTGGGTTGCGAGGCCGGCGGCGCCTTGTTCGCCATTTCGGTGGCCGAACTGGGTGACCCGGACCGGGCCCTGGCGGTGCAGGTCCAATGGCAGGCCCATCTGCTGGGCAATATGCAGGCCGTCGTCTCCACGAACAGCGCGTATGCAATCAAGGGCGCCGGCGCGCAGCTGGCGCCGATGCGCCTGAGTGCACGCGGCCTGCGGCCCGACGGCCGTCCCGTGGTCGTGCAGGGGGTGTGGTTTGCGCGCGGGACCCGCCTGTACCACGCCGCCATCTACGCCGACACCATCGGCAACGAACAGAGCGAGCCGTTTTTCGGCGGCCTCGAACTCCCATGAAGACACTGGGTCGCCGCAGCGCGGTGCTGGTCTTCCTGGCCTTCGCGTTCGCCTATTTCTTCTCGGCCCTCGTGCGGGCCATCACGGCCACGCTGTCGCCGCAGCTGACGCAGGAGTTCACGCTGCACGCGCGCGACCTGGGTCTGCTGGCGGGCGGCTACTTCCTGGGTTTTGCCGCCATGCAGCTGCCTCTGGGCCGCTGGCTGGACCGGCATGGACCGAAACAGGTGATCCTGGGTTTCCTCGCGGTGGCGGTGGCCGGTTGCCTGGCGTTTTCGCTGAGTACGAGTTTCGGCGGCCTGCTGCTGGCCAGGGTGTTGTGCGGCATAGGCCTGGCTGCCTGCCTGATGGCGCCCCTGACCGGCTATCGCCGCTGGCTGGACCCGGCCAGCCAGTTGCGCGCCAATTCCTGGATGCTGATGACCGGCTCCATGGGCATGGTGGCCTCGACGCTGCCGGTGCAGTGGCTGCTGCCGGCCGTCGGCTGGCGCCCGCTGTTCTGGGGGTTGGCGTTGCTGCTGCTGCTGTCGATGGCGATCATCGTCTGGCAAGTGCCGCGCTGGCAGACGGGCGCCGCCGCCGCGCCGGCCCGCGCAGCGCCCGGCAGTTATGCCGAAGTCTGGCGTCATCCCTACTTCCGCCGCATGACCCCGCTGGGGTTTTTCAATTACGGCGGCATGGTGGCGATCCAGACGCTGTGGGCCGTGCCCTGGATGACGCGGGTCGCCGGCTACACGCCGGTCGAAGCGGCCACCAGCCTGTTCTGGCTCAATGTGGCCATGCTCGCCGCCTTCTGGTCCTGGGGGCTGCTGATCCCCCGGCTGGCCCGCCGGGGTGTGCACACCAACCAGCTGATTGCCTGGGGCACACCTTTGAGTCTGCTGCTGCTGGCCGGCATCGTGATCGCCGGCGAAGCCGGCGCGCCATACGCGGGCCTGCTGTGGGCCCTGTTCTGCGTGAGCTCGACCTTTCTCTCGCTGGCGCAGCCGGCCGTGGGCATGGCCTTTGCAGCCGAGCTGGCCGGGCGCGCCCTGTCGGCCTACAACCTGGTGATCTTTGCCGGCGTTTTCGCCGTGCAATGGGGGATCGGCCTCCTGATCGACGCCTTTGCCGCCCGCGGCTGGACGCAAGGGGCGGCCTTCCAGGGCGCGTTGACGGTGTTCCTCGTGCTCAACCTGCTGTCCTACGGCTATTTCCTGGCGGCGAAAAAGTCATAATCGGGCCAAGCTCGCCATGAAAAACGGCATCGTCATCATCGCCCATGCACCGCTGGCCAGCGCGCTGCGCCAGTGTGTTGCCCATGTCTTCGCGGACCGGGTCGGCGATGTGGTGGCCGTGGACGTGCAGCCGCAGGCCACGCTCATGCAAAGCGTGGCCGAGGCACGGCAGGCAGCGGAGGCGTTTGGCAACGCGCCGCTGCTGCTGCTGACGGACGTGCTCGGCGCCACGCCGTGCAACGTCGCGCGGCAGCTGCAGCAAGGGCGCAGCGCGCAGCTGCTGGCCGGTGTCAACCTGCCGATGCTGCTGCGTGCCGTGACCTACCAGCACGAGCCGCTGGCCGAGCTGGCCGAGCGTGCCCTGCAGGGCGGCACCCAGGGCGTGCTGCCGGTGGCGGCGGGCCAGTAGACAGAACCAGAACCACGGAACAAGACCACGGGGGCCACAACGCATGATCAAAGCCACAGCGACCATCAGCAACAAGCTCGGGCTGCACGCCCGTGCCTCGGCCAAGCTCACCAAACTCGCCGGCAGCTTCCCCTGCGAAGTCTGGATGGCGCGCGGCGAGCGCCGTGTCAATGCCAAGAGCATCATGGGTGTGATGATGCTGGCGGCCGGCCTGGGCAGCACGGTGGAGATCGAGGTGCACGGGGATCGCGAGCAGGAGGCGCTCGATGCCCTGCAGTCCCTGATCAACGACAAATTCGGCGAGGGCGAATGAGCTGGGCGGGCTAGGAATCTGAGGAACGGGCCATGACTTTCTCCATCCACGGGCTAGCCGTCGCGCGCGGCATCGCCATCGGCCGTGCCGTGCTGGTGGCGAGCAGCCGCGTGGACGTGGCGCACTATTTCATCGAAGCCGACCAGGTGGAGCGCGAGATCGGCCGTGTGCGCCGCGGGCGCGACGCGGTGGTCGAGGAAATCCTTGGCCTGCAGCAGACCATCGCGTCACTCGGCCCCAAGGACGCGCCGCACGAACTGCGGGCCCTGCTGGACGTGCACCTCATGCTGCTGCAGGACGAGGAGATGGTCGAAGGCGTCAAACACTGGATCCGTGACCGCCTCTACAACGCCGAGTGGGCGCTGACGACCCAGCTCGAAACGCTGGCGCGCCAGTTCGACGAAATGGAGAACGAGTACCTGCGCGAGCGCAAGGCCGATCTGGAGCAGATCACCGAGAAGGTGCTGCGCGCCATGCAGGGTCAGTTGACCACCGGCCTGCCGCTGGTCGCGTCGGTCGTGCGCAAGGTGCCCGCGTCCGGCTGGCAGCTCGACGACGCCGACGTGCCGCTGGTGCTGATTGCGCACGAGATCTCGCCCTCGGACATGCTGCAGTTCAAGCAGGGCGTTTTTGCCGGCTTCGTCACCGATGTCGGCGGCAAGACCTCGCACACCGCCATCGTGGCGCGCAGCATGGACATTCCGGCCGTGGTGGGCGCGCGCACCGCCAGCCACCTGGTGCGCCAGGACGACTGGGTGATCATCGACGGCGACGCCGGCGTCGTCATCGTCGACCCCTCGCCCATCATCCTGGCCGAGTACAACTACAAGCAGCGTCAGGTGGAGGTCGAGCGCAGCCGCCTGGGCCGCCTGCTCGACACGCCGGCCGTCACGCTCGACGGTCAGAAGGTGGACCTGTTGGCCAACATCGAGATGCCCGACGATGCCGCGGCGGCCATCAAGGCCGGCGCCGTCGGCGTGGGGCTGTTTCGCAGCGAGTTCCTCTTCATGGGCCGCCTGGGCCACCTGCCCGACGAGGAGGAGCAGTACCAGGCCTACCGTCGTGCGGTCGAGGGTATGGCCGGCCTGCCGGTGGTGATCCGCACGGTCGACATCGGCGCCGACAAACCCATGGACAGCACCTTCGTCGAGGGCAAGCACCTGAACCCGGCGCTGGGGCTACGGGCCATCCGCTGGAGCCTGGCCGATCCGTCCATGTTCCTGACCCAGCTGCGCGCCATCCTGCGCGCCGCGGCGCACGGCCCGGTCAAGATGCTGATTCCCATGCTGGCGCACCTGGGCGAGATCCGCCAGACCGTGGCACTGGTCGAGCAGGCGCGCTCCGAGCTGCAGCGCGAGGGGCAGGTGTACGGCCCGGTGGTGCTGGGCGCGATGATCGAGATTCCCGCCGCCGCACTGACGCTCAAGACCTTTCTGCGCCACTTCGACTACCTGTCCCTGGGCACCAACGACCTGATCCAGTACACGCTGGCGATCGACCGCGCCGACGAGTCGGTGGCGCATCTGTACGACCCGCTGCATCCCGCCGTGTTGCGGCTGGTGGCCGACACGATCGCCGAATGCCGCGCGCAAGGCAAGGAAGTCAGCGTGTGCGGTGAGATGGCCGGCGACATCGCCATGACGCGCCTGCTGCTGGGCCTGGGCCTGCGCAGCTTCTCCATGCACCCGGCGCAGATCCTGGCCGTGAAGCAGGAAGTCCTGCGCGCCGATACCGGCCGGCTCGCGCCCTGGGCACAGGCCGTGCTGGCGCACGAAGATCCGGCGGCGTTCCTGGCGGGCTGAGCCGCTGCCCGGCTCAGGCGGCTGAACGCCGGCGCAGCAGGTTGACGCGCATGGGGCGCACGAAATGCGCGCCATCGGCGGTCATGTGGGGTTCGAAGCGTTCCCGCACGGCCCGCAGCGTGGCCGGGTCGAGCCGGTGTTCGACGAAGGTCACACCGATCATGCGTTGCTCGAACTCGGCGAAATCGCGGTAATGCACCGGGGTCTCAAAGTGCAGTTCGGCCACCTGTTCCCAGGCGCCCGAAGCCACGGCCGCCCGCAGGGCGCGCAGCGCCGCCGCGCGCACCACTTCCTCGTCGTGGAACAGGCGCATCACTTCGTTGAGCGCGCCGGCGAACACCGGCTCGGACACATACAGCAAACCTTGCGGGCGCAGCACCCGGTGCACTTCGGCCAGGGCCTGGTCGAGCAGGTCCAGCGGCACGTGGTGCAGGGACTTGAGCATGAGGGCGAGGTCAAACGTGGTCTCGCCGAACGGGATGGCCTGGGCTCCGGCCGGCACAAAGGTCAGCCGCTCCTGCGGCTTGAGCAGGTTCTTGGCGTGCCGCCGTTCGTCGACCTCCAGGCCGGTGACCGTGCTGTCCGGGTGGCGTTGCAGCAGCTTGCGCGAGAGATGGGCGGCGCCGCAGCCAAGTTCGATGATGCGCGGATGCTGCGCCAGATCGACCAGGGACTGCAGCAGCTCCAGCTCGTCCGTGACCCGGGGCGCGCTCATCGCGCCTGGCTGGCGGCGTGGGCCTGCTGGTCCGCGTGGTAGCTCGAGCGCACCATGGCGCCGACGGCGGCGTGCGTGAAGCCCATCTTGTAGGCCTCCTGCTCGAACATCTTGAAGGTGTCGGGGTGCACGTAGCGCTTGACCGGCAGATGCGAGGTCGAGGGCGCCAGATACTGGCCTATGGTCAGCATCTCGATGTGGTGGGCGCGCATGTCGCGCATGACCTCGAGGATCTCCTCGTCGGTTTCGCCCAGGCCGACCATCAGGCCGCTCTTGGTCGGCACGTCGGGAAACAGGGCCTTGAATTTCTTCAGCAGGTTCAGCGAGAACTGGTAGTCGCTGCCGGGGCGGGCCTGTTTGTACAGACGCGGCACGGTCTCCAGATTGTGGTTCATGACGTCGGGCGGCGCGGCCTTCAGGATCTCCAGCGCGCGGTCGTCGCGGCCGCGGAAATCCGGCACCAGTACCTCGATCTGCGTGCCGGGCGAGAGCTCGCGCGTCTTGCGGATGCAGTCGACGAAGTGGCCGGCACCGCCGTCGCGCAGGTCGTCGCGGTCCACGCTGGTGATGACCACGTACTTGAGTTTGAGCGCGGCAATCGTCTTCGCCAGGTTTTCGGGTTCGTTCACATCCAGCGGGTCCGGGCGACCGTGGCCGACGTCGCAAAAGGGGCAGCGGCGCGTGCACTTGTCACCCATGATCATGAAGGTGGCCGTGCCGTGGCCGAAGCACTCGCCGATGTTGGGGCAGCTGGCCTCTTCGCACACGGTGACCAGCTTGTTGGCGCGCAGGATGTCCTTGATCTCGTAAAAGCGTGTGGTCGGCGAGCCGGCCTTGACGCGGATCCAGTCCGGCTTCTTCAGCGTCTCGCCCGCCTCCACCTTGACCGGAATGCGCGAGAGCTTGGCCGCAGCCTTCTGTTTAGCGGCGGCGTCGTACGTCTCGACGGGTTGTGCGTCGCGCACGGTATGGGGTTCGCGGGTGGTCATGAGGGATGGCGTCAGGGCTGGAGGTGGAACTGGAGCTGGTGGCTCAACACGTGGGCGGCGTCCGCCCAGTCGACGGATACCCCGATTGTAGAAAAGTCCACGCTTTGCAGGCCGGCATAACCGCAGGGGTTGATACGCGAGAAGGGTTCCAGGTCCATGGCCACGTTGAGCGCCACGCCGTGGTAGGTGCAGTTGCGGCTGACCTTGATGCCCAGGGCGGCGATCTTGCCCAGGCCGGTGAAGTCGGGGGCGAGGCCGGAGGCGCCCAGCTGCGGCCGCTGGGGCAACAAGGTGTGCGAGCGCGGGTCGTCCAGCCGCACGTAGATGCCCGGGGCGCCGGCCACGCGGTGGCCCGTGACGCCGTAGTGGGCCAGCGTGCGGATCACGGCCTCTTCCAGCCGGTAGACGTATTCCTTGACGAAATAGCCGGCGCGCTTGAGGTCGATCAGCGGATAGGCGACCACCTGGCCCGGGCCGTGGTAGGTGACCTGCCCGCCGCGGTTGGTGGCCACCACCGGGATATCGCCGGGCACCAGCAAGTGGCCGGCCAGGCCGGCCAGGCCTTGCGTGAACACCGGCGGATGCTCGCAGACCCACAGCGCGTCGGGTGTGTCGGCCGAGCGGGTGGCGGTGAAATCCTGCATGGCCGCATAGGTCGGCGCGTAGTCCACCCGGCCGAGCAGGCGCAGGTCCATCAGAGAACCACCTTCACCATCGGATGCGTGGAGAGCGTGCGGTAGAGCTCGTCGAGTTGCGCGCGGCTGGTGGCCGTGATGGTGATGGTCACGCCCAGGTAGTTGCCGGCCTTGCTCTCGCGAAGCTCGATGGTGGTGGCGTCGAAGGCGGGGTCGAACTGGCGCGCCACGGTGGTGACGGCATGCACGAAGCCGTCCACCTTGGCGCCCATCACCTTGACGGGAAAGCGGCAGGGGTATTCGATCAGGGAGTCGGCGCGCGAGGCTGCCGGGGGCTGGTGGGTCATGGCTGGCGGCGCAGGCGGGCCTGCAGTTTGGCGGCCTGGTAGCCGGCATAGAGTTGGTCATAAACCGGGCCCGGGCGGCCATCGCCGACAGGCTGGCCGTCGATGCGGGTCACGGGAAGCACTTCCTTGGTGGCCGAGGTCAGCAGCACTTCGTCGGCGTCCAGCACTTCCTCGCGGCTGATGCGGCGCAGTTCGATGGTGATGCCGTGCACGCTGCAGATCTCATCCAGCAGCGCGTAACGGATGCCTTCGAGCACCAGGTTGTCGCGCGGCGGGCCCATGAGCACACCGTCCTTCACGATCCAGACGTTGCTGGCGGCGGCTTCGCTGAGGAAACCGTCGCGGAACATGATGGTCTCGTCGGCATCGGCGTCGACGCTGATCTGGCGCGCCATCACACCACCCAGCAGGCTGGTGCTCTTGATGTGGGCCTTCTTCCAGCGGAAGTCCTCGGCCGTGACGCAGCGCGCACCCTCCCCGCGCTGGGTGGCGCTGGGTTGTTTCATGACATTGGTCATGACGAAGACCGTGGGCGTGAGGCCCGGCAGCATGGCGTGCTCGCGCAGGGCGACGCCGCGCGTGACCTGGAGGTAGACCATCTGGTCCATCTTCTCCGGGTCGCCCTCGCTGCCACGGGCGTAGTCGCTCACCAGGCGGGCGGCGATCGCGCGCCATTGGGCGCGGCTGTGCGGGTTGGGGATGCGCAACTCGGCCAGGCTGCGCTCCAGGCGCGCCATGTGCTGCTCGAAGCGGAACAGGCAGCTGCCATAGGCCGGCAGCACCTCGTAGACGCCGTCGCCGAGGACGAAGCCGCGGTCCATGACGCTGATCTTGGCGTCCGGCAGCAGCGTGTACTCACCGTTCAGATAGCAGGGCAGCGGTGGCAGGGCGGGTGTGTTCATGGGGGCCGCTCAGGCCAGGAAGGTGACGGCCGCGATGGCCAGCCAGCCCAGCACGAAGTTGAGCAGCACCAGTTTGGCCGTCAACTCGGCCCGGCGGCCCGCGGCAGGCCAGTCGGCGGCGGCCACGGCGCGCTGAATAGGTCGGTAAAGGGCGAAATAGATATGACCAAAAATCACAGACATCAGCAGTCCGATCCCGGTCATGAGGTGCCAGCCGATCGGCGCGGCCTGGGCGCCGGCATGTCCGAACATGTAGACACCGCTGAGCAGCAGGATGGCGATGGCGGCCCAGACGAGGGCAAAAAACCGCCGCAGGACCGCAGCCAGCAAGGGCAGGCGCTGGGCCGGCGTCTGCAGCACAGTCAGGCTGGGGCGCAGCGCGAGCAGCATGAAGGCCATGCCGCCCAGCCAGACGATGGCGGCGGCCAGATGCAGAAATTTAAGCAGCGTGTACATGGCGGATAAGGGAAGAATGACCGGTTTTCCGGGGTTTTCGACAGTCGCGACAGCCTTGTCAGGCAATCGGAGTCGGATATGGTGGAAAACCCGTATGAAATAAATCTATAATCCGTGGCTTTGCAGAAGTTTACGGCAGTAACCAGGGCAGTAGTTTGAGATGTCAGATCACGCGCCCACCCAGGTACAGCCGGCTTACGCAGATGAAGCAGATGTGGCGGCCGAAGCCGATTTCAAGCCGCTGAGTGCCGAAGAGGCGCGTCTGTGGCGGGAAAAGAATCCACCCCTGTCGCCGTGGCGCATCGTGGCCTGGCAGCTGGTGGTGGGTGTGCTGGCAACGGTATTGGCCTGGCTGCTCAGTGGTCGGGTCGAGGTGGCAGGGTCGGTGGGCTATGGCGCCCTGGCGGTGATACTGCCGGCGGCCATCCTGGCCCGGGGCCTGGCCCGGCAGCGCAGTGCGGCGGGAGCTGCATTGGCAGGTTTTTTTGTGTGGGAGCTGGTCAAGATCGCCCTGACCGTGGCGATGTTGCTGGCGGCACCGAAGCTGGTCCCGCACTTGAGCTGGTTGGCACTGCTGGCCGGCTTTGTGGTGGCGACGAAGGTGTACTGGGTGGCCATGTGGCTGCATCCGGCGCGCCGTCGACGTCGACAGGAAAAGATTTGAATTGACGAACTGGTGATTTATGTCTGCTGAAGCACATGGCCCGACGGCCGGCGAATACATCGTCCACCACCTGCAGCACCTGCAGAAGGATTTCTCCTTCAACAGCGTGAAACAGACCAGCATCGTGGACTTCAGTGTCTTTAACTTCGACTCTGTTCTCTACTCGGTGGTGCTGGGCGTGCTGGCCTGCTTCGTCCTGTGGCGTGCCGCGCGCAAGGCCACGGCCGGCGTGCCGGGCCGCTTCCAGGCTGCCGTCGAGATCCTGGTCGAGATGGTGGAAAACCAGGCCAAGGGCGTGATCCACAACGCCAAGAGCCGCAAGCTGATCTCCCCGCTGGCCCTGACCGTGTTCGTCTGGATCTTCCTGATGAACGCCATGGACATGCTGCCGGTCGACCTGTTGCCGCAGATCTGGCACTCGGCCGGCCCGGCCCTGGGTTTCAAGGACTACATGCGCGTCGTGCCGACCGCCGACCTGTCCACCACGCTGGGCCTGTCGTGCAGCGTGCTGCTGGTCTGCCTGGTCTACAACATCAAGATCAAGGGCCTGGGCGGCTGGGCGCATGAACTGATCGCTGCACCCTTTGGTGATCACTGGGCCCTGTATCCGATCAACTTCCTGATGCAGATGATCGAGTACCTTGCCAAGACCGTGTCCCATGGCATGCGGTTGTTCGGCAACATGTTTGCCGGTGAGCTGGTGTTCATGCTGATCGCCCTGATGGGTGGCGGCTGGGCGCTGTCTGCAACCGGCATCGGCCTGGCCATCGGCCACGTCATCGCGGGTACCGTGTGGACGCTGTTCCACATCCTGGTGATCACGCTGCAGGCCTTCATCTTCATGATGCTGACGCTGATCTACACCGGTCAGGCGCACGACGCACACTGATCCTTTTCATCCGTTTGTTTTATTTCTTTTTCCACTTAACCTTTTAGGAGCTTCTCATGGAAAACATTCTCGGCCTCGTCGCTCTGGCTTGCGGCATCATCGTTGGTCTCGGCGCTATCGGCGCTTCGATCGGTATCGCCCTGATGGGTGGCAAGTTCCTCGAGTCTTCGGCTCGCCAGCCCGAGCTGATGAACGAACTGCAGACCAAGATGTTCATTCTGGCCGGCCTGATCGACGCCGCCTTCCTGATCGGTGTGGCCATCGCCCTGCTGTTCGCCTTCGCCAACCCCTTCGTTCTGAAGTAATCGACCGACCCCTTCACGCTAGAGAAGGAATCGAGCCGTGAACATTAATGCAACCCTGTTCCTGCAGGCGGTTGTCTTTGCGATCCT
>JAHRYV010000046.1:0-3933 GCA_020621965.1 Curvibacter sp. | reverse complement strand
GATGAAATTCGTGTGGCCCCCGATCACCAAGGCACTCGACGAGCGGGCCCAGAAGATCGCCGACGGCCTCGCCGCCGCCGACAAGGCCAAGACCGAACTCGCCGTCGCCAACAAGCGCGTCGAGGCCGAACTGGCCACGTCGCGCAACGAGACGGCTTCGCGCCTGGCCGATGCGGAGCGCCGCGCCCAGGTCATCATCGAAGAAGCCAAGGCCCGTGCCGCCGAAGAAGGCAACAAGATCATCGCCGCTGCCAAGGCCGACGCCGAGCAGCAGACTGTCAAGGCGCGTGAGGCCCTGCGTGAGCAGGTGGCCGCGCTGGCCGTCAAGGGCGCCGAGCAGATCCTGCGCAAGGAAGTCAATGCCGGTGTCCACGCTGATCTGCTCAATCGCCTGAAGACCGAGCTGTAAGGTGAACCATGGCTGAACTCGCCACCATTGCCCGCCCGTACGCCGAAGCGCTGTTCCAGTCGACCAAGTCGGATCTGAACGGCGCCCTGGCCTGGGTGGAAGAACTGGCTGCCATCGCCGGCGACGCCGGCCTGCAGCAATTTGCCGGTGATCCGCGCGTGACGTCGAACCAGGTGTTCGATCTGATCGCCGGCGTTGCCAAGACCGCGTTGCCCGACCAGGCCAAGAACTTCCTGCGTACCGTCATTGAAAACGGTCGCCTGGAGGCCTTGCCCGAGATGGCTGCGCAGTTCCGTGCCCTCAAGAACGCACAAGGTGGTTCGTCAGACGCGGTGGTCTCAGCGCGTTCCCGATCGATGGCGCAGCCCTGGCCGATGTGGCAGCGACGCTCGAAAAGCGTTTCGGCCGCAAGCTCAACGTGAAGGTTGAGCTCGATGCCGACCTGATCGGTGGCATCCGTGTGGTGGTGGGTGACGAGGTGCTCGACACCTCCGTCAAGGCCCGTCTGGAACAAATGAAAGTGGCTCTCACGGCTTGAAGGCGTAGAGCCCTAGCTGTCAGCCCAACCTAGGAAAGAAGGAAAGAGTCATGCAACTCAATCCCGCAGAGATTTCTGAACTGATCAAGAGCCGGATCCAAGGCCTGTCTGCCAGCGCCGACATCCGCAATCAGGGCACCGTGGTGTCCGTGACCGACGGCATCTGCCGCATCCACGGCCTGTCCGATGTGATGCAGGGCGAAATGCTCGAGTTCCCGGCCGGCAAGGACGGTCAGCCCACCTACGGCCTGGCCCTGAACCTCGAGCGCGACTCCGTCGGCTCCGTGATTCTGGGCGAGTACGAGCACATCTCCGAAGGCGACACCGTCAAGTGCACGGGCCGTATTCTGGAAGTGCCGGTCGGCCCCGAGCTGATCGGCCGTGTGGTCAATGCCCTGGGTCAGCCGATCGACGGCAAGGGCCCGATCAACGCCAAGATGACGGACGTGATCGAGAAGGTCGCCCCGGGCGTGATCGCCCGCCAGTCGGTGGACCAGCCCATGCAGTCCGGCCTGAAGTCGATCGACGCCATGGTGCCGGTCGGCCGCGGCCAGCGCGAGCTGATCATCGGCGACCGTCAAACTGGTAAGACCGCTGTCGCCATCGACGCGATCATCAACCAGAAGGGTCAGAACATGACCTGCGTTTATGTCGCGATCGGCCAGAAGGCCTCCAGCGTCAAGAACGTGGTGCGCGCCCTGGAACAAGCCGGCGCCATGGAGTACACCATCGTCGTGGCCGCCACCGCCTCCGAGTCGGCCGCCATGCAGTACGTGTCGGCCTACTCCGGCTGCACCATGGGTGAGTACTTCCGCGACCGCGGCCAGGACGCCCTGATCGTCTATGACGACCTGTCCAAGCAGGCCGTGGCCTACCGTCAGGTTTCGCTGCTGCTGCGCCGCCCGCCGGGCCGCGAAGCCTACCCCGGCGACGTGTTCTATCTGCACAGCCGTCTGCTGGAGCGCGCCGCGCGCGTGAGCGCCGACTACGTCGAAGCCTTCACCAAGGGTGCCGTCAAGGGCAAGACCGGCTCGCTGACCGCGCTGCCGATCATCGAGACCCAGGCCGGCGACGTGTCCGCCTTCGTGCCGACCAACGTGATCTCGATCACCGACGGCCAGATCTTCCTGGAAACCAGCCTGTTCAACGCCGGCATCCGCCCCGCCATCAACGCCGGTATCTCGGTGTCGCGCGTCGGTGGTGCGGCCCAGACCAAGCTGATCAAGAACCTGTCCGGTGGTATCCGTACCGACCTCGCCCAGTACCGTGAATTGGCCGCCTTCGCGCAGTTCGCCTCCGACCTGGACGAAGCCACCCGCAAGCAGCTGGACCGCGGTGCCCGCGTGACCGAACTGCTCAAGCAGGCGCAGTACAGCCCGCTGTCCATCAGCCTGATGGGCGCCACGCTGTATGCCGTGAACAAGGGCTTCCTGGACGACGTCGAAGTCAAGAAGGTGCTGCCCTTCGAGCACGGCCTGCACGGCTACCTCAAGGACAAGCACGCTGCGCTGCTGGCCAAGCTGGAAGCCGCCAAGGCCATGGACAAGGATGCCGAAGCCGAGCTGAGCGCCGCGATTGCAGCGTTCAAGAAGACTTTCGCCTGATTCCGACCTGAAGAAGCAAGGAGCCACGCATGGCAGCAGGTAAGGAAATTCGCGGCAAGATCAAATCGGTGGAAAACACCAAGAAGATCACCAAGGCCATGGAGATGGTGGCCGCATCCAAGATGCGCAAGGCGCAGCAGCGGATGCACGCCGCCCGTCCGTACAGCGAGAAGGTGCGCAATATTGCCGCCAACCTCGGCAAGGCCAACCCGGAGTACGTGCACCCGTTCATGCAAGTGAACGAGGCCAAGACTGCGGGGGTGATCGTGGTGACCACCGACAAGGGCCTGTGCGGCGGCCTCAACACCAACGTGCTGCGCGGCGTGACCAACAAGCTGCGTGAGATGCAGGCTGACGGGGTTGGCGTGAATGCCGTGGCCATTGGCAACAAGGGCTTCGGTTTCCTCAACCGCATCGGCGCCAAGGTGGTGTCCCACGTGACCCAGCTGGGCGACACGCCGCATCTGGAGAAACTGATCGGCCCGGTCAAGGTGCTGCTCGATGCCTATGCGCGTGGCGAGTTGAATGCCGTCTACCTGAGCTACACCAAGTTCATCAACACGATGAAACAGGAGCCGGTGGTCGAGCAGCTGCTGCCGCTGTCCGCAGCGAAGATGCAGGACGAGGCCCAGGCCAGCGGCCCGCAGCACGACTGGGACTACATCTACGAACCCGACGCGCAATCCGTCATCGACGAGCTGCTGGTCCGCTACGTGGAGGCGCTGGTCTACCAGGCCGTGGCCGAGAACATGGCGTCGGAACAGTCCGCCCGCATGGTGGCCATGAAGGCCGCCACCGACAACGCAGGCAGCGTGATCGCCGAACTCAAGCTGGTCTACAACAAGACCCGCCAGGCCGGCATCACCAAGGAACTGTCGGAAATCGTGGCAGGCGCCGCGGCGGTTTAAGCCGCGCATCGATCGACAGCTTACAGATTCAAATTATTGGAGCAAAAAATGGCTCAAGTGCAAGGCAAGATTGTTCAGTGTATCGGCGCCGTGGTGGACGTGGAGTTCCCGCGCGACCAGATGCCCCACATTTATGACGCCCTGAAAATGGACGGCTCGGCCCTGACGCTCGAGGTGCAGCAGCAGCTCGGCGACGGCATCGTGCGTACCATCGCCCTGGGTTCTTCCGACGGTCTGCGCCGCGGCATGATGGTGTCCAACACCGGCAAGGCCATCACAGTGCCGGTGGGCAAGGCTACCCTGGGTCGCATCATGGACGTGCTGGGCAACCCGATCGACGAGCGCGGTCCCGTGGCCCAGACCCAGACCGCTTCCATCCACCGCAAGGCCCCGGCTTACGACGAGCTGTCGCCCTCGACCGAGCTGCTGGAAACCGGCATCAAGGTGATCGACCTGGTGTGCCCGTTCGCCAAG
>JAHRYV010000045.1 GCA_020621965.1 Curvibacter sp. | reverse complement strand
TCACGATCTGGATCACCAGCACCAGCATGGCCAGCGAGCCGAAGATGTACCAGATGTTGAAGTTCTTGGGGGCGTAGTAGCCCGCCATGTGCTTCTCGTACTCGGCAAAGACGGTCGGGAAGCGGTTCTCGAACCAGTTCACCAGCTTGGCGCCTGCGGGGGCGCTGGCGGGAAGTTCCTTGAATTCAGCCATGTTCTTGTTCCTCAAGCCTTCTTGTCTTCACCGATCAGCAGCTTGCTGTCGGACAGGTACACGTGGGGCGGCACTTCCAGGTTATCCGGCGCCGGTTTGTTCTTGAACACGCGACCGGCCATGTCGAAGGTCGAGCCATGGCAGGGGCAAAGGAAACCGCCTTGCCAGTCGTCCGGCAGGGACGGCTGGGGACCGGGCTGGAGCTTGTCGCTCGGCGAGCAGCCCAGGTGCGAGCAGATGCCCACGCCCACAAAGACTTCCGGCTTGATCGAGCGGTGACGGTTCTTGGCGTACTCGGGCGTCGGGTAGGCCTTGCGATCGGAGTTCGGATCGGCCAGCTGGCTCTCCACCTTTTCCAGGGTCGCGAGTTGCTCGGGCGTACGACGCATGATCCAGACCGGCTTGCCGCGCCACTCCACGGTCACCTTCTCGCCGGGCTTGAGCGCCGAGATGTCCACCTCGACCGCGGCGCCGGCCGCCTTGGCTCGCTCGGAAGGCTGGAAGCTGCTGATGAAGGGAATGGCGGTCGCCACACCACCTACGGCACCAGCACAACCGGTGGCAATCAGCCACGTCCGTTTGCTTGGATCCATCTGACTGTTATCGGCAAGCGTGTCGCTCATGGAAATCCTCAATCAAAACTACGGGATTTGGAATATATTGATACTGACTAATATGACCGTGTCGATCAACTGGCAATTCTAGCTGACGTCTCGGTAGCCAATTCGCGAGTCTGGAAGCTCGCTTGCCCCGGCGCAATACCCGGATGCACTAGCCCCAAGGGCGTAGTCCCTGACTTGATTTCACCCCGGACATCGCGCCAATTGACGTGCCATGCGCACCGCCTCGATCAGGCTGGAGGCATCGGCCCGACCGGTCCCGGCGATATCGAAGGCCGTGCCGTGGTCCGGGCTGGTGCGCACCAGCGGTAAACCGAGGGTCACATTAACGCCCTTTTCCACCCCAAGGTATTTGACAGGGATCAACCCCTGGTCGTGGTACATCGCTACCACCACATCGAATTCGCCCGGCCGGCCGGCACTCGCCCGGGTCCGCATGAACACGGTGTCCGGCGCAAAAGGGCCGTGCACATCGAGCCCCTCGGCGCGCGCGCGCGCCATGGCCGGGGCGATGATGTCGATCTCCTCGCGCCCGAACAGGCCGCCTTCACCCGCGTGCGGGTTCAGTCCGGCGACGGCGATGCGCGGCACGCGGCCCAGTGTGGCCTGCAGCGCCGCGTGCGTGATGCGCAGGGTCTGCAGCACGTTGTCCACGGTCACCGCCTCGATTGCCTGGCGCAGCGACACGTGGATACTGACCAGCACGGTGCGCAGTTCGTCATTGGCCAGCATCATGCGCACCGGCACCTCGCTCACGGGCTGGCCGAGAAACGCCGCGGCCTGCGCCTGCAGCAGCTCGGTGTGCCCGGGGTAGGCATCGAAGGGCGCGCCGGCCGCCGACAGCGCCTCCTTGTGCAGCGGCGCCGTCACCAGGCCGGCGATCTCGCCGCGCAGCGCCGCCTGCGCCGCCCAGACCACGCAGCGCCCGGCCAGCCGGCCGGCCTCGGCGTTGATCTGCCCTGCGGCCACCGGAGCCGGGAGAGTCGCCACCTGCAGCAGGGGCAGGCAGCCCGGCGGCATGGCCAGGGCCTCCGCGGCGTGGTCCAGCACGGCCAGCGGCAGCGCCGGCTCGCCCGCGCGGCGCACCCATTGCGCGGCGCGCCGCAGCGTCGCGCTATCGCCGACGATGAAGCAGCCCGCCAGTTCGGCCGGGGCATCGCGAAAGGCCTTGACGATGATCTCGGGCCCGATGCCGGCCGCGTCGCCCAGGGTGATCGCCAAAGGGAGTTGTGTCATGTCCGAACCTTGCGCAGGCCTCAGGCCGGGTTGTCGATTTCGATGTACTCGTGCGCCAGCCCCAGCTGCGCGGCCACGTGGGCCGCCACCGCGGGGGCGCCATAGCGTTCGCTCGCGTGATGGCCGCAGGCGATGAACGCCACGCCGCACTCGCGCGCGTAATGCGCCTGCGGCTCCGAAATCTCGCCGGTGATGAAGGCCTCGGCCCCGGCGGCGATGGCGGCTTCGAAGTAGCCCTGCGCACCGCCGGTGCACCAGGCGATCTTGCGGATGGCCCCGTGGCCGTCCCCGACCACAGTGGCGCGCCGCCCCAGGGCCTGCTCGACATGGCGGGCCAAGGCGAGCGCATCGGCATAGCTGCCGCCATCGACCCGCTGTCCCAGGAAGCCGAGTTCCTGCTCGCCAAAGCGCGCCTCGGCCTGCAAGCCCAGCCGCGCGCCCAGCTGGGCGTTGTTGCCCAGCTCCGGATGGGCATCCAGCGGCAGATGGTAGGCCAGGAGGTTGAGGTCGTGGGCCAGCAGCAGACCCAGGCGCTGTTTCATCCAGCCCGTCACCCGGCCGTCCTGGCCACGCCAGAACAGGCCGTGGTGGACGAAGATGGCGTCGGCCTGCGCGGCGATGGCGGCCTCGATCAGGGCGCGGCTGGCGGTCACACCGGAGACGATCTTGCGCACCCGCAGGCGCCCCTCCACCTGCAGGCCATTGGGGCCATAGTCGCGAAAGCGTTCGGGCTGCAGCAGGGCGTCGAAGGCCTGGAGGAGCTGGATGCGGTCGGTCATGGGCCGATTGTCGGTCAGATTCCCGCGCCGCATGGCGGCCCCGCGCGGGCCGATCGGCCCCGGGACGCTGCCCCCGCACGCAAATTAGAGCGGATCCCGGCCGTTGTCGTGATACCCACTCTACAATTTCGTCCATGAAACGCTACTGGCTGCTGTTCTCGCAGGTTGTCACCGTTGTGCTGGCGATCTATTTTGTCGTGGCAACACTCAAGCCCGGCTGGCTGAACTCGCAAGGCGGCGGCGCTCCCACCGTGGCCCTGTTCCAGGCACCGACCGATCGCGACGCGGCGCCGCCGCCCGGCAGCTTCCGGCTGGCCGCCCAGAAAGCCGCGGCCGCCGTGGTCAGCATCAACACCAGCAAGGCGGCGCGACGCAACCCCAATGCCAACGACCCCTGGTTCAAGTTCTTCTTCGGCGACCAGGACAATGAGCCGCAGGTGGGCCTGGGCAGCGGCGTGATCGTCAGCCCCAGCGGCTACATCCTCACCAACAATCACGTGATCGAGGGGGCCGACGAGATCGAAGTCATCCTCAACGACAGCCGGCACAGCCGCGCGCGCGTGATCGGCAACGACCCGGACACCGACCTGGCGGTGCTGAAGATCGAACTCGACAAGCTGCCGGTCATCGTGCTGGGCAACTCCGACGCGCTGCAGGTCGGCGACCCGGTGCTGGCCATCGGCAACCCCTTCGGCGTCGGCCAGACCGTCACCAGCGGCATCGTCAGCGCGCTGGGGCGCAACCAACTGGGCATCAACACCTTTGAGAACTTCATCCAGACCGATGCCGCCATCAACCCGGGCAACTCGGGCGGCGCACTGGTGGACGCCAGCGGCAACCTGCTGGGCATCAACACCGCCATCTATTCGCGCTCGGGCGGCAATATGGGCATCGGTTTCGCCATCCCGGTGGCCACGGCACAGCAGGTGCTGGAAAGCATCGTGCGCGATGGCCAGGTCACCCGCGGTTGGATTGGCGTGGAGCCCAGCGATCTGACGCCTGAGCTGGCCGAGACCTTCGGCGTCAAGACGGACGACGGCGTGATCATCACCGGCGTGCTGCAAAACGGCCCGGCGGCCGTGGCCGGCATCCGTCCGGGCGACGTCATCGTCAGCGTGGCCGGCAAGCCGGTGCACAACGTCTCGGAACTGCTGACCAGCGTGGCGGCCCTCAAGCCGGACAGCCCCTCGCCGTTCAGCGTGCGCCGTCAGGACAAGACCGTGGAGATCAAGATCACGCCGGGCGTGCGCCCGAAACCGCGCCGCGCGCCGCAGTAAGCAGCCCTGGCCGGCGAAATACGATCAGGAGTCGGCCGGCTCGGCGTCCGGCGCGCGCGTGTGCCGGATGAAGATCTGCGCCGCCCAGATGCCCAGCTCGTACAGCAGGCACATCGGGATGGCCAGCGCCAGTTGCGACACCACATCAGGCGGCGTGACAATGGCCGCGATGATGAAGGCCAACACGACAAAATAACCGCGGAAATCCTTGAGTTTCTGAACGCTGACAATGCCCATGCGCGCCAGCACGACCACGACCACCGGCACCTCGAATGCCAGACCGAAGGCCAGGAACATGGTCAGCACGAAGCTGAGGTAGGCCTCGATGTCCGGCGCGGCCGTGATGCTCTTGGGCGCGAAGCTCTGGATGAAGGCAAACACCTGGCCGAAGACGAAGAAGTAGCAGAACGCCACGCCGATGAAAAACAGGACGGTGCTCGACACCACCAGGGGCAGCACCAGCTTCTTCTCATGGCTGTACAGGCCGGGCGCAACAAAGGCCCAGGCCTGGTAGAGCACCACCGGCAGCGCCCCCAGAAAGGACGCCATCAAGAGGATCTTGAGCGGCACCATGAAGGGCGAGATGACCGAGGTGGCGATCAGCGTCGCACCCTTGGGCAGATGCGCCACCAGCGGCGCTGCCAGGATGTCGTAGAGTGCCGCCGGCCCCGGGTAGATCGCCAATCCGGCGGCGACGACGGCCACGGCGATCACGGCCTTGAGCAGGCGATCACGCAGTTCAACGAGGTGCTGCACAAAAGGCTGCTCGGTACCGGCCAGCTCGTCGTCTTTGGTTTTTGGGTCTGCCATGGGTATCGGATCGGTTACCGGTTGCGGGAGCCGCATCGCCCGCCCTCGGGCTGGGCACTGGGCAAGGCTGCCCGCAGTCTCAGTTCAGTTTCTGGGGCCGGTAGCGCGCCACCCGGGCTGCTCCGGAAAGCGCCTTGGTGCGGATGCCCTGGCGCGCCTTGTACCAGTTCGGCGTGGCCCCCCGCTTGAGGCGCCAGTTCTTGCCCGGGTGTTTGTACTCGGGCTGGGAGCTCAGGCTGGACGAGAGATCGGCCGCGTTTTCCAGACCCGAGGTGGCCGTGGCCCATTCTTTCTCGAAATCCGAGGTGGTGGTCTGGATCGAATTTTCGACCTCTTGCGCCGCCCCTTCGACCGTGCTCTTCATCTTCTTGAGCTCTTCGAGCTCGATCGAGCGGTTCACTTCGGCCTTCACGTCGGACACGTAGCGCTGGGCCTTGCCCAGCAGCGTGCCGATCGTGCGTGCGACGCGCGGCAGCTTTTCCGGCCCGATGACAATCAATGCCACCGCGCCGATCAGCGCCATCTTGGAGAGGCCGAGATCGATCATGCCTGACTGCTAGACGCCGATCAGGACTTGGTCTTGGCTTCGACGTCGATGGTGGTCTTGTCAGCGGCCGGCGCAGTCGTGCTGGCCACCTGCTGGGGGGCGGCGGTCGGCTTTTCCTCGGACGAGGAGCCTTCCTTCATGCCGTCCTTGAAACCCTTGACGGCGCCACCCAGGTCGCTGCCCAGGTTCTTCAGCTTCTTGGTGCCAAACACCATGACAACGATCAGCAGCACGATCAGCCAGTGCCAAATGGAAAAGGAACCCATATTTCTCTCCTAAGGAATCCGTGATTTTAAGCGCCCCACCAGTAATAAGGGCAGGACAGGAAAAATCAACCCTTCAGCCAGGGGCGGGGGCCCCCGATGACGTGGAAGTGCAGGTGATGCACTTCCTGGCCGCCGTCACCGCCCGTATTGCAGACGATGCGAAAGCCCCCCTGCGGGTAAGGCCGGCAACCCGCCTGCTGGGCCAGCTTCGGCGCCAGGGCCATCATGCGCCCCAGCAGGTCCGCATGCTCCGGACCGACCTGGGCCATGGAGGGGATGTGCCGCTTGGGGATCAGCAGAAAGTGGATGGGCGCCCACGGCTGGATGTCGTGGAAGGCGTAGATGTCCTCGTCCTCGTAGACCTTCTTGGAAGGAATCTTGCCGGTCACCAGCTTGCAGAAGATGCAGTCGGGATCGTGCTGCGTCACCTCGGTCATGCGGAAGTCTCCATGGGTAGGCCCTTGTTCAGGTTCATCAGGCCGCTGATGATGCGATAGAGAAACCAGACGGAAATCGCCAGCCAGGCGATCCAGCCTGGGATGACCAGGAGGAACCACAGCGGCAGCGTCAGCAGGTACAGCGCGGCGGCGATCAGCACCGTGCGTATGCGCCAGCGGAAATGCGAGGCGTGCCAGGTGCCCGCGGCCTCGCCGCGCTTGACCAGATCCAGCACCAGCGCCACCAGCAGCAGCAGCGGGCTGATCTGCGCCCCCGGCACCAGGGCGCCGACCGCGACGATCAGGTGCAGCACATAGCTGACGGTCCCCCAGGTGGCAAGGGACTGCAGTCTCTGCACTTCGTCAGTGTTCACTTCTCCGCCCCCTCGCGGGCCTGCGCCTTGCGCAAGGCCTTTTCCTCGATGCCGCTGGTGCCTTCGCGCCGCTCCAGCTCGGCGACCACGTCGGCCGGCTTCAGGCCGTAGTGGGCCAGGGTGATCATGGTGTGGAACCAGAGGTCGGCCACCTCGTTCACGATCTTGCTGCGGTCGCCTCCGTGGTCGGCATCCTTGGCCGCCATCACCACCTCGGTCGCCTCCTCTCCCACCTTCTTCAGAAAGGCGTCCGGGCCCTTGTGCAGCAGCCGCGCGACGTAGCTCTTGTCGGGATCGCCACCGCGCGCCGGCAGGCGGCTCTCAATCACGGCCGCCAGGCGGGCCAGGGCGTCGGCAGAGTTGCTGGGCTGGGACATGGTCTTACTTGTAGATGGTTTCGGGGTCTTTCAGCACCGGGTCGACGGCGCGCCAGGCACCGTCCTTGTAGACGCTGAAGAAGCAGCTGTGCCGGCCCGTGTGGCAGGCAATGCCGGGCTCGTGCCCGAGTTGGGTCACCTTGAGCAGGATGACGTCGTTGTCGCAGTCCAGCCGGATCTCGTGCACGGTCTGCACGTGGCCGGATTCCTCGCCCTTGAACCAGAGCTTGCCGCGCGAACGGCTGAAATAGACCGCACGGCCCAGTTCGGCCGTCTTCTGCAGCGCCTCGCGGTTCATCCAGGCGAACATCAGCACGTCGTTGCTACCCTGTTCCTGGGCGATCACCGGCACCAGGCCTTGCGCGTCCCATTTCACTTCGTCGAGCCAGTTCATGGCGCTATTGTCTCGCGGTTCAGGCCAGGGCTTCGATGCGCACCGGAATGCCGGCCTGCGCCATGCGCGCCTTGGCCTGGGCGATGGTGTACTCGCCGTAGTGGAAGATGCTGGCCGCCAGCACCGCGTCGGCCCCGCCGATCTTGATGCCCTCGACCAGATGGTCCAGGTTGCCGACGCCGCCGGAGGCGATGACCGGCACGTCGACCGCATCGCTGACCGCGCGCGTGAGCGCCAGGTCGAAACCGGACTTGGTGCCGTCGCGGTCCATGCTGGTGAGCAGGATCTCGCCGGCGCCGTGTTCGGCCATCTGGCGCGCCCAGGCCACCGCATCCAGGCCGGTGTTCTTGCGCCCGCCATGGCTGTAGACGTCCCAGCCCTCGCCGCGCGCCAGCAGGTCCTCGCCGTAGCGGCGCTTGGCGTCGATGGCCACCACGATGCACTGGGCGCCGTACTTGTGCGAGGCGTCGCGGATGACCTGCGGGTTGGCGATGGCGGCCGAGTTGAAGCTGGTCTTGTCGGCTCCGGCATTGAGCAGCCGGCGCACGTCCTCGACCGTGCGCACACCGCCGCCGACGGTGAGCGGAATGAAGACCTTGGAGGCCACGGCCTCGATGATGTGCAGGATCAGGTCGCGCCCGTCGCTGGTGGCGGTGATGTCGAGAAAAGTCAGCTCGTCGGCGCCTTGGTCGTTGTAGCGCGCGGCGATCTCCACCGGGTCACCGGCGTCGCGCAGTTCGACGAAATTGACGCCCTTGACGACGCGCCCGCCCGTGACGTCCAGGCAGGGGATGATTCTTTTGGCCAGCATGCCCGGATTGTAGGTCGGGGGCGCGGTCCTTCAGCCCACGCTAAGACGCTGCCAGCCCTGCCATGCGCCGCCGGCGGGCACCGTGATGGTCCGCATGACCTGGGCCGCCTCCACGCAGAGCATGCGGGCGTAGCCGTCGGCGGGCAGATCGGCCAGCGCGGCGCCCTGCGCCGCCCCGGGGTTCCAGACCACGGTCTGGGCCCAGCCGGCGCTTTGTTCGATGACGAGCCGCCCCAGACCATCCTGCAGAAGCAGGGCCTGCGCCGCGGCGTCGTAGACACGGTCAAACTCGCCCGCAAAACGCAGCGGCCCCGCCGCGCGGGCGTGGCGGTCGCTCAGCGCATCCCACTCGGCCTGGCCCTCCAGCCCCGTCAGTCGCGCCGCGGCGATGTCGTCCACGGCCAGATAGGTGTGCAGCGCCCCGGTGAAGTCCAGCGGCAGGCGGTCGGTGTTGCGCACGTCCAGCGTCAGCTGCACGCTGCCCGGTCGCAATTCCAGCGCCAGGGTCGCCTCGAAGGTGTGCGGCCAGAACTGGCGCGTCGCGGCACTGGCGGCCAGTTGCAGGGTCAACCGCGCGGCCGCGGGGCCCTGTTCAGGCGGCGCCAGCAACTGCCAGGGCAGATTGCGCGCAAAGCCGTGTTTGGGCAGCGGGCCGCGCTGATTGAACTGGGGAAAGCAGACCGGCACGCCGCCGCGGATCGCGGACTTTCCGTCGAACTTGGCGCGGGGGCTGAGGTAGAGGCGCTCGCGGCCGTCGGCGATCCACGACACCAGCTGGGCGCCATGGCGCAGCACGCGCAGGCGGTCGCCATTGGCCAGCGCCAGCGTGTAGGACGGAAGACCGTGGAACAGCTCGACGCTGTTGCCGGCCGGCTCAACCATTCAGCTCGTCGGCGCGGATCTGGGCGGCTTCGAAGTCGAGGTCACCGGTGTAGATGGCGCGCCCGCAGATCACGCCCTCGATGCCTTCACTCTCGACCGCGCACAGGGCTTCGATGTCGGCGATGCCTTTGAGGCCGCCGGAGGCGATGACGGGGATGGTCAGGGCCTGGGCCAGCTTGACGGTGGCCTCGATGTTGATGCCCGAGAGCATGCCGTCGCGGCCGATGTCGGTGTAGATGATGGACTCGACGCCGTAGTCCTGGAACTTCTTGCCCAGGTCGACGACCTCGTGCCGGGTCAGCTTGCTCCAGCCGTCGGTGGCCACCTTGCCGTCCTTGGCATCGAGGCCGACGATGATGTGGCCGCCGAAGGCGGTGCAGGCGTCCTGCAGGAAACCAGGGTTCTTCACGGCCGCGGTGCCGATGATGACGTAACGCAGTCCGGCGTCCAGATAACGCTCGATGGTGTCGAGGTCGCGGATGCCGCCGCCGAGCTGCACGTCGATCTCGCTGCCCACCTCCTTCAGGATGCTGCGGATGGCCTGCTCGTTTTTCGGCTGGCCGGCAAAAGCGCCATTCAGGTCGACCAGGTGCAGGCGGCGCGCACCCTTGTCCACCCACTTGCGCGCCATGACGGCCGGGTCTTCGCCGAAGGTGGTGGATTGGTCCATATCGCCCTGCTTGAGGCGGACACAGTGACCGTCTTTCAGATCAATGGCGGGAATGAGGAGCATGGTGCTGGAGCAAAAGCGAGGGCTGACGCGCGTTCGGAGTGAACAGGCAGGAGATCAGGGATTCCAGTGGAGGAAGTTGCGATAAAGGGCCAGGCCGTGGGCTGCACTTTTCTCTGGGTGGAATTGGGTCGCGAAAATATTATCGCGCGCAATAGCGGCCGTGAAGCGCCCCCCGTAGTCGGCCTCGCCCGCGCTGTGGCGCGCATCCGACGGTCGGGCATAGAAACTGTGCACAAAGTAGAAGTAACTGCCGTCGGGCACACCGGCCCAGACCGGGTGCCGCCCCTGGCCGTGGTCCATCTGCAGCACCTGGTTCCAGCCCATCTGCGGCACTTTGTAACGGCTGCCGTCGGGCTGCAGGCGCCCGGCCAAGTCAAACTTGACGACCGCGCCGTGGATCAGGCCCAGGCCGGGCGTGTCGCCCTCGGCGCTGTGGTCCAGCATCATCTGCATGCCCACGCAGACGCCGAACAGGGGTTTGGCGGCGGCCGCCTCCAGCACGGCGTCGCGCAGGCCGGAGTCGCGCAGCTCGCGCATGCAGTCCGGCATGGCGCCCTGGCCGGGCAGCACCACGCGGGCGGCGGCCCGCACCTCGTCGGGGCGCGAGGTGATCAGCACGTGCCAGCCGCTGCCCTGGGCCGCGGCCTGCACGGCCTGCGACACCGAGCGCAGATTGCCCATGCCGTAGTCGACCACGGCAACGGTCTTGGCCGGAATTCCAGATGTCATGAGGCTACAAGGAACCCTTGGTCGAGGGTATGGTGCCGGCGGCACGCGGATCAAGCTCCAGCGCGGCGCGCAGCGCTCGGGCGAAAGCCTTGAACACGGTTTCCGCCTGATGGTGGGCATTCTCGCCGCGCAGGTTGTCGATGTGCAGCGTGACGAAAGCGTGGTTCACGAAACCCTGAAAGAACTCATAGGCCAGCTGGCTATCGAAGGTGCCGATCATGCCGCTCTTGAAGGGCACGTGCATGACCAGGCCCGGGCGGCCGGAAAAATCGACCACCACGCGCGACAGGGCCTCGTCCAGCGGCACATAGGCGTGGCCGTAACGACGGATGCCCTTCTTGTCGCCCACGGCCTTGGCCACGGCCTGGCCCAGGGTGATGCCCACGTCCTCCACCGTGTGGTGGCCGTCGATGTGCAGGTCGCCCTTGGCCTGGATGTCCAGGTCGATCAGGCCGTGCCGTGCAATCTGGTCCAGCATGTGATCGAAGAAACCGATGCCGGTGGCCAGGCGCGCCTGGCCCGTGCCGTCGAGGTTGACCTTGACGGTGATCTGGGTCTCCGCGGTGTTGCGGGCCACTTCGGCAATACGTGGTGTGCTCATAGTGATTCCTTCAGCGCGGCCAGCATGAGCTGGTTTTCCTGCGGCGTGCCCACGGTCAGGCGCAGGCAGTTGGCGAGCAGGGGGTGCAGCTTGGACACATTCTTCACCAGGATCTTGCGCGCCTTCATGCCCTCGAAGGTCTTGGCCGCATCGGGCACACGCAGCAGGATCATGTTGGCGTCGCTCTTCCAGGCCCGCACCCCGGGCAATCTCGCCAACGCTTCCAAAATAATAGCACGCTGCGCCTTGATCTCCTGCGCCTGGGCGGCAAAGACATCGGCGTGTTCGAGGGCAAACAGCGCACACTCGTAGTTCAGCACGCTGACGTTGTAGGGCGGGCGCACCTTGTCGATCTCGGCGATCAGGGCCGCCGGGCCCATCATGTAACCCAGCCGCACGCCGGCCAGGCCGAACTTGGAGAGCGTGCGCATCAGCAGCACATGGCGGTTGGCGTCGGGGTTGGCGCGGATGCGTTCGATCCAACTGCGCGAGGCAAAGGGCTGGTAGGCCTCGTCCATCACCACCAGGCCGCCCTGCTCGCCCACGGCGGCGATGATCTTCTCGATCGCCGAGTCGTTCCACAGATTGGCGGTGGGGTTGTTCGGATAGGCGATGTAGGTGATGGTCGGCTTGTGGCGGGCGATGGCGCCCAGCATGGCCACCACGTCCAGCTCGAAATCCGGCGTCAGCGGCACGCCGTGGAAGGCCAGGCCCTGCAGTTGCGCGCTCATGGCGTACATCACGAAACCGGGCACCGGCGCCAGGATGGAGGCGCCCGGCACGTCGCAGGCCAGGGCCAACAGGGAAATCAGCTCGTCCGAGCCGTTGCCCAGCATCAGCGCGTAGCCCTCTGGCATGCCGGCGTAGCGCGCCAGCGCGGCGCGCAGCTCGTCGACGCGGCCATCCGGGTAGCGGTTCAGCGCCAGCCGGCCCAGCCGTTGCCCCAGCTCAGCCTGCAGCTCGGGCGGCAGGCTGTAGGGGTTCTCCATGGCATCGAGCTTGACCAAACCGGCCGAATCCTGGATGGCATAGGCATGCATGCCCTGAATGTCCTGGCGGATCAACCTTTGCAGCTTGGGATCGAGTGCGGTCATTTCTTGGCGTCTTTCAAACGCATCTCGGCGGCGCGGGCATGGGCCTGCAGGCCTTCGCCGTGCGCCAGCACCGAGGCAATCCGGCCCAGCGACTGGGCGCCGGCCTCGCTGACTTCGATCAGGCTGGAGCGCTTCTGGAAGTCGTACACCCCCAGCGGCGAGGAGAAACGCGCCGTGCCGCTGGTGGGCAGCACGTGGTTGGGGCCGGCGCAGTAGTCACCCAGCGATTCGCTGGTGTAGGCGCCGAGGAAGATGGCGCCGGCGTGTTTCAGCAGCGGCTCCCACTGGTGCGGGTCGCGGCTGGAGACCTCCAGGTGCTCGGGCGCGATGCGGTTGGAAATGGCGCAAGCCTCTTCCATGCTGCGCGTGTGGATCAGGGCACCCCGTCCGTTCAGGGACTTGGCAATGATCTCGGCCCGCGGCATGGTGGGCAGCAGGCGGTCGATCTCGCGCTGCACGGCCTCGATATAAGCCGCGTCCGGGCACAGCAGGATGCTCTGCGCCAGCTCGTCGTGCTCCGCCTGGGAGAACAGATCCATGGCCACCCAGTCGGCCGGTGTGCTGCCGTCGGCCAGCACCAGGATCTCACTGGGGCCGGCGATCATATCGATGCCGACCTGGCCGAAGACACGCCGCTTGGCGCTGGCCACATAGGCATTGCCCGGGCCGGTGATCTTGTCCACCCCCGGCACGGTGGCCGTGCCGTAGGCCAGCGCGGCCACGGCCTGGGCGCCGCCGATGGTGAAGGCGCGTGTGACGCCGGCCACATAGGCGGCGGCCAGCACCAGCGGGTTGCGTTCGCCATGCGCTGCGTTGGGACGCGGCGCATGCACGGCATCGTCCGGCGCACTGTGTCCGGGCGCTTGGTCGTGATGATGCGGCGCACCTTCAGCAAGGGGCGGGCCGCTGCGCCGCACCGGCGTCGGCACCACCATGATGATCTCGCCCACCCCGGCCACGTGGGCCGGGATGGCGTTCATCAGCACGGACGAGGGATAGGCCGCCTTGCCGCCCGGCACGTAGATGCCCACGCGATCCAGCGGCGTGACCTTCTGGCCCAGCAGGGTGCCGTCGGCGTCGCGGTAGTTCCAGCTTTCGCCGCTGGCGCGCTTTTGCGCCTCGTGGTAGCTGCGCACGCGCTGGGCGGCGGCCTGCAGGGCTTCGCGCTGCGCCGCCGGCAGCGACTCGAAAGCCGCCTTGAGTTCGGCCTGACTCAGCTCCAGGTCCTGGAGCGTAGCCGCCTGCACGCCGTCGAAACGCGCGGTGTAGTCGAGCACGGCGGCGTCGCCGCGCTGGCGCACGTCGGCCAGGATCTCGGCCACACGCTGTTCGATCGCGGCGTCGGTCTCACCCGACCAGTGCAGGCGCTCCTGAAAGCGCGCCTCGAAGTCGGCCTGCGCGGTCGACAGACGCAGCGGACGGGCCAGCAGGCTCATGGCTGCCCCAGCGCCTGGCCGAAGGCGTCGATGATGCGGCGGATCGGCTCGCGCTTGAGCTTGAGCGCGGCCTGGTTGACCACCAGCCGGGAGCTGATGTCCATGATGCGTTCGACCTCGACCAGGTGATTGGCCTTGAGGGTATTGCCGGTGGAGACCAGGTCGACGATGGCATCGGCCAGGCCGGTCAGCGGCGCCAGTTCCATGCTGCCGTAGAGCTTGATCAGGTCCACGTGCACGCCCTTGGCGGCGAAGAACTCGCGCGCGATGGCCACGTACTTGGTGGCCACACGCAGGCGCGCGCCCTGACGCACGGCGGCGGCGTAATCGAAGCCCTCGCGCACGGCCACGCTGACGCGGCATTTGGCGATCTGCAGGTCCAGCGGCAGGTACAGACCCTCGTTGCCATGCTCGATCAAGGTATCCAGGCCGGTGATGCCCAGATCGGCGCCGCCGTACTGCACATAGGTGGGCACGTCGGTGGCGCGCACCAGCACCACGCGCACCTCGGGCTGGTTGGTGGCCAGGATGAGCTTGCGGGTCTTCTCGGGATCGTCCAGCACCTCGATGCCGGCCGCCTTGAGCAGGGGCAGGGTCTCGTCGAAGATGCGGCCTTTGGAGAGGGCGAGCGTGATCATGGGTTTATTTTCTCATTTGAGCGCCGCCGGGCCGCCCCAAGGCGCGAAAGCCCCCTCGGGGGGCAGCGCAGTACACGTCAGTGACTAGCGTGGGGGCCGTCATTTGATGCGCTCGATGTCCGCGCCGATGGCCGCGAGCTTGGCTTCCATGCGGTCATAACCCCGGTCGAGGTGGTAGATGCGGTCCACCACGGTCTCGCCCTCGGCCACCAGGCCGGCAATCACCAGGCTGGCCGAGGCCCGCAGGTCGGTGGCCATGACGGTGGCGCCCGAGAGCTGCTCGACGCCTTCGATCACCGCCACCTTGCCGTCGATCTGGATCTTCGCGCCCAGGCGCACCAGCTCGTTGACGTGCATGTAGCGGTTCTCGAAGATGGTCTCGGTCACCTTGGCCGTGCCCTGGGCAATGCAGTTGAGCACCATGAATTGGGCCTGCATGTCGGTGGGAAAACCCGGGTATTCGGTGGTGCGAAAGCTCTGCGCCTGCAGCCGGCCCTGCGACTGCACGCGGATGCCCTCGGGCAAGGCGGTCACCTTCGCACCAGCCGCGACCAGCTTCTCGATCACTGCGTCCAGGTGGTCGGCCCGGCCGTATTTCAGCACCACGTCACCGCCGGTGGCGGCCACGGCGCAGAGGAAGGTGCCGGCCTCGATGCGGTCGGCCACCACACGGTGCTCGCAGCCGTGCAGTGCCTCGACACCCTGGATGCGGATGCGGCTGCTGCCATGGCCTTCGATCTTCGCGCCCATCTTGATCAGCATCTCGGCCAGGTCCGGAATCTCCGGTTCCTGGGCGGCGTTTTCCAGGATGGTCTCGCCCTCGGCCAGGGTCGCGGCCATCAGCAGGTTTTCGGTGCCGGTCACGGTGACCATGTCGGTGGTGATGCGCGCGCCCTGCAGGCGCTTGCGGCCCTTGGGCAGCTTGGCCAGGATGTAGCCGTGCTCGACCGTGATCTCGGCCCCCATGGCCTGCAAGCCCTTGATGTGCTGGTCCACCGGGCGCGAGCCGATGGCGCAACCGCCGGGCAACGAAACGGTGGCCTCGCCGAAGCGCGCCAGCAGCGGGCCCAGCGCCAGCACCGAAGCCCGCATGGTCTTGACCAGCTCGTAAGGCGCCTCGGGCGAAGTCAGCGTGGAGGCATCGAGGCGCACCGTGCCGTCGGCGCCGTGCTCGACGCCCACACCCATGTTGCGGATCAGCTTGAGCATGGTGGCCACGTCCTGCAGGCGCGGCACGTTGAGCAGGGTCACCGGCTGCGCGCTCAGCAAGGCGGCGCACAGCTCGGGCAGCGCCGCGTTCTTGGCGCCGGAGATCAGCACCTCGCCGCGCAGCTCGCGCCCGCCGCGTATCAGCAATTTATCCATGGGCCGTCACTTGGGTTGCGCCGCCCATTCGGCCGGCGTGTAGGTTTTCATGGACAGGGCATGCACCTCGTCGGTGTGCATCTTCTGGCCCAGCGTGGCATAAACGCGCTGATGGCGCTGGATGGGGCGCTTGCCCTCGAACTCGGGCGAGACGATGGTGGCGTACCAGTGGCGGCCGTCGCCCGTGAGTTCGATATGTTCGCATTTCAGGCCGGCCGCGATGGTGGCCTGGAGTTCGTCTGCAGTCATGGTGTTGAGTCTCCAGTCAGCCGCGGATCTTGTAGCCGGTGCGTAGCAGGTGCACGGCCACGCCGCCCACGCACAGCAGCGCGCCGCCCACGATGCCCAGGCTCAGCCAGGGCGAGACGTCGCTGACGCCGAAGAAGCCGTAGCGAAAGCCGTCGATCATGTAGAAAAAGGGGTTGAGGTGGCTCACGCGCTGCCAGAAGTCCGGCAGCGAGTGGATGGAGTAGAACACGCCGCTCAGAAACGTCATGGGCATGATGATGAAATTCTGGAACGCCGCCAGTTGGTCGAACTTCTCGGCCCACAGGCCGGCAATCAGGCCCAACGAACCCAGCAAGGCCGCGCCCAGCACGGCGAATACCAGGATCCACAACGGCGCCTGCACGCTCAGATCCGAGAACCAGAAAGTCACCAGAAACACGCCCGTGCCCACCACCAGGCCGCGCAGCACTGAAGACCCGACATAGGCCACGTACCAGGCCCAGTGAGACAGCGGCGTGAGCAGCAGGAAAACCACGTTGCCCATGATCTTGCTCTGGATCAGCGAGGACGAGCTGTTGGCAAAGGCGTTCTGCAGCACGCTCATCATGACCAGGCCGGGGATCAGGAAGGCGGTGTAGCTGATGCGGTCGTAGACCTTGACGTGGTCTTCCAGCACGTGGCCGAAGATCAGCAGGTAGAGCACCGCCGTGAGCACCGGCGCGGCGATGGTCTGGAAGCTGACCTTCCAGAAGCGCAGCACCTCTTTGTACAGCAGCGTCTGCCAACCGGTCATTTCTTGCTCCCCATGACCTCGAGGAAAACATCCTCCAGATCCGCCTTGGTGATCTCGACGTCGTCGACGACGACACCGGCCTCGCGCACGGCGGCCAGATAACCCTCGATCTCGCGCGCATCATGCGCCGGGAACTGCACGATGCGCCCGGTCACGCGGGCCTGCGCGGCCAGATCGGCCGGCAGCTCGCCGTCGATCTTCAGGCGCAGCACATGGCTGGACGCGGCCTTGAGCAGCTCGCTGGTGCGCTCCAGCGCCACTACCCGGCCAGCCTTGAGCATGGCGATGCGGCCGCACAGGGCCTCGGCTTCTTCCAGGTAATGGGTGGTCAGCAGCACCGTGTGGCCTTGTTTGTTCAGGCGCGAGATGAAAGCCCACAGGGTCTGGCGCAGTTCCACGTCCACGCCGGCGGTGGGCTCGTCCAGCACGATGACCGGCGGCTTGTGCACCAGGGCCTGGGCCACCAGCACACGGCGTTTCATGCCGCCGGAGAGCTGGCGCATATTGGCGTGGGCCTTGTCGGTCAGGCCCAGGCTTTCCAGCAGCTCGTCGATCCAGGCCTCGTTGTTCTTGACGCCGAAATAGCCGGACTGGATGCGCAAGGTCTCGCGCACATTGAAGAAGGGGTCGAACACCAGCTCCTGCGGCACCACGCCCAGCAGCTTGCGCGCCTGCGCGTAGTCGGCCTGCACGTCGTGGCCGAGCACGGACACCTGGCCCTGGCTGGCCCGCACCAGGCCGGCCAGGATGCTGATCATCGTGGTCTTGCCGGCACCATTGGGCCCGAGCAGGCCGAAGAACTCGCCCTCCTCGATATCGAGGCTGACGCCATCGAGTGCCGCGAAGGTGGCACCCTTGGGGCCACGGGCGAGGGGGTAGTACCGGGAAACGGACTGGAAGGAGATGGCGGGCATGGGAACCGGTTATTTTAACGGCCAGCCCGGGCCGCAGGTGGGCGGCGTCAGACCGGGGTCAGCAGCAGCTCATCCACGCCATAAAGACGCGCCAGGTCGGTCAACCGCGGCGACAGGCCGCGGACTTCGAAACCCTTGCCGCCGGCCAGGCTGACGCGGCGAAATTCCAGCAGGACCGCCAGCGCGGAGGAGTCGAAGTGCTGGAGCGAGGAAGCGTCCACCGCCACCGCCGTGTCGGTCTGCGCCGGCAGGCCCTGGATCAGCATGCGTAGGCAGGCCGTGGCCTGTTGATGGGTCAATTCGGGCGGCAGGACCAGCACGATCAGCCCTTCTTGGCCGCGGCATTCGCGCCGGCATTGGTCTTGTTGCGCTCGACCAGCGAGCTGATCAGGCCGTCGATGCCCTTGGCATTGACCTCCTGGGCAAACTGGCTGCGGTAGGTCTGGACCAGCCAGACCCCCATGACGTTGAGGTCATAGATGCGCCAGCCCCGGCCCTGGCCCGGGGTCTTCTCCATCCGGTAGTCCAGTTGCACCGGTTCGGTGCCCGCCTTGCCCCGGACTTCGCTGCGCACGACGACGTCCTTGTCCTCCGGTGCCGCGCGCATGGGCTTGATCGACACCGACATGTCGTCGACCTGCTGCAGGGCGCCCGCGTAGGTCCGCACCAGCAGAATCTTGTATTCGTCCTGCAGGCGTTTCCTCTGCTCGGGCGTGGCCTGACGCCAGCCGGGCCCGACCGAGGCCGCCGTCATGCGCTGAAAATTCACGTTGGGCATGATCATGGTGTCGACCAGCGTGATGATGCGATTGATGTCGCCATTCTTGATGGTGGCATCCGCCTTGATGCTGTTGAGCACGTCGGTCGACAGCTTGAGGATCATGGCATCGGCGGCTTCGTCGGCCGCCCAGGCCGCGCTGGGGGCCAGCGTCATCACGATCAAGCCGGCGGCGCAGGCCGTCAGCAGGCGATGAAAAACTCGTCGATGCATGGTGAACTCACTCCAGATGGGAACAGAGGATAGCGGACATATGGGTCCGGCCACATTATGTTTCAACGTCCGTCGCGCCCCGCAGGCCGACCGGCGCGTCTCACTTGGCCGGCTCCTCGGCGGGCTCCTCGCCCGGATCTTCGTATTCGATCATGGGCTCCTCCGGCGGGTTCCCGTCATAAACCAGATTGCGCCGGTACTGCAGGTAGGAGTCCCGAATGAAACCGTATTTGTCCAGCGCAGCGCCTTCGAGCAAGCCCTCCTGCTTGAGCAGGCGGGCGCGCTTGTGCACGCCCCGCACCGCAATGAGCGTATTGCGCACCGGCACGTCCTCGATGTGGGTCACCAGATCACCGCGCCACTCGGCCGGCAGCGCCGCCGTGTCGCGCACGGTGGAGGGGCCCAGCACCGGCAGCATGAGATAAGGGCCGGCGCCCACGCCCCAGTAGCCCAGGGTCTGGCCGAAATCCTCGTTGTGGCGCGGGATCTGCATCTCGCTGGCGACGTCCAGCACGCCCCCCAGGCCCATGAGCGTATTGACCCAGAAGCGCGTGAAGCTCTCGGCGGCGACCTGGCCCTTCAACTGCAGCGCGC
This sequence comes from Curvibacter sp., assembly GCA_020621965.1. Taxonomy (GTDB): domain Bacteria; phylum Pseudomonadota; class Gammaproteobacteria; order Burkholderiales; family Burkholderiaceae_C; genus Hylemonella. Next base: position 5,425 of record JAHRYV010000045.1, on the reverse strand, counting down.
CGTTCACCGTGGTCCAGGCGTCCTCCAGATTGCCAAAGAAGTTGCCGACCCCGCGGCGCACCAGCTCCGGCGTGGACTCCTGGTAGACCGTGGCCACCGGCTTGAGCACGGCGCGGTCCAGCGCATCGTTGAATTGGTAGACCCCGCGGTTCCAGGGCTCCAGCGGGTCGGCCGGGTTGGCGTTGGGGCCCGTGGCGCAGCCCGACAGCAAGAGGCCCAGGCACAGCAGACCCGGACCCAGCCAGCGCCGCAGCCCAACGACCTCCGGCAGACCGCTCATTTCGCCGGCGTGCCCGGTGTTGCGGCCGTGCTGGAGGGCTTGCCCTCCGCAGCCTTGTTGTAGAGGAACTGACCGATCAGGTTTTCCAGCACGATGGCCGACTGCGTGCTGGTGATGACGTCCCCGGCGCCCAGGTTCTGATCCTCGGCACCGGCCTCGATGCCGATGTACTGGTCGCCCAGCAGGCCGTTGGTCAGAATCTTCAGCGAGCTGTCCTTGGGGAACTTGTAGCGGGTCTCCAGCGCCAGCGTGGCGCGGGCCTGGAAGCTGCGATCGTCGAAGCTGATCGATTCGACCCGCCCCACCACCACGCCGCCGCTGCGCACCGCGGCCTTGGGCTTGAGGCCACCGATGTTGTCGAACCGCGCCTCGACCCGGTAGGTCGACTGGAAGCTCAGGCTCAGCAGATTGGCTGCCTGCAGCGCCAGGAACAGGATGGCCGCCGCACCGATCAGGACAAACAGGCCGACCCAGACATCATTCTTTGAGCGTTGCACCACACTCTCCTTAAATCGTAAACATCATCGCGGTCAGGATGAAATCCAGACCCAGCACGGCCAGCGAAGCCATCACCACGGTCCGCGTGGTGGCGCTCGACACCCCTTCGGGCGTGGCCTGTGCCTCATAACCCTGCAGCAGCGCCACGAAGGTCACCGTGAAACCAAACACGATGCTCTTGATCACGCCGTTGCCCACGTCCTGCCAGACGTCGACACCGCCCTGCATCTGGCTCCAGAAGGCGCCCGGATCCACGCCGATCATCACCACACCCACCAGCCAGCCGCCCATCACGCCGACGGCGCTGAACACGGCGGCCAGCAAGGGCATGGCGATCACGCCGCCCCAGAAGCGCGGCGCCAGGATGCGGCTGATCGGGTCCACGGCCATCATCTCCATCGCACTGAGCTGCTCGCCGGCCTTCATCAGGCCGATCTCGGCCGTCAGCGAGGTGCCGGCGCGGCCGGCAAACAGCAGGGCGGCCACCACGGGGCCGAGCTCTCGCACCAGGCTCAGCGTCACCATCTGGCCCAGCGCCTGGTCGGAGCCGAAGTCGACCAGGATGTAGTAACCCTGCAGGCCCAGCACAAAACCGACGAACAGGCCCGAGACCACGATGATCGCCAGCGAATGGTTGCCCAGGAAATGCACCTGGTCACGCACCAGGCTGAAGCGCCGGAAGCTGGGCCCGGCCAGCTGGACCAGGCGCAGGAACAGGCGCGCGGCATAACCCATGTCATCGAGCTTGCGGCGCACCGCGTAGCCCACATCGGACGGGCGCCACCAGCTCATGCCGCCTCCCCGCCAAAATCCTGCGCCACGCTGGGGCCAGGGTAATGGAAATGCACCGGCCCTTCGGCCTGCGCCTGCACGAACTGCTGCACCAGCGGATCCGTGGAGCGTTTGACTTCGTCCGGCGTGCCCTGGGCGGCGATGCGCCCGTTGGCCAGGATCACCACCTGGTCGGCAATCTGGAAGGTTTCTTCCAGATCATGCGAGACCACAATGCTGGTCAGGCCCATGGCGTCGTTGAGGCGGCGGATCAGCTGCGCCGCCGTACCCAGGGAGATCGGGTCCAGGCCGGCAAAGGGCTCGTCGTACATCACCAGCTCGGGGTCGAGCGCGATGGCGCGCGCCAGCGCCACGCGCCGGGCCATGCCGCCGGAGATCTCGCTGGGCATGAGGTCGCGCGCGCCGCGCAATCCGACCGCATTGAGTTTCATGAGCACCACGTCGCGGATCAGCGCTTCGCTCAGATCGGTGTGCTCGCGCAAGGGGAAGGCGACGTTCTCGAGCACGCTGAGGTCGGCGAACAGGGCGCCGAACTGGAACAGCATGCCCATGCGCCGGCGCGCGGCGTAGAGTTGCTCCGGGCTCATGGTGGTGACATCGTCGCCATCGAACAGCACCTGGCCCTGCTGGGCCTTGTTCTGCCCGCCGATCAGGCGCAACACCGTGGTCTTGCCGCCGCCGGAAGCGCCCATCAGTGCGGTCACCTTGCCGCGCGGCACGGTCAGGCTCAGATCATCCAGGATGATCCGTTCGCTGTAGCCGAAGGTGACGTTGCGCAGCTCGACCAGAGGTTTGTCAGAAGAGGCGACCATAAAAATGCAAAAGCCGGCGTGTTCCGGCGTTTGCATCATAAGGCATAGCGTATCGCCAGCGCCGCCGCTGGCCTGAGGGTCGCCCAGCGCGGCAGGCCGCTGGCGCCCATGAGGAATTCAGCGGCGGCACGGGCGGCCTGGCGGCCGTCGCGCGTGGCGGGCGGCCAGCCCGCCATTCCCTGTTCGCCCCCTGGACGATTTGTGAGGGTCGCCTAGCGCGGCAGGTCGCTCGCCCCATGAGGAATTCATCGACCGCACGCGCGGCCTGGCGACCCTCGCGCGTGGCGGGCAACCAGCCCGCCTTCCCTATTCGCCCCCTGGGCGATTTGTGAGGGTCGCCTAGCGCGGCAGGTCGCTCGCCCCCATGAGGAATTCATCGACTGCACGGGCGGCCTGGCGACCCTCGCGAATCGCCCACACCACCAGGCTCTGGCCGCGACGGATGTCGCCGGCCGCAAACACCTTGGCGGCCGAGGTGGCGTAACCACCGCTGAAGTCGGTGCTGGCCTTGGCATTGCCGCGGGCGTCCTTGTCGACACCGAAACCTTCGAGAACGGTCGCCACCGGGCTGACAAAACCCATGGCCAGCAGCACCAGATCGGCCTTGTATTCCTTCTCGGTGCCCGGAACCTCGACGAACTTGCCGTCCTTGAACTCGACGTGCACGGTCTTGAGACCCGTGACCTTGCCGTCCTTGCCGATGAACTCCTTGGTGGAGATGGCGAACTCGCGCTGGCAGCCTTCCTCGTGGCTGGAGCTGGTGCGCAGCTTGAGCGGCCAGTAGGGCCAGACCAGGGGCTTGTTCTCCTGCTCGGGCGGCATGGGCATCACCTCGAACTGGGTCACGCTGGCCGCGCCGTGGCGGTTGCTGGTGCCCACGCAGTCGGAGCCGGTGTCGCCGCCGCCGATCACGATGACGTGCTTGCCGTCGGCGCGGATCTGGTCCTTGATCTTGCCACCCGCATTGATGCGGTTCTGCATCGGCAGGAATTCCATCGCGAAGTGGATGCCGGCCAGATCGCGGCCGGGCACGGGCAGGTCACGCGACGCTTCGGCACCGCCGGCCAGCAGCACGGCGTCGAAGTCCTTCTTCAGCTGCTCGGGGCTGACGGTGGCCTTGGCCCAGTTGGTGACCTTGGAACCCTTGGGCAGTTCGCCCACCATGGTGTTGGTCTTGAACACCACGCCTTCGGCTTCCATCTGCTTGACGCGGCGGTCGATGTGGCCCTTGTCAAACTTGAAGTCGGGGATGCCGAAACGCAGCAGACCGCCGACGGTGTCGTTCTTCTCGAAGACGGTCACGTCATGGCCGGCGCGCGCCAGCTGCTGGGCCGCGGCCATGCCGGCCGGGCCGGAGCCGACGACGGCGACCTTCTTGCCGGTCTTGACGGCCGCCGGCTGCGGCTGCACCCAGCCCTGCGCCCAGGCCTTGTCGATGATGGCGTGCTCGATCGACTTGATGCCCACCGCATCGGTGTTGATGTTGAGCGTGCAGGCCGCCTCGCACGGCGCCGGGCAGACGCGGCCGGTGAAGTCCGGGAAGTTGTTGGTCGAGTGCAGCACCTCGATGGCGTTCTTCCAGTCGCCGCGATAGACCAGATCGTTGAAGTCCGGAATGATGTTGTTGACCGGACAGCCGCTGTTGCAGAACGGCGTGCCGCAGTCCATGCAACGGGCACCCTGGACCTTGGCCTGCTCGTCGGACAGACCGATCACGAATTCCTTGTAGTTCTTGACGCGCTCGGCCACGGGCGCATAACCCTCGTCGATGCGCTCGTACTCCATGAAGCCGGTGACTTTACCCATGATGTATTCCTTCGTCCTTCTTACTTGGCCGCAGCGGCTTCTTTCTTGCCGGCAGCCTTGGCCACGGCGGCCTTCCTGGCGTTGATCTCGCCCAGGGCACGCTTGTACTCGTTCGGGAACACCTTCACGAACTTGCCGCGGGCCTCGGCCCAGTGGTCCAGCAGTTCGCGCGCGCGCTTGCTGCCGGTCCAGCGGTGGTGGTCTTCCAGCAGCTTCTTGAGCTGGGCCTCGTCGCTCTGGCCACGATGCCAGATGGCTTTGTCCATCGTGGCTTCCTGCTCGGCGGCCGGCAGCACCTTCTCCATGGAGACCATGGCGGTGTTGCAGCGGGTCGCGAACTGGCCATCCTCGTCGTAGACGTAGGCCACGCCGCCGCTCATGCCGGCGGCGAAGTTGCGGCCGGTCTTGCCCAGCACGGCCACCGTGCCGCCGGTCATGTATTCGCAACCGTGGTCACCGGTACCCTCAACGACAGCGGTGGCCCCCGACAGACGCACGGCAAAACGCTCGCCGGCCACGCCGCTGAAGAAGGCCTCGCCGGTGGTGGCGCCATACATCACGGTGTTGCCGACGATGATGTTGCTGGTGGCCACGCCGCGGAAGTCCAGGCTGGGGCGCACCACCACGCGGCCACCCGACAGGCCCTTGCCGGTGTAGTCGTTGGCGTCGCCGATCAGGTACAGCGTGATGCCGCGCGCCAGGAAGGCGCCGAAGGACTGGCCGCCCGTGCCTTCGAGCTGGATGCGGATGGTGTCGTCCGGCAGGCCCTCGGGGTGCACCTTGGTCAGGGCACCGGACAGCATGGCGCCGACCGAACGGTTGACGTTGCGGGTCACCTCCATGAACTGCACCTTCTCGCCCTTGTCGATGGCGGCGCGCGACTTGGCGATCAGCACGTTGTCCAGCGACTTCTCCAGGCCGTGCTCCTGCTCGGCGACATGGAAACGCGGCACGTCGGCTGCAATCTGCGGCAGCGCGAACAGGCGCGAGAAGTCCAGGCCACGAGCCTTCCAGTGCTCCAGACCCTTGCGCATGTCCAGCAGGTCGGCGCGACCGATCAGGTCGTCGAACTTGCGGATGCCCAGCTGGGCCATGATCTGGCGCACTTCCTCGGCGACGAAGAAGAAGTAGTTCACCACGTCCTCGGGTTTGCCGGAGAACTTCTTGCGCAGCACCGGGTCCTGCGTGGCCACGCCCACCGGGCAGGTGTTCAGGTGGCACTTGCGCATCATGATGC
>JAHRYV010000044.1 GCA_020621965.1 Curvibacter sp. | reverse complement strand
ACAGCAAGCGCTGCGAGGGCTACCGCAACTTCTGCAACAAGCTCTGGAACGCCACGCGCTTTGTGCTGATGAACTGCGAAGGGTACGACTGCGGCCTGCAGGACAACGGCGTCTGTGTGCCCGGCGGCGGTTACCTGGAGTTCAGCGCGGCTGACCGCTGGATCGTCTCGTTGCTGCAGCAGGTCGAGGCGCAGGTGGCGCAGGGTTTTGCCGACTACCGCCTGGACAATGTTGCCAACACCATCTACGACTTCGTCTGGAACGAGTTCTGCGACTGGTACCTGGAAATCGCCAAGGTGCAGATCAACACCGGCAACGAGGCGCAAAAGCGCGGCACCCGCCGCACCCTGATCCGCACGCTGGAGACCATCCTGCGCCTGGCGCACCCGCTGATCCCCTTCATCACCGAAGAGCTGTGGCAGAAGGTGGCGCCCGTGGCCGGCCGGACCGGTGAGTCGGTCAGCGTTGCCGCTTACCCGGTCAGCCAGCCCGAGCGCATCGACGCTGCGGCCATGGCCGAAGTGGTGCGCCTGCGGCAGTTCGTTGACGCCTGCCGCAACCTGCGCGGTGAGATGAATGTCTCGCCCTCCACGCGGCTGCCGCTCTACGCGCTGGCCAGCCATGCCGACGAGGCGGCTTTCATCACGCAGTGGGCGCCCGTGCTGCAGGCCCTCTCCAAGCTCAGCGAGGTCAAGGTGTTCAAGGCCGAGGCCGAATGGGCCACCGCCGCCCAGGCCGCGCCCGTGGCCGTGGTGGGTGAGGCCCGGCTGTGCCTGCATATGGAGGTGGACGTGGCGGCCGAGAAGGCGCGCCTGGGCAAGGAGGCGACACGCCTGGAAGGCGAAATCGCCAAGGCCCGGGGCAAGCTGGCCAACGAGGCCTTCGTGGCCAAGGCACCGCCGGCCGTGATCGAGCAGGAGAACAAGCGCATGGCCGACTTCAGCGCGACCTTGGCCAAGATTCAGGATCAGCTGCTGAGACTGAAGTGACGTATTCCGCAGGGAGAATCGGAGCCATGAACCAGAAGATCAAGACCGCCGTTTTCCCCGTTGCCGGCCTGGGCACGCGTTTCCTGCCCGCCACCAAGGCGGCGCCCAAGGAGATGCTGCCCGTCGTCGACAAGCCGCTGATCCAGTACGCGGTGGAAGAGGCTTACGCGGCCGGCATCCGCCACATGGTCTTTGTGACCGGCCGCAACAAGCGCGCCATCGAAGACCACTTCGACACCGCCTACGAGCTCGAGAACGAGCTGGAGCAGTCGGGCAAGCAGGCCCTGCTGGATCTGGTGCGTTCGGTGCAGCCGGACGACATGCTGTGCTCCTATGTGCGCCAGCCGCGCGCCCTGGGCCTGGGCCACGCCGTGCTCTGCGCTGAGCACCTGACCGAGAACTCGCCCTTTGCCGTGCTGCTGGCCGACGACCTGATGATGGGCCCGCCGGGCGGGCAGCCTGTGCTGGCCCAGATGGCCGATCAGTTTGATCGCTTGAACAGCTCGGTGATCGCCGTGCAGGAAGTGCCGCTGGAGCAGGTGCGCCGTTACGGCATCGTGGCCGGTCAGCCCGACGGCGAGCGCCTGCTCAAGATCAGCCAGATCGTGGAAAAGCCGGCGCCCGAACAGGCGCCCTCACGGCTGGCCGTGGCCGGTCGTTACATCCTGACGCCGGCGGTGTTCGAGCAGATCCGCCAGCAGCCGCGTGGCGCGGGGGGGGAGATCCAGCTGACCGACGGCATCGCCGGCCTGCTCAAGCACGAGGCCGTGCACGCCTACACCTACGCGGGCAGACGCTATGACTGCGGCAGCAAGGAAGGTTTTCTGGAGGCCACGGTGGAACTGGCCCTGGCGCACCCCGAGGTGGGCGCGCGTTTTCGCGAATATCTGAAGTCGCTCAAGGTCTGAGCACGGCAGCCGGCGGCTGGGCCGGCGGGCGCCTCAACGGCGCTTGAGGATGTGGATGTAGTCCTTGCCTTCGGTGGTCTGCTCGACCAGCTCGTTGCCGGTCTGCCGGGAGAAGGCGATGAAGTCCCGCACCGAGCCGGAATCGGTGGCGACCACCCTGAGGGTCTGGCCGCTCTGCATTTCCGACAAGGCCTTCTTGGCCTTGAGGATGGGCAGCGGGCAGTTCAGGCCACGGGTGTCGAGTTCTCGGTCTACGTTCATCGAATGTCCAGATTTCTATCGGCGAGTCGGGATTCTAAGCAATCCAGGTCTCAGACGCTGGCCGTGGGGTCACCCGGGGGCCGCCAGGCTTCCAGGAACTGCGGCTGGTGGCCGCGCGAGCGCAGCCAGTCGGCCAGGGCGTAACCGGTACCGGCCGGCCAGCATTTCACCTGGTCCGGCGTGAACAGCTTGTAGTCCACCAGTTCCGGGGACAGCCGCACCTCACCCTCGCAGCGGGCGTGGTAGGCGATGATGACCTGGTTCATGCGCTGGAAGTCGTAGACGCCGATCAGCTTGATTTCCAGGGTGTCGAGGTTGGTTTCCTCCCGGATTTCGCGGCTGATGCCGTCCTGCGGCGTTTCGCCGGCCTCCATGAAACCCGTGATCAGGGCGTACAGCTTGCCTTCCCAGGCCGCGTTGCGCGCCAGCAGGATCCGGCCGTGGTACTCGACCACCGCGGCCAGCACGGGCGTGGGGTTGTTCCAGTGCGTCCAGGCGCAGGCCGGGCAGCGCAGGCGCTCCCTCTCGCCGCCGTCTTCCATCAGGGTAATGGGCGCCAGCGCCGTGGCGCAGGCCGGGCAGTAGCGATAGGAGTCCATGCGTGGTGGCGGCTAATAGCGCAGAACTTGTGAAGAAATCGTAGCGAGCGGCCCGAGCGCAAGGCGGACGGAGCGCAGCCACCGGAACGTACTTCCTGTACGTGAGGATGGCGAGCACCGCCCAACGCGGCGATCGGGTTGCGCAGTAGATTTATTCACAAGTTCTCAGGCGGGGAAGACGCCGGTGGAGAGATATCGATCTCCGCGGTCGCAGACCACAAAGACGATGGTGGCATTCTCGACCTTGGCCGCAATCTGCTGCGCGACCCAGCAGGCCCCGGCGGCCGAGATGCCGGCGAAGATGCCTTCCTCGCGCGCCAGGCGGCGGCACATCTCCTCGGCATCGGCCTGACTGACGTAGACCAGCTCGTCGACCACCGTGGGGTCGTAGATCTTGGGCAGGTATTCCTGCGGCCATTTGCGGATGCCGGGGATGCGCGAGCCTTCCTGCGGCTGGGCGCCGATGATCTTGATGGCCGGGTTCTTTTCCTTCAGGAAACGCGCCACGCCGGTGATGGTGCCGGTGGTACCCATGGCACTGACGAAATGCGTGATGCGCCCGCCGGTCTGCTCCCACAGTTCGGGGCCGGTGGTCTCGTAGTGGATGCGCGGGTTGTCCGGGTTGGCGAACTGGTCCAGCACCCGGCCCTTGCCGCCTTGTTCCATCTGCGTGGCCAGGTCACGCGCGTACTCCATGCCGCCGGACTTCGGCGTCAGGATCAGCTCGGCGCCGAAGGCTTCATGGTCTGGGCGCGTTCGATGGACAGGTCCTCCGGCATGATCAGCACCATGCGGTAGCCCTTGATGGCCGCGGCCATGGCCAGCGCGATGCCGGTGTTGCCCGAGGTGGCTTCGATCAGCGTGTCGCCGGGCTTGATCTCGCCGCGCTCCTCGGCACGCTGGATCATGGACAGGGCCGGGCGATCCTTGACCGAGCCGGCCGGGTTGTTGCCCTCGAGCTTGCCGAGGATGACGTTGCCGCGCGCGGCGTTCTCCGCCGCGGCGATGCGCTGCAGGGCCACCAGCGGCGTCTTGCCGATGGCGTCTTCGATGGTCGGGTACTTCATGACCGCCACTGTGCCATAATTTCTGCCTTCCCTCTCCCTGCCCGGGTGGTGAAATTGGTAGACGCAGGGGACTCAAAATCCCCCGCCGCAAGGCGTGCCGGTTCGATTCCGGCCCCGGGCACCATGTCTCGCATCCTGAGACGCAACTTCTCTCGCGAACCGGCACGCCCAAGGCGGTATTGTTGAAGCGCACTTCGTGCGCGGGTTCGATTCCGGCCCCGGGCACCTCACCGTCGATCAGCGACGCCTCAGGCGTAGGGCGGCACGCGTGGCGTCGACGTCATTCGGCGCGTCAAACCACCGCGCCGAACAGCGTGCCCGTGCCCGCGGTGATGGCCATTGCCAGCGCACCCCAGAACGTGACGCGCCACGCGCCGACCACCGCGCTGGCTCCGCCTGCGCGGGCAGCCACGGCGCCCAGCACGGCCAGGAAGATCAGCGACGTGCCCGAAACCCAGGCGATCAGGCCTGCCGCGGGTGCCAACGCCGTGGCAGCCAGCGGCAAGGCCGCGCCGACGGCGAAACTGGCCGCTGACGCCAGCGCCGCCTGAATCGGCCGTGCGCTGAAGGCGTCGGAAATACCCAGTTCGTCACGCGCGTGGGCGCCGATGGCGTCACGGCGCATCAACTGCTCGGCGACCTGTTGCGCCAGCTCGGGCGTGAGCCCTCGGGCGATGTAGATGTTGGTCAACTCCCGCTGCTCCGCCTCGGGGTCCGCCTTGAGTTCAGCCCGCTCGCGTGCCAGGTCGGCCTGTTCCGTGTCGGCCTGCGAATGAACCGAGACATATTCGCCCGCAGCCATCGACATGGCGCCGGCGACCAGCCCGGCTACGCCGCTGACCAGGACGTCACCCTGGCTGGCGCTGGCGGCGGCCACACCGACGACCAGACTGGCCGTGGAGACGATGCCGTCGTTGGCGCCGAGCACGGTGGCGCGCAGCCAGCCTATGCGGTCCGTGCGATGACGTTCAATGTGACGGTGTAATGAGACCATGGTGCGTACGTATGCGTTGCCTCGTCGATCGCAGTATCTCAGTTCGGGTCATGGCCGGCGCTGCGCGTCGCCATGCCTGATTTTTCAGCGTCGCCGGCAAAGCCAGCAGGGACGCCGCTTGCGCGACTTATCCTGCAACTTGTCCACAGCCTAGGGCACAGGTCCTGGGGGTAACTGATCCCAGGCCTCAAGCCCTCACGGGGGAAGGCGGTTTGTGCGATGGGGTCAAACCTGCGCCTACCGTCGGGTAACGCAGGCGCACGCGCAGTTCTCTTTTCATGCGGGTGTTGTCCATGCGCCTGGATTCGCTCATGAAGCTCAGCAACACCGGTGACAGCTGCTCTTGGGCCTCCTGGCGCGAGATGCGCCTGGGCTGGGGCAGGCCGTACAGACCGGCAGCCAGGTCGAAGTAGTCGCCCATCTTCAGCTGCGTGTCGTCGTTGGCGTGGTAGACGCGCTGCGGGGCGCCGCGCCACAGCGCGGCCAGGCAGGCGCGGGCCAGGTCATCGGCGTGGATGTGGTTGGTGTAGACGTCGTCCTCGGGGCGGAGCACCGGCGTGCCGCGTAACAGGCGCTCGCGCGGGGTGCCGCCGGCGCGGTCGGGGGCGTAGATGCCGGGGATGCGCAGGATGTTGCTGCGCACGCCCGCGCTGCGGCCGAAGAAGCGCAGCTCGCGTTCCGCCTGTACGCGCCGCTGCCCGCGGGCCGACTGCGCCCGGGGCGCGCGGGTTTCCCGCACCCAGTCACCCCCGCAGTCGCCGTAGACGCCGCTGGTCGAGCCGTAGGTCAGGGCGGCGGGCGGGGTGCGTCGGCGCAGCGCGCACAGCAGGGCACGGGTGCGCGGATCGCCGGCGCCTTCGGCGGGCGGCGGCGCCAGATGCAGCACGCGCGTGGCCAGGCCGGCCAGGCGGCGCAGGGTGGCGGGCTGGTCCAGATTGCCCGCCAGCGGCACGATGCCGCGCCCGCGCAACTCGGCGTGGCGCTGTGGCGTGGAGGTGAGCGCCAGCACCCGCACCCGCCGCGGCAAGGCCGCTGCGGCGCGCAGGCCCACGTCGCCGCAGCCGACGATCAGGACACGCTGGCGGCGGAAACGGAAGGGCAGGGCCCCGAGAGGGCTTGCGATTACAGGCAAAATTCCACCTTTGACTCTCCAGTACCGTCCAAGGATAACGAAAACATGTCGAGCAGCGAAACTGCCCATCAGGTCACCGTGCAGCCCAGCGGGCGCAACTTTGAAGTCCTGCCTGGCGAGGCCATCCTGGCCGCCGGCATCCGCCAGGGCATCGGCCTGCCTTATGGCTGCAAGGACGGCGCTTGCGGCTCCTGCAAGTGCAAGAAGATCTCCGGCACCGTGGTGCACGGCACCCACCAGGAAAAGGCCCTGAGCGCGGCCGAGGAGGCCGCCGGCTACGTGCTGACCTGCTGCGGCGTGCCGCAGTCCGACGTGGTGCTGGAGTCGCGCCAGGTGACCGAGGCCGGCGCCTTTCCGATCAAGAAGATGCCGGTGCGCGTGAACGAGATGCAGAAGGTCTCGCCCGACGTGATCCGCCTGGTGCTGCAGCTGCCGGCCAACGACAACTTCCAGTTCCATGCCGGCCAGTACGTCGAGTTCCTGCTGCGCGACGGCGCCCGGCGCAGCTATTCCATGGCCAATGCCCCGCACAGCCGCGCCGGCCAGCCCACGGCCACGCCGCCGGTGGGCGCCACCATGGAGCTGCACATTCGCCACATGCCCGGCGGCAAGTTCACCGACCACGTGTTCGGCGCCATGAAGGAAAAGGAGATCCTGCGCGTGGAGGGCCCCTACGGCAGCTTCTTCCTGCGCGAGGACAGCGCCAAGCCCATGGTGCTGCTGGCTTCGGGCACCGGCTTTGCGCCGATCAAGGCCCTGATCGAGCACATGCAGCACCTGGGGCTCACGCGCCCGGCCACGCTGTACTGGGGCGGCCGCCGCCCGGCCGACCTTTACCTGCACGACTGGGTGGTGCAGAAGTGCAAGGAGATGCCGAATCTGCAGTACGTGCCCGTGGTGTCGGATGCCCTGCTCGAGGACCACTGGCACGGCCGCACGGGCTTCGTGCACCAGGCTGTGCTGCAGGATTTTCCGGATCTGTCGGGTCACCAGGTCTACGCCTGCGGCGCGCCCATCGTGGTCGAATCGGCCCGGCGCGACTACGTGGCCAAGGCCGGCCTGCCCGAGGAGGAGTTCTACGCCGACTCCTTCACCAGCGAGGCGGACAAGCACGGCGCGTAGCGCCGTGCTTGCGGCGTAGGCTAACTTCGCGCAGCGAAGTTAAGGCGCGTTAGCGCCGGGCCGTAGCCACAACAATCAAGTTTGATGGGCGCGTAGCGCCATGTTTGCGGTGAAGACTAACTTCACGTAGTGAAGTTAAGGTGCGTTAGCGCCGGGCCGCAGCCACAAGGTCCAGGGCTGAAGCCACCCGCCCACAAAAAAGGCCCGCCATCCTGAGACGGCGGGCCTTTTTTCGGCGTTTACTGGCGCGGGCTTTGCGGACGCTGCGGGCGGTTGGCCTGCGGCCGGTCCTTGCGGCCGTCGCGGTTCAGGTCGCGCTGGCGGTCATGCTTCTCGCGGGCGATGTCGCGGCTGGCGCGGTCCTGCATGCTGTGCAGGCGGGCACGCTCCTGGGCGGTCACCTTGCCGTCGGCCTTGGCCCTGTCTTCGGCCCGGTCGATGCGACCTTGCTGGTGCTCCAGACGGTTCGCCTCGCGTTGCGTCAGCTGGCCCGAGTTCACGCCCTGCTGGATGCGGCGCTCCTGGTTCATCTCGCGCTGCTCCACGCGCGGCGTGGCGGCCGGGTTGGCGGGCTGAGCCAGGGCGGCGCCCGTGGCGGCCAGGGTCAGGACGCTGAGCAAGAGTTTGATCTTCATGCGGATCTCCTTCTGAAGTGAAGCATGGAAACGATTTCCATGGCACTGCAACGCCCGGCCTGGCTCCCGGGGCCGACAAAGCCCGTGCAAAGTCTTGTAAACGAGTGTCACTGGTGACAGCGGCGCAAAATTCTGCACAATGTCTGCATGCAACTGAACCGCCGCACCCTCTCCCTCCTGGCCCTGGGTCTCATCGCACTGGCCGCTCTGCCGGCCCAGGCGCAAACCAAGCCCATCCGCCTGATCGTGCCCTATGCGCCGGGCGGCCCCATCGACATCACGGCGCGCGCGCTGGCCGAGCGCGTCAAGGACACGCTGGGGACGGTCATCATCGAAAACCGCCCGGGGGCCGGCGGCAACATCGGCGCCGACGCCGTGGCCAAGGCGGCCCCCGACGGCCTGATCATCGGCATCGCCGCCACCGCCACGCATGCCGTCAACCCCTGGCTGTACAGCAAGATGCCCTACCAGGCGGAGCGCGACTTCGCCCCCATCACCCAGATGCTGCGTGTGCCCAATGTGCTGGTCATGAATGCCGAGGCGGCGCAGCGCCTGCACATCAACAGCCTGGCCGACCTGATCGCCTACGCCAAGACCAACCCCGGCAAACTCAATTACGGCAGCGGCGGCAATGGCAGTGCCGGCCATCTGGCGGGTGAACTGTTCAAGGCCCAGGCCGGCATCTACACGGTGCACATCCCCTACAACGGCGGCAATCCGGCCCAGCTGGCCCTGCTCAGCGGCCAGGTGGACTACAACTTCGACAACCTGGCCACGGCTGCGGCCAATATCCGCGCCGGCAAGCTCAAGGCGCTGGCCGTCACCACGCTGGGCCGCTCGCCGGCGCTGCCGCAGGTGCCGGCCGTGGCCGAGACACTCAAGGGTTTTGCCGTCGACACCTGGTGGGGGCTGGTGGCGCCCGCGGCCACACCTCGGGACGTGGTGGACCGGTTGAACCAGGCTTTTATGGCCGCGCTCAAGGCACCGGAGACGCAGACGCGTTTTGCCGCCCTGATGGCCGAGCCCGTGCCGACCACGCCACAGGAGTTCGGCCGTTTCATGAAGGCCGAACTCGCCAAGTACGAAAAGGTCGTGAAGGCTTCCGGCGCGAAGGTCGACTGAGCCGGCTCAGAGCCGGTTCGAGACCTCAATCTGCAAGACGCTCACAGTTCCAGCGCGTCGGCGATCGCCTTGATGCCGGCCTTGGCGCAGGACTCGTCGGCCTCACCGCCGGGGCCGCCGGAGACACCGATGGCACCCACCAGCGTGCCGCCGCCTTCGATCGGCAGGCCGCCGCCAGCGGCCACAACGCGCGGCACCTGGCGGATGCCGCTCATGGCCTTGCCGGGCTGGGTGTCCTTGCCGAACTCCAGCGTCGAGGTCTTGAAGCTGGCCGCGGTCCAGGCCTTGTCCATGGCCACGGTGGGCGTGTGGGGGCCGGCATAACGGTCGCGCAGCAGCACCTGCACCAGGCCGTTGCGGTCGGTCACCGCCACCGCTACCTGGTAACCCTGTTTGCGGCAGGCTTCCAGCGCCACCTGGGCGGCCTTCAGTGCGGCTTCGGGAGTCAGGGTCCGGGTCTGGAACACGGCTTCCTGCGCCAGCGCGCTGCCGGCCAGGCCGAGGGACAGAAGGGTCAAGGCGATGCGCTTCATGAAAACTCCTTGTAGGCGTAAGTACCAAGGGTGGATGGTAGACCGCCCGCGGAGTTTGGCAAGCGCCGGCCTATTCGCCCAGATAGGCGGCGCGCACCGCTGGATCGTGCAGCAGGTCCTGCGCCGCTCCGCTGAGGGTGATCAGGCCCGACTCCATGACGTAACCGCGGTCGGCGATGGCCAGTGCGCGGCTGGCATTCTGTTCCACCAGCAGCACCGTCATGCCCTGGCGGGAGACCTCGCGCACCACCTCGAAGATCTTGTCCACCATGAGGGGGCTCAGGCCCATGGAGGGTTCGTCCAGCAGCAGCAGCTTCGGTTGGCTCATCAGCGCGCGGCCCATGGCCAGCATCTGCTGCTCGCCGCCGGAGAGCGTGCCGGCCAGCTGGGCGTGGCGCTCCTTGAGGCGCGGGAACAGAGTGTAGATGCGCTCCAGGTCGGTCGCAATACCGTCGGCGTCATGGCGCACGAAAGCGCCCATGAGCAGGTTCTCGTGGATGCTCATGCGCGTGAAGACGCCGCGCCCCTCCGGCACCATGGCCAGGCCCTGGCGCACCAGGTCCCAGGGCCCCTGGCCGCGCAGGCTGCGGCCCAGGTAGTGCAGCTGGCCTTTGCAGGGCAGGGTGCCGGTCACGGCCTTCATGGTGCTGGTCTTGCCGGCGCCGTTGGAGCCGATCAGGCAGACCAGCTCGCCGCTGCGTACTTCGAGGTCCACGCCCTTGACGGCCTGGATGCCGCCGTAAGCCACCTGCAGGCCGCTGACCTGCAGCAGCACATTCGTGTCGATGCTCATGAGGTGGCCTCCGCGGCCGCCTGGGCGCCGGCGTGACCGAGATAGGCCTCGATCACCTGTTCGTTCTTCTGCACCTCGGCCGGCGTGCCCTCGGCGATCCGGCGGCCGTAGTCGAGCACGGTGACGCGGTCGCACAAGCCCATCACGAGCTTGACGTCATGTTCGATCAGCAGCACGGTGACGCCATCGGTGCGGATGCGTTCGATCAGCGCGCGCAGCGCCACCTTCTCGGTGGCGTTCATGCCGGCGGCCGGCTCGTCCAGCGCCAGCAGCTGCGGCTCGGTGGCCAGTGCACGGGCAATCTCCAACCGGCGCTGGTCGCCGTAGCTCAGGGTGCGCGCCTTGTAGTCGGCGAGGTTGCCGATGCCCACGTAGTCCAGCAGCTCCTGGGCACGGCGGGCAATCGCGGCTTCCTCGAACTTGAAGCCGGGGGTGCGCAGGATGGCGCCCCACAGGCCCGAGCGCGAGCGGATGTGCCGGCCCACCATCACGTTCTCCAGCGCCGTCATGTCGGCGAACAGGCGGATGTTCTGGAAGGTGCGCGCGATGCCGGCGCGCGCCACTGCGTGCACGGCCGTCGGTTGGTAGGGCAGGCCGGCCAGCTCGAAGGTGCCGCTGTCGGGGGTGTACAGGCCAGTGATGACGTTGAAGAAGGTGGTCTTGCCGGCGCCGTTGGGGCCGATCAGGCCGTAGACCAGGCCGCGCTCGATGCGCAGGTGCACATCGTTCAGCGCCTGCAGGCCACCGAAGCGTTTGGAGACGCCGCTCACATGCAGCAGCACGTCGCTCATGCGCTGCCGCCTTTCTTGCGCAGGGACTTGCCATGCTCCGGCGCCGGCCACAGGCCGCGCGGGCGCAGCAGCATGACGCTGATCATGGCCAGGGCGATCAGCAGCTGGCGCAGGATGGAGGCATCGAGCCGGCCGTCCGTCATGGCTTGCAGCGGCCCGGCCACGTAGCGCAGCACCTCGGGCAGGGCGGCCAGCAGCACCGCGCCCAGGATCACACCCGGCAGGTGGCCGATGCCGCCCAGCACCACCATGGCGACGATCATCACCGACTCCATCAGGCTGAAGGACTCGGGTGAGATGAAACCCTGGAAGGCCGCGAACATGGCGCCCGAGACGCCGCCGAAGGTGGCGCCCATGCCGAAGGCCAGCAGTTTCATGTTGCGGGTGTTGATGCCCATGGCCTTGGCGGCGGTCTCGTCCTCGCGGATGGCCATCCAGGCGCGGCCGATGCGGGAGAACTCGATGCGGTGGCAGATGACCACACTCACCACCACCAGCGCGAGGAAGAGGTAGTAGTACATCGTGACCGGGGCCACGTCGAAGCCCAGCACGTTGAGTTTCTTGCCCAGGTCGAAGCCGAAGAACTTGATCGAGTCGATCTGGCCGATGCCCTTGGGCCCATTGGTGATGTTGACGGGCTGGTCCAGGTTGTTCAGGAAGACGCGGATGATCTCGCCAAAACCGAGCGTGACGATGGCCAGGTAGTCACCGCGCAGCCGCAGTGTGGGTGCGCCCAGCAGCACCCCGAGGGCGCCGGCCAGCAGCGCACCGAGCGGGATGACCAGCCACAGCGGCGTGTGCAGGCCGTTGGGAAACATGGCGGCAAAGGCGGGGAAGTGGTCGCTCAGGTGGGGCGAGGCCAGCAGGCCGAACATATAGGCGCCGATGGCGAAGAAGGCCACGAAACCCAGGTCCAGCAGGCCGGCATAACCGACCACGATGTTCAGGCCCAGGGCCAGCAGCACGAAGAGCAGGGCCATGTCCAGGATGCGCACCCAGGCATTGCCGTAACCCTGCAGGATCAGCGGCAAGACCAGCAGGCCGAGGGCGGCCAGCACGATGGCGATCAGGCGGTGGCGGGAGTTCATGGTCATGCGCGGTCCGCCACACGTTCACCCAGCAGGCCCGAGGGCCGCAGCGTCAGCACCACGATCAGCACGATGAAGGCGAAGATGTCGGCGTAGTGGCTGCCCAGCACACCGCCCGTGAGGTCGCCGATGTAACCCGCGCCGATGGCTTCGATCAGCCCCAGCAGCACGCCGCCCAGCACGGCCCCGGCCAGGTTGCCGATGCCGCCAAACACCGCCGCCGTGAAGGCCTTGAGCCCGGGCAGGAAACCCATGCTGTGCTGCACCGTGCCGTAGTTGCTGGCCCACATCACGCCGGCAATCGCGGCCAGCACGGCGCCGATGATGAAGGTGGCCGAGATCACGCGGTCCGGCTGCACACCCATGAGCGCGGCCACACGCGGGTTCTCGGCCGTGGCGCGCATGGCGCGGCCGAGTTTGGTGGCGTGCACCAGCCACATCAGCGCGGCCAAGGTGATGGCCGTGACCACCAGGATCATGACCTGCGTGGGGGTGATGCTGGCGCCGCCGAGCTGGATGGGGGTGCTGGGCAGCAGTGTCGGGTAGGACTTGTAGTTCGGCTTCCAGACGATCATGGCCAGCGTCTGCAGCAGGATGGACATGCCGATGGCCGTGATCAGCGGCGCCAGGCGCGGGCTGTTGCGCAGCGGCCGGTAGGCCACCTTCTCGATGCTGTAGTTCAGCGCCGCGGCCAGCAGACAGGCCACGATGAGGGCGATGATCAGCACCAGCCATGGCGGCAGCAGCGGCTGCAGCAGGCCGATGACCGTCCAGCTCACCAGCGCGCCGACCATCAGCACCTCGCCATGGGCGAAGTTGATCAGGCCGATGATGCCGTACACCATGGTGTAGCCCAGCGCCACCAGCGCGTACATGCTGCCCAGCACCAGGCCGTTGATGATTTGTTGGAGGAAGATGTCCATGACTCACCTGCCGCAAGCTTCATGCCACTTGCAGCAAGACCCAAGAGGTTATTGCCTGTTCCGACTCTTTTCGTTCAGCGCGCGCAGTGTACGCATCTTTTCGGCGATTTTGATCTCCAGGCCCCGTTCCACCGGTCGGTAGAAACCCGGCTCGGCCATGCCGTCGGGCAGATAACGCTCGCCGGCGGCAAAGGCGCCTTCTTCGTCGTGGGCGTAGCGGTAGCCCTTGCCGTAGTCCAGATCCTTCATCAGTTTGGTCGGCGCATTGCGCAGCTGCATGGGCACCGGGCGGGTGCCGTCCTTCTTGATGAAGGCCTTGGCCTCGTTGTAGGCCTTGTAGACCGCATTGCTCTTGGGCGCGATGGCCAGGTAGATCACGCACTCGGCCAGCGCCAGCTCGCCCTCGGGCGTACCCAGGCGCTCATAGACCTCGGCCGCGTCCAGCGCCAGCCTCAATGCGCGCGGATCGGCCAGGCCGATGTCCTCGCTGGCCATGCGGATCAGGCGCCGCGCCATGTAACGCGGGTCGGCGCCGCCGTCGAGCATGCGCACGAACCAGTAGAGGGAAGCGTCGGGGTCCGAGCCGCGCACCGATTTGTGCAGCGCGCTGATGGTGTCGTAGAACTGCTCACCACCCTTGTCGTAGCGCCGCATGCGCTCGCCCAGCACCTTGAGCAGCCACTCGTCACTGATGCGTTCCTGCTTCTGCTGCGTCGCCGCCACGGCCAGCGTTTCCAGCGTGTTGAGGAGGCGGCGCGCATCGCCATCGGCATAGGCGATCAACCGGTCGCGCGCTTCCTCGTCCATGGGCGGCACCGCGTCGATATCGAGCGCCCGCTGCACGATCTGCTTCAGGTCGTCCTCGGTCAGCGACTGCAGCACGTAGACCGCCGCGCGCGAGAGCAGGGCGGAGTTGACCTCGAAGGACGGGTTCTCGGTGGTGGCGCCGATGAAGGTGAAGAGCCCGGACTCCACATGCGGCAGGAAGGCGTCCTGCTGGCTCTTGTTGAAGCGGTGCACCTCGTCCACGAAGACGATGGTGCGTTTGCCTTGCGCCAGCGCAATCTGCGCCCGCTCCACCGCCTCGCGGATGTCCTTTACCCCGCCCAGCACCGCGCTGATGCTGATGAACTGGGCGCCAAAGGCATCGGCCATCAGCCGCGCGATGGTGGTCTTGCCGGTGCCCGGCGGGCCCCAGAGGATGCAGCTGTGCGGCTGGCCCGATTCGAAGGCGATGCGCAGGGGCATGCCTTCGCCCAGCAGCTGCTGTTGGCCGATCACCTCGCCGAGGGTTTGGGGGCGGAGGCGTTCGGCCAGGGGTTGATGCGGCTGGGCTGCGGTTGACATGCGGGGATTCTAGGGCTTCGGGTTTTCTATTCGCTTGTGCTTTGGCGATCGTGGCAGGCCGGGTCTCGCCCCGGCAGGCGACTCACTTTCTCTTGTTTCGCCAAGAGAAAGTAAGCAAAGAGAAGGCGAGCCGAAGTCAGGGCCCCTGCGGGGTACCTTGCGCTGCTCGCATCGGGCGGGGTCGGGCTAAACTCGCTGCGCTCAAACAACGCCCGCCCTGATCCGCCCGCTGCTGCGCTGCTCAGCCCTGCCACACGGCATAGGGAACCAAACAGCCGACAGCCAGAAGCCAACAGCCGAACCCCACAAGGACGCGCCATGGCGCGTCCTTGTTGTCTTGGTATCTGGTATTCGGTCCCCACCGCCGTCATGAGGAGGCGAGTAGCGCAGGGAGCGGCGGAGAAAGAAGCGCAGATGTTTGAGCGCAGCGAGTTTCTGCGCTTCCCGCCGGTCCCGAGCAACGCAGCGTGCCCGCAGCGCAGCGGAGGGTCGACGAATCCGGCTCGCCTTCTTTTGCTTCCTTTTCTTGGCGACGCAAGAAAAGGGAGTCGGCCGCCGGGCCGAGACCCGGCACGCCTCGCCTGCCAAGGCGAACGCAAAGAACCATAACCTGCGAAAATCACCCCTTCGCAGTCCAAACACCCCATGACCTACGCCGTCAAAGAAATCTTCTACACCCTGCAAGGCGAGGGCGCCCAGTCCGGCCGGGCGGCCGTGTTCTGCCGCTTTGCCGGCTGCAACCTGTGGAGCGGGCGCGAGGAAGACCGGGCCACGGCGGTGTGCAGGTTCTGCGATACCGACTTCGTGGGCACGGACGGCACCGGGGGCGGCAAGTTCACCACGGCCGATGCGCTGGCCGATGCCATCGAAAAGGCCTGGGAGGCCCCGGGCAAGCCAGGACGCTACGTCGTGCTGACCGGCGGCGAGCCGCTGTTGCAGGTGGACGAAGCGCTGACCCAGGCGCTGCACGCGCGCGGCTTTACGATTGCGGTGGAGACCAATGGCACGCTGCCGGCGCCGACGGGGCTGGACTGGATTTGCGTCAGCCCCAAGGACCAGGCCAAGGTGGTGCTGACCCAAGGCAATGAACTCAAGCTGGTCTACCCGCAGCCCGGCGTGGACCCGGCGCGTTTCGAGGGCCTGGCCTTTCAGCATTTTTTCCTGCAGCCCATGGACGGGCCGCAGCGTGCGGCCAACACGGAGCGCGCCATTGAATACTGTCAGCAACACCCGCAATGGCGGCTGGGCATCCAGTCGCACAAGATGATCGGAATCAGGTAATGCACGAAATCAGCCAGCGTTTCTTTTTTGACTCCGCCCACACCCTGCGCCGCGAGATCGAGGCCGAGGGCAGCAAGCGGGTGCACGGCCACACCTATTACGCCGAGGTCTTCGTGCGCGGCGAGCCGAATCCGGAGACGGGCATGGTCTGGGATCTGGGCTATCTGCGGCGCGAGGTCAACGCCCTGCGCGAGAAGCTGGACCACCACTTCCTCGACGAGGTGCCGGGCCTGGGCATTCCCACGCTGGAGAATCTCTGCACCTTCATCTGGAAGGAACTCAAGCCTAATATTCCTGGGCTGTGCGCGGTGATGGTGGAGCGGCACGCCATTGGCGACAAGTGTGTCTACCGGCCGGAGTAAGGCACCATGAAGAAAGCGCCCCGCGGGGCGCTTTCTTCTTTTGCGGTCGACTTCAGGATCAGCCCGTATTCCTCAACCCCGCCGCAATCCCGTTGATCGAGATGTGGATGCCACGGCGCACGCGCACATCGTCCTGGCCGGCGCGGTAACGACGCATCAGCTCCACCTGCAGGTGGTGCAGCGGGTCGATGTAGGGGAAACGGTGGCGGATGGAGCGTTGCAGGGCGGCGTTGCCGGCCAGGCGCTGTTTTTCGCCGGTGAGCTGGGTGAGCGCCTGCACGGTGCGTTGCCACTCGGCCTCGATCTGCGTGAAGACCTTGCGGCGCAGTTTGCCGTCTGTCACCAGCTCGGCATAGCGCGAGCCCAGGGCCAGGTCGCTCTTGGCCAGCACCATGTCCATGTTGGAGAGCAGGGTCTTGAAGAAGGGCCACTGGCGGGCCATCTTCTGCAGCAGGGCCAGGCGTTCCTTGTGTTCCTTGGGACCGCCGGCGTTGAGAAAACCCTCCACCGCGGAGCCGAAGCCGTACCAGCCCGGCAGCGTCAGGCGGCACTGGCCCCAGCTGAAGCCCCAGGGGATGGCGCGCAGGTCCTCGATCTTCTGTGTGGCCTTGCGCGAGGCCGGGCGCGAGCCGATGTTGAGTTCGGCGATCTCGCGGATGGGCGTGGCGCCGAAGAAGTAGTCGGCAAAACCCTCGGTCTCGTAGACCAGCTTGCGGTAGGCGGCCATGCTGGCGCGCGACAGCGCTTCGGCCGTCTGCAGATAGGCCGGCGCGGCCGGCTTGGTGGGTTGCAGCAGGGTGGCTTCCAGCGTGGCGGCCACCAGGGTCTCCAGGTTGCGCCGGCCGATCTCGGGATTGGCGTACTTGGAGGCGATGACCTCGCCCTGCTCGGTCAGGCGGATCTGGCCGCGCACCGTGCCCGGGGGCTGGGCCAGGATGGCCTGGTAACTCGGGCCGCCGCCGCGGCCCACGGTGCCGCCGCGGCCATGGAACAGGCGCAGCTCGATCGGCCGGAGTTCGTCGAAGAGTTCAACCAGCGCAATCTCGGTGCGGTACAGCTCCCAATTGCTGGTGAAGATGCCGCCGTCCTTGTTGCTGTCGGAGTAGCCGAGCATGATGTCCTGCTCGGCGCCGCTGCGCTGGATCATGGCGCGGATGCCGGGCAGGGCGTAGTAGTCGCGCATGATGGGCGCGGCCTGGCGCAGGTCCTCGATGGTTTCGAACAACGGCACCACGATCAGATCGGCCGTGCAGGCGCTGTCGTCCAGCGTGCCCTTCATCAGGCCGACTTCCTTCTGCAGCAGCAGCACTTCCAGCAGGTCGCTCACCGTCTCGGTGTGGCTGATGATGTAGTGGCGGATGGCCTCGGCGCCGTAGCGCCGGCGCATCAGGCGCGCGGTCTCGAACACGGCGAGCTCGTTTTGCGTGTGCGGGCTGTAGTCGGCTCCCACCACCCGCAGCGCCCGGGCGTCGGCCAGCAGGCGCAGCAGCAGGCTGCGCTTGGCCATTTCGTCCAGCGAGGCGTAGTGCGATTCGATGCGCGCCGTGGCCAGCAGTTCGGCCACCACGTCCTCGTGTTTGTCCGAACTCTGGCGCAGGTCCAGCGTGGCCAGGTGGAAACCGAACACCTCCACCGCGCGGATCAGCGGGTGCAGACGCTGCTGGGCCAGGGTGGCGCCGTGGCGTTCGCCGAGCGAGGCATCGATGGTCTTGAGGTCGGCCAGGAACTCGGTGGCGCTGCCGTAGGGGTTCTGCGGGGCCACGGCGTGGCGCGCGGCCTCGCCGCCGGTGAGCTCGCGCAGGGTGGCGGCCAGACGCGCGTAGATGCCGATCAAGGCGCGGCGGTAGGGTTCGTCCTTGCGGTGCTCGCTGGTGTCGGGCGAGGCGTCGGCCAGCTTGCGCATCGCGTCGCTGCAGCCCACCAGCAGGTCGGACACTGACAGCTCGCCGCCCAGCAGGTGCACCTCGGTCAGGTAGTGGCGCAGGGCCACGTCGGCCTGGCGGCTCATGGCCATGGCCATGGTATGCGCCCCCACATTGGGGTTGCCGTCGCGGTCGCCGCCGATCCAGTGGCCCATGCGCAGGAAACTGTGCACATGCTGCTGGCCCAGCTCGCGCTCCAGGTTGGCGTAGATGGCCGGGATCTCGCGCAGAAAGGTCGGTTCGTAGTAGCTCAGCGCGTTGTCGATCTCGTCGACAACCTCCAGCTTGCTGCTGCGCACCAGGCGCGTCTGCCACAGCTGCAGCACACGGGCGCGCAGCAGGGCTTCGTTGGCGGCCAGTTCGCGCGGGGTCAGCATGTCCTTGCGCGGGTCCACGCCCACGGCGCGGCCCTTGATCTCGTCGCGCTCGGTGAGCAGGCGGGCGATGGCGCGCTCGGCGTCCAGGATGCTCTTGCGCTGCACCTCGGTCGGGTGGGCGGTGAGCACCGGCGAGACGAAGCTGTGCGCCAGGGTGTTGGCGATGGTCTTGGTGCTGATGCCGGCCCAGCGCAGGCGCGACAGCGCCACATCGATGCTGCCTTCCTGCTCGTTGCCGGCGCGCTCGTGCACGGCGCGGCGGCGGATGTGGTGGCGGTCCTCGGCCAGGTTGGCCAAGTGGCTGAAATAGGTGAAGGCGCGGATCACACTCACGGTCTGGTCGTCGCTCAGGCCCTTGAGCAACTTCTTCAACGCCTTGTCGGCTTCGGTGTCATCGTGCCGGCGGAAGGCCACCGAGAGCTTGCGGATCTGCTCGATCAGCTCGTAGGCTTCGCTGCCCTCCTGTTCGCGGATCACATCGCCCAGGATGCGGCCCAGCAGGCGGATGTCTTCGACCAGGGGGCGTTCATTGTCTTTGGTGCGGGCGGCGGGCATGGCGTGTGCGTGGTAGTGTCAGAATGAGGCTGCGCGATGCATGCTAGCATCGCCGGCCCGCTGATGTGTCCGCGCTCTGTAACTGATGAATCGGCGTTTTTTCCATTCGATCCGACACCCCCGATGAAACTGACCATAGCAACCCGTGAGAGCCGTCTGGCGCTCTGGCAGGCCGAGCACGTGAAGGCGCTGCTGGAGCAGCAGGGCCATACCGTGACCCTGCTGGGCATGACCACCAAGGGCGACCAGATCCTCGACCGCTCCCTCAGCAAGGTCGGCGGCAAGGGGCTGTTCGTCAAGGAGCTGGAGGTCGCGCTGGAAGAGGGCCGCGCCGATCTGGCCGTGCATTCGCTCAAGGACGTGCCCATGGAGCTGCCCGAGGGTTTTGCCCTGGCCTGCGTGATGGAGCGCGAGGATCCGCGCGACGCCTTTGTCTCGCCGAAGTACACCCATCTCGCCGCGCTGCCGCAAGGCGCCGTGGTGGGCACGTCGAGCCTGCGTCGCGTGGCGCTGCTGCGCGCCCTGCGCCCGGATCTGAAGATCGAACCGCTGCGCGGCAACCTCGACACCCGCCTGCGCAAGCTCGACGAAGGCCAGTACGACGCCATCGTGCTGGCTGCGGCCGGTCTCAAGCGCCTGGGGCTGGAGAGCCGCATCCGCGCGGTCTTCGAGCCGGGCGAGATGCTGCCCGCCGCCGGCCAGGGCGCGCTGGGCATCGAGGTCCGCAGCGACCGCACCGATGTGCAGGCCGCGCTGGCGCCGCTGGTGCACCAGGGCACCTGGCTGCGCGTGGCGGCCGAGCGTGCCGTGAGCCGCGCCATGGGCGGCAGCTGTTCCATGCCGCTGGCGGCCTATGCCACGCTGGAGGGCGGTTATCTCAACATCAAGGCGGCCTGGGGCGACCCGGACGGCCGCGTGGCCCTGGTGCGCGCCGCTGCCGCCGCCGATGCGGCCGACCTGGCGGCGGCCGAGGTGCTGGGCACGCAGGTCGCGGCCAGCCTCAAGGACGGTGTACAGCGGGCAGGCGGCTCCTTGAGCGCCGGTCACGACTGAGCCCCATGCGCATCATTGTCACCCGCCCCTTGCGCGAGGCGCAGGACTGGGTGCAGGCCTTGCAGCAGGCCGGCTTGCCCGCGCAGGCCCTGCCGCTGATCGCCATCGGCGGGGCTCCCGACACGGCCAGCGTGCAACAGGCCTGGCGCCATCTCGGCCAGTACCTGGGGGCGATGTTCGTCAGCGCCAATGCCGTGGCAGGCTTTTTCGAGGGGCGGCCGGCCGATGTGCCCATGCTTTTCGCCGAGCCGGGGAGCCTGACCGGCGCCTGGGCCACCGGGCCGGGCACGACCAAGGCCCTGCTGGGGGCCGGCGTGCCGGCACCGCGCGTTGTGGCACCGCCGGCCGATGCCGCGCAGTTTGATTCCGAAGCCCTGTGGCAGCTGGTCGCTTCCCGGATAGGCCCCGGTGCGCGCGTGCTGATCGTGCGCGGCGCCGATGCGGCCGACGGCGGCAACGGCCAGGGCGCCGGGCGCGACTGGTTTGCCCGCCAGGTGACGCAGGCCGGCGGCACGGTGGATTTCGTGGTCAGTTACCAGCGCCTGCGCCCGCAGCTCGACGCGGCGCAGCTGCAGCTGGCGCGGCAGGCCGCCGGTGACGGCTCGGTCTGGCTGTTCAGCAGCAGCGAGGCCGTGCACAACCTGCAGGCCGCGCTGCCGCAGCAGGACTGGCGCTCGGCACGGGCCGTGGCCACCCATGCCCGCATCGCCCAGGCGGCGCGCCAGGCCGGTTTTGCTGTGGTGCGCGAGTCACGCCCGGCCTTGGCCGATATCCGCGCCTCGATAGAATCGATGCAATGACAACCGAGTCCCAAGAGCCCAGCAACAACCCCGCCGAGCCGGTTGGCGGCGTGGTCGAGGCTGGCAGCGACAGCGCCCCGGCTGCGGTATCGCGCGCGCTGGTGCTGGGCCTGGGCGGGGTGGCCGTGCTGGCGCTGCTGCTCAGTCTGCTGCTCTGGGGCCGCCTGTCGACCTTGCAGGACCAGCTGGCGCGCCAAAGCGCCGACGCCAGCAGCAGCGCCGCCGAGGCACGCACGCTGGCGCGCCAGAGCCAGGAGCAGAAACGCGAGCTGGTGGCCCGGCTGGCCGTGCAGGAAGCGCGCCTGGGCGAGGTGGCGCTGCAGCGCACCCAGCTGGAAGAATTGATGCAGAGCCTGTCGCGTTCGCGCGATGAGAACCTGGTGGTGGATATCGAGTCCGCCATCCGTCTGGCACAGCAGCAGGCGCAACTGACCGGCAGCGTGGAGCCGCTGCTGGCCGCCCTGCGCACGGCCGAGCAACGCGTGCAACGGGCGCCGCAGGCAAGGCTGGCGCCGCTGCAACGGGCACTGGCGCGCGACATGGCGCGCATCAAGGCCACGCCGCTGACCGATACGCCGACGCTGCTGGCGCGGCTCGATGAACTGGTGCGCCTGAGCGACAACCTGCCGCTGGCCAATGCAGTGGGCGTGGCGCCGGCCCCGGCGCCGACCCCGGAGACTGCCTCCGCGCCGCGCAACGAGGCGGCAGCAACCCGCTGGTGGCAGCAGGGCCTGCAGGCGGTGCTGGACGAACTGCGTGGCCTGGTGCGTGTGAGCCGCATCGACCATCCGGAGGCGGTGCTGCTGACGCCCGAGCAGTCCTTCTTCGTGCGCGAGAACCTCAAGCTGCTGCTGCTCAATGCCCGCCTGGGCCTGCTGGCGCGCCAGCCCGACGCCGCGCGCGCCGACCTGCGCAAGGCGGCGCTCGCCGTGGCCAAATACTTCGACGGCAACGCGCGCCACACGCGCACGGTCGCCGCCTTGCTGCAGCAGATGCAGGAACAGATGAAGACGCTGGAGCTGCCGCGCGTGGACGACACCCTGGCCGCGCTGGCCACGGCGGCCGCCGGGCGCTGAATGAGGCCATGCGCAACGTCTTCTGGTTCCTGACCTTGGCCGCCATCGCGGCGACGGTGGCGCTGTTTGCCGGCGACAACCAGGGCACGGTGACCTTGTTCTGGCCACCCTACCGCATCGACCTCTCGCTCAATCTGGTGCTGCTGGCGCTGCTGCTGGCCTTCGTCGTGCTCTACGCCGCCATGCGCGGCGTGTCGGTGCTGCTGAGCCTGCCGCACGAGGCGCGGCGCTGGCGCATCCGGCATCAGGAACGGGTCCTGCAGCAGGGTCTGCTCGATGCCATGTTGCACCTGACGGCCGGGCGTTTCATCCGCGCGCGCAAGGCGGCTGAGAACGTGGTGGCGCAGACCGAGTCGCTGGTGCGCAGCGAGCGCGCGCCGGCCCAGAGCAACCGGCTGGTGGCCATGGCCCATCTGCTGGCCGCCGAAGGCGCCCATGCCCTGCGCGACCGCAGCGGGCGCGACGAACACGCACAGCGCGCGCTGGAGCTGACGCAGTCCGGGCGCCGCGACGAGCAGGAGGTCCGCGAGGGCGTGCAGTTGCGCCTGGCGCGCTGGGCGGCCGACGACCGCGACATGCAGGCCGCCTTGTTGCGCCTCGACGAGTTGCCGCAGGGCGTGGCGCGCCGCACCCTGGCCCTGCGCCTGCGCATGAAGGTGGCGCGCCTGGCGGGCCAGACCCGGCTGGCGCTGGAGACGGCACGCTTGCTGGCCAAGCACCGTGCCTTTTCGGACGCGGCCAGCCGCGGCATCGTGCGCGGCCTGGCGACCGAGCTGGTGCGCACCACGCATGATCCGGCCCAGTTGCACAAGGCCTGGGACCAGCTCGACGAGGCCGAACGCCGTTTGCCCGAAGTGGCCCTGCAGGCTGGCGAGCGCATGCTGGCGCTGCACGGTGACTTCACGCTGGTGCAGCAGTGGCTGCTGCCGGTGTGGGAGCAGCTCGTGCGCCCCGCCTCGGTGCTGGCGCCGGAGCTGCGCCTGCGCCTGGTGCTGTTGCTCGAGCGCGGCTTCAGCCAGACCCCCGGCCAGCCCGATGCCGGCTGGCTGGCGCGCATCGAGGCGGCCCAGATGGGCAACCCGCGCGAGCCCTTGTTGCAGTACCTGGCGGGCATCGCCTGTGTGCACCTGGGCCTGTGGGGCAAGGCGCAGCAGCTGCTGCGCCAGTCGCTGACCCAGTTGTCCGACCCGCAGCTGCGGCGGCGCGCCTGGAGTGCCCTGGCCCGGCTGGCCGAGCAGCGGGAGGATGGCGCGGCCGCGCTGGAGGCCTGGCGCCAGGCGGCGCAGGACTGAAGCCCGGTGCAGCGTGCCCCAGGGCCGGGGTGACGTTGCGTGGGTTTCCCGGCTATCATCGATTTCATATGGCGACACTGACCGAACATCTGATCCGGCTGACCGATCACCGCGATCGCGATCTGCTGGAACTGACGCTGGCCAAGGCGTTGATCGATCTGGTGCCGATCCAGCGTGTCGTGGTGGCGCGTGTCATCCGCTCGGACCAGGAGAAGCGCTGGCTGGACCTCGTCTCGCTCGACGCGCGCGGCGGCGGCACGGTGGCGGACCCGCTGCGCGTCAATTTTCACAGCCTGCCGCGGCTGGACGACGCCTACGACCGGCTGCGCAGCCTGCGCGGCCGCCAGGAGATCGAAGTCGCCTGGGCCGGCGAGGCCGGCCCGCGCATCTCCTACCTGCCGCTGTTTCCCGACTCGCATGCCGACGACGAGCAGGGCGTGATCGAGCTCCACACCGCCGGTGTCATGACGCCCGAGGACAAGCTGCTCACGGAGCAGCTCCACCACATCTACCGCAATATGCACGCGCTGCTGGCCTACAGCGACCGCGACGCGCTGACCGGCCTGCTCAACCGCAAGGCGTTGGATGACACCTTTTACAGCGCCGTGCTGGAAGAACTCGACGGCGTTGCGGCCGAGGTGAAGACCCCGGCGGGGTCGGGTCGCGAGCGGCGCCACCGCGTGCCGCCGAACTACTGGCTGGGCGGCGTGGTGATCGACGACTTCCACCTGCTCCAGGACAAGCATGGTCACCTCATCACGGAAGAGGTCGAGCTGCTGGTGGCGCGCATCCTGAACACGAGCTTTCGCACGCAAGACCGTCTTTACCACTTCGGCGACGAACATTTCGCCGTGCTGTTCCACTGCCCGGAAGAAGCCCTGGCCCTGGGAGCCTTCGAGCGCCTGCGCTCCAATGTCGAGCTCTACGCCTTTCCACAGGTCGGCAGCGTCACGGTCAGCGCCGGTTTCACCCGCGTGCTGGCCGACGATACGCCCGGCAGCGCGCTCGAACGCGTCCAGGACGCCATCGACTTCGCGCAGAAAAACGGGCGCAACAAGGTGTGCAGCTACCAGGATCTGGTTCGCCGCGGGTTCTTTGGCGGGACGACGGTGGACGTGGCCTGAGCCGTCTTGCCGAGGCAAGGCACAAGGCCGCCTGCGGGCGGCTTTTTCTTCGCCGCCACCGCGGCACGCCGTGTAAGCCGAACGAAATGAAAAAAGGCACCCGAGGGTGCCTTTTTCCTGGAGCGCGCGGGGCTCAGCCTTGCGCGGCACCCTGCTCGAACGGCAGCGGCATCGCACGCAGATCCTTGCGCGTCTCGACCAGGATCAGCGGACCCTCGTCGATCACCACCGGCGCGGGCCGCTCGCGCGGCACGTGCACCGGCG
The DNA here is from genome assembly GCA_020621965.1 of Curvibacter sp. Lineage (GTDB taxonomy): Bacteria > Pseudomonadota > Gammaproteobacteria > Burkholderiales > Burkholderiaceae_C > Hylemonella. Next base: position 1,499 of record JAHRYV010000044.1, on the reverse strand, counting down.
TGGGCTCGGCGGCGATGGCGGCCTGGACGGCGGCCACCTTGTCGGCATCGGAGTTGACCCACTGCAGGCCGGCGGTGCTGGCGATCTGGTTCAGATCGTTCAGGGGCAGGGCAAAGGGCTGCACACGCGGCAGTTGGCGGCCGGCCGTTGCCGGAGCAACGGCTGCCGGTACGGCGGGCACGGGCGCGGGACGAGCCGCGGGGGCCGGGGCGCGCTCGGTGGCGACAGCGGCTTCCGCCGGTGCTGCCGCTTCCTGTTCCGGACGTTCCTGGCGCTCACCGCGCTCGCCGCGCTGGCGGTCACGGCCGTAACGGTCACGCGAACGACGCTCGCGCTGGCCGTTGCCTGCTTCACCTTCGGGGCGCGCTTCGGCTTGGGGCTGGGTTTCCGCAAAGCCCAGGCCTTCAGCGGGCACTTGCTGCGCGGCGGCTTCCTGCGCCGGACGCATTTCCTCGGCGGGGCGGCGTTCGCCTTCGGGGCGGGGGGCGCGCTCGGGACGCGGACCGCGCTCGGCACGTTCACCGCGCGGCTCACGCGGCTCGCGGGGCTCACGGGGTTCACGCGGAGCCTGCTCGGCGCGCTCACCGCGCTGTTCCGGACGTTCGCCACGGGGCGCGCGTTCACCGCGTTCACCACGCTCGGGGCGCTCGCCGCGTTCCGGGCGCTCACCACGTTCGCCGCGGCCACGCTGCTCACCGCCGCGCGGTGCGCGCTCCGCACGCTGTTCGGCGCCGGCGCCGGCTTCGGCCTGCGGCGCACGCTGCTCGGCCTCGGCACGCGGGCCCTGGGCCTGGCGCTCGCCACGGCCGGCGCGTTCGCCGCGCTCGGGACGTTCACCACGTTCCGGACGCTCACCGCGCTCGGCGCGTTGGCCACCGCGGCCGCCACGACCGCCGCGGCCTTCGCCTCGGCCACGGCCTTCACCACGGGCTTCCTCGCGGCGGCCCGGGCGCTCTTCCTTCTTCTCGCTGGTCTTGGCCGGTTCGGCCGCCGGCTTGGCGCCGAACAGACCCTTGAGCCAGCCGACGAAGCCGGTGCTGGCCGGCTGTTCAGCACGCGCAGCGGGCTTGGCCGGCTTGGCGGCGACGGGCTCGGCCACCGGCTTGGGCGGTGCGATCGGTGCCGGTGCGTCGGGCAGCACGCCCTTGATGACCGGGGTCTGCTTGTTGGTCGGTTCCTGCGAACGACGCGTGACGGCGGTCGGATCCTCGATCTCCTCGACCATCTGGTAGCTGGCTTCGATGTGGTCCAGACGCGGATCGTCGTGCTTGAGGCGCTCGAGCTTGTAGTTCGGCGTCTCCAGCGACTTGTTGGGCACCATCAGCACGTTCAGGCGCTGCTTGAGTTCGATCTTGGTGATCTCGTTGCGCTTCTCGTTGAGCAGGAACGAAGCCACGTCGACCGGGACCTGCACGTGCACGGCGGCGGTGTTGTCCTTCTGGGCCTCTTCCTGGATGATGCGCAGGATCTGCAGCGCCGAGCTTTCGGTGTCGCGGATG
>JAHRYV010000043.1 GCA_020621965.1 Curvibacter sp. | reverse complement strand
GGCCGCGCCCGTGGCCACGCCCTCGAACAGGGCCAGCACGGCGCGCATGCGCGGCTCGCTGTCCAGCGCGGCCACGAAGTGCATTTCACTGGTGCCGGGGTTGGTGAAGCAGACGTCGACGCCGGCGTCGACCAGGGTCTTCATCAGGGCTTGGGCGCCGTTGGGCATGGCGGTCTCCTTGTGGTTCTCAGGGTCCGTGTCACTGCGGGCGACCGCTTGTGATGGAGCGGGCCGCCGCGCGCGCCGTGAGGATGCAGCCGGGCAGGAAGGTGCCTTCGAGCGAGCGCTTGCCGTTGGCGCCGCCGCCGCCAAAACCGGCCGCCTCGCCCACGCAGTACAGGCCGTTCAGGGGCTGGCCGGCGGCGTCGAGCACGCGGCTTTGCAGATCCGTCTGCAGGCCGCCCAGGCTCTTGCGGGTGATGAGCTGCATCTGGATCGCGATGTAGGGGCCGGCGCCGGCCTGCTGCAGGGGCGCGGGTTTGCAGGTGCGCAGCTTGTCGGGCCCCCACTGGCGCGCATGCAGGATGCGGCGGATCTGGTCGTCGTTGTGCAGCTTGCTGCCGTGGGCGAAGTTGGCGTCGAAGGCGTCGGCCGTGGCCTGCAGGACTTCGGGCCGCACGTCGTCGGTGCCCGCCAGCGCGTTCATCCTGGCGGCCAGGCCGGCCAGCGTGTCGTCCACCAGGAAGTGCCTACTTTCGGCGGCCATCTGCCGCACGAGGCGGTGGTTGCCGAACAGCAGCTCCTTGAGGAAGAGCGGGAACTGCTGGTCGCGGATGCGCTGGTTGTGCTCGGCGCCGGAGATCGCAAACTCCTTCGCCGCGATGCGCCAGTTCAGCAGGTGCCAGGTCCAGGGCTTTTCCTGGGCCGCCACGCGTTGGCACAGCCAGTGGGTGTCGAAGCCGGTGACCAGCGGCTCGGGGCCGATGCGCTCGCCGCGGTGGTTGAGCCACAGCGCCGACTTGCAGGGGATGGTGGACAGGCCGTGTCCCTCGAAGTGCGGGTGGGGGTGGGGAAAGCCGGCGGCGTAGTTCCACATCTCGCCGGCGTGGGTGACCTGCCCGCCCAGGCCGGCCACCAGCCGGTGCAGCGCGCCGTCGGCATAGGGGTGGGCGCCGTTGAGCAGGGTGGCGGGCAGGGGCCGGTCCTGGGGCCAGTTCGCGCGGGTCTGTTCGTGGCTGCCGTTGATGCCGCCCATGGCCAGCACCACCACCGGCGCGCTCAGGCGGACTTCCTTGCCGCTGGCTTCGTCCACGGCCACGGCGCCACTCAGGCCACCAGCGCTGCGTTCCAGTGCGGTCACCCGGTGCCCGTGCAGCAGGGTGAGGCGGTTGCCGCCGGCCTCGCGCAGCGCGGCGATCATGCGCCGCGTCAGCTCGCGCGAGGTGCCCCAGACCACGTGGTAACGCGGCAGCGAGTTGCCGTCACCCTGCAGGCCGCGCTCCACCCAGTTGACCGCGGGCATGAACTTGAGGCCGTGCGCCAGCAGCCAGTCATAGACCTGGGCGCGCGAGTGTTCCACGTAGTACTCGGCCCAGCGGCGCGGCCAGGTGTCGTTTTCGGCCAGCTCGCCGAAGCGCAGCCAGTCGCGCAGGGCAAGCTCCGGCGTGTCCGGAATCTTCATGCGCGCCTGCAGTGGTGTGCCCACCAGGGCCATGCCGCCGAAAGCCCACAGCGCCAGGCCGCCGAAGCGCTCGGGCGTGTCGCGGTCCACCAGGGTGACGCTGCGGCCCGCGCGCAGGCACTCCAGCGCGGTCACGATCCCGGCCAGCCCGCCGCCGACGACCAGTACATCCGACTGCATGTCTGTCTCCTCGTGTTTTCTTCTGATCGGGTCACACCATACCGCATCCGGGCCCGCAAGTGCTGCCCGGGGCAGCCCCGCAGGTGACAGGCGGGCCCCGGCGACTGCGTACTCTCCGCAGTGTCAGCCCCGCGCTTTGCCGATACCATAGGCGAAATTTTTCCTGGAGACCCCACGATGCCCGTCATTACCAACATCGAAGACCTGCGGGTCCTGGCCCAGAAGCGCGTGCCGCGCATGTTCTACGACTACGCCGACAGCGGCTCGTGGACCGAGAGCACCTACCGCGCCAACGAAAGCGATTTCCAGAAGATCAAGCTGCGCCAGCGCGTGGCAGTGAATATGGAGGGGCGCACGACGCGCAGCACCATGATCGGCCAGGACGTGGCCATGCCTGTGGCCATCGCCCCCGTGGGCCTGACCGGCATGCAGCACGCCGACGGCGAGATCCTGGCCGCGCGCGCGGCCAAGAAGTTCGGCATTCCCTTCACGCTCTCGACCATGAGCATCTGCTCCATCGAGGACGTGGCCAAGGGCACCGACGGCCATCCCTTCTGGTTCCAGCTCTATGTGATGAAGGACCGCGACTTCATCGAGCGCCTGATCGACCGCGCCAAGGCCGCCAACTGCTCGGCCCTGGTGCTCACGCTGGACCTGCAGATCATCGGCCAGCGCCACAAGGACCTGAAAAACGGCCTGTCGGCGCCGCCCAAGCTCACGCTGGCCAATATGCTCAACATCGCCAGCAAGCCGCGCTGGGCGCTGGGCATGCTGGGCACGCCGCGCCGCCAGTTCGGCAATATCGTCGGCCACGTCAAGGGTGTTACCGACATGGCCAACCTCTCGGCCTGGACCGCGCAGCAGTTCGACCCGCGCCTGAACTGGGGCGACGTCGAGTGGATCAAGAAACGCTGGGGCGGCAAGATCATCCTCAAGGGCATCCAGGACGTGGAGGACGCGAAACTCGCCGTCGCCAGCGGCGCCGACGCCCTCATCGTCTCCAACCACGGCGGGCGCCAGCTCGACGGCGCCGAGTCCAGCATCAACGCCCTGCCGCCCATCGTGGACGCGGTGGGCAAGCAGATCGAGGTGCACATGGACGGCGGCATCCGCAGCGGCCAGGACGTGCTCAAGGCCCGTGCCCTGGGCGCGCGCGGTGTCTACATCGGCCGCGCCATGGCCTACGGCCTGGGCGCGCTGGGCGAGGCTGGTGTCACCCAGGCGCTGGAGATCCTCCACAAGGAACTGGACCTCACCATGGCCTTCTGCGGCCACACCGACATCAAGACGGTGGACCAGAGCATCCTGCTGCCGGGGACCTACCCCACGGCCTGAGTGACGGGCCGGCGATCCTGGCCGGTCTGCACCTCGATGTGGTACAGCCCCCAGGGGCACTGGGCATAACGCTCGGGCAGGGACTTGCCCGCCATCTCGGGGTAGGCGTCGGGCGCGTACACGGCCCACAGCGGCCCCAGCCCGCCCAGCGCCATGGGCCGGCCGTCCAGGTGCGTGGCGACGATGAAGCGGTACTGCCGTGCCTGCGCCAGGCTGAGCTGCACCGTGTAGCCGTCGACGGCGCGCAAGACCAGCTGGGTGCCCTGCGCGCCGGCGGCCTTCAGCACCGCGGTCAGCAGCGGCCCGCGCAGCGTGTGCAGCTTGGCGTCGTATTCCAGCGTGGCCTTGAGTGTGACGGCGGGCAAGGCGCGCAGCGCCTCGAAGTCGAACACATGGGCGCGCTCGAAGGCCAGTTGCTGCTTGGCCATCATCTGGTCCAGCGCCTTGTCCAGCGGCCCGCGGTTGCCGCGGCCGATGGCGCCCGTCACTGTCAGCAGGCCGGGGCCGGCCGCGGCGCGGGCGGCAGCGGCGGGCAGCGGGGCGGCCGCCAGCGTGGTGCCGCCCAGGGCGGCGGCCAGGAAATCACGTTTTTTCATGGAGGCTCCCTTATGCGGCAGGCGCCGCGTCGTCCTGCATTCTGCCTGCCGGGCGCTATGCTTGCCAGGTGTCCGCTCCCGCCCCCTGCGCCGAACCGCGCCCGCACCGCCGCATTGCGCACCTCGACATGGACGCGTTTTACGCCTCGGTCGAGTTGTTGCGTTACCCGCAGCTCAAGGGCCTGCCGGTGGTCATCGGCGGTGCCCGCCGCCGGCCGGACAACGCCTTGCTGCTGCAGTACGCCGACGTGCCGCTGGCCGAGATCCCGGTGGCGGCGTTTCCGTTGCTGAAGGATTACGCCGGCCGCGGTGTCATCACCACCGCCACCTATGCCGCACGCCAGTTCGGCGTCGGTTCGGCCATGGGCCTGATGAAGGCGGCCAAGCTGTGTCCGCAGGCCATCCTGCTGCCGGTGGACTTCGACGAGTACCGCAAGTACTCGCGCCGTTTCAAGGAAGTCATCACCGAGATCGCCCCGCTCATGGAGGACCGCGGCGTGGACGAGGTCTACATCGACTTCACAGAGGTGCCCGGCGGCCAGCGCGAGGGCGGGCGCGTGCTGGCGCGCCTGATCCAAAAAAGCATCTTCGAGGCCACCGGCCTGACCTGCTCCATCGGTGTGGCGCCCAACAAGCTGCTGGCCAAGATGGCCAGCGAGTTCAACAAACCCAACGGCATTTCCATCGTCACGCCGCAGGAGCTGCAGAGCCTGATCTGGCCGCTGCCCTGCCGCAAGATCAACGGCATCGGTCCCAAGACGGACGAGAAGCTGCAGGCGCAGGGCATCCGCACCATCGGCGAGCTTGCCGCGCGCGAGCGCGACTGGCTGATCGAGCACTTCGGCAAGAGCTACGGCGCCTGGCTGTTTGAGGCGGCCTGGGGCCGCGACGAGCGCCCGGTGGTGACCGAGAGCGAACCGGTGTCGATCAGCCGCGAGACCACCTTCGAGCGCGACCTGCACGCCGTGCGCGACAAGGCCGAGCTCGGCGCCATTTTCACCAGCCTGTGCGAGCGGGTGGCGGCCGACCTGCAGCGCAAGGGTTACGAGGGCAGGACCATCGGCATCAAGCTGCGTTACGACGACTTCAAGAGCGTCACTCGCGACCAGACCCTGGATCAGCACACCGCGGACGCCAAGACCATCCGGCAGGCCGCCGGCCTGTGCCTCAAGCGGGTGGACCTCCAGCGGCGCCTGCGCCTGCTGGGCGTGCGCGTGGGGTCGCTGCGCCGTGTCGGCGCCGGGGATGCTGCGGTGCAGCAGCGTCCAGACGAGGCAGGCACGACGACAGGTGCTATTGATTCAGGAGCAATCAACCTGCCGCTGTTCTGAATCTGGCGGCCAGCCTGCCCGGCATTGACAAATGCTGACGTCAAACTTACAGTGAAGTCAACCACTCGGGAGGCTTCCATGAACCGTCCCCTCACACTCGCGGAAATGCAGCGCATCCGGCATTGGCATCTGGCCCACAAGGACGAGCACCCCTTGGAATACCAGCTCTGGGACGCCGTGCTCTGCCTCTGGCTGATGGGCTGGGTCGGCTGGATGCCGGTGCTGATGTTCGAGCTGCTGTGGGTGCTGCCCCTGTGTCTGCTGGCCAGCACGGCGCCCCGGCTGTACGTGGTCTGGCGCGCGCACGCGCACCGCGCGCAGCGCCTGCGCTGTGACTGGCTGTCCCGCGGACGCTGACCCGGGCCTGTCGCACGCGTTAACGCACCCTGAAAAACGGGTGCAAACAGGCTCTACAGTAGGGGGCATGAACACCCCGCACTGCTTTACCCTGAACGTTGCCGATCACGTCGCGCATCTCGTGCTCAATCGCCCCGAGGCGATGAACACCATGCACCCCCGGTTCTGGCGTGAGCTGGACCAGGTGCTCACCGAACTGCATGCCGGCACGCAGGCGCGTGCGCTCGTCATCAGCAGCACCGGCAAGCACTTCAGCGCCGGCATGGCACTGGAGACCTTCGGCGGCGCCGTGCAGCTGGACGACCGCAGCCCCGAGGGGCGCGCCGCCATCTTCGACCTGCTCACCGACATGCAGGCCACCTTCAGCAAGCTGGAGGCACTGCGTATTCCGGTCATCGCGGCCATCCAGGGCGGCTGCATCGGCGGGGCGGTGGACATGGTGTCCGCCTGCTGCCTGCGCTACGCCACGGCCGACGCCTTCTTCTGCATCCAGGAAATCAATATCGGCATGGTGGCCGACGTGGGCACCCTGCAGCGCCTGCCCAAACTCATGCCGCTGGGGGTGGTGAAGGAACTGGCCTACACCGGCCGGCGCCTGCCGGCGGCGCAGGCCCTGGGTTATGGGCTGGTGAATCAGGTGTTCGATACCCCGGAGGCGCTGCTGGCCGGCGCCCTGCAGACCGCGCGCGAAATCGCCGCCAAGCCGCCGGTGGCCATCTGGGGCACCAAACAGGCCCTGCACTACGCGCGCGACCATGGCGTGGACGACGCGCTCAAACAGATGGGCTGGCTGCAGGGCGCGATCTGGAGCAACAAGCACGTGCTGGAGGCGGTGACGGCCATGAAGGACAAGCGCGCGGGCAACTTCCCCGCGCTGGCGCCGCTGCAGTCCTTCAAGGACCTCGGCCAGTGAGCACGGTCCAGGCCGGCCGCGGATCTTGTTAAGCTCGCGGCCGACCAAAGACCAAATACAAGACATGAGGGACGGCCCGCAGATCCTGCTGCTCGAAGACGAACCGGCCATCGCCAGCACGATTGCCTTTGCGGTGCAGCGCGAGGGCCTGGCCCTGACGCACTGTCCGCTGGTGCGCGATGCCCGGCGCGAACTCTCGGCCCGGCGTTTCGACCTGGCCGTGCTCGACGTGGGCCTGCCCGACGGCAGCGGCCTGGACCTGTGCCGCGAACTGCGCCATGGGGTGGAGACCGCCCATCTGCCCATCCTGGTGCTGAGCGCGCGCAGCGAGGAGCTCGATCGTGTGCTGGGCCTGGAACTGGGCGCCGACGACTATGTGGCCAAACCCTTCAGCCCGCGCGAACTGGTGGCGCGCATCCGCGCCCTGTTGCGCCGCAGCGGCCACCACCAGGCCGCCCAGGCCGCGCCGCCGCGGCCGGCGGCGGGCCCTGCCGCGGATTTCGCGGTCGACTCCGCGGGCCAGCGCATCAGCTACCGGCAGCAGCCGCTGAACCTGACCCGGCTGGAATACGGCCTGCTGCTGACCCTGCTGCGGGGGGTGGAGCGCATCCATACCCGCGACATGCTGCTCGATGCCGTCTGGGGCCAGTCCGCCGACAGCACCGACCGCACGGTCGACACCCACATCAAGACCCTGCGCGCCAAGCTGCGCGCGGCTGGCGCCGGCGACGACTGCATCGCCACCCACCGGGGCATGGGCTACAGCCTGGGCCGGCGCTAGCGTGTGGACAGGTCCTAGATGAAGCTCGGCATCCGCCTGCTGTTCGTGTTTTTCCTGCTCAACGGGCTGGCGGCGTTTTTCGTGCTGCGCATCCTCACCGCCGAGATCAAGCCCAGCGCGCGCGAAGTGATGGAAGACATGCTGGTCGACACGGCCAACATCCTGGCCGAGCTGGCCAGCGACGATCTGGCCCGCGGCACCCTGGACCAGGGGCGTTTTGCCGAGCACGTGAGCAACTACGCCCGCCGCCCGGTGGACGCCGGGATCTGGGGGCTGCGCAAGCAGTCGCTGGACTACCGCATCTACGTGACCGACAGCAAGGGCGTGGTGCTGTTCGACTCGGAGAACGTGGCCCAGGGGCAGGACTACTCGGGCTGGCGCGACGTGGCGCTGACCCTGCGCGGCGAATACGGGGCCCGTGCCACGCGCGAAGTGCAGACCGACGACCGTACCTCCGTGATGTACGTCGCCGCGCCCATCCGGCGCGCCGACCGGATCATCGGCGTGCTCACGGTGGCCAAGCCCATCCGCACGGTGCAGCACTTCATCGACCGCGCCGAACGCAAGATCCTGGTCAACAGCTTCTGGCTGCTGGCCCTGTCGGCCGCCGTCGGCGTGGCCGTGACGCTGTGGGTGGTGTGGAACATCCGGCGCCTGCGGCGTTACGCGCACAGCGTGCAGATCGGCAGCCCGGCGCCGCTGCCGCAGGTGCCCGGCGAGCTGGGCGAGCTGGCGCAGGCCATGCAGAGCATGCGCCAGCGCCTGGACGGGCGCGAGTACATGGAGGACTATGTGCGCGCGCTGACGCACGAGCTCAAGAGCCCGGTGGCAGCCATCCGCGCCAGCGGCGAGCTGCTGCAGGACGATCTGCCCGCGGCGCAGCGCAGCCAGTTTGCTGGCCAGGTGGTGGCGCAGAGCGAGCGCATGCAGCGCCTGATCGACCGCATGCTGGAGCTGAGCAAGCTGGAGCACATGGTGAGCGCCGGCCAGCCCCTGCACCGGGCGCGACCGGTGCTGCTGCTGGAGTGCGTGGAAGCCGCGCTGAAGGAGCTCGCCGGCCGTTTCGCGGCCCGCAGGATCGAGGTCAGCCTGAACACGGACCAGGAAGGCGGCCTGGCCGAGGTGCTGGGCGACGCCCAGGCCATCACCCTGGCCGTGAGCAATCTGCTGGAGAACGCGCTGGACTTCGCGCCGGCCGACAGCTGCGTGACCGTCACCGTCTCCTCCCACCGCATCAGTGTGCAGGACGAAGGGCCGGGCGTGCCCGACTATGCGTTGTCCCATCTGGGTGAGCGCTTCTACACGACGCCGCGGCCCAACGGCGAGCGCAGCGGCTCCGGCCTGGGCCTGGCCATCGTGCGCCAGATCATGGCCCTGCATGGCGGCACGCTGCACCTGCGCAATGCCGGCGGCCTGCTGGCGGAACTGCGGTTTCCCGCGCACGCCTGAGTCCCTGCGGGCGGACTTCACGCTCGCTTCACAGACTTCATCCCCGTCTCACCGGCGTGCCGGAACATCCCTCCACCTTAACCCTGGAGGAAAAAATGAAATCTTCAATCGGCGTCAAACTCGGCGCGCTGGCTCTGGTCTTGCTGGTCCTGATGGTCGGTCTGAACATGGTGCAGAACGTCGTCCACGACCGCCAGTGGTACCGCAACAAGGCCGTCGCCAGCGTCGGCGCGGCGCAGACCGTCACCGGGCCGATCATCTACGCCACCTGCACCGAGAGCTGGGACGAGCAGATCAAGGTGGGCACCGAGATGAAGACGGTGGAACGCAGCGACACCTACACCGCGTCCGCCCTGCCCGAGACGCTGAGCGTGAAATCGGGTGTGGACATCGAGTCGCGCGCCCGCGGCCTGCACCAGGTCAACGCCTTCGGCCTCAAGGCGCAGATGACGGCGCGCTGGAACAACCTGGAGGCCCTCAAGGCCGGCGCGCAGAGGAAACACTCGCGCGTGAGCTGCGCGCCGGTGCTGATGCTCTCGGTCGCCGACCCCAACGGCATCCGCTCGGCCGTTCTCAAGCTGGACGGCCAGGCCCGCGCGCTCAAGGCCGGCACGACCCACCCGAAGTACAACCGCGGCGTGCATGCCGCGCTGCCCGACAGCCTGCGCCAGAAAAACGAAGCCGTCATCGCCGAGCTGGAACTGGAGCTGTTCGGCACCGAGGCGCTGTCCATCGTCCCGGCGGCAGAGACCACCCAGGTCCGCATGGCCAGCAACTGGCGCCACCCGTCGTTCGGCGGCAATTTCCTGCCCGCCGAACGCAGTGTGACCGAGCAGGGGTTTGATGCCACGTGGCGCATCTCGGCCCTGGCCTCCAGCGTCGGCGAGAGTCTGCGCAAGGGCTACGGCAACTGCCGCGTCGACGCGGACGGCGCCGTGGACAAGGACAGCGACTGCCTGGAAACCATCAAGGTGTCCTTCATCGACCCCATCAACCCCTATTCCCTGAGCGACCGCGCCACCAAATACGGCATGCTGTTCATCATCCTGACCTTTGCCGCCGTGGGACTGCTGGAGGCGATGAAGCGCCTGCGCGTGCATCCGGTCCAGTACTTGCTGGTCGGCAGCGCGATTGCCATCTTCTTCCTGCTGCTCCTGAGCCTGAGCGAGCACCTCGCCTTCAACTGGGCCTATCTGGTGGCGGCCAGCGCTTGCGTGCTGCTGCTGGGTTATTACGGCTGCTACATGCTGCGTGGCCTGTGGCGCGGGCTGCCTTTCGGCCTGGGCGTGGCCGTGCTGTATGGCCTGCTGTTCCTGCTGCTGCAACTGGAGCAGACGGCCCTGGTCGTGGGTGCCGTTGCCTTGTTCCTGGTGCTCGCCGCTGTGATGTACTTCACCCGTCAGGTGGACTGGTACCGCATGTCCAGCCCCGAGGCCAAGTGAACCCGCTGCCCCTGCCGCTACTGCCGCGCCGTGCGCACGTTGGCCGGCAGGGCCTGCGGGTGGCTGGTGCGCCAGGGGTTGATGTCCAGTCCGCCGCGGCGGGTGTAGCGGGCATACACCGTCAGCTTGGCCGGCTTGCAGCGTGTCCAGATGTCCATGTAGATGCGCTCCACGCACTGTTCGTGGAATTCGTTGTGGTTGCGAAAGCTCACCAGGTACTGCAGCAGGCCGCCCTGGTCGATCTGCGGGCCGCTGTAGGCGATCTGCACGCTGGCCCAGTCGGGCTGGCCCGTCACCAGGCAGTTGCTCTTGAGCAGGTTGCTGGTGAGCACCTCGCTTACCGGCTGCTCATGCAGGGCGGCCGTCAGCAGTTCGGGTGTGGGTGTGTAGTGTGTGCACTCGATGTCCAGCCGGTCCAGGCTCAGGCCGTCGAGTTCATGGATGGGCTGCTGGTCGAACAGCTCGGGGGCGATCAGCCTCACGCCCACCGTGCCCGTTTTGTCCGAGCCGCGCCAGGCTACCGCGCCGAGGTCGGCGCGCAGCCGCGCCTGCACCTCGGTCGCGTCGGCGAACCGGGTGTTGTTGTAGCTGTTGAGGTAGAGCTTGAAAGACTTGCTCTCGATGATGTTGGGTGTCTCGCAGGGCACGGTGACGTGGGCCAGCGCCACCTGCGGCCGGCCGCGCGCGTTCAGCCAGCTCACCTCGTAGGCCGTCCACAGGTCCGCCCCCAGGAAGGGCAGGGTGGCGCCCTCTTTGATGTTCAGGCCGATCTCCTGGCGCTTCGGCAGCCGCGGGATCGGGTACAGCAGCGAGGCGTCGTACTGGTCCGCGTAGGGGACGGCCTTGCCGAGCAGGGAGTCTTCGGGTTTGCTCATGCCTGTACTTTCCGACGGAATACCAAGCGGTCAGGTTCGGAAACCGCCGCCTCGTAAGCATAGCCTTCGAGCTTGAACTTCTCCAGCTGCTTGGGTGTCGTCACGCGCTGGGTGGCCGCATAACGCGCCATCAGGCCGCGCGCGCGTTTGGCCAGGAAGCTGATGATCTTGTACTTGCCGCCCTTCCAGTCCTCGAACACGCACTCGATGACACGCGCCTTGAGCGCCTTGGTGTCCACGGCCTTGAAGTATTCCTGCGAGGCCAGGTTCACCACCACGGGGTGTTTGTCGCCGCTCAGCCGCGCGTTCAGGTGGTCGGCGATCTGGCTGCCCCAGAATTTGTAGAGGTTGCGGCCCTTCGGGTTCTCCAGGGCGGTGCCCATCTCCAAGCGGTAGGGTTGCATCCAGTCCAGCGGGCGCAGCACGCCGTACAAGCCGCTCAGGATGCACACATGGTCCTGCGCCCAGGCCAGGTCCTCGGCCTTCAGCGTCTTGGCGTCCAGCCCTTCGTAGACGTCGCCGTTGAAGGCCAGCACGGCCTGCTTGGAGTTCTTCGCCGTGAACTTCGGGCTCCAGGCCTGGTAACGCGCCACGTTCAGGCCCGAGAGGGCATCACTCAGGTCCATCAGCTCGGCAATCTCCTGCGGCGACTTCTGGCGCAGGATCGTTATCAGTTCGGCGGAGTGTTTAGTGAACAGCGGCTGCGTGTGCGGCACGTCGCCGGCGGGGGTGTCGTAGTCCAGGGACTTGGCGGGGGACAACAGGAACAGCATGGCGTAAGAACGGTGGGCGGAGATCGAATGAGGAATATGGCAGGCCGGTGTGACTACTTCAGGGCTTGCAGATGACGGAACTGCATGGTGACGTTCAATTCGTTGCCCCGTCCCCGTCGCAGGTACTGAAGCAGGTCCCCGGCCTTGAAGGTGATGCCGTACATCGTGAAGTCCTGGGTGACGGCGTAGACGTCCCATTCCTCGATGTGCCCTTGCACATCGCTGCGGTGGACCACCAGCCGGCCACCGTCGCGCAACTCCCAGGTTGACACCACCGGATTCTTGCGTTGGGGCGCCAGGTCCGCCGCTGTGCCGAAGGGGCAGGCCATCCGGCCCATGACCTGCGCCACGCGCAGCTCGTTGGGCGCGAAGTAGGCAACGGATTCGCATTTGATGGGCATGCCGGCCGGCTGGTTGGCCTGGACCTGGGGGCCGAAGCGCAGACGCTGCGAGGTCTCGGGGAAGAGCCAGGCGCCCTGGATGTCGGCGGCCGTGGCGGCCCGCAACTCGGGGCGCTGGGGAGAAAAGGGGCAGGGATATTTGGTCCACATGGCCCGTCCCACGGCCTGCGGGCTCAACGTCTCGGCGTGGCCCAGGTCCGGGTAGTCGGCCAACACTTCCCGCCGGACATCGAAGACGGTCCCCGCCTTGGCCAGGCAGATGGTCTTGCCGCCGTGGTTCTTCAGCATGAAGAGCACATGCTGGGCCAGGGCGTCCACCTGTTCGGCCGGCGCCTGCGCGACCGCCAGCGCGGGCAGCAGGGCCAGGGCCATCAGATTCAGCGTCCGGGCCAGGCGGACCGGCACGTTCTTCGTCGCAGTCTGTTGATTCATGAGCTTGGGGTCTGGTCCATGGGGCAGCGCCGGATAATCCGCAGTGCATGCTCACCGTACTTTACAGGGACGATTATCTGGTAGCCGTGGCCAAGCCGGCGGGGTTGCTGGTGCACCGCACGGGCCTGGACGCTGGCGAAACGCAATTTGCCCTGCAGCTGCTGCGCGACCAGCTGGGCCGCCCGGTCTGGCCCGCGCATCGGCTCGACAAGGGCACCAGCGGCGTGCTGCTGTTTGCGCTGGACGCCGACACGGCAAGACAGTTGGGGCAGGCCTTCGAGGCGCCGGACCTGGTGCAGAAAACCTACCGCGCCGTGGTGCGCGGCTGGCCGCCAGCTGAAGGCCTGATCGATCACCCGCTCAGGCGCATGGAGGACGATGCCCGCCCGGGTCGTGAGGAAGTGCAGGCCGCGCAGACGCGCTACCGCACACTGGAGCATTACGAGCTGCCGCTGCCGCAGGGTGGTTTCCCCACCACCCGTTGTGCCCTGGTGGAGTTGCAGCCGCTGACCGGCCGGCGGCATCAGTTGCGCCGCCACCTCAAGCACATCGCGCATCCGATCATCGGCGACGCCACGCATGGCAAGGGGCCGTTGAACCGGACCGTGGCGGGGCTCGTGGGGCTGCAGCGGCTGTGGCTGCATGCGCTGCGCCTGGAGTTGGCGCATCCGGTCAGCGGGGCGCCCCTGGCCGTCGAAGCGCCCGCCGACGGCTGGGAGCGCTGGGGCTCCTATCGGCCCGCCACAGGCCGGCTCGCGCAGGCGAGTCGTGGCGCAGGGCACGGTTAGGCCGGCAGGCGCACGCTGCACGCACGGGCGCCGCGCAACAGGCCGTGTTTGGAGCGCCGAGACCGACGTTGCCGGCGGCACTCCGTAGGCGGTGCAGCCAACGGACGATGCCGCGGCCGGCTTAAGGCTTACGGTCTGCGCGGCCGGCCAGCCACTGTCCGGCCCGCCGAAGAATCTGCCAGCCTCCGAACAGAGGGGGCAACCAGCGCAGCAGGTGGCGCGGTGGGCGCAGCACCAGCCAGGCCAGCGCGGCCAGCGGCCAGACGGGATGCTGGCGCAGCCAGTGCACGCCGGCACGCAGCTGGTCGGCCAGTGCCAGCGGCGATCTCAGTGCGCGGGCCTGATCTGCCAGCGTGGCACGCAGTTCGGCGCTGCGCAACAGCAGCTGCTGTTGTCGCCATGCGAGTTCTTTATGTCGCGGGTGGTGCATCTGGCGTGTGGAGTTGGGGCGGGCTTATTCGCCGGCGCCGAGTCCGGCACGGTCGCGACCGAGCTCACGGACGCTGGTGCTGAACAGGCCGCCCGCGCTGCGCAGACGATCCCGGGCGAGTGACAGAAGCCAGGCGCCGGCACCCAGCAGCAGCAGGGCCAGTACCCCCAGGGCCTGCAGGCGGTAGTTGTCCCAGAAGAGCACGACGACGAAGGCGGCGAGCAGCAGCGTGCCCAGGGCCAGCAGCATCAGGGCAAGGCCGGCCCACAGCAGGCCATCGAACAGGCGCAGCTTTTCCTGTTCGATCTCGTTGCTGAGCAAGGCCAGTCGCACCTGCAAGGTCGCCACGGCGGTGCCCAGCAACTGGCGCAGGGAGGAGAACAGGCCTTGTCCTTGTGCCGGCTCGCTCATGCCGTCCCGCTCATCAGCGACGTGCGATCAGCACGCCCACGACGAGTCCGACGGCGGCGGCGATGCCGATCGACCTCCACGGGTTTTCGTGCACGAACTCGTCCGTGGCATGGCCCGCCGCCTTGGCCTTGGCGACCGCCATGTCCTGCAGTTCGGTCAGCTGTGCGCGCGCTGCCTGCAGCCGGTTCTGGATGCGGCTTCGCACTTCGGCCGCGCTGTCGCCGGTCTCACTGGAGGACATACGCAGCAACTCTTCGGTATCTGCGATCACCTGACGCAGATCGCTCGTCAGTTTCTCTCTCTGGGGTGCGATGGTTTCGAACATGACATGTTCTCCCTAAAAGTGCTCAAGATCCCAACCCGATCGCGCACGATCAGATGGAGATCGGTTTCGGATGATGGCTTTCCCCCCGGCCGCCGCAGCGGCGCGCCAGGGACTGGAAACTCGCAGACGTTCAGTAGCGGTAACGCACACCCAGGGACGTGATGTTGATGCGGTCACGGTTGTTGCCGGCATATTTCACGTAGTGTTCGTCGTACTGCAGCACCGCGGACCACTGCCGGTTCATGGCATATTCGGCACCCACGCCGTAAGACCAGTCGAAACTGTTCTCGCTGCCTGCCGTCACACCCGAGCCGGCCGCCGACGACACATCGGTGTGGGCGAAGGTGCCGCCCACCTTGCCCAGCAGACTGAAGGCGTTGTCCAGCGGCAGTCTGCCGATCAGGCTCAGGTTGATGCCGTCGGCCTTGGTGGTGCCGCCCGCGCGAGTGACCCGGCCGAAATCGGTGTAGCCCAGCTCCATGCCCAGGTCGCTGTTGGTGAAGTAGCTGCCGACGTAGATGTTGTAGGCGGTGGTGCGTTTGTCCGAACCGAAGACGCCGGTGCCGTCACCCAGCTTGTAGTCGGTGAGGCCGGCATTGAATCCGACATGGCGGTTGCCGCTGCCGGAGCCCGACCCGCTGCTCTGGGCCTGCACGCCTGTTGCGGCCAGCGCTGCAGCGGCCACGCACAGGCTCGAGACGAGATGGCGGTGTGATTTGTTCATATGGATCCTTTGGATGTTGTCGGAGTGGCTCATGGGCGGTGCCCAGGCATGCATCTGAAATTCATCAGACGTCATGAAGTCCGACCATAAGGAGTTGGGCGTGGCTTGACGGTACGCAAGCGCACATAAGGCGCAGTGACCGCGTCGGCGGGCACGGTTCGTATCGCATTCCCGACACCAGGTGCTGCATGTGGTCCAGCCCACAGACGGGATCACCCAGCGTACGGACACTTTCTCTGCGCATCCAGCGCATCCGTTTGAACCGACATGACCCGGGAGTCGCCCATGACCTTCCTGCCCGACGGCGACAACGCCGCCCCGCACGCCCTGCCCCTACCGCAACTGCACCTGAAGGTTGCCGAGTACCTGGAGCAGGCCTCCAGGCTGCACCGGGAGGCTGCCAAGCTGCACGCAGCCGGGGAAACCAGGGCGGCCGATCTGCAGGTCATGCTGGCCCGCTATCAGCTGGCCAAGGTGCAGGCCCACGTGGTCGAAGCCGGCAGGCAGCGGCACTTTCCGTCCGTCCTGCCGGACAGCACGTTGCGCCCGCCCGCCTACGAGACCCGCCTGGAAGGCAATGCGGCAAACGCCAGCGCGCCCGCCAGCAGCAGGGTCGCCACGGTCAGCAGCACGGCCGTGTAGGGGTCGAACGCCAGGCGTTTGGCGACATCGGCCACCAGACCGGTGAACCACTGCATCAGTGCGATACCCAGGAACATGGCCATGGTGAAGGCGGCCATGGCGCGGCCGGTCTGCGCCTCGGGGTAGGCCGAGCGCACGTCGGCGTACTGCAGCACGGGAAACCCGACCAGGAAGCTGATGAGCACCAGCAGCGTGCCCGCCGCCCACGCGGCCTGCGTCAGCGCCAGCAGCACGAAAAACGTGGCCATGAGCACCGTGTAGCCGATGATCCAGCGCCGCCGGGTGGCGGGGCCGGGGTCGTGGCGGCCGAAGAACGGTGGCCCCAGCAGCGAGACCAGCGAGATCGCCAGTGCGACGTGGCCGCTTTCGATCAGTGTGTAGTGGAAGCGCTCGACCAACAACGGGCCGAGCCAGAGGCCGCGCAGCGTGATGAAACAGGCGTACGTGACAGCGCTCAGCGCCATGATGCCCAACGTCTGCGGCAGGCGCAGCAGCTGGCCGAACTGGACGATGGCCTGCCACACGGATGGGCGCGGACCGCTGGCCGGGGGTGCGGCGGGTTCGCGCACGAAGACAAAGACCGTGAACCAGGCCAGAACGGAGAGCGCAGCCAGCATGAGGAAGCCGGCGCGCAGGGAGTGGTCGTGCACCAGCCAGGCCAGCGGGGTGCCGGTGAGCAGCATGCCCACGCCGCCGATGCCCATGGCCAGGCCGGAGACGGCAGCAAAACGATGGGCTGGGAAACAGCGCGCGATGAACACCGTGCAGACCAGGAAAGCCGGCGCGCAGCCGATGCCGATCAGCACCTGGCCCAGCACCAGCGGGCCGAAGTCGGTGCTGAAGGCCGACAGCAGGGCGCCGGCGATGGTGAGCGGAAAGGCGGTGAGCACGGTGCGCCGCACGCCGTGCAGGTCGATGCCGATGCCCATGAAGAGCTGCAGGGCGCCGAAGGCGAAATGGAAAGAAGCGGCGAACACACCCAGCTGCTGCGGCGTGAAACCCAGCCGTGCCTGCAGCTCGGGCGCCAGGATGGCCGCCGCCGTGCGGTAGGACTGGCTGAGCATGAAGGCCGTGCACAGGGCCAGCAGCATGAGCCAGGCGCTGCGGCCATGCAGGGCGCCGGCGGACGTTTGCGCGGGGTGGGAGCTCATCGGGGCAGGCAGAAATGCGTAGGGCCAGTGTAGTGGCACTGGCCCTCGTTTCGGGTCCCGCAGGCGGCACCGCACGGGCGGCGGTGCGGGAAAACAGGCTGCGCCTGCCGGCCCTCAGGTCTTGATGAAGTCGATCACGATGGCGCCCGGATCACGCTGCCGGTACTGGATGTCGACACGCTCCCCGTAACGCTGCTGCAACTGGTTGAGCAGCGGAATGGGATCGTGGTCGTTGACGAAGCGCATGGTCTCGCCGCTGTTGAGCGCGTCGAGCGCGCCGAAGATCGCCGCATGACGGAAGCGCTTGGCGATGCCGCGGGCGTCGAAGGGGTAGAGCGCGTCGGGGCTCAGGTGCAGATGGGGGGCCTGGTTCATGGGATGGTTCTCCTGGTTGGGGTGGGTGGATCAATGGGAGCGGGCCGGTGCCGATGACCGGCTGCGCAGGATCAGTAGCAGCATCGTCAGCACAAAAAGCAGCAGCGCGGCGGCGTTGGCCAGGCCGGCCGCGCGGGTGAGCGCGGGCAGGTCGAGCAGGCTGCCGGCGCAACGACCGAGCACGGAGACGTGCAGCACGACCAGCGGCAGGTACAGCAGCGGGCTGTGGGAAATCCGGATCCTGGCCACGGCCGGCAGGATGATCGGCGCATGGCCGAGGATCATCGAGAAGACGAAGCCGAGGAACACCGCGTGCAGGGCCGCATCGCGCCAGGGATGACCGGGTGCGAAGCCGCCGGCGGCGCCGAGCAGGCCGCCGACGCACAGCCAGCCGTAACCGGCCAGCAGGCACACGGCGATGTAACGCGGCAATCCGGTCTGGCGCACCGTATGGCGGGCCAGGTCATGGCGCAGCAGCCACAGTGCCAGGCCCAGCAGCGCCAGCGCGAACAGCCGGATGCCCGGTGCCGGTTGCCAGAACGAGACGATCAGCCCGGCCAGCTGCAGGGCGATGAGCACGGTGAACAGGGCACGCGCGCGCGGCGGGGTGGGCAGCAGACGGGTGAGCTCCAGCCGCTCGCCCGCGATGGTCAGCACCAGAAAGGCCATCCACCAGGGCGTGGCCAGGACCATGGCGCCGCTGAGCAGCCAGACCAGATTGCCGCTCAGCCAGGCGGCCGCGCCCAGGGCCAGGGTGGCGGTGTGCGGCAACGGCTGCAGGCGCCACACCAGGACGCTGCCGGCGAGCAGCAAGATGGCGGCGGCCGTGAAGAGCGCCTGGGCCCACAGCAGGGGCAGGCCCAAAGCCAGGGCCAGCCCGCCCAGTCCCGCGCCCAGCGGCGCCAGATAAGGCCAGAACCGCGCCAGGGCGACCGCACGCTCCAGGCTGATCACGGTGCCGAGAAAGGCGGTGACCATGAAGGCACCGTGGGCCACGGCCTGGGTGGCGGCCCAGGCCGGAACGTCCACGGCCAGGCGAGCCAGCCCGGCGACCACGCCGACGACCAGTGCGAGCAGGCCCAGAAACAGCAGGGGCAGGCGGGCCAGGGGCGGGAGTGCTTGCATGGGTTACGGGGTCCGCGGCGGGGGTGCGAATGCTTCGCCGGCCCAGCCCAGCTTGGCCTTGGCGGCGTCGCTCATCATGGAGGGGCCCCAGGGTGGGGACCGGACCAGGCGGATGTCGAGCACGGTGGCGGCCGGCAAGACCTGGTCCAGCGCCGTGTCGATCTCGTCCAGAATCATGTCGCCCATCGGGCAGGCGGGCGAGGTCATGGTCATCTCGATGTAGACCTTCTCGGCGCTGGCCTCGATGCGGTAGATCAGGCCCAGGTCGACGATGTTGATGCCGACCTCGGGATCGTCCACCTGACGCAGGACGTTGCGGACGAAAGCTTCATCCAGCGGCGGGAGCGAATGCGGGGTCACGGCACCCATGGTTAAACATGTATCTAAATTAGATCTTATGATAACCGCGCTGGCCGAAAATGAAAAGTGCCGCCGAGGCGGCACTTGACGGCCCGAGCGGGTGAGCGCGACGCGGGTGGTCGGCCGCTGATGCCGCCCAGGTGGCGGTGCCCCGGGGCTGCCTACTTCAGGTCGCCGGCCAGCGCGGCCAGGGTCTCGGCGCCGATGGTCACATGGGCCGGGTAGTTGGTGTGGTCGCAGCCCAGCTTGACGCTGGCGCCGGCCTTGACGGCGGCGCACATGGCGGGCGTGAACTCGAAGCGCACGAAGTGCACGGCCGAGGTCTTCTCGTCGTTCTCGCGGTCCAGGTCTTCGTCGGCAATGGCGTAGACGCGCGGGTAACCTTCCACCTCGACGAACATGCGGTCCTCCACGCCGATCAGGCGGGCCAGCTCGCGCTTGCGCTCGTTGATGTCCGGGTACTCGATCAGCATCGTGGCCTTCCAGTTCGTGCCGTCGGGCACCAGCGGGGCATAGGCCTGGATCTCGTCCTGGATGCCTTCCTCCTCGAAGATCTTCTCGATGCGCAGCATCTCCTGGATCTGGTAGCGCATGGTCAGCTCGGACTCGAAGTGGATCGAGATGTGCTCGCCCAGCTGCACGCTGCGCAGCTTGCGGTGGGCGATGACCTCGCCCTTGTGCAGCTTGCGCCACTTGCTGTAGGCCTCCAGCGACATGAGGCTGTCGGGGGTGATCTTGCCGGTGAGTTGCATAGTGCTCCAATCAGTTGGGGACAGAGCTGAAGGTTTGTCCCGCAAGTTCATTTACTTCAAGCCATAGGCTTTGCGCACCAGCGACAAGGGGTGCTGCAGCTCGGGCGCGCCCAGGCCGTTGACCTCGAAACCCTGGGCGATGTGGTGGCCGCCCAGGGGGCAGTCGGAGCTGATGTAGTCGGGCTTGGCTCCGTCTTTCATGGTGGCCATGGCCTTGAACACCGGTTTGCCGATCTTCATGGCCGTCTGGTGGTAGGCCTTCTTCACGCCGAAGGTGCCGGCATGGCCCGAGCAGCGCTCGATGGTGTTGATCGTGGTGTCGGGGATCATGTTGAGCATCTCCTCGGTCTTCTTGCCGATGTTCTGTACACGGCCGTGGCAGGGGATCTGGTAGCTCACGTTGCCGAGTTTCTGCGGGAACTCGGTCTTGAGCAGGCCGTCACGCTTGCGCGCCATCAGGTACTCGAAGGGGTCCCACATGGCCTCCTTCACTTCCTGTACGGCCCGGTCGTCCGGGTACATCAGCGGGATCTCCTGCTTGAACATCAGCGTGCAGCTGGGCACGGCGGCCAGGATGGCGTAACCCTCCTGCGCATACCTGTGCAGCACGGGGATGTTGGTCTCCTTGCTGGCGTTGACCGAGTCCAGATCACCCAGCTCCAGCTTGGGCATGCCGCAGCACTTTTCCTTCTCCACCAGCACGTAGGGAATCTCGTTGTGGTCGAGGATCTTGAGCAGGTCGTGGCCGATGCCGGGTTCGTTGTAGTTGACGTAGCAGGTCGAGTAGATGGCCACCTTGCCAGGGGTCTTCTCACCTTTTTTCGCCGGGTAGGGCTGGCTTTCGGCGGCACCGGAGCGGAACTTCCGGTTGGCGAAGGAGGGCAGCCAAGCGTCCTTGTCCACCCCCATCACACTTTCCATGGCACTGCGTGCAACCCGGGTCTTGCTCACCGCGTTGGCCACCTGCACCACGACGGGTATACCGGCGAAGGAGCCGTGCAGATCGGTGGAGGCCAGCAGCTTCTCGCTGGTCTTGACCGCGCCCTTCTTGAACTTGATGGCCTTGGCACGCAACATGGTGTGCGGGAAGTCCAGGTTCCACTCGTGCGGCGGCGTGTACGGACACTTGGTCATGTAGCACAGGTCACACATATAACACTGGTCCACCACCTTCCAGTAGTCCTCTTTCCTGACGCCGTCGACCTCCATGGTCTCGCTCTCGTCGACCAGGTCGAACAAGGTGGGGAAGGCGCCGCACAGGCTCACGCAGCGGCGGCAGCCATGGCAGATGTCGAAGATGCGTTCCAGTTCCTTGAAGGCGGACGCTTCGTTGTAGAAGTCGGGGTTTTTCCAGTCCAGCGGGTGTCGGGTCGGGGCTTCCAGGTTGCCTTCGCGCGCCATGGTGTTTCCTCTTTGTTGTGTGGATTTAAGAAAGCTCTTTCGTGTGAAAGCTCTTTCGTAAACCGCTACGCCTACGCGGCGTAGCGAGCGGCCGTCAGGCGAGGCGCGGGTGGCGGGAAACCGGAACGTACTTTAGGTACGTGAGGATTTCCCGCCGGGCCCCGCAACGACGCATCACGGTCGCGCAGTAGCCGCCAAGGTCAGTCCACCAGTTCGTTCAGGGCCTTTTGATAGCGGTTCGCGTGCGAACGCTCTGCCTTGGCCAGGGTCTCGAACCAGTCGGCAACTTCGTCGAACCCTTCCGAGCGGGCGGTCTTGGCCATGCCCGGGTACATGTCGGTGTACTCGTGGGTTTCGCCGGCCACGGCGGACTTCAGGTTGTTGCGGGTGGAGCCGATGGGCAGGCCGGTGGCGGGGTCGCCCGACTGCTCCAGGAACTCCAGGTGGCCGTGGGCGTGGCCGGTTTCACCTTCGGCGGTGGAGCGGAACAGGGCCGCCACGTCGTTCTGGCCTTCCACGTCGGCCTTGTTTGCGAAGTACAGATAACGGCGGTTGGCCTGCGATTCGCCGGCGAAGGCGTCCTTCAGGCACTGTTCCGTCTTGGAACCTTTCAGTGCGGGCATGGCTATCTCCTTTGTGGGTTGGAAAGACACGGGTTGGCTTTGAACAAGTCAAAGGCAAAAACAAGACTAGTCACGGCCCGGGCATCCGTCCAATTGGCACTTTCAATTTGCTGAATTGCCGCTGCCTATGGATCTCTGCTATTGAGATGTATTCGCAATAGGTGCCGACGAGCCGTGCCGGCGGGTCCACTCGGCCTATGCGCCGAGTTACGTTAAAGTAAACGTGTTACGCAATAGTGAATTGCCTGCCCGAGGAGTAGACGCATGACCCACAGCTCCGGCACCGCCGGCCATCTGCCGCCGCCGCCCATCCAGCAGTTGCACCATTACGCCTACCGCGCGCGCGACGCCGAGGAGACGCGGCACTTCTACGAGGACATCCTGGGCCTGCCGCTGTACCACATCATCCAGAGCGACTACGTGCCCAGCACCGGCGAGTACTGTCCCTACACGCACTTCTTCTTCCGCCTGCAGGACGGCTCCTTCATCGCCTTTTTCGATCTGGGCGACGACGTGGCCGCCGAGCCCAGCCCGAACACGCCGCGCTGGGTCAACCACATCGCCTTCCGGCTCAACTCGCTGCCGGAGCTCGACGCCATGAAGGCGCGGCTGCAGGCGCATGGCGTCGAGGTGATCGGGGTGACCGACCACCACATCTTCAAGAGCATCTACTTCTTCGACCCCAACGGCATCCGGTTGGAGCTCTCGGCCCAGGTGGCCGACGAGTTCCAGATGCTCAAGGAAAGCACCAGCGCCCACGCGCGCCTGGACGAGTGGAGCGCACGCAAGGCCGTCTGGCGGCAGGAGCGCGCCGCCGGCAAGGTGGCGGCACCCCTGAAACCGCAACAGAACGACCGACCCGAAGTCGCCGCGCGCGCCGCGCAGAAAGGACAGGCATGAGCACGAGCACGAGCTACCGCGACGTGGCCTATACCAACGGCTACGAATTCACCCAGGGCAAGGGTTACGAGCTGCCCGAATACCCCTTTGTCGAGCCGCCGGAACTCAAGACCGGCGAAGTGCGGCGCCACAAGGTCGTCATCGTCGGCGCCGGCATCACCGGCCTGACGCTGGCCTGCTGCCTGGCCCGGCTGGGCGTGCAGGCGGTGCTGCTGGACGAGGACAACACGGTGGGCGTCAAGGGCGCCTCCTCGCGCGGCATCTGCTACACGCAGAAGTCACTGGAGATCTTCCAGCGCCTGGGTGTGTACGAGCGCATCGCGGCCAAGGGCATCCAGTGGAGCGTGGGCCGTACCTTTGCCGGCAAGGACGAGATCTATTCCTTCGATCTGCGCCAGCAGAGCAGCTTCGGCCTGTCCAGCCAGCCGGCCTTCATCAACATCCAGCAGTTCTACATCGAGGGTTATCTGGTCGAGCGCATCTACGGCCTGGGCCATGTGGACCTGCGCTGGAAGTCGCGCGTGACCGGTTTCAAGCAGCACGAGGGTTATGCCACGCTGAGCGTGGAGACGCCGGCCGGCCGTTACCAGTTGCAGGCCGAGCACGTGATCGACACCAGCGGTTCGCACACGCCTTTCCACGGCTGGACCGGCGCCACCATGACCTCGCGCCGCGGCGACGACCGCTGGTGCATCGCCGACGTGCGTTTCAAGCACCGCCCGCCGCAGGAACGCCACACCTGGATCGAGGCCCCTTTCAACGGCAACCGGGCCGTCTGGCAGCACCTCATGGGCGACGAGGTCTGGCGCATCGACTACCAGATGGAGCCCAATGCCGATCCCGCGTACGTCAGCCGCGAAGACGTGGTGAGTGAACGCCTGCGCCAGCAGTTCGGCCCGGACGTGGCGTTCGAGATCGTCTGGGTCGGCTCCTACGCCTACCGCAGCCAGTGCCTGGATAAATTGCGCATCGGCAGCGTCTATTTCATGGGCGACACGGCCAAGATCGTCAGCCCCTTCGGCGCACGCGGCGGCAACACCGGCGTGGCCGACGCCGACAACCTGGCCTGGAAGCTGGCCGCCGTGCTGCGGGGCTGGGCGCCGGCCAGCCTGCTGGACAGCTACGACGAGGAACGCCACGAGGCCGCGGCGCAGAACGTGCAGGTCACCAACCGCACGGCGCGTTTTCTGCGCCCGGCCGACGGCATGGAGCGCACCTTCCGCACCGCCGCCATCGGCCTGGCGCGCCAGTATCCGTTTGCGCGCCAGCTCATCAACACCGGTCGCATGGCCGTGGCCAACAGCTACACCCACTCCAGCGTGTGCGACCGCAGCGGCGGCCTGTCGGTGCAGAACGTGGCCTTCCGCTGGCCCGACGGCAGCAAGGGCGCGGTGAACGACCTGATCGAGTGGGCCGGCGGCCGGCTGCTGGTGCTGGTCTTCGGCGACATGTCGGCCGCCGCCGCCCGGCGCCTGCGCGACATCAGCGCGGCGGCGCCGATCTGCGCGGTGCAGGTGGTGGGCCCGGACACCCCGCCCCAGGCGCGCGAGCATGTGATCGACCCGCAAGGTCATCTGCAAGGGGCCTGCCATGTGTTCGGCCACGCCTGGGCCCTGGTGCGCCCCGACGCCTATCTGGCCGCCACCGGCGAGAGCGTCGACGCCGGCCTTATCCAGGCCATCGAACAGGCCATGGGCCTCAAGCATTGAGGAGGAGCTGATGAAAACCACCCCCCATTTCCAGGACGCCGACACCTTCTACGAGCAGCTGCTCGATGCCCACGCAGGTCTCAGCCCCGAGCAGTCCGAGCTGCTCAATGCCCGCCTGATCCTGATCCTGGCCAACCAGATCGGCAACCGCGAGGAACTGGCCGCCTGCATCCAGGCGGCCAAGGACATGCCGCGCGCGGCCTGAACAGGGCCGCCCCCGGTAAAATCGCGGGTTGATCCAAGCCAGCCATAGAACGGCGCCTTCGGGGCGCCGTTTTTCATTTTTGTCCGCACCATGACCGACACCGTCCAGCAACCGGGCCTCAACAGCCTGCCCAAGTCTTTCGAACCGGCCGCCCTCGAGGCGCACTGGGGCCCCGAGTGGGAGAAGCGCGGCTACGGCCAGGCGGGTTTCCGCGGCACGGGTAAGGCCAAGGCGGGCGCACCGTCCTTCGCCATCCAGCTGCCGCCGCCCAACGTGACGGGCACGCTGCACATGGGCCACGCCTTCAACCAGACCATCATGGACTCGCTCACGCGCTACCACCGCATGGCCGGCGCCAACACGGTCTGGGTGCCGGGCACGGACCACGCGGGCATTGCCACCCAGATCGTGGTGGAGCGCCAGCTGCAGGAGCAGAAGATCAGCCGCCACGACCTGGGCCGCAAGAACTTCGTCGCCCGCGTCTGGGAATGGAAGGAGCAGAGCGGCAACACCATCACCACGCAGATGCGCCGTATGGGCGACAGCGTGGACTGGAGCCGCGAGTACTTCACCATGGACGACAAGCTGTCCAAGGTGGTCACCGAGACTTTCGTGCGCCTGTACGAGCAGGGCCTGATCTACCGCGGCAAGCGCCTGGTCAACTGGGACCCGGTGCTGCAGTCCGCCGTGTCCGACCTGGAAGTGGAGAGCGAAGAGAAGGACGGTTCACTCTGGCACATCGCCTACCCGCTGGCCGATGGTTCCGGCAGCCTGACCGTGGCCACCACCCGCCCCGAGACCATGCTGGGCGACGTGGCCGTGATGGTGCATCCGGAGGACGAGCGTTACAAGCACCTCATCGGCAAGATGGTGACCCTGCCCCTGGTGGGCCGTCAGATCCCGGTGATTGCCGACGAATACGTGGACAAGGAATTCGGCACCGGCGTGGTCAAGGTCACACCGGCCCATGACCCCAACGACTACCAGGTGGGCCAGCGCCACAAGCTGGAGCTGATCTGCGTGCTGACGCTGCAGGCCAAGATCAATGAGAACGCGCCCGAGCAATACCGCGGGCTGGATCGTTTCGTGGCGCGCAAGGCCATCGTCAAGGACCTGGAGGCCATCGGCGCCTTGGTGGAGACCAAAAAGCACAAGCTCATGGTGCCCATCTGCACCCGCACCGGCCAGATCGTCGAGCCCATGCTCACCGACCAGTGGTTCGTGGCCATGAGCCAAGTCGGCAAAGGCGACCCGACCGGCAAGAGCATCGCGCAAAAGGCCATCGACGCGGTCGACAGCGGCGCGGTCAAGTTTGTGCCCGAGAACTGGGTCAACACCTACAACCAGTGGATGAACAACATTCAGGACTGGTGCATCTCGCGCCAGCTCTGGTGGGGGCACCAGATCCCGGCCTGGTACGACGAGGCCGGCAACGTCATCGTGGCACGCAACGAAGCCGAGGCTCAGGCCAAGGCACCGGGCAAGAAACTCACGCGTGACGAGGACGTGCTAGACACCTGGTACTCCTCGGCCCTGGTGCCTTTCAGCACCATGGGCTGGCCCGAGCAAACGGAAGATTTTGATCTCTACCTGCCCTCCAGCGTGCTGGTGACCGGTTACGACATCATCTTCTTCTGGGTCGCCCGCATGATCATGATGACGACCCATTTC
>JAHRYV010000042.1 GCA_020621965.1 Curvibacter sp. | reverse complement strand
AACCCGCGCTCCACCGTGGGCACGGTGACCGAGATCCACGATTACCTGCGCCTGCTGTATGCGCGCGCCGGCACACCCTACTGCCCGGATCACCAGCTGCCGCTGCAGGCGCAAACGGTGAGCCAGATGGTGGACGCGGTGCTGGCCCTGCCGGCCGAGACGCGGCTGATGATCCTGGCGCCGCTGGCGCGGCAGAAGAAGGGTGAGTTCGCCGATGTGTTCGAGGACATGCAGGCCCAGGGTTATGTGCGTTTTCGCATCGATGGCGCGGCCCTCAACTTCGACGAGCTGCCCAAGCTGAAGAAGACCGAGAAACACGACATCGACGTTGTCATCGACCGCCTCAAGGTGCGCGCGGCGGCCGACCCCGAGCACGGCGCGCTGCGCCAGCGCCTGGCCGAGAGTTTCGAGTCCGCGCTGCGCCTGGCCGACGGCCGCGCCCTCGCCGTCGAGCTGGACTCGGGGGTTGAGCACACGTTCAACGCCAGGTTCGCCTGCCCGCTGTGCCATTACTCGATCAGCGAGCTGGAACCGCGGCTGTTCTCCTTCAACTCGCCGCAAGGCGCCTGCCCCAGCTGCGACGGCATTGGCCATCAGGAGTTCTTCGACCCGACGCGCGTGGTGGCCTTCCCCTCGCTCAGTCTGGCCGGCGGCGCCATCAAGGGCTGGGACCGGCGCAACGGCTACTACTTCGCCATGCTGGAGAGCCTGGCCAAACACTACAAGTTCGATGTCGACGATCCTTTCGAGGAACTGCCGGCGGCGATCCGCCAGGTCATCCTGCACGGCTCGGGTGAGGAAGAGATCAAGTTCAGTTATGTGATGGATTCCGGGGCCTCGCAGGGCAAGAAGGTCAGCAAGAAGCACCCCTTCGAGGGCATCATCCCCAATATGACGCGGCGCTACCGCGAGACCGAGTCGGCCTTGGTGCGCGAGGACCTGGCCCGCCTGCGCGGCACCCAGCCCTGCCCGGCCTGCGCCGGCACCCGGCTGCGCCCGGAGGCGCGCCACGTGAAGATCGGCGACGAGGCCCAGGCGCGCGCCATCTTCGAAGTGAGCCATCTGACACTGCGCGAGTGCTTCGACTATTTCGAACATTTGCAGCTGCACGGCGCCAAGGCCGAGATCGCCGACAAGGTGGTGCGCGAGATCCGGCTGCGCCTGAAGTTTCTCAACGACGTCGGCCTGAACTACCTCAGCCTGGACCGCAGCGCCGAGACGCTGTCGGGTGGCGAGGCCCAGCGCATCCGCCTGGCCAGCCAGATCGGCAGCGGCCTGACGGGTGTGATGTACGTGCTGGACGAACCCAGCATCGGCCTGCACCAGCGCGACAACGACCGCCTGATCGAGACGCTCAAGCATTTGCGCGACATCGGCAACAGCGTGCTGGTGGTCGAGCACGACGAGGACATGATGCGCGCCGCCGACCACCTGATCGACATGGGGCCGGGCGCCGGCGTGCATGGCGGGCGCGTGGTGGCCCAGGGCACCTACGACGAGGTGAAGCACCATCCTGAGTCGCTGACCGGCCGTTACCTGGCGGGCACGCTGCGCATCGCCGTGCCCAAGGCGCGCCATCCGCTGCGCGAGGAATGCCTGCGCATCATCGGCGCCCGTGGCAACAACCTGAAGAACGTCAGCGCGGACTTCCCCGTCGGTCTGATCACCTGCGTCACCGGTGTCTCCGGCTCGGGCAAGTCCACCCTGGTGAACGACACCCTGTACAAGGCGGTCGCGCGCCAGCTCTACCGCGCGCATGACGAGCCAGCGCCGGTGCAGGAGATCGAGGGCATCGAGCACTTCGACAAGGTCATCAACGTCGACCAGTCACCGATCGGCCGCACGCCGCGCTCCAACCCGGCCACCTACACCGGCCTGTTCACCGCCATCCGCGAGCTGATGGCCGAGGTGCCGATGGCGCGCGAGCGCGGTTACGGCCCGGGGCGTTTCTCCTTCAACGTCGCCGGCGGCCGTTGCGAGGCCTGCCAGGGCGACGGCATGGTGAAGGTGGAGATGCATTTCCTGCCCGACGTCTACGTGCCGTGCGACGTCTGCCACGGCGCACGCTACAACCGCGAGACGCTGGAAGTGCTCTACAAGGGCAAGAACATCGCCCAGGTGCTGGACCTCACGGTGGAGGCGGCCTACGCCTTTTTCAGCGCCGTGCCGACGCTGGCGCGCAAGCTGCAGACCCTGCTGGACGTGGGCCTGTCCTACGTGAAGCTGGGCCAGTCGGCCACCACACTCTCGGGTGGCGAGGCGCAGCGCGTGAAACTGGCGCTCGAATTGTCCAAACGCGACACCGGCCGCACGCTCTACATCCTGGACGAGCCGACCACCGGCCTGCACTTTGCCGACATCGACCTGCTGCTCAAGGTCCTGCACCAGCTACGCGACGCCGGCAACACCATCGTCGTGATCGAGCACAACCTGGACGTCATCAAGACGGCCGACTGGCTGATCGACATGGGGCCCGAAGGCGGTGCCGGCGGCGGCACCGTGGTGGGGGTGGGCACACCCGAAACGCTGGCGGCCAATCCGGCCAGCCATACCGGGCGTTATCTCAAGCCGCTGCTGTGAGCCGGCGCGGCTAGCGCCCCAGGTCCTCGATGGCGTCGATGACCATGCCGGTACCCACGGCGATCAGCAGGATGTCGGAGGCGATGCGGACGAACTCGTGGCCCGGTGGCGGCAGGCCCAGCCTGACCCGCACGGCGGGCTCCACGGGGTAGTAGGCCACATCGGGCGGCAGCGGCTGTCCGACGATCCAGGCACGCGCCTGGCCGGGCGGCTGGCAGCCATTGCCCTTCTTGGCCAGTCCCGGCGGGCAGAAGCCCCGCCGCGCGCGCTCACGGTAGTAACTCTGGACTTCAGCCCGCTGCGGATAACCGAAATAGCCGCCGATGCGGATCTCGACGGCAGGCCCTTGCGGCGCCGCTTCGCTGCGGTAGCCGCGACGCTGGCGCTCGCGGTTGTAATCCTGCCAGGCGCGATCCTGCTGGGATTTTTCGCGCTTGTAGCGCTCCTCGCGTTGTTCGCGTTCCTGGTAGTAGTTGCGCCACTCGCCCTGCTGGGCGCGGCCCGGACCGGCGTCCTTGCGCGACTCGCCGTCCTGGCCGGGTTTTTCGGCCAGCGTGGCCCCGCCGACCAGCAACAGCAGGCCCGTCAACACGGCCCGACCCCCATATCCCCGGTACTTCGCGTTCATGCAGCACTCCTTTTCAGGACAGCCGTCCTGAACGAGTCACTTTAGTGCATGCGGGCGCCGATGGCAAAGCCGTTACCAGCGCGCCCAGGGGCCAGGCGGGCGCCGCAGCGGCGCCGCCGGGGTGATTTTTTCAGCGCTGCAGGTCTTCGATGGCGTCGATCACCATGGCCGAGCCGACGGCGATCAGCAGGATGTCGCTGGCGACGCGCACGAACTCGTGGCCGGCAGGCGGGTTGCCCAGGCGCACGCGCACGTCGGCTTCCACCGGGCGGTACTGGACGTCACGCGGCAGCGGCCGGCCCATGGCCCACTTCTTGGCTTGGCCGGGTGGCTGGCAGCCGTTGCCCTTCTTGGCCAGGCCGGGCGGGCAGTGAGCCCGCGGCGGCTGGCCGTAGTAGTCATAAACAGCAGCGCGCTGGCGCTCACCGAAGTAGCCGCCGATATTCACCTGCACATTGGGGCCGGCGCGGTAGTCGTCACGGCGCTCGTAACGGTCGTGGTCGCGACGGTCATCACGGCGGTCATCGCGCCGCTCGTAACGATCCTGATCGCGGCGGTCATCGCGGCGCTCGGCCCGGCGGTCGTCATCACGCCGCTCGTAGCGGTCGTGGTCGCGGTCGCGGTTCTTGCCCACGCCATCAGGTCGCTCGGCCACCACGGAACAGGCGCTCAGCGCCATCGCACCCACCACGACGTACAACGACAACTGTTTGAAGATCTTTTTCATCTCGGATTCCTTGGCGGCTCCTGGCCGCAGTCTCTGGAGATCCGGATTCTCCATGGCTCTGGCGTCAGTTCAGGGGGTTGGCAACGTTTTGTTGCAACCTCGTGACCAACTCAGGGTCTGGCGGCCTGCAGGGCATCCCGTGTTGCGCTCGCCACCTGGCGCGCGGCGGCGGCGAAGTCGGTGCCGGCTGACGCGTAGAGCACGGCACGCGAGGAATTGACGACGATGGGCGCGCTGGTTGCGCCGGCCTTGCCGCGCCAGCCGGCGCGCACGGTGGCGACCGCGTCACCGCCTTGCGCGCCGACACCGGGGATCAGCAGCGGCACGGTGGGGGCCACGGCACGCACCCGTTCGATCTCGGCGGGGTAGGTGGCACCCACCACCAGGCCGAGCTGGCCGTTGGTGTTCCACGGGCCCTGCACCAGGCGGGCAATGTGTTCGTAGACGTAGGGCTCACCCGGCACGCCGGCCAGGCGCTGGGCCTGCAGGTCGTCGCCGCCCGGGTTGGAGGTGCGGCACAGCAGGAAGGCGCCCTTGCCGTGGTACTTGAGATAGGGCTGCAGCGAGTCGAAGCCCATGAAGGGCGAGAGTGTCACCGCGTCGGCGCCGTAGCGCTCGAACGCCTCCTTGGCGTACTGCTCGGCCGTGCTGCCGATGTCGCCGCGCTTGGCGTCCAGGATGACGGGCACCTGGGGCGCGACCTTGCGCATGTGCGCCATCAGCTTCTCCAGCTGGTCTTCGGCGCGGTGCGCGGCGAAGTAGGCGATCTGCGGCTTGAAGGCGCTCACCAGATCGGCCGTGGCGTCGACGATGGCAGCGCAGAAGTCGTAGATCTTCGAGGCATCACCCTTCATGGCGCCGGGAAACTTTGCCGGCTCCGGGTCGAGGCCCACGCAGAGCATGGAGTTGTTTTGCCGCTCGGCGGCGCGCAGCATGTCGAGGAAAGTCATGCCGCTATTGTAAGAAGGGGCCGTTTGGGGCCCCTACGCTCAGAGGTCAAGCACGAGTTGCGGTGTCTTGCTGCGTGAGCAGCACGGCAGGAACTGGTCGTTGGCGGCCTGTTCCTCGGGCGTGAGGTAGCTGTCCTTGTGATCCGGCACGCCTTCGAGCACCCGCGTCAGGCAGGTCCCGCAGACACCCTGCTCGCAGGACATCATGATCTCCACCCCGGCCGCGGCCAGGGCCTGGGTCACGGTCTGGTCCTTGGGCACCAGGACGATGCGCCCGGAACTGGCCAGCTTGATCTCGAAGCCGGCGTCGCTGTCGGACTTGGCCACTTCGGCGCCGAAGAACTCGTAGTGCAGCTGGCTCTCGGGCCAACCCTGCGCGCGCGCCGTGGCCAGTACCGCGTCCATGAAACCCTTGGGGCCGCAGACATAGAGGTGTGTGCCGGCCGGCGGCGCAGCCAGCAGGGCTTGCAGGTCCAGCTTCTGCGCCGGTTCACCGTTGTCGTAGTGGAACTGCACCCGCTCGGCGAATCCCGAGGCCGCGATGCGCTGGCGAAAGGCGGTGCGCTCGGGAGCGCGGGTGGCGTAGTGCATCTCGAAGTCCGCCCCGGTGATCGCCAGGCGTTCGGCCATGCACAGGATGGGCGTCACGCCGATGCCGCCGGCCAGCAGCAGGCTTTTTTTCGCCTCGTGCGCCAGCGGGAAGTGGTTCTTGGGCGCGCTGATCTGCAGCACTTCGCCTACCCGCACCAGCTCATGCACCGCCTGCGAGCCGCCGCGTGAGGCCGGGTCGCGCAGCACGCCGATCAGGTAGCGGTGCGTTTCCTGGGGATCGTTGCACAGCGAGTACTGGCGCGTGATGCCGTTGGGGAGGGTGACGTCGACATGCGAGCCGGCCGCGAAGGCCGGCAGCGGCTGGCCGTCGGTCGCCACCAGTTCCAGCGTGACGATGTCCTGCGCTTCGACGGCCTTGGCCGCCACGCGCACCTGCAGGGTTGCCGAGCTCATGGTCATCCTCAGGCCTGGGCCGCGGTCGCGCGTTCAGCGGCGACCAGGCGGTCGATGATCTTGCGCGACTGCACGCCGCCGGCGTCGATGTTGAGCATCAGCAGCTTCTGCTCGGGGTAGTCGATCAGGTTGCGCTGCTGGCGCTCCAGCATCTCCAGGTCCTCGGCGAAGATCTTGCCCTGGCCTTCGCGGATGGTGGCGGTCAGCGCCTTGTCCTTGGGGTTGAACTTGCGCGCCATGCCCCAGAAGTAGTGGATGGAGGTCTCGGTCTCGGGGGTGATGAAGTCGATCACCTGGCTGTAGACCTTCTTGTCGTTGGGCGCGTCGTAGCCGCCGTGGCCCTGCAGCGCCACCCCCACCTCGATGATGACGTGGCTGGGCGGCGTGAAACGGCAGATCTGCCAGCGGTCCACACTGGCATCGTCGGGCAGGTTGGCGCTGCGCAGCGCGGCCTTCCAGAAGGGCGGCGGCAGGATGCCGTTCATGTAGCGGCTGGTCACCACCATGTCGCCCTCGACCACGGTCTTGCACGGCGTCTCGTCGATCTCCTTCTGGCCGATGGAGGTGCTGTGCACATAGGTCTCGTGTGTCAGATCCATCAGGTTGTCGATCATGAGACGGTAGTCGCAGTTGATGTGGTACAGGCCGCCGCCATAGGCCCACTCGGGGTTGTCGTACCACTCCATGTGCGGGATCTTGCTTTCGTCCGCTTGCGCGGCGTCGCCCGGCCAGACCCAGATGAAGCCGTAACGCTCGACCACCGGATAGGCCTTGATGGCCGGGAAGCCGCCGACGCGCTGGCCGGGCATGTGCACGGTCTTGCCGTTGCAGCCCATCTCCAGGCCGTGGTAGCCGCAGACCAGCTTGCCTTCGCTCACGTAACCCAGCGACAGGGGAGCGCCGCGGTGCGGGCAGAAGTCCTGCACGGCCGCGACCTTGTTCTCCACCCCGCGGTAGAAGGCAATGCGCTCGCCGCAGATGGTGCGCCCCAGCGGCTTCTCGTCGATTTCGTTGGGGGTGGCGGCGACGTACCAGGTGTTTTTCGGGAACATGAGGGGCTCCTCGGTGAGGGTTGAACAATAGTCAGCGGCGGTGGCTAGTACCACTCATTCCGTATGCTGAATGTGATTCATTGTACTGAATGAATACTTTTAGTCAAAACACCCGAAGTTGGTGTTTACCCTGATCGAAAGTACCGGCCACCGCGAGGCCGGCCGGGATTCAGGCTTTGCCGGCGAGCCGCAATTTGCGGACTTCGGCCTTGTTCTGGCTGTCGTACAGATGGACGAACTTGCGCAGCAAGCGCATGAACTCCTGCTGTTCGGCCGGCTCCAGACTGTCCATCATGGCGCGATAGTGCACACCCACTCCCGGCATGAGCTCGACCAGCACGTCCTCCCCCTCCGGGGTGAGCGAGAGGCGCCGCTGGCGCCGCGGCAGGACTTCGCGCCGGATCCAGCCCTTGGTCTCCAGCCGGGCCGCGATGTCGGCGGTGGTGGAGGTATCCAGCGCGATCAGCTGCGCCAGCGTCACCTGGTCGATGCCCGGCGTTTCGTGCAGGGTGCGCAGGATGGCGTACTGGATGGGCGTGACGTGGCGCCCGTGGACCTCGTGGAACTTGGACACGGCGATCTGCTGGGCGCGGCGGATCAGGTGGCCGGGCTCGTCGTAGAGTTCGATGGACAAGGGGGTGTTGGCGGGCGTATGGGTCATGGCGGGTGCGGGGTCATGCATTCAGTCCGGATGCCGGATTGTGCTTCAAGGCGGCAGCAGGCCGCCATCTTCGGCTTCGCCATAGTGTTGCAGCACACGGTAACGCGCCTCGGGCCGGCCGGTCGACTCCATCAGCACGTAACCGCGGACGCTCCAGCCCCAGGCGGGCGGCGCAGGCGGCAGCGCCCCTTCGGCCCTGCGTGCCAGCGTGAGGTGGGGGCGATAGACGCGCTCGTCGGTGCGCAGACCCAGCTGGCGCAGGCGGCTACCCAGCTGGTCGTGCAGCCGCTGCAATGCCGTGGGCACCGCCATGGGCAGCAGCACGGCCAGGCCCTGTGGCCAGAGCATCGGCACGCCAAAACGCAGTTCGAAGGGGGCGAGGGGCGCATCGAGCGCCGACTTCAACTCGGCCAGGCGCGTTCGTGGCACGGCACCGATGAAATGCAGCGTCACATGCCAGTCGGGCGGCGCATAAGACGCCGTCTGCGGCGGCCAGCGCCAGGCCTGCGCGTGCTGGTCCAGGGCCGCCCGCACGGCCGGGCCCGGCAACAAGGCCAGAAAAAGACGGGCCGTCGCCGCCACGGCCGGCCCGGTCGCGCTCGGGCTCATGGGCGCCTGCCCCGCAGGCCGTGGTTCCGCCTGCAGTCGTCAGGCCGGGCGTCCAGACGGGTGGCGATGAAGACCGAAGGGCACGGCTTCATGACCACCGCCCTTGCCTCAGCGTGGTGTGCTCAGCTGGCCCTGGGGCGTTGCCGGTGCCAGCGGCGCGCTGGCGGGGGCGGCCGGTGTCTCCACCACTTCGCGCACGGCGTCGATGAAGTACTCGGTCTCGCCGAAGCAGGTGGTGGGGATGAACTTGTACTGCTTGTAGTCCAGCACCACGCGCTTGCCGGCCAGCGCGTTGATCTGCTGCGCCACCGCGTTGTCGCGCACGCTGAACTCGAATTTCTCGGGGATGGCGCCGGGCATGGTGACCATGGCGATCTCGCCTTCCCAGGTCTTGCACAGCCAGCCCTTGCGCGCGAGCTTCTGCACATAACCGGCGCGCTCGCCGTCGGAATAGGCCCAGTGCAGCGTGATCCAGACCCAGCCGATGGCCAGCAGGACGACGATGACGAGGAAGGTGAGCAGCAGGCGGATCAGTTTGTTTTTCATGCAGGTACTCCGGATTCGATAACTCAGGCGGGCGCGCCGCCGCGCATCAGGTCCAGCGCCAGGCACAGGTCGGCCCAGGCCTTGGCCTTGTCCTGCGGCGTGCGCAACAAGTAGGCCGGGTGGTAACTCACGACCACCGGCACACCCTCGTAATAGTGCACCTGACCGCGCAGCTTGCCCAGCGGCAGCGTGGCCACCTCCGGCACGCTGGACTGCAGCAGCGACTGGGCGGCAAAACGGCCCAGGGCCAGAATGACCTGTGGCTGCAGCAAGGCCACCTGGCGGCGCAGATAGGGCTCGCACTGCAGCACCTCTTCGGGCTGCGGGTTGCGGTTGGCCGGCGGGCGGCACTTGAGCACGTTGGCAATGTAGACCCCCTGCGCCCCGCTGCCCTGGCGGTTCAGGCCCACGGCCTTGAGC
The DNA here is from genome assembly GCA_020621965.1 of Curvibacter sp. GTDB lineage: Bacteria > Pseudomonadota > Gammaproteobacteria > Burkholderiales > Burkholderiaceae_C > Hylemonella. Next base: position 17,056 of record JAHRYV010000042.1, on the reverse strand, counting down.
ATGTTGTCCAGCAACTGGCCGGCCTGGCCGACAAAGGGCTCACCCTGGATGTCCTCGTTCTCACCCGGCGCCTCACCCACCACCAGCCAGCGCGCCTGCGTATCGCCGACACCGAACACCGTGTTCTTGCGGCTCTTGCACAGCCCGCAGGCCTGGCAGGACGCCACCGCCTGCTGCAAGGCATCCCAATCCATGCCCGCGATCTCGCCCGGCACGGCACGAGGAACCGATATCGGCGCAGCATGTGCGACCGTGGCCGGGCGCGCCACGGCCACGCGGGCCGCCGGCACGGCGGCCTCCCCCCCTGGAGGGGGGCTGGGGGGGGCATCGTCCATGCGCCCCAATGGGAGTTCGGGTCTAAAGACCCGAACTCCCATCTCCTCCAGCATGGCCCGCTGCCGCGCGTCGAGTTGCATCATGATGCCCCGATTCTCACAGACGCAGGCTCATCACCACCGCGTCCTCGCGCTGGCCCTGGCCGGCGGGGTAGTAGTTCTTGCGCCGGCCGACGCGGCGGTAACCGTGCGCCTCGTAGATGGCAACGGCCCGTGTGTTGCTCACGCGCACCTCCAGCCACAGCCACTGCGCGCCCAGGCCGCGCGCCCACAGGGCCAGGGCATCGAGCATGACACGTGCCCAGCCCTGGTGCTGGTACTCGGGCGCGACGGTGATGTTCAGCAGGTGCACCTCGTCCACGCCCTGCATGGCCACGTAGTAGCCCAGCAGCTCCTCGCCGGCCAGCAGTGCGCGCGCGTGGTAACCGGAGCGCAGGGCGTCCAGGAAGTTGCCGCGTGTCCAGGGATGCGGGTAGGCGCGCTGTTCGATCTGCAGCACCTGCTCCAGCCGCGCGGCGTCGAGCGGCTCGAGTCGGACTTCGATGGGTTGGAGTACAGCACTCATGGCGGACGCGGCGGGTTAACCGGCCGCCTTGGCGGCGGCGCGTTCCTGCGTGGTCAAGGCCACTTTATCGCGGATATAACGCGGCAGCGCATCCGCAGCCGCCACCGCGTTGCCCGCGGCCAACAGCTGCGGTGCCAGCCGCAGCATGGCGGTGGCCGTCGGCAGAGCCTGCCAACGCGGCAGCGCGGCTGGCGCGGCCAGGCGTTCGCCGTATTCTGCAAACACATTGCCGGCCAGAGCCTGGCTGTCGGACAGCGGCAGCTGCTCGGGTTTGCACAGGCAGAAATCGGCGCCCTGCTGCCAGCGGCCCGCGGCGTAGGCATAGGGCGCGGCGTACAGCTCGTCCATGCGCGCGTCGAGCAGGGCCAGCAGGCGCAGACTTTCTTCTTGCGGCGCCTGCCGCGCGCGGGCCTCCTCGGCCACGGCCAGCAGCGTGTCCACCGGCAGCAGCGGCACATTGGCGCCGAAACCCAGGCCCTGGGCCACCGCACAGGCGGTGCGCAGGCCGGTGAAGGAGCCGGGCCCGCGGCCGAAGGCGATGGCGTCGAGCTCGGCGTAGCCCAGCTCCGCCTCGGCCATCAGGGTCTCGATGGCCGGGATCAGTGCGCTGGACGCCTGGGCGCCGCCGGCGCCGGTGTGTACCCAGACGCGCGGCGCGCCGTCAACCAGACGCGTGACGGCGATGGAGATCAGCTCGGTGCTGGTGTCGAAGGCAAGCAGCTTCATGTCTTCTTTTGTACCCCAAACACGATGCCCACGGTCACCAGCACCAGGCCGGCCAGCAGATTCCAGTGCAGCGGCTCGTGCAGGAACAGCACCGCGCCCAGCGCCGACAGACCCGGCACCAGGGCCGTGATCATGGTCGAGCGCACCGGGCCGAAGTACTGGATCATGCGCACGAAGGTGATGCCCGAGATCACCACCGAACCGACACCCTGGAACAACACCTGGAACAGCAGTTCGCCCGCGGGAGCGGCCAGCAAGCGGCTCTGGATCACGCCCAGCCCCTGCAGCAGCAGGTAGAAGGGCAGATAAGTGAACAGCGCGAACACGGTCACGGCCGTGGTGGCACGCACGGCGTCCAGCCCGTAGCGCCGCGCCAGCACGCTGTAGGCCGACCAGCAGAAAGCGGCGCTCATGAACAGCAGGTCACCCTTCCAGACCTCGCCGCCGGCAAAGGCGCTCAGCAGGCTGGCCCCACCCACCAGCAGATCGCCGCCCACGATGCAGGCCAGGCCGATGGCGCGCGCCGGCGTAATGGGTGTGTGCAGCACGAGAGCCGCCAGCAGCGTGGTCCACAGCGGCAGGCTGCCGGGCATGAGCACCGAGGCATGGGCTGCCGGGGCGTAGAAGAAACCGGCGTAGGCCAGCACGGCGTAGGCAAAACCGCCGAACACACCGCAGGCCGCGGTGACACGCAAGGCCAGGGGCGAGAGGCCGAAAAAGGACGAGGCCGCGGCCCCACCCTGGGCGCGGTCGCGCCGCACCAGCCACCAGCCCAGGGGCAGCAGCACGGCGCTGGCACCGAGCACACGCGCCAGCGCGATGTCGAAGGGTGTGAGCGCACCCTGGGCCGAGGCCCGGGCGATGACGATGAACGCCGCCCAGATGGCCACCGTGATGACGGCCGCCGCAATGCCGATCGTGCGCGGCGACAGTCCCTTGAAGAAATGCATGCCTCCATTATCGGTGGCTGGCATTAGACTCAAGTCCATGTGTCTTTCCCCTTCCCCCCGCCGGCGTACCTTGCAGAGCCTGGTCTGCGGCCTGGCCCTGCTGGCCGCCGGTGCGGTCTGCGCCCGCGAAACCGCGCTGCCGCCGGCGGTGCTCAAGGCGCTCGCGCGCGCCCAGGTGCCGCCGGAGGCCGTCAGCGTGGTGGTCGAGGAAGCCGGCGCACCGGGCAGGCCGCTGCTCAGCCACCGCGCCGGCGCGGCCATGAACCCGGCCTCGGTCATGAAGCTGGTGCCCACCCTGGCGGCCCTGGAGATCCTGGGGCCGACCTGGACCTGGGCCACCCCGGTCTACGTGGAAGGCACGGCGCGCGAGGGCACGCTGTACGGCAACCTGTACATCAAGGGCCAGGGTGATCCCAAGCTGGTCGCCGAGCGCCTGTGGCTGCTGATGCGCCGCATCCAGGGCATGGACTTCCGCAATATTGCGGGTGACATCGTGCTCGACCGCAGCGCCTTCGAAGCCATCGCGCACGACCCCGCCGAGTTCGACGGCGAGCCGCTGCGCCCCTACAACGCGGCGCCCGACGCCCTGCTGCTGAACTTCAAGTCGGTGCTGATGACCTTTGTGCCCGAACGCGGTGCCAACGCCGCTCACCTGCACGTCGAGCCGCCGCTGGCCGGCGTACAGTGGCCTACCCACGTGCCGCTGCGCGAAGGCGAATGCAACGACTACCGCAGCGCCCTGCGGGCCGATTTCTCGGACCCAGCGCGAGTGCAGTTTGGCGGCCGCTACCCGGCGGCCTGCGGCGAGAAGGTCTGGCCGCTGGCCTATACCGACCCGGCCAGCTACAACGTGCGCGCCATCGAGGGCATGTGGCGCGCCATCGGCGGCCAGCTGCAGGGCCGGGTGCGCGAGGGGCGGGTGCCGGACACGCTGAGCCCGGCCTTCGCGCTGGAGTCACCGCCGCTGGCCGAGATCGTGCGCGACATCAACAAGTACAGCAACAACGTGATGACGCAGCAGGTGTTCCTGACGCTGAGCCTGCAGCAGCAGGGGCGCGGCACCCTGGCCGGCTCGCGCGCCGTGCTGCTGGACTGGTGGCGCGAGCGCTTCGGCACCGGCGACGAGCCGCAGATCAGCACCGGCTCGGGCCTGTCGCGTAACGACCGTATCAGCGCGCAGGCCCTGGCGCGCCTGTTGCAGCATGCCTGGGCCTCGCCGCTGATGCCCGAACTCATGACCTCGCTGCCCATCAGCGGCGTGGACGGCACGCTGCGGCGCAGCCGCTGGCAGGCCCGCGCCAGCGCCCACCTCAAGACCGGCAGCCTGCGCGACGTGGTGGCCCTGGCCGGCCTCGTGCACGGCAGCAAGGGCCAGCGCCACGTGCTGGTGGCGATCATCAATCACCCGAACGCCGGCGCTGCGCGCCCCGCCATGGAGGCGCTGGTGGAGTGGGTGGCCCAGCAACCGGCCGGCGGCGGCCGGCGCCGCGGCCTCGTCCCGAGCGACTGAATGGCCCCCGCAAGCACCGTCCGACTTGAGCGGCCCTGAGCAGCGCCGCCGCAGCCCATGCCCACCAGCGATCTGATCGGCTACATCGCCGCCTGTCTCACCACCCTGAGCTTTCTGCCGCAGGCCCTGCACACCTTCCGCACCCGCGACGTGCGCGGCATCTCGCTGGGCATGTACACGTTGTTCACCAGCGGCGTCGCCCTGTGGCTGGTCTACGGATTGCTGCTGGCGGCCTGGCCCATCGTCGTCGCCAATGCGGTCACGCTGGTGCTGGCACTGGCCATTCTGGTGATGAAGCTGCGCTACCGCTAGCGCCCGGCATTCAGAGCGTGGCCAGCATGGCCACGATCGTGCCGCCCATCGCCGCGGTGGCCAGCCAGCCGAGCCAGCGCAGCCGCCGGCTGAGCACGTGCTCCCCCATGACCGCCGGACGCGAGGCCAGCAGCATCATGACCACCATGATGGGCACGGCGATCACGCCATTGAGCACCGCCGAGGCGAACAGGGCCTTGACTGGATCGATCGGCGTGAAACACAGCGCGACGCCGCCCAGGGTGGCGACGGCCACCACCCCATAAAAACCCCGGCCCTCGCCCTGGTCCAGCCGCAGGCTCAGGCTGCCCTGCCAACCCGCCGCCTCCGCCACGGCGTAAGCGGCCGAGCCGGCCAGCACGGGCACGGCCAGCAGGCCGGTGCCGATGATGCCCAGGCTGAACAGCAGGAAGGTCAGATCACCGGCCAACGGCCGCAGCGCCTCGGCGGCCTGGGCCGAGGTCTGGATGTCGCGCACCCCGGCCACATGCAGCGTGGCCGCTGCGCTCAGGATGATGAAAAACGCCACCAGGTTGGAGAAGGTCATGCCCACCGCGGTGTCCCATTTGATACGGCGCAGGTGCCGGCGCACCTGCTGCGGCGTGTGCGGCTGGCCCGGCCCGGCGTTCACGTCTTCCATCTCCTGGGCGGCCTGCCAGAAGAACAGGTAGGGGCTGATGGTGGTGCCGAACACGGCCACGATGGTCAGCAGGCTTTCCTTGGAGCCCGGCAGGTCCGGCCATACGAGCTGCCGCGCCACCTGCCACCAGTCGATGTGCAGGGTGAAGACCACGGCGACGTAGGACAGCAGGGCCAGCGTCAGCCACTTGAGCCAGCGTATATAGGCGGCATAACTCAGGAAGACCTGCAGCACCAGGCACAGCAAGCCGAAGGTCACCGCGTAGACATGGGCCGAGCCGCCCACCAGCAGGCGCAGGGCCTCGGCCATGGCCGCGATGTCGGCTGCCAGGTTCAGCGTATTGGCCAGCACCAGCATGCCGACGATGGCCAGCAGCACCGGACGCGGAAAGGTCCGCTTGATGTTGGTCGTCAGCCCGACGCCCGTCACATGGCCGATGCGCGCGCTCACCATCTGGATGGCGGCCATCAGCGGCAGGGTGAAGACCACCGTCCACAGCATGGAGAAACCGAACTGCGCGCCGGCCTGCGAGTAGGTGGCGATGCCGCTGGGGTCGTCATCGGCCGCACCGGTGATGAGACCAGGGCCGAGGCGACGCAGGGCCGCGCGCCAACCCAGTGCGCGGATGGATTTCAGCATCGCGCCCCCACTTTCACCTGGACCTCCCGCGCCGTGATCGGCGCCACCACCACACCAGGACGCCGGCCGCAGCCAGCCCCAGCAGCAGCCAGCCTTCGATGTGGCGGATCTCGGTGAACAGGGCCTCGGCCGCATGGCCAAAGACCCAGCCGAACGCGCCGATCAGGCCGGCCCACAGCACGGCGCCCAGGGCATTGAACACGCCAAAGCGCCAACCCGACACGGGGGTGGTGCCGAGCAGGATCGGCCCGGCGATGCGCAGCCCATAGGCAAAGCGCACGCCGATGATCACCGCCTCGTGATAACGGGTGACTAGGCGCTGCACACGCTGCGTCTGTTGCGCCAGCGCCGGCCAGCGCGCCAGCACGGCCGCGCCATGCCGGCGCCCGAGCCAGAAATAGAACTGGTCACCCGCAAAGCCCGCGGCGGAGGCAACCGCCAGCACCGCCACGGGATCGAGATAACCGCGATGCGCGGCGAAGCCGGCCAGAATCAGCACGGTCTCCCCCTCCAGCAGGCAGCCGATGGCGAGCAGCCAGTAGCCGTGGGTTTCGATGAGGGTGGCGAGCGTCATGGACTGGAATATCTTTCCGGTTCATGCGCGGCCGGGTTTCAGGCCGCGGCGGCGCGTTGCAGCCGGTCGCGCACGCCTTCCCAATCCGAAGTGTCGGGCAGGTGCTCGACCCAGATCAGGCTCACGCCCTGTGCATCGAAGTCGCGCAGCACGGCAAAGAGTTGCTGCGCGGCGGCGGCCGCGTCGTCGGGCATGCGGCGGTACAGCACCTTGCTGGAGGGCACCCGCAGGATGCTGCGCGCGTAGACGGCGATGGTGGCCTGGCCGCCATCAAAGTCCCGGCCCAGCACGTCCAGCGCGGTCTGCAGGGCGCGTCCGTCCATCAGCCGCACCTTGGCCTGGGGCGCGTAGTGCGCCTCCAGCGTGCCCGAGGCGCGCGGTGCCGGCGCCGCCAGCTCCTCCTTGGACAGCAGGTGCAGCCCGCAGGCCGCCTGCACCTGCGCACGCGTGATCTGCCCCGGGCGCAGCAGTACCGGCGCGCCGCGGGTGCAGTCGATGATGGTGGACTCGATGCCCACCTCGCAAGCGCCGCCATCGAGGATCAGCAGTGCGTCGCCAAACTCGCCCTGCACATGGGCCGCCGTCGTCGGGCTGACGCGACCGAACTTGTTGGCGCTGGGGGCCGCCACGCCGTGCACACCCAGCGCGCGCGCCGCCAGCAGCAGGGCGTGCGCCAGGGGATGCGAGGGGCAGCGCAGGCCGATCGAATCCTGCCCCCCGGCTGCCGCCGCGCCCACCGCGGGGCGGCGCGGCAGGATCAGCGTCAGCGGGCCGGGCCAGAAGGCCTGCATGAGCTGGCGCGCAAAAGCCGGCACCTCGCGCACGTAGTGGTCCACGCCGGTGGCATCGGCCACGTGCACGATGAGCGGATGGTTGCTGGGCCGGCCCTTGGCGGCGTAGATCTTCGCCACGGCAGCGTCGTTGGACGCGTCCGCCCCTAGACCGTAGACGGTTTCGGTCGGCAGGCCGACCAGTTCGCCGGCGCGCAGCGCCTGCGCGGCAGCGGCGACCGAGGCCGGGTCCCGTCCGTCAAGAATCATCGCGACGCCCGTCCTAGAACGGCGCGATGCCGAGGATCTTGGCAGCGGCCAGGGCCGTGGCCCGCACCTCGGCCACCGAGGGGCCGGTGAGGGTGAGGTGGCCCATCTTGCGGCCCTTGCTGGCCTTGAGCTTGCCGTACAGGTGCAGGTGGGTGCCGGGCAGGGCCAGCACCTTGTCCCAGGGCGGCACATCGTTGAAATCGAGCCAGATGTCGCCCAGCAGGTTGAGCATGATGCTGGGGCTGTGCTGGCGCGGCTGCACCAGATGCAGGCCGGCCAGGGTGCGCACCTGCAGGTCGAACTGCGACTGGTCGCAGGCGTCGATGCTGTAGTGGCCGCTGTTGTGCGGGCGCGGCGCCATTTCGTTGACCACCAAGGTGTGGTCCTGCAGCACGAAGAACTCGACGCACAGCACGCCCACGTACTGCAGGCCTTCGGCCACGGACTTCGTCGCCGCGATGGCCTGCGCGGCCAGCTCGGCCGGCACATTGCCGTCAAAGACCTCGGTCACGGCCAGGATGCCGTCGCGGTGCAGATTGCGCTGCACGGGCAGGTTGACCATCTGGCCGTCGGCGCCGCGCGCCACGATGACCGAGCATTCGGCCGCCAGCGGCAGCATCTTTTCCAGCACGCAGGGCACGTGTTTGAGTTCGTCCCAGGCGGCGGCCAGCTCGGCGCGCGTCTTCACGCGCAGCTGGCCCTTGCCGTCGTAGCCCAGGCGAGACGTCTTCAGGATGCCGGGCAGCAGCGCGTCCGGCACAGCGGCCAACTGGGCCGCGGTCTCGATCACCGCGTGCGGGGCCACCGGCACGCCGCAGCGCACGAAGTGCGCCTTTTCCTGCGCCCGGTCCTGGGCGATGGCGACGGCGTCGGCACTCGGCGCCACCAGCCGGTGCGCGCCCAGGGTGCGCAGCGCGGGGGCGGGTACGTTCTCGAATTCGGTGGTGATGGCCGCGCAGCGTTGCATCAGCTGGGCCAGGCCCTGCTCGTCCAGGTAGGCGGTCTGGATATGGTGGTGGCTGACCAGGCCGGCCGGGCTGGCCGCATCGGGGTCGAGCACGGCGGTGAAATAGCCCATGCGCTGGGCGGCGTGCACGAACATGCGGCCGAGCTGGCCGCCGCCCATCACCCCCAGGGTGGCGGGCTGGCCGTTGACCAGGGTGCCGGGCAGGATGCGGCCGGAGAGGGGGGCGTGGCTCATATCGCGGGCGGCAGGGTCATGCCGCGCGCGGTGGCGGTCTGCTCGGCACGGAAGGCTTCGAGCCGGGCGCGCAAGGCCGGGTCCTCGTTGGCCAGCATGGCCACGGCAAACAGCGCGGCGTTGGCGGCACCCGCGGCGCCGATGGCAAAGGTGGCCACCGGAATGCCCTTGGGCATCTGCACGATGCTGTGCAGCGAATCCACCCCCTGCAGGTGCTTGCTGGGCACCGGCACACCCAGCACCGGCACCGTGGTCTTGGCAGCCAGCATGCCCGGCAGGTGGGCGGCGCCGCCGGCGCCGGCGATGATGGCTTTCAGCCCGCGGCCAGCGGCGGCCTCGGCATAAGCGAACATATCGTCGGGCATGCGGTGCGCGGATACCACTTTGGCTTCGTGAGCGATGCCAAAGTGATGGAGAATCTGGACTGCCTGTTGCATGGTGTCCCAGTCGGAACTGGAGCCCATGACGACGCCGATGAGTGTTTTCATCCCCGAATTTTACTTTTTTGCCCCGGCGGCCCCAAATGATCGACATCACCACCGAAAACTTCGAAACCGAGGTCATCCGCGCCTCCATGTCCCTGCCCGTGCTGGTGGATTTCTGGGCCGAGTGGTGCGGCCCCTGCAAGTCGCTCGGCCCCATCCTGGAAAAGCTGGAGACCGCCTACGCGGGCCGCTTCGTGCTGGCCAAGATCAACTCCGACGAACAGCAGGAGCTGGCCGGCGCCTTCGGCATCCGCAGCATCCCGACCTGCGTGCTGATGATGGGCGGCAAGCCGGTGGACGGTTTCATGGGCGCCCTGCCCGAAGGCAAGCTGCGCGAGTTCCTGGACAAGCACCTGGGCGGCGAAGGCCAGCCGCAGGCGGATACGGAAGAGTTGAGCGAGGCGCAGCAAGCCCTGGAATCGGGCGACATCGCCAGCGCCATTGCCCGCATGGAAGAGGCCCTGCAGGCCGATGCGGCCAACGACGAGTTGCGCTACGACTACGTCAAGCTGCTGATCGGCACCGGCCACCTGGACGAGGCCGCCGGGGCGCTGGCGCCGGCGCTGGGCCGCATTCCGGTGGCGCTGCAGTTCGAGGCCCTGCAGCAGTGGCTCAACGCGCTGGAGTTCGTGAACAACGATCCGCGCGGCCAGTGGCCGCTGGAGCAGTTCGACGCCCTGATCAGCGCCAACAAACGCGACTTCGAGGCCCGCTTCGCCAAGGCCCGCGTGCTGATGGCCGCCAACGAATGGGTGGCCGCGCTGGACGAGCTGCTGGAGATCGTCATGCGCGACAAGAAGTGGGACGAGGAAGCCCCGCGCAAGACCTTCGTCGCCATCCTGGAACTGCTCACGCCGCCCAAGCCCAAGGCAGCCGGCCCCGAAACCAGCGGCAAGACGGCCGGCGGCATCGAACTGGCCGGCCCCGCCACGGTGGAACAGGACGAGCAGGCGGCCCTGGTCTCGGCCTACCGCCGCAAGCTCGGCATGGCGCTGAATTGAAGCACCCCCCGAGCGGCTGCGCCGCTCCCCCCTCAAGGGGGGCGCACCCGGCGGCCTGGCAAAGCCAGTTCCGCGGGTGCCCTGGCCTATCTTGCGCCTAACCCTCTCGCTCAGGCGGTCAGGCGGGTCAGCGCCTCGCGGTACTTGGCCGCGGTCTTCTCGATCACGTCCTGCGGCAACTTGGGCGCCGGCGCCGTCTTGCCCCAGGGCTTGCCATCCACCGTGGCGGTCTCCAGCCAGTCGCGCAGGAACTGCTTGTCGTAGCTGGGCGGGTTGGCACCGACCTTGTAGCCTTCCACCGGCCAGTAGCGCGAGGAGTCGGGCGTGAGCACCTCGTCCATCAGCACCAGGCTGCCGTCCTTGTCCAGGCCGAATTCGAACTTGGTGTCGGCGATGATGATGCCCTTCTTCAGCGCGATCTCGCTGGCGGCCTTGTAGATGGCGATCGAGATGTCGCGGATGCGGGTGGCCAGATCCAGGCCGATCATCTGCACCGTCTTCTCGAAGGTGATGTTCTCATCGTGTTCGCCGACCTCGGCCTTGGCGGCCGGGGTGTAGATGGGTTCAGGCAGCTTGCTGGCGTTCTGCAGGCCGGGCGGCAGCTGGACGCCGCAGACCGACTGGCTGGTCTTGTATTCGGCCCAGCCGCTGCCGGCCAGGTAGCCCCGCACCACGGCTTCCACCGGAATGGGCTTGAGGCGCTTGACCAGCATGGCGCGGCCTTTGACCTGCGGCACCTCGGCCGGCGTGACCACGCTCTCGGGCGCCTGCCCGGTCAGGTGATTCGGGCAGAGGTGACCCAGCTTGTCGAACCAGAACAGCGTCATCTGGGTCAGCAGCTCGCCCTTGCCGGGGATGGGCTCGCCCATGATGACGTCGAAGGCGCTGATGCGGTCGGAGGCCACCATGAGGATGCGGTCCTCGCCCACGGCGTAGTTGTCGCGCACCTTGCCGCGCGCGAGCAGCGGCAGGGAAGTGAGGCTGGAAGTGTGCAGGGCGTTCGTCATGGTGGGGCCTGAAAAAGAAAAGCCCGGCGCTGCTGCACCGGGCTCTCGATTATCGCAAGAAAGCGGCGAAAACCTTATTTCACCAACTGGGCCAGCTCGCCCTTGGCGTACTTGGCCGCCATGACCTGCAGGGTGTCGCCCTTGATCTTGCCGCCCTGGCCTTCGCAACCGAATTCCAGGTAACGCGCCTTGCAGACCTGCTTGGCGGCTTCGCGAGCGGGCTTGAGCCACTCGCGGGCGTCGAACTTGTCCGGGTTCTCGGCCATGAACTTGCGCACCGCGCCGGTCATGGCCAGGCGGATGTCGGTGTCGATGTTGATCTTGCGCACGCCGTGCTTGATGGCTTCCTGGATCTCCTTGACGGGCACGCCGTAGGTTTCTTTCATCTTGCCGCCGTACTGGTTGATGAGGGCCAGCAGTTCCTGCGGCACGGAGGAGGAGCCGTGCATCACCAGATGGGTGTTGGGGATACGCTTGTGGATCTCCTTCACGCGGCTGATGGCCAGGATGTCGCCGGTGGGCGGACGGCTGAACTTGTAGGCGCCGTGGCTGGTGCCGATGGCAATGGCCAGGGCGTCGAGCTGGGTGGCCTTGACGAACTGGGCGGCCTCTTCGGGGTCGGTCAGCATCTGGCTGTGGTCCAGCTTGCCCTCGGCGCCGATGCCGTCTTCCTCACCGGCGTCCCCGGTTTCGAGGTTGCCCAGGCAGCCCAGTTCGCCTTCGACGGTCACGCCGACCTTGTGCGCCATGTCGACGACCTTGCGTGTCACGTCCACGTTGTAGTCGAAGGAGGCCGGGGTCTTGCCGTCTTCCTTCAGCGAGCCGTCCATCATGACCGAGCCGAAGCCCAGGTCGATGGCACCCTGGCAGATCGCCGGGCTTTGGCCGTGGTCCTGGTGCATGACCAGGGGAATGTTCGGGTAGGCCTCGACGGCCGCCTGGATCAGGTGCTTGATGAAGGCCTCGCCGGCGTATTTGCGGGCGCCGGCGCTGGCCTGCAGGATCACCGGCGCGCCGGTTTCCTTGGCGGCCTCCATGACGGCCTGGACCTGCTCGAGGTTGTTGACGTTAAAAGCCGGAATGCCGTAGCCGTTGGCCGCCGCATGGTCCAGCAGCTCGCGCATCGAAACGAGTGCCATGAGATATCCCCTGGGAAGTTGGTAACTGGTCGGTAACCTGGAATTTTATCCGCAGGCGCCAGAGCCCCAGGGAGGCAAGGCGTCGGCCGGCCGGCCCAGACGGACTTCGGCCCGTCCGGACCTGCGGGCGCAGGACGGGACGGGCCGAAGAGGCCGACGGGCGCGTCGTGGAACGCGCGGGCCCGTCAGGTTAGGCGACGCGGCAGATCTTCAGCATATTGGTGCCGCCGGGCGCGCCCATGGGCTCGCCGCAGGTGATGACGTAGATGTCACCGCTTTGCACGATGCCGCGGTCCTTCAGATGCTTCTCGGCCTGGGCCAGCGCGGTGTCGCGGTCGGCGCTGGTGTCCATCAGCAGCGGGGTGACGTTGCGGAACAGGGTCATCTTGCGCTGCGCGGCCACCTTGGGCGTGAGCGCGTAGATCGGGATGTGAATACGATGGCGGCTCATCCACAGCGCGGTGGAGCCGGAATCCGTCAGCGCCACGATGGCCTTGGCGCCCAGATGGTAGGCGGTGAACAGGGCGCCCATGGCGATGGACTGGTCGATGCGCGAGAAGCTCTTGCCGCTGAAGTCGGCGTCGAGCTTGACGTCTTCCGCTTCCTCGGCGGCCTTGCAGATGCTGGCCATCTCGACCACGGTTTCCAGCGGGAACTTGCCCGCGGCGGTCTCGGCCGAGGTCATCACCGCGTCGGAACCATCGAGCACCGCATTGGCCACGTCGCTCACCTCGGCGCGCGTGGGCATGGGGTTGTTGATCATGGACTCCATCATGTGGGTGGCCGTGATCACGGTCTTGTCCATCTCGTGCGCCATCTTGATCATGCGCTTTTGCAGCGCCGGCACGGCGGCGTTGCCCACCTCGATGGCCAGGTCGCCGCGCGCGACCATGATGCTGTCGCTGGCGCGCAGGATTTCCTCCAGCTTCGGAATGGCCTCGGCGCGTTCGATCTTGGCGATCAGCAGCGGCTTGTGGTTGTACTCGGCCGCGGCCACGTTGCACAGCTGGCGCGCCATTTCCATGTCGGTGGCGTTCTGCGGAAAGCTCACGGCCACGTAGTCGGCCTGGAAGCTCATCGCGGTCTTGATGTCTTCCATATCCTTGGCCGTCAGGGCCGGCGCGGTCAGGCCGCCGCCCTTCTTGTTGATGCCCTTATTGTTGGACAGCTCACCGCCCATGGTGACGGTGCATTGCACGGCCTCGCCCTTGACGGCGTCGACCTGCATGATGATCAGGCCGTCGTTGAGCAGCAGCACATCGCCGGCCTTCACGTCCTGCGGCAGTTCCTTGTAGTCCAGGCCCACGCCGTTCACGTCACCCAGTTCGGTACGGGTGGCATCGAGCACGAATTTCTGGCCGGTTTCGAGCTTGACCTTGTTCTCGGCGAACTTGCCGACGCGGATCTTGGGACCCTGCAGGTCGGCCATGATGGCCACTTCGCGGCCGGCACGGGCGGCGGCTTCGCGCACCGTGCGGGCGCGGTCGATATGGTCCTGGGCCTTGCCATGGCTGAAGTTCAGCCGCACCACGCTGACACCAGCGCGGATCATCTGTTCGAGCAGGGCCGGGTCGCTGGAAGCGGGGCCGAGGGTGGCAACGATCTTGGTTGCACGACGCGTCATGTAGCTATCTCCATGTAATTAAGTTTCCATTCTGGCATGGAATTGGTTACATGGGTGCATCAAGATGCAGACGCCCCGCCGGCGCGGGCCGCGCGGGCGCTCAGCCGCGCGCTCGCGGGGAAGTGTCCCCTCGGGTTTTGGGCTTTTTTGCCGCCGCCGCGCCCACCGCCGGCTGGGCCAGGCCGTCGAGCAGCAGGCGGATGCTCTGCTCGGTGATGTCTTCGGGGCTGTACTCGCCGCCCGGCTGATACCAGCGCCCGATCCAGCTCAGGGCGCCGGCGATGACAAACGCCGCCATCTTCGGATCGCAGGGCTTGAGGGACCCCTCGGCCACACCTTGGGCCACCAGACGGCGGAATTCCAGATCGATGCCCGACTTCAGGCGGCGGAACTCCTTGCGGCTCTTGAGCGGCAGTTCCTCGTCGCTGACGCGGATCACGCACATGCCGAAGTCCATGGTCACGATGCGCGTATAGATGCGCATGCATGCCATGAGCTGCTCAACGGCGCTGCCGCCGGCCTGGCGCGTCTCTTCCAGGCCGGCATGCATCATCTCCAGGCCGCGACGCACGCACTCGATCAGGATCTCGTCCTTGTTCTTGACGTAGTAATACAGCGTGGGCTTGCTGACGTGCAGGCGCGCGGCGATGTCGTCGAGCGAAGTGGCGTGGAAACCCTTCTCGTTGAAGAGCTGGGCCGCGGTGGAGAGCACGGCGTTGCGCTTGGTCTCGCGCTGCTGCTCGCGCGCCTGCGGCGGCGCCCACGGCGAGGCCGGCACCGGGTCGACGGGCTTGACGCGTGGCGTGGTGGTGTTGGACATCGAGGCGTGCTACGGGTAAATCCTGATGCCCGGCACTAGGGCTGCTTCCAGAATCTACTCGTGAGTAAAAAGTTTACGCACGAGTAGAGATTCTCCGATCCGCACAAACCCTAGGTCTTCGATGGACAGCGCGCTCACCGCCTCCCCCGCCACCGGACCGCTGCTGCAGGTGCAGGGCGTGACCCTGGCCTTTGGCGGCGTCAAGGCGCTCAGCGGGGTGAGCTTCGACGTCGCGCCGGGCTCCATCACCGCGGTGATCGGCCCCAATGGCGCGGGCAAGACCTCGCTGTTCAACACCATCTCGGGCTTCTACCGCCCCAGCAGTGGCAGCGTGCACTACAAGGGCCAGGACATCACGCGCCTGCCGGCCCCGCGGCGCGCCCGCCTGGGCCTGGGCCGCAGCTTCCAGAACATCGCCCTGTTTCGCGGCATGACGGTGCTCGACAACATCAAACTCGGCCGCCACGCCCACCTGCAGACCAACGTGCTCGACGCCCTGTTCTACCTGGGCCGGGCGCGGCGTGAAGAGGCGGCCCTGCGCGCCGAGGTCGAGGAACGCATCATCGACTTCCTGGAGATCGACCACATCCGCCACGCGCCGGTCTCGGCCCTGTCCTACGGCCTGCAAAAACGCGTGGAAATGGCACGCGCCCTGGCCATGCAGCCCGAGATCCTGATGCTGGACGAACCCGTGGCCGGCATGAACCGCGAGGAAACCGAGGACATGGCGCGTTTCATCCTCGACGTGCGCGCCGAGTGGGGCGTCACCGTGCTGATGGTGGAACACGACATGGGCATGGTGATGGATCTGTCCGACCACGTGGTGGTGCTCAACTTCGGCCAGGTGATCGCCCGCGGCGACCCGGCCACCGTGCAGGCCGACCCCGAGGTGATCCGCGCCTACCTCGGCTCGGGCGACGTGGGCGACCTGCGGCGCAAGCTGCACGCGGCCACGGGAGCGGCATGATGGATTGGGCCTACCTGTTCGAGATCAGCCTGACCGGCATAGCCGGCGGCGGTCTGTACGCGCTGGCGGCGCTGGCCTTTGTCATGGTCTACAAGGCCACACGGGTGGTGAACATCGCCATCGGCGAGATGCTGATGATCGGCGCCTACCTGTTTTTCACCTTTGCCTCCATGCTGGCCCTGCCGGTCTGGCTGGCCATTCCGGCGGCGGTGCTGGGCGCGGGCCTGCTGGGCGCGGTGATCGAACGCACCATGATCCGTCCGCTGCTGGGCGAGCCGCCGATCTCCGTCTTCATGGTCACCGTGGGCCTGGGCTCGGTGCTGGTGGGCCTGGTGGAGATGATCTGGACGGCCGACCAGCGCCGCCTGCCCGACTTCATGCCCAAGCAGGCCATCATGGTCGGCGACGCCTTCCTCGCCCCCAAGGTGTTCTGGGGCGCGGTGATTGCCGTGTTCTTCATCGCCGCCGTGCTGCTGGTGTTCCGCTTCTGGCGCGGCGGCGTGGCCCTGCGGGCCACGGCCAGCGACCAGGCGGCCGCCTATTCCATGGGCATCAACGTGCCGCGCGTGTTCTCGCTGGCCTGGGTGGTGTCGGCCATGCTGGCCGCGCTGTCGGGCATCATCGTCGGCTCGATCGGCGGCATCTCCTCCACCATGGGCGTGTTCGGCCTGTCGGTGCTGGTGGTGGTCATCGTCGGCGGGCTGGACAGCGTGCTGGGCGCGCTGATCGGCGGCCTGTGCATCGGCCTGGTGGAGGCGCTGGCCGGTGCCTACCTCGGGGGTGAATACAAGCTGCTGGCCACCTTCATCGTGCTGGTGGTGATCCTGATGATCCGGCCCTACGGCCTGTTCGGCACGCACGAGATCGAAAGGCTTTAGCCCGTGAGAATCGGCACCCTCAAGGAAACCTACATCGCCGACGCGGCGCTGTTCGATTCGCGCACGCAGCAGGTCTGGCTGGCGCTGGCCGCGGCCGGCCTGCTGCTCTTTCCCTTCGTCGCCAGCGACTACTGGCTCTACCTGGCCTGCCTGGTCTGCATCAACGTGGCCAGCGCCACCGGGCTGAACATCCTGACCGGCTACACCGGCCTGGTGAGTCTGGGCCAGGCCGCCTTCATGGGCCTGGGCGCCTACACGGTGGCCATCCTGCAGACCCGGCTGGGCACGCCCTTTCTGCTCAACCTGCTGGCCGGCGGCTTCGTCGCCATGCTCGGCGGGCTGATCGTGGGCATCCCCTCACTGCGGGTCAAGGGCCTGTACCTGGCGATCGCCACCATCGCGGCTTCTTTCATCACCCACTTCATCTTCGCCAACACGAAGTTCACCGGCGGCACCGGCGGCCTGGCGCTGCCGCCGGCCAGCCTCTTCGGCCTGCTGCTCGACACCTCGTTCCGCCTGTACTGGGTGATCGTGCCCGTCACCGTGCTGATGCTGCTGGGCGCGGCCAACCTGTTCCGCACCCGCGTGGGCCGCGCCTTCATCGCCATCCGCGACCGCGACATCTCGGCCGAGGTGCTGGGCA
>JAHRYV010000041.1 GCA_020621965.1 Curvibacter sp. | reverse complement strand
TGCACAAGGGCAACATCATGAAGTTCACCGAAGGGGGCTTCCGCGACTGGGCCTATGCCCTGGCGCAGAAGGAGTTCGGCGCCCAGCTGATCGACGGCGGGCCGTGGTGCAAGTTCCAGAACCCGAGAACCGGCAAGGACATCGTCATCAAGGACGTGATCGCCGACGCCTTCCTGCAGCAGATCCTGCTGCGCCCGGCCGAGTACAGCGTGGTGGCCACGCTGAACCTCAACGGCGACTACATCTCCGACGCCCTGGCGGCCCAGGTGGGCGGCATCGGCATCGCCCCCGGTGCCAATCTGTCCGACACCGTGGCCATGTTCGAGGCCACCCACGGCACGGCGCCGAAGTATGCCGGCAAGGACTACGTCAACCCCGGCTCGGAGATCCTGTCGGCCGAGATGATGCTGCGCCACATGGGCTGGAAGGAGGCGGCCGACCTGATCATCGGCTCGATCGAGAAGTCCATCCTCAGCAAGAAGGTGACCTACGACTTCGCCCGTCTGATGGACGGCGCCACCCAGGTCAGCTGCTCCGGCTTCGGCCAGGTGATGATCGACAATATGTAGGCGCGGGCCGGCCAGTTTGGCCCGTCTGCCGTCGCATGACCGCCCCCGGTGCTGCCATCGGGGGCTTTTTTTTCACCTCCGCCCGCTTGGGCGGCTTGAAGCACGCGTTAGCGTCTCCAATTCATCCCCATGGGAACAGGAGGCGGGCGCGCTCGATAGAATGATTCCATGGCCACGAAATCACCCGCCAAGCCACCTGTACCGCCTGTCCAGCAACCAAGCCGGGACGAGGGGGGCTCGGTCGTGCTGGAGCGTCGAACGCAGAAAGTCCGGCCACCGCAGATGTACCAGGTGGTGATGCTGAATGATGATTACACGCCGATGGAGTTCGTCGTGGTGGTGATCCAGGAGTTTTTCAACAAGGATCTGGAGACCGCAACCCAGATCATGCTGAAGATCCACCTGGACGGCAAAGGGGTCTGTGGCGTCTATACCAAGGATGTTGCCGCCACCAAGGTCGACCAGGTGCTGGAGGCGGCGCACAAGGCCGGGCATCCGCTGCAGTGCGTCTGCGAGCCGGTGGAGTAGGGTGTGAGGGGCTGAAGAATTTGGGTCGACGAGGAAAAGTTACTTTTCTTTCACGTCCGGAACTGTTGGCCTGTTGGGTGAATCGGATTAAAGTAAGTTTGTAAGCAAGGCAAAAGGAAGTCACATGATTGCCCAGGAATTGGAAGTCAGCCTGCACATGGCGTTTGTCGAGGCGCGACAGCAACGCCATGAATTCATCACCGTGGAGCATCTGCTGCTGGCCTTGCTCGACAATCCCAGCGCGGCCGAGGTGCTGCGCGCCTGCGCCGCCAATATCGACGACCTGCGCAAGTCGCTGTCCAACTTCATCAAGGACAACACCCCGCAGGTGGCCGGCAGCGACGACGTCGATACCCAGCCCACGCTGGGCTTCCAGCGCGTGATCCAGCGCGCCATCATGCACGTGCAGTCCACCGGCAGCGGCAAGAAGGAAGTCACGGGCGCCAATGTGCTGGTGGCCATCTTCGGCGAGAAGGATTCGCACGCCGTCTATTACCTGCACCAGCAGGGCGTGACGCGCCTGGACGTGGTCAACTTCATCGCCCACGGCATCAAGAAAAGCGACCCGCCCGAGGCCGGCAAGCCCGGCGACGGGCCGAGTGAGGCCGACGAGGGCGCTGCCGCCGCCGAGAAGGGCGACAGCAAGGCTTCGCCGCTGGAGCAGTACACCCAGAACCTGAACCAGGCGGCCAAGGAAGGCAAGATCGATCCGCTGATCGGTCGCGAATACGAAGTCGAGCGCGTGATCCAGATCCTGTGCCGCCGGCGCAAGAACAATCCGCTGCTGGTGGGCGAAGCCGGTGTCGGCAAGACTGCGATTGCCGAGGGCTTGGCCTGGCGCATCGTCCAGAAGGAGGTGCCCGAGATCCTGGCCGAGGCCAATGTCTATTCGCTGGACATGGGCGCGCTGCTGGCCGGCACCAAGTACCGCGGCGACTTCGAGCAGCGTCTGAAGGGCGTGCTCAAGTCGCTCAAGGACAAGCCCAATGCCATCCTGTTCATCGACGAGATCCATACCCTGATCGGGGCCGGCGCGGCCTCGGGCGGCACGCTGGACGCGTCCAACCTGCTCAAGCCGGCGCTCTCCAGCGGCCAGCTCAAGTGCATCGGTGCGACCACCTTCACCGGAGTACCGCGGCATCTTCGAGAAGGACGCGGCGCTGTCGCGTCGTTTCCAGAAGGTCGACGTGGTCGAGCCCAGCGTGCAGGAGACCATCGACATCCTCAAGGGCCTGAAGTCGCGCTTCGAGGAGCACCACAACGTCAAGTACGCCAATGCGGCGCTGCAGGCGGCCGCCGAGCTGTCGGCCAAGTACATCAACGACCGTCACCTGCCGGACAAGGCCATCGACGTGATCGACGAGGCCGGCGCCGCCCAGCGCATCCTTACGCCTTCCAAGCGCAAGAAGACCATCGGCAAGGCCGAGGTCGAGGAGATTGTGGCCAAGATCGCCCGCATCCCCCCGGCCAACGTCTCCAACGACGACCGCAGCAAGCTGCAGACCATCGAACGCGATCTCAAGAGCGTGGTGTTCGGCCAGGACAAGGCGCTGGAAGTGCTGGCCGCGGCCGTCAAGATGGCGCGCTCGGGCCTGGGCCGGGCCGACAAGCCGATCGGCTCCTTCCTGTTCAGCGGCCCCACGGGCGTGGGCAAGACCGAGGCGGCCAAGCAGCTGGCCTACATCATGGGCATCGACCTGATCCGCTTCGACATGTCGGAGTACATGGAGCGTCATGCCGTGAGCCGCCTGATCGGCGCGCCGCCCGGCTACGTCGGTTTCGACCAGGGCGGCCTGCTGACCGAGGCCGTCACCAAGAAGCCGCACGCCGTGCTGCTGCTCGACGAGATCGAGAAGGCGCACCCGGACATCTTCAACGTGCTGCTGCAGGTCATGGACCACGGCACGCTGACCGACAACAACGGGCGCAGGTCATTCTCGCAACATCATCATCATGACGACCAACGCGGGCGCCGGACGATGAACAAGGCGACCATCGATTTCCGAATCCGCGCCAGGGCCGGCGACAAATGGGCGACATCAAGCGTCTGTTCACGCCGGAATTCCGCAACCGGCTGGACGCATGGTCAGCTTCAAGGCGCTGACGAGCAGATCATCCTGCGCGTGGTGGACAAGTTCCTGCTGCAGCTGGAGACCCAGCTGGCCGAGAAGAAGGTGGATACCACCCACCGACAGCTGCGCAAGCACCTGGCCAAGAAGGGCTTTGATCCGCTCATGGGCGCACGTCCGATGCAGCGGCTCATCCAGGACACCATCCGCCGGGCGCTGGCCGACGAACTGCTGTTCGGTCGCCTGACCGACGGTGGTCGCCTGACGGTGGACCTGGACGACAAGGACGAGGTCACGCTGGACATCCAGCCGCTGCCCAAAAAGGAAGGCAAGGCCAAACCGGAAGAAGCAACGGCCGATTGAGCGACCGACTCCGGAAACGAAAAGCCGGCCCGCGGGCCGGCTTTTTTCATGGGCGTGACCGGATCAGCGCAAGCCCGCTCGGTCCAGCATCTGCTGCACCTTCACCGAGTTCTTGCCGACCACGCTGATCGGTATGGTCTCGCTCTTGAAGTTGGTGCCGCCCATGGCCTTCAGCGCGGGGTTGTCCAGTTGCACCCCTCGGGCGACCGGCCACTCGTTGTTGCCGTTGGCGAAGTGTTCCTGCGCCTGGGCGCTGGCCAGGTATTCGAGGAACTTCACGGCATTGGCCGGGTGCTTGGCATGGCGGGCCACGGCGCCGCCGGCGATGTTGACATGGGTGCCCCAGCTGGCCTGGTTGGGGAACACCACACCGATGCGCTCGACCACGGCCTGGTCCTCGGGTTTGCTGGAGCGCATCAGGCGGGCTAGGTAATAGCTGTTGGTCACAGCCACGGCGCATTCGCCCGAGGCGACGGCCCGGATCTGGTCGGTGTCGCCGCCTTTGGGGGGGCGCGCCATGTTGTCGACCATGCCTTTGAGCCAGGCCTCGGTCTTTTGTTCGCCCAGGTGCTCCAGCACGGCACCGAACAGTGAGAGGTTATAGGGGTGCGAGCCCGAGCGCAGGCACAGGCGGCCCTTGTTCTTGGTGTCGCCGAGTTCCTCGTAGGTGTCGACGTCTTCCTTCTTCACCTTGATCTTGTCGTAGACGATCAGGCGGGCGCGGGTCGAAAAACCGAACCAGGCCGTGGCGCCGTTGGCGCCGGGCTGGCTGCGAAACTGGGCGGGAATCGCGGCGTCGAGGGTGGCCGACTTGACGGGCTGGAACAGTCCTTCCTCCTCGCCGCGCCACAGGCGCGCCGCGTCCACCAGCAGGATCACGTCGGCGGGGGACGCTGCGCCCTCGGCGCGCAGACGGGCCAGGATGCCGGCGTCGTCCGCGTCGACACGCTGGATGCGGATGCCCGTGTTTTGGGTGAACTGGCTGTACAGAGCCGCATCGCTCGGGTAGTGGCGGGCGGAATAGATGTTGACGACCTGCTCCTGGGCGCTGGCCAGGCCAGTGCCCAGCAGTGTGACGAGGGACAGGGTAAGGAGGCGTTTGGTCATGGTGCGAACGGCGGTTGGCGGAAATCCGATCATATACAAAATGCGAATCATTCGCAATAAAGACGGAGCGCACCGGTCTGGATCGTCAGGGAGGCTGGTCTCGGGGAAGAAGGGTGTATCGGTCCGGTCTCGCCGTCCGGGGGCAGAAGCCGGCGACAGATAAAAAAAAGCCCCGTCATGGACGGGGCTTTGAAGGGATCCTTCAACCCTGAGGCTGAGAAAGGACCCGAGGAGACAACCGGTGGAAAAACAAACAGGTGTTTTGTTTTTCGATGAATGAATTATGTCAGGGTTTTCCCTTGCTGTAAAGGCTTCCTACCGAAACCACATACTCCAGGGGGTTTATTGTTTCCAAAAATTACCGTTTCTTGGCGCTCGTCGTCTTGCCGGCTTCCATGGCATTGGCGGTGGCGGTCTTGAAGTTCGATTCGGCCATGGCCGCAGCCTGTTTGGCCGACTTCTGTGCCGTCTCGAGCACATTGTTGGCAGTGGCCACGGCGCTCTTCATCAGTGCGACCGCGGTTTCGGAGCCGGCCGGGGCGTTCTGGGCGGCGCTCTCGACCGCTTCGAGGAATTTCCTCTGTGCCTCGCCAAACTGGACCTCCAGGGCCTTGCCGAACTCGGCGCTGGTAGCGGCGGCGATGTCATACACCTCGCGGCCGTAGCTGCTGGCCTTTTCACCCAGCGGCTGGAACAGCGCGGCCTGCACGGCCAGCAACTCCTGCGGATCCTTCACGCCCAGCACGGCCTGGGTCTGGCTGGCGCTCTCGGCCATCAGGGCCTTGGAGGCGGCCAGGTTCAGGCCGATCAGCTTCTCCACGCCCTCGAAGGCCTTGCTGGTCAGACCAAAGAAGGTTTCGACGTTGGCTTTGTTCGTAGCCATGACTTGCTCAGCGGTCAACATACGACTCTCCTTGTGTGCTAGGTTGGGGAACTATGTTGCGGTGCAACATGAAACGGATTCTAGGGCAGGCGCGAGCCAATGCAAGTGTTATTTGTTGCGCTGCAGCAATTTAGGCGGGAGAACCTAGAACCGGCGCAACGCCGCGGCTGGGTTTGCCTGGGGGTGGAGAGCCCCCGCGGGCTGGCAGAATCAGGGTACTGTCATGAGTGCTTCCAGCGAAAAACCACGTCCCCTGCCGCGCAGCGCCTATCGGGTCTTTCGACCCATCACCACGCGCTGGATGGACAACGATGTCTATGGCCACGTCAACAATGTCGTCTACTACAGTTGGTTCGACACGGCCGTCAACGCCTGGCTGATCGAGCAGGGCGTGCTGGACATCCATGGCGGTGACACCATCGGCCTGGTGATCGAGACCCAGTGCAACTACTTTGCCTCGCTGGCCTTTCCGCAGACCGTGGAGGCCGGCATCCGTGTCGCCCGGCTGGGCAATTCCAGCGTGCGGTATGAAGTCGGTCTGTATGCCCCGGGCCAGGAATTCGCCGCCGCCCAGGGGCATTTCGTCCATGTCTACGTCGACCGGCAGACTCGCCGGCCCGTCGCGCTCCCGGCTCCGCTGCGGGCCGTCCTTGCAACCCTGATCTGAATCCCATGACTGTCGACGAAGCGATCCAGACGCGCCTGTCAGCGCGCGCCTTTACCTCCCAGCCCGTGGCACCTGAGCTCATCCAGGAGATCCTGGCCTTGGCCAGCCGCGCGCCCTCGGGGACCAACACACAGCCCTGGAAGGTCTACGTGCTGCGCGGCGCCAGCCGCGACAGCCTGGTGGCGCAGGTGTGCGCCGCGCACGATGCCTTGCGCGCCGATCCGGCCCTGGCGGCCGAGTACCGCGAGGAGTACGACTACTACCCGGAGAAATGGGTCAGTCCCTACATCGACCGCCGGCGCGAGAACGGCTGGGGCCTGTACGGCCTGCTCGGGATCACCAAGGGCGACAAGGACGGGATGCATGCCCAGCACCAGCGCAATTTCCGCTTCTTCGACGCCCCGGTCGGGCTGATGTTCACCGTGGACCGTGTCATGGGGCGCGGCTCGCTGGTGGACTACGGCATGTTCCTGCAGAACATCATGCTGGCGGCGCGCGCGCGTGGCCTGCACACCTGTCCGCAGGCAGCCTGGAATGGTTTTGCCAAGATCATCCTGCCGCACATCGGTGCCGGCCCTGACGAAATGCTGGTCTGCGGCATGGCCCTGGGCTACGCCGACAGCTCTGCTATCGTCAACACCTTCCATACACCGCGGGAACCGGTCAGCGCGTTCACGCACTGGCTGGACTGAACGCAGGGGCCGACCACCGGCCGTGACTGCGCACCAACAAAATAGACAGGAGACCTTTCATGTTGACCCTACTGGTGATTGTGTTCGTGCTGGCCTACGCGGCCATCGCGCTGGAACATCCCCTCAAGATCAACAAGTCCGCTTCGGCCTTGCTCGGGGCCGGCTTGCTGTGGACGATCTATGCCGTGGCCACCGGCGATGCCACCCGGGTCGGCGGCGAGCTGAGCGAGTCGCTCATGGGCACGGCGCAGATCGTCTTTTTCCTGATGGGCGCCATGACCATCGTCGAGGTGGTGGACGCGCACAACGGCTTCGAGGTCATCACCCGGCGCATCAAGACCCGCAAGCTCTCCACGCTGATGTGGATGGTCGGTTTCGTGGCCTTTTTCCTCAGCGCCATCCTGGACAACCTGACGACCACCATCGTCATGGTCTCGCTGATGAAAAAGCTGCTGGACAAGCGGGACGACCGCCTGTTCTTCGCCGGCATCATCGTGATTGCCGCCAATGCCGGCGGTGCCTGGACGCCGATCGGCGACGTCACCACCACCATGCTGTGGATCGGCGGCCAGATCACGACGGTGGAGATCATGAAAGGGCTGTTCATCCCCTCGCTGATCAACCTGATCGTGCCGCTGGCCGTGACCGGCTTTCTGCTCGGTTCGCGCCCGGTCATTGCGCCCCAACGCGCGGATGCCGAGGCGGGCCCCGAAACGACGGCTTTCGAGCGCAACCTGATGTTCTTCATGGGGCTGGGCATCCTGGTGGCGGTGCCGGTGTTCAAGACCGTCACGCACCTGCCGCCCTTCATGGGCATCCTGTTTGGCCTGGGCATCCTCTGGCTGGTGGGCGACTTGGTGCACCGGAACAAGGAAGACGACCTGGCCAAGCAGCGCCTGACCCTGGCGCGCGCGCTCACGCGCATCGACATGAGCTCCATCGTCTTTTTCATCGGCATCCTGCTGGCCGTGGCGGTGCTGGAGCACACCCACATCCTGTCCTCGATCGCGCAGTGGCTCGACCACAATGTGGGGCGCCAGGACATCATCGTCATGCTGATCGGCCTGGTCAGCGCCGTGGTGGACAACGTGCCGCTGGTGGCCGCCTCCATGGGCATGTACAGCCTGGAGCAATACCCGGTGGACAGCTTCCTCTGGGAGTTCCTGGCCTACTGTGCCGGTACCGGCGGCTCCATCCTGATCATCGGCTCGGCCGCGGGCGTGGCCGCCATGGGCCTGGAGAAGATAGACTTCTTCTGGTACGTGCGCAAGATCAGCGGCCTGGCCCTGATCGGCTACATCGCGGGCGCCCTGTTCTACATCGCCGAGTATCAACTGATGCACTGACTGAGTGCTGCTCAGAGTTCACCTATCTGTCGAGACACTACCCATGAAACCGAAGATTCTCGTTGCCCGCGCCGTTTTTCCCGAGACGCTTGACTACCTGTCGCAGCATTTCGAGGTCGAGTCCAACCAGGCCGATACAGTCTGGAGCAAGGCCGAGCTGACCGCACGCCTGCGCGACAAGGACGGCGCCTTCACCACCGGCAGCGACCGCATCGACGCCGAGGTACTGGCCGCCTGCCCCAAGCTGAAGATCTGCGCCAACATGGCCGTGGGCTACAACAACTTCGATCTCGAGGCCATGACGGCGCGCGGCGTGCTGGGCACCAACACGCCCGACGTGCTGACCGAGACCACGGCCGACTTCGGTTTTGCGCTGCTGATGGCCACCGCGCGCCGTATGGCCGAGAGCGAGCATTACCTGCGCGCCGGCCAGTGGACCAAGTGGAGCTACGACATGTTCGCCGGCTCCGACATCCACGGCGCCACGCTGGGCATCCTGGGCATGGGCCGCATCGGCCAGGGCATCGCCCGGCGCGGCGCCCTGGGCTTCGGCATGAACGTGATCTACCACAACCGCTCGCGCCTCGATGCGGCCACCGAAGCCGAGTGCAAGGCCCGCTACGTCAGCAAGGAGGAGCTGCTCAAGACGGCGGACCATCTGGTGCTCGTGCTGCCGTACTCGGCGGCCTCGCACCACACCATCGGCGCAGCGGAACTGGCGCAGATGAAGCCCACGGCGACGCTGGTCAACATCGCGCGCGGCGGCATCGTCGACGACGCAGCGCTGGCGCTGGCGCTGCGCGACAAACGCATTGCCGCGGCCGGCCTGGACGTGTTCGAGGGCGAGCCCAAGGTGCATCCGGGCCTGCTGACCGTTCCCAACGTGGTGCTGACCCCGCACATCGCCAGCTCCAGCGTGCCCACGCGCAAGGCCATGGCCAAGCTGGCGGCCGACAACCTGATCGAGTTCTTCAGCAAGCGCCGGGCCTTGACGCCGCTCAATTCCCAGGTACTGGCCCAGACCTGAGGCGAGGCCGCGATTTGCGGCTGCGCCTGCGCGCCAGGCTGCGCTGCGAGGCGCAAGCCGGCGCGCCGAGGGGCGAAATCTCCCTACCGTTTTTACGGCATTATTGATCCACATCAGGAGTCGAACGGCAAGCTCTCCTTACCATGCAGATAACTTGACGGTGAGGTGACTGTGGCTTCTGCGATTTCAAAGCGATGGATGGTGGTGCTGCTGGCGGGATCTCTGGGCCTGCCGCTGGCGCCTGCGATGGCGCAGAACGCGCAGGCGCGCAAGACCGCCAACGTGGATCTGCAGGCCAGACTCAAGGAAGTCGCACTCGATCCCAAACTCAGCGCCAGCGTCGTCAAGACGGGCCGGCAGGTCGCGTCTTTTTGTGCCCACTGCCACGGCGAAGGCGGCAACAGCGCCATCTCGAGTGTGCCCAACCTCGCAGGACAGAACCCGGACTACCTGATCGAGCAGTTGCGCCAGTTCAGTGATGGCCGGCGCCGCAACGAGTTCATGGAAGGCATGATCAAGGCCATGACCAGCGACGAAAAAGTCGGGATCGTCATGTTCTATGCCGGCGAGAAGGTCGCGCACAAGCCGGCCGCCAACGCGGCACTGGCCGCGCGGGGACGCGAGTATTACCACAAGGTCTGCTGGCAGTGCCACGGCTCGGACGGCCGGGGCAACGAGCATTTCGCCCGCATTGCCGGCCAGCAACCGGACTATCTGCGCCTGTCCCTCAAGCAATACAAGCAGGGTACCGGTGCGCGGGTCAATCCGATCATGGCCAATTTCACCAAGCAGATGTCCGACAATGACATCGAAGCCATAGTGGTCTACGTCTCCTCCATGGAATGACAGCGGGCGTGTGGCACGCAGGCGCCTGCGCCAAGGGTGAGTCGGATCTTCTTCAGGGTCTGTGCGGCCGGCCGCGCCGGAACTGCAGGCCCGCCTGGCGGGTGACCTCGGCCAGCAGCTGTTCGCTCGCCTGGCATTCGCGCAACCAGCGCGCATCGTTCTGGCCGTGCTCGCTGCTGGTGCGCAGCAGATCGAGTGCCGCGGCCGATCCCGGTGTGGTCGCATAGGGCTGCACGCGGTCCAGCGTGGCCAGGATGTGCTCCTTGAGCGGCAGGTGGGTACCGCTGGCCGGGTCCACGTACACCGCCTCCAGGCCGAAGCGGCAGGCCTGGAAGCGGTTGTAGGTATAGACCAGGTAGTCGTCTTCGCTCGGGGTGAAAGGCTGTTCCTGCAGGAACCAGGCGGCCAGGGCCTGCACGTAGCCGGCCAGGGCGCTCGCCCGCTCGATGGACAGCGGCGTGTCGAAGACGCGGATCTCGACGGTGCCGTACTCGGGCTTGGGACGGATGTCCCAGTAGAAATCCTTCATGCTCCTGACCACGCCGGTGCGTGTCATCTTGTCGAAGTAGGCGTTGAATTCGTCCCAGTGCAGCACGAACGGCGCGCGCCCGGAGAGCGGGAAGGCGAACACCGAGTTCAGCCGCGCCGAATCGAAGGCCGTGTCGTGACCCTGCACAAAGGGCGAGGAGGCCGACAAGGCGATGAAGTGCGGGATGTAGCGCGACATGCGGTGCAGCATCAGCAGCGCGCTGTCGGCATCGGGGCAGCCCACGTGCACGTGCTGGCCGAAGATGGTGAACTGCTTGGACAGGTAGCCGTACAGCTCGGAGAGCTGGCGAAAACGCGGCTTGTCGTAGATGCGCCGCTCGTGCCACTGCTGGAACGGGTGGGTGCCGCCGCCCACGACGGCGATGTTGAGCTTGTCCGCGCACTGCACCAGGGCATCGCGGATCTGGCCCAACTGCTCCTGCACCTGCGCGGGCGAATGGCAGATGCCGGTGGAGATCTCGATCATGCTGGAGGTCATCTCCGGCACCACGCTGCCGGGCAGCTGGCGTTTGGCCATGAGGCGCAGCATGTCGTCGGCGTACGGCGCGAGGTCGTAGTCGTGCGTGTTGACGAGCTGCAGCTCGAGTTCCACGCCCAGGGTTAGGGCTTCGGATTGGGTGAAGGGTTCAAGCGGCATCGGTGTTCTCTCCCGCGGATTTGACACGGCGCACCGCCGGTGGGCGCCCGGCTTCACCCGCGCGTTGCAGCGCCAGCGTGGCCATGAGCGGGCCCAGCGCCTCCATGAACAGGATCAGCGGCAGCGCGATCGCGGCCGCCTCGCGGCCGATGGCGGGGGCGAATTCCGCAAACTGCGAGATCAGCAGCAGGGCAACGACCGACATCGGTGCCAGGGTGCCGGCCGTCCACAAGGCCTGCTGGGGGCTGGCACCGCTGCCGAAACCGGCCAGGCCGATGGCCGCCAGCTTGGCCAGGGCGCGCGCCAGCAGCAAGGCGGCCATCAGGCTCAGTGTCTGCCAGTTCCAGACCGCCTGGGCGGCGGCCATGGACACGAGCACGAACATCAGGATGGTCAGGATGGCCGAGGCCGTGCCGAACTGGCGTGGCCAGGACCAGGGGCGTGGGTGCAGGGTCTTGAGCAGGATGCCGGCGAGCAGCGCCGCCAGCGGCGCCGAGCCCCCGAAGTTCGCCGCCAGCGCGGTGCCGGCGGCGATCAGGGCCAGCTGCAGCACCGCGGTGTTCTCGCTGGTCGGACTCATCGTCTGCAAGGCCTTGCGCAAGGCCCAGGCCAGCAGGGCACCCACCAGCACCGAGGCCACCAGCAGCAGGATCACCGGGTAGATCGCGTCACTCAGTGTCGCCGGTGAACGGCCGAGCAGGCGCGCCATGACCCCGCCCAGGGCCAGCACATACAGGGTGTTGAGCGCGGCCAGGGTGATGGCACGATCGGTCACCGGGCCGCTGGCACGCAGATCGGCGACCACGCGCATCACGACGGTGGGCGAGGTGGCCACCAGCACCAGCGCCAGCGGCATGCGCAGGGCCTCGCTCACTTCGAACCAGGACAGCACCCACCAGGCGGCGAAGTAGGTGGCGACGGCTTCGGCCAGGCTCTGCACCAGCAGCATGGGGTTGTGGCGGAACCAGCGCAGCGTGAGCCGCCCGCCCGCTTCGAACAGCACGATGGACAGGCCGAGCTCGACCATGAACTGGCTGATGCCATCGAGCGGCCAGCTGGCCGTGGTGTAGCCGGAAAAACCGGCCAGCGCGCCGACCGCGGAATACCCCAGCACCTTGGGCAGGCCCAGGTGGCGCTGCAGCAGATAACCGGCGGCGGCGGCCAGCGCCAGCAGCAGCGACCACTGCACCGTGGGCAGACCGGCGGAGGGTTTGATCCATTCGGACCAGTTGAGCATGAGGTCGATCATCGACTTTCCTTCCATTGCGTGCCGGGCGCGCACACCCGGCAGGGCTCACAGCGAGGCCAAGGGCGATTTGGCCGCCGAGTCGTCGGCCCGCATGGCCTGCAGCAGCAGGTCCAGGTCGGCGTTCAGGCGCGCGAGGACCTCCGGTGGGAGTGCCTGCAGGGCTTGCGGCAGCACGCCGATGTAGTGGCCTTGCAGACGCTGCAGTATCTTGTCGCCGGCGGGCAGCAGGCGCAGCTGCTGCACGCGCGCGTCGCTGCCACTGCGGGTGGCCCGTACCAGCTGGCGTTCGACCAGGGCCTTGACCAGATTGCTGGCCGTCGATTGGTGGATGTCCATGGCCAGCGCCAGCTCGCTGACGCGCAGGCCGGGACGTTCCCGCAGCAGGCTCAGGGCACGCAGCTGCGCCGCACCGGTGCCGGTGAGCTGCTCGACCCGGCGGAAATGCGTGCGGACCGATGCAAAGACCTGCCGGAAGCGCCGCAAGGCCTGCACTGCAGGATCGGCATCAGGCTGGATCGCGCGGGGCGCATCGGCGGCGGCCGGCACAGGACGTTCCGGTGCTGGCCGGGAGCGTTCTTGCTTCATGTCTGTCATTATATTTGTACAAATGTATCTGCGGTAAGGGGCCGGCGTATGACCCGCGATCGGGAATGGTCACCATGATCGACAATAGGCGCAGGAGGATGGTCTTTTGAATTCTGTTGTGTTCTGGTCTTTGCTGGCGCTGGGCGTCTTGAATCTGCTGCTCCTGCTGGCGCTCGTGCTGCGCCGCGAGGATGCGAAATCCGTGCGCTCGGCCGAGTTGCTGCGCGTCGAGCTGCACAGCGGCAGCGAACGGCTGGCGCGCGAGCTGCGCCAGGAGATCAGCGAATCCGCGCGCAGCACGCGCCTGGAACTGGCGCAGAACCTCGCCACCTTCCAGCACAGCCTGGTGCAGCAGGGCGCCGAGGCCACCCGCACGCAGAACACCCAGATCGATGCCTTCGGCCAGCAGCTGGCGCTGCTGCAAAAGACGCTGTCGGACACGCTGACGCTGCAGCTCTCGAATCTGAGCGAGTCCAACGCGCGCCGCATGTCCGAGGTGCGCGCCACGCTGGAAGCGCAACTGGCCCAGCTGCAGCAGACCAATATCGCCAAACTCGACGAGATGCGCGCCACGGTGGACGAGAAACTGCAGACCACGCTGCACGCGCGCCTGGGCGAAAGCTTCAAGCAGGTGGCCGACCGGCTGGAGCAGGTGCACAAGGGCTTGGGCGAGATGCAGACGTTGGCGGCCGGCGTGGGCGACCTCAAACACCTGCTCACCAACGTCAAGACGCGCGGCATGTTCGGCGAGGCGCAACTCTCCGCGCTGCTGGAGCAGGTGTTCGTGCCCGACCAGTACGCGGCCCAGGTGGCGACGCGTCCGGGCAGCAAGAACGTGGTGGACTTCGCCATCAAGCTGCCGGGCAAATCCGACGACGGCACGCCGCTGTGGCTGCCCATCGACGCCAAGTTCCCGAACGAGGACTACGAGCGCCTGCTCGATGCCCAGCAGCGCGCCGATGGGCTGGCGGCCGAGGCGGCGGCGAAAGCGCTGGAGGCACGCATCCGGCTGGAGGCGAAATCCATCGCCGAGAAATATGTGGAGCCGCCGTACACCACCGACTTCGCCATCCTCTTCCTGCCCACCGAGGGCCTGTATGCCGAAGTGCTGCGCCGCCCCGGCCTGATGGAAGCTTTGCAGCGCGAGCACCGCATCACCCTGGCCGGGCCGACCACGCTGTTGGCCATGCTCAGTTCGCTGCAGATGGGTTTTCGCACGCTGGCGCTGGAAAAACGCTCCAGCGAGGTCTGGCAGGTGCTGGGCGCCGTCAAGACCGAGTTCGGCAAGTTCGGCGACGTGCTGGCCAAGGTCAAGTCGCAGACCGAAACCGTGCTCAACACCCTGAACAGCGCCGAGACGCGCAGCCGCGCCATGGGCCGCGTGCTGCGCCAGGTCGAGGCCCTGCCCGACGCCCAGGCCCAGGCCCTGCTGCCGGTGGACAAAGAGGCTGACGAAGGGTGACGGCCACCACGACGGCACCGGGCTTCCTGCTGGCGCGACTCATAGGCGGACACATCTGCCTGCACGCCTGCATGGCGGGTTTGCGCATGGCCGCGCCGCTGCTGGCGCTGCGGCAGGGCCATAGTGCACTGGCCGTGGGTCTGCTGATGGCGCTGTTCGCGCTGACCCAGGTCTTCCTGGCCTTGCCCGCGGGGCGTTATGCCGATCGTCACGGCCTGCGCCGCCCGATCGCGTACGCCGTGATCGCCGCCACGACCGGCACGGGGCTGGCGGCGCTGTTCCCGTCGTTCGGCGTGTTGTGCCTGGCGGCGCTGCTCAGCGGCGGCGCCACCGGGGCGGCGGCGATTGCGCTGCAGCGCTACGTGGGCCGTGCCGCACGCGACGCGACCGAGCTCAAACAGATGTTCAGCTGGCTGTCCATCGGGCCGGCCATGTCCAATTTCCTCGGCCCCCTGGCAGCCGGCCTGTTGATCGACCACGCCGGCGTCTGGCTCGGTGGCGAGGCGGGGGACCTGAGCGGCTACCGCAGCGCCTTCCTGCTGATGGCGCTGCTGCCGCTGCTGACCTGGTGGTGGGTGCGGCGCACACCCGAACTGCCGACGGCCGCGGCGCAGGCTGCCGATGGCTCGCGCCGCGCCTGGGACCTGCTGCGCGAGCCCATGATGCGCCGCTTGCTGCTGGTCAACTGGTTCCTGTCGTCCTGCTGGGATGTGCACACCTTCGTGCTGCCGGTGCTGGGCCACGAGCGTGGCTACAGCGCGTCGGTGATCGGCATGCTGCTGGGCTCGTTTGCCATCGCGGCGACGCTGGTGCGCCTGGCCATGCCCTGGCTGGCCGAGCATCTGCGAGAGTGGCTGGTGATCACCGGCGCCATGCTGGCCACGGCCGTGCTGTTCGGCGTCTATCCCTTCATGCCCAACGCCGTGGGCATGGGCGTGTGCTCGGTGCTGTTGGGCCTGGTGCTCGGTTCGGTGCAGCCCATGATCATGAGCACGCTGCACCAGATCACGCCCCGTGACAGGCACGGTGAGGCGCTGGGCCTGCGGCTGATGTCCCTCAACGGCTCCAGCGTGGTGATGCCCCTGCTGTTCGGCAGCATCGGTGCCGTGGTGGGCGTGTCGCTGGTGTTCTGGGTGGTCGGCGGGGTGGTGGGGCTGGGCAGCCGTGTCGCCTGGAAGCTGCGGGCGTCCTCGGTGCCGCACACCGTCTGAGCCTTGCCCCCGGGGCGGGGTTCGCCGCCTCAGGGTTTCGAGGTTTCCTCCAGCCGATAGAAGGACTGGATCGCTTCCCAGGCGTCTTCAGGCGTGTCGACGAAGCTGAACAACTCGGTGTCCTCGGGCGAGATCACGCCCTCTTCGATCAGCAGGTCGAAGTTGATGAGCCGTTTCCAGAAACTGCTGCCATGCAGCACCACGGGCACCTGCTCCGACTTGCCGGTCTGCACCAGCGTGAGGATCTCGAACAGTTCGTCCAGCGTGCCAAAGCCGCCGGGAAAAGCCACCAGTGCCTTGGCGCGCATCATGAAGTGCATCTTGCGCAGGGCGAAGTAGTGGAACTTGAAACACAGGCTGGGCGAGATGTAGCGATTGCCCGACTGCTCGTGCGGCAGGGCGATGTTCAGGCCGACGTTGAGGGCCCCGGCTTCATGCGCGCCGCGGTTGGCCGCTTCCATGATGCCCGGGCCGCCGCCGGTGCAGATGTAGAGACGTTCGCCCGGCGAGAGATGGGCGCTGTGCTCGGCGACGAGGCGACCGAACTGGCGGGCCTGGTCGTAGTACCGCGCGTTGCGCACGTCGCGTTCGGCGCGCTGGAGCGCGGCGGCGTCGCCGCTGCCTTGTGCCGCGGCCAGTCGTTTCTGTGCATCTTCAGGTGAGGTGAAGCGGGCGCTGCCGAACACCACGATGGTGTTGGCCACACCCTGGGCCTGCTGTTCCAGGTCGGGTTTGAGCATCTCGAGCTGGAAGCGGATGCCGCGAGTCTCGCGGCGCAGCAGGAATTCGGGGTCGGCAAAAGCCAGGCGGTAGGCGTCGGCCTGCAGCGGCAGGCCGGCGTCGGCATGGGCCTTGAGGTCGGCCCAGGCGTCGGCCAGCGTGCGCTCGGTGAGATCGTGCGGGGTTTTCATGGTGCGGTGCTCAGCGCAATGCGCCGGCCAGTGATGCCGCCATGCTGACGGCGTTGCTCGGGTGGGCGATGCAGTCGGTGCTCCACACGTGGCGGATGCCGGCATCGAACAGCAGCTGGCCGGCGTCGCCGGCGAACAGGGCATGCGTGACGGCCACGTCGACCGACCGGGCGCCGGCGGCCAGCAGGCCGCGCGCCGCCTGCGCCAGTGTATGGCCGCTGCTGGCCACGTCGTCCAGCAACACGACGGCGCGACCCTGGACCGGGACCGCGGGCAGGGCCACCTCGACATGGCGGTCGCCGTGGCGCACCTTGTGACAGACCGCATGCTCGAAGCCATGCTGCGCTGCCGCCTGCGCCACCCACTGCGCCGACTCTTCGTCCGGGCCGACCAGCAACGCATCCGGGCGCAGCCGCGCGATCAGGTCGGCCAGCAGCGGCGCGCCGCTGAGCACCACGGTGCGCGGCACCGGCACGGCCTCCTCCAGCGTGGTCACGCGGTGCAGGTGCGGATCGACCGTGATGACGGCGTCGAAGAGCTCGGCCAGGAAGCGGCCGACGATGCGCTGGCTCACGGCCTCGCCGGGCGTGAAGGCGATGTCCTGCCGCATATAGGCCAGGTAGGGCGCCACCAGCGTGAGCTGCGTGGCTCCCAGCGTGCGGGCCGTGCGCGCGGCCAGCAGCAGCTCGACCAGTTTTTCGTTCGGCTGTACCAGCGAGCGCAGCAGCGCCACCTGCGGCGGCAGCGTGGCGGGCAGGCGCAGCTTGAGCTCGCCGTCCGGGAAACGGTGGCGTTCGATGGCGGCGCAGGCGATGCCCGCGGCAGCGGCGATGCGCGCGGCGCTGGCCGCCTCGTCCTCGAAATGCAGCAGCAGGGACGCGTGCACGCTCAGAACTCCACGAAGACGTGCGGGACGTCCTCGGCGCGACCGATGCGGTAGCCGCTGGAGCGGGCACAGGCCTGGCGCGCGAACTCCAGGTCGGACGGGTAGCTGGCATGGACGCGGTAGAGCAGGTCGCCGTCCTTGACCTCGTCGCCCAGCTTGGCGCACAGGTCGACGCCGGCTTCCTTCACCTTGGGCGCGCCGGCGAAGCGCGCAATGTGTGCCAGGTGGTGGTTGTCGATGCCGCTGACCACACCCGCGCCGTGCGCGCGGACCTCGAAGCTCAGCGCGCCCAGCGTCGGGTGGTTGGGGTCGAAGTTGCGGCTGCCCTGGGCGGCGATGATGTCGTTCATCTTGGCCAGCGCGCGACCCGAGTCCAGGATGTCGCGCGCAATGGCGAAGCCGTCGCCCCCGCGCACGTCGGGGTCGGCCTCCAGCATGCGCCCGGCCAGGCGCAGCGCCTTCTGGCGCAGGTCCATGGGCGCGCGCGGGTCATTCTCCAGCACGCGCATCACGTCGCGCGCCTCCAGCACCGGGCCGATGCCAAAGCCGATGGGCTGGCGGCCGTCGGTGATGACCACGTCCAGGGTGAGTTTCAGGTGCCGGGCCACATACTCGAACAGGCGGCGCAGGCGCTGGGCCTCGGGCATGGAGCGCACCTTGGCCGAGGGGCCGATCGGGATGTCCAGCACCAGGTGGCTGGAGCCGGCGGCGATCTTCTTGGACAGGATGGAGGCCACCATCTGGCCGGGGGAATCGAGCGCCAGCGGCCGCTCCACCGAGATCAGCACGTCGTCGGCCGGCGAGAGATTGGCCGTGCCGCCCCAGGCCAGGCAGCCGCGGTGCGTGTGGACGATCTCGCGCAGCCGCTCGATCGGCAGCTCCACGTCGGCCAGCACCTCCATGGTGTCGGCCGTGCCGGCGGGCGAGGTGATGGCGCGCGAGGAGGTCTTGGGGCAGAGCATGCCGTGCGCCGCGACGATGGGCACGACCAGCATGGAGGTGCGGTTGCCCGGGATGCCGCCGATGCAGTGCTTGTCCACCACCAGCGACTCGCGCCAGTCGAGCCGCGAGCCGGCCTCGATCATCGCCTCGGTCAGGAACTGCACTTCCTCGCGGTCGAGCTCGTCGCGGTTGGTGGCGACGACGAAGGCCGTGAGTTCGATCTTGGAGTATTGGTGCGTGCTGATGTCGCGCACGATGGCGCGAAAGTCGTCCAGTCTCAGGCGCTCGCCGCCGAGCTTGCGGTGCAGCGCGCCCATGGATACGGGCGCCTCCGCCTGCGCGACCGTGACGGTGTGGCCGTCCTCGGCCTCGAGCTGGGCAAAGGCCGCCTTGGACAGGCCGAGCTCGCCGCAGGCGACGATGGCGGCATCGTCGACCACGTTGAGCGTGGCCAGGATGCTGTGGCCGTTGGTGCGGATCTCGACCTTGGACAGGGCCTTGAAGCCCTCGGCGCGATACACCTCGCAGTCGCGGTGCATGTAGGCCACGTTCTCGTGGTAGGTGTCGATCAGGACGCGGCGCAGGGCCAGGCGGGAGGGCTGGCCATTTTTTCCCGGACCCAGGGCGCTCGTCTTGGCGTCAGATTCATTCATGCGGATAGCCTACACCGAATTAGGAGGGGCGGAAATGCAAAAGGCTCCCGCAGGAGCCTTGTTGTGCAGGGCTGGCGCCGTTCAGACGCGCTTGCGGTATTCACCGGTGCGGGTGTCGATTTCGACCTTGTCGCCCTGGCTCACGAACAGCGGCACCGGCACTTCGAAGCCGGTGGCGATCTTGGCCGGCTTGAGCACCTTGCCCGAGGTGTCGCCCTTGACGGCCGGCTCGGTCCAGGTGATCTCGCGCACGACGCTGGTGGGCAGCTCGACCGAGATGGCCTTGCCGTCGTAGAACCTCCGACGGGCATGCCGTCTTCGAGGTAGTTCAGGAGTCACCCATGTTCTCGGCTTCGACTTCGTACTGGTTGTAGTCGCGTCCATGCAGACGTACATCGGGTCGGCGAAGTAGGAGTAGGTGCAGTCCTTCTTGTCCAGGATGACCTGGTCCATCTTGTCGTCGGCCTTGAACACACTTCGGTGCCGAAGTTGGCGATCAGGCTCTTGAGCTTCATGCGCACGGTGGCGGCGTTGCGGCCACCGCGGCTGTATTCGGTCTTCAGCACGACCATCGGGTCCTTGCCGTGCATGATGACGTTGCCGGCACGAATTTCCTGAGCGATTTTCATAAGTTTTCCAATGAGTTGGCCGCTCAATGCCCCGAGTAAACCGGTGTTCGTGCGGCAGATAAGAGGAAGCCGCCGGGCCGAGCCCGGGCAGTTTCCGCAAAGCCTTGAATTTTAACGTTATTTCAAGGCTGCGGGCAGTAACTGTGGTCACTCTGACAAATATCAAGCAGCCGGCTGACCAGGTCGGGCTGCAGCAGCAGGCGCGCGCGGGCCTGCCCGATGGCGGCGCCCCAGGCCGGCAGGTCTGGCGCCGCCAGGGGCCGGGTGTCCACGCCGTTCCAGCTCCGGTGCAGGGCGCGCAAGGAGGCGGGGGCCTCTATCTGGGCCAGGAAGGCTTCGAGCTTGTGGTGGTGGGCGTCGTCGTGTTGCGGGTAGATGTGCCAGACCAGGGGCTTGCCCGCCCACAGGGCGCGCACCAGGGAGTCCTCGCCGCGCACGAAATTCAGGTCGCAGGCCCACAGCAGGTGGTCGTAGTCGTCCTGGCTCAGGTAGGGCAGGTAGTGCAGCGCCAGGCCGGGGGGCGCTGTGCAGGCCTGCACGGCGGCCGTGGCGCGGCCCGCGGTGACCAGCAGCTGTACCGGTGTGGGCTGTTGCGCCAGCCGCTCCAGCAGGCCGGGCAGGGCCGCCGGTTCGTAGCAGAACAGTGACACCCGTTGCGCCCCCGGCGCCGGCACGATGCGCTGGCCGGCCAGCCAGGCGGCCGGATCGAACCGCGCCTGGCGCTGCAGCAGATCCGGTTCGCGCAGCAGTCCCCCGGTGCGCGGTGTGAAGCCGGGGTAGAAGAAGCGTTTGGCCAGGCCGCGCCCGGGGCCGCGCATCACCGGCGAGGGCAGGCCGTGGCTGCGTTCCACGTAGCCCTCGGCCGACAGGTATTCGAGGTTGATCCAGGCGGCATTGCGGCCGTCGGCCGTGCGCCAGGCCGCGTAGCGCGCCACGAATTCGTCCGGGACGTCGCAGCCGAAGGCCTCGATCAGCACGTCGCCGGGTGCCAGCCCCGTCAAGTCCAGCGGCTCGGTCCAGGGCCGCACCTCCACGCCGGGGCAGCCCTGCGGCGCCATCCAGGCCAGCGCGCTGGCATCGTCCACCCACAGGCGCACGGCCTGGCCGCGCCCGGCCAGCTGGCGCGCCAGGCGCCAGCTCACGCCGAGGTCGCCGTGGTTGTCGATGACCTTGCAGAAAATATCCCAGCGTTGCCCGGATGTCATATCGGGATTGTCCACAATACGGCCCATGGCGAACGAGAAGGTCAAGGAAGAAGGCGAGCCGGTCGGCGTGCACAGCAACGAGTTGCTGGTGCAGGTGGCGGCCCTGCCCGCGTTGCCCGGTGTCTACCGGTATTTCGACGCCGACGGCGGCCTGCTTTATGTGGGCAAGGCGCGCAACCTGAAGAAGCGCGTCTCCAGCTACTTCCAGAAGAGCCACGACGGCACGCGCATCGGCCACATGGTGGGCAAGATCGTGCGCCTGGACACGACGGTGGTGCGCTCGGAGGCCGAGGCGCTGCTGCTGGAAAACAACCTGATCAAGACGCTCAACCCGCGCTACACATCCTGTTCCGCGACGACAAGAGCTATCCCTACCTGAAGATCACCGTAGCCAATACGGTCGAAGACCAGGCGGCCACGCGCAGCGCGGCCGCCTGGTCGCGGCTGGCCTACTACCGCGGCGCGGTGGAGAAGAAACACCACTACTTCGGCCCCTACCCGAGCGCCTGGGCGGTGAAGGAGGGCATCCTGCTGCTGCAGAAGGTGTTTCGCCTGCGCACCTGCGAGGACACGGTGTTTGCCAACCGCACGCGGCCCTGCCTGCTGTACCAGATCAAGCGCTGCTCCGGCCCCTGCGTGGGCCTGGTGACACCCGAGGCCTATGCCCAGGACGTGGCGCACGCGGAAGGTTTTCTGCGCGGCGAGACGCAGCAGGTGCTGCAGCAGCTCGAAGGCCGCATGCAGGTGCATTCCGAGCAACTGGAGTTCGAACAGGCCGCCGAGTTGCGTGACCAGATCGCGGCGCTGTCCAACGTGCTGCACCAGCAGGCGGTGGAGAGCGCGGACGACCGCGACGTCGATATCCTGGCCGTCAAGGTGCAGGGCGGGCGCGCCTGCGTGAACCTGGCCATGGTGCGCGGCGGGCGCCACCTGGGCGACCGGGCCTACTTCCCCGTGCACGTGGACGATGCCGCCGCGCTGCAGAGCAGCGAGGACGACAGCGCCGAGGCGGTGCCGATCGAGGTGCAGGTGCTGGAGGCCTTCATTGCCCAGCACTACGTGGAGGTGCCGGCGGTGCCGACGTTGATCACCAGCGAGCCGGTCGGCAAACACCTGATCGAGGCCTTGTCCGAGCAGGCCGGTCTGAAGATCCGCGCCGTGCACCAGCCGCGCGAGCAGCGCCGCATCTGGCTGGAGATGGCGCAGACCAATGCCGCCTTGCAGCTGGCGCGGCTGTTGGCCGAGGAGGGCTCGCAGCAGGCGCGCACGCGCGCGCTGGCCGAGGCACTGGCGCTGCCGCAGGACCGGCTGGACGAGCTGCGCATCGAGTGTTTCGACATCTCGCACACGGCGGGCGAGGCCACGCAAGCGTCGTGCGTGGTGTTCCACCACCACAAGATGCAAAACAGCGAGTATCGGCGCTACAAGATCGACGGCATCACGCCGGGCGATGACTACGCCGCCATGCGCCAGGTGCTCACGCGCCGCTACGCACGGCTGGCGCAGGCCCTGCGTGAAGGTGGTCAGGGCGAAGGCGATATGGGCACGGAGGGCACCGACCGCCTGCCCGATCTGGTGCTGGTCGACGGCGGCAAGGGCCAGGTGGCAATGGCGCGCGAAGTGTTCGAGCAACTGGGCCTGGACCTGGGGCTGATCGTCGGGGTGGAAAAAGGCGAGGGCCGCAAGGTGGGGCTGGAGGAACTGGTGTTCGCCGACGGCCGCGAGAAGGTGTACCTGGGCAAGGACTCCGCGGCGCTGATGCTGGTGGCGCAGATCCGCGACGAGGCGCACCGTTTCGCCATCACCGGCATGCGCGCGGCGCGCGCCCGGGTGCGCGTGGGCGGCAGCCAGATCGAGGAGATCCCGGGTGTGGGCCCCAAACGCCGCGCCAGACTGCTGCAGCGCTTTGGCGGCGTGCGCGGCGTGGCGTCCGCCAGCGTCGAGGATCTGGCCTCGGTGGACGGCATTTCGCACGAACTGGCCGAGGTCATCTACCGCGCGTTGCACTAGTGTCCTGTCCCTGCCTGCGGACTTTCGCAAGGCCATGCCACAATCACGCCCATGTTCTTCACCATTCCCACCCTCATGACCTGGACGCGCATCGTCGCGATCCCCCTGATCGTGGGTGTGTTCTACCTGCCGATCGAACCCGTCACCCGCAACCTGATCGCCACCGTGATGTTCGTGGTGTTCGCGCTGACCGACTGGCTCGACGGTTATCTGGCGCGCAAGCTCAACCAGATTTCCTCCTTCGGCGCCTTCCTCGACCCGGTGGCCGACAAGTTCCTGGTCTGCGCCAGCCTGCTGGTGCTGGTGCATCTGGACCGCGCCGATGTTTTTGTCGCGCTCATCATCATCGGGCGCGAGATCGCCATCTCGGCCCTGCGTGAATGGATGGCCCAGATCGGCGCCTCGCGCAGCGTGGCCGTGCACATGCTGGGCAAGGTCAAGACCACGGTGCAGATGGTGGCCATTCCGTTCCTGCTGTATGACGGCCACCTGTTCGGACTGATCGACACGCGGGCCTGGGGCAATGTGCTGATCTGGCTGGCGGCCGTGCTGACCGTCTGGTCCATGGTGTATTACCTGCAAAAAGCCCTGCCGGAAATCCGGGCCCGGGTGAAGTGACTTGAGCGCCCGCTCCGACAGCGACGTCCTCCTGCGCGCCATGCCGCTGGTGTTCGTGCTGATCTGGAGCACCGGTTTCATCGTGGCGCGTTACGGCATGCCGCACGCGCCGCCACTGGGTTTCCTGGCCTGGCGCTACGTCCTGTCCATCCTCTGTTTCCTGCCCTGGATCCTGCTCATGCGCGTGGCCTGGCCGGCCACGCGCAGGCAATGGCTGCACCTGTCGGTCACCGGCGTGCTCATGCATGCCGGCTACCTCGGCGGCGTGTGGGCCGCCGTCAAGGCGGGCATGGGTTCGGGGCTGGTGGCCCTCATCGTCGGCCTGCAGCCCGTGCTCACGGGGATGTGGCTGTCGGCGCGCGGATCGCGTGTCACCGGGCGGCAGTGGGCCGGTCTGCTGCT
Organism: Curvibacter sp.; assembly: GCA_020621965.1. Taxonomy (GTDB): domain Bacteria; phylum Pseudomonadota; class Gammaproteobacteria; order Burkholderiales; family Burkholderiaceae_C; genus Hylemonella. The sequence continues at coordinate 3,244 of JAHRYV010000041.1, read as the reverse complement.
GGGTTTTGCCGGTCTGCTGCTGGTGGTTTCGCGCAAGTTCGGCCCCGGCGGCGAAGCCGATGCGTTCAACCTCGCGTTGGCGGTGTTGGCGCTGTTGAGCATCACGATCGGCACGCTGTATCAGAAACACTTTGTTGCACCTTGCGATGTGCGCAGTGCCAATGCGGTCCAGCTGATGGCGGCCCTGGTGGTGACACTGCCGCTGGCGCTGCTGGAGGCGGAGCCCGTGCGCTGGCTGGCTGCCGAGGGCGGCGTGAATTGGGAGCTGGTGGCGGCCATGGCCTGGTCGGTGCTGGGGCTGACACTGGGGGGCAGTTCGCTGCTGTACCTGCTGATACAGCGCGGCGCGGCCACCAGCGTGACCAGCCTGCTTTATCTCGTGCCGCCGACGACGGCGCTGATGGCCTGGCTGCTGTTTGCCGAGCCCATTACGCTGGTGACCATTGCCGGCATCGTGCTGGCCGCGGCCGGGGTGAGTCTGGTGGTGCGGTCGCCGCGCTGAGGGGGGCGGGCGCGCAGGGGTATGTTGCGGTGCAGATATTTTTCTCGGCGCCCACTGCGTGCTGGCGCTGACAGGATTTTTTTTGTCGGTTCTTCGACGGAATTGACCGCGAAATCCGTCTAGAATTCGCCCCCGCGCTGTTGTAATGCCGCATGCCTTGTTGACACGGAATACATCCGTGGCTCTAATCACATGCAGCAGTGCAAGCTGCAGGAAAAGCCTTCCGCGTCCCATGCATATTGCCGGTGTGGAAAGTAAGAATCTTGAAAAGACATCCTGATTAACGCAGTCTCAATACAAGGGGATCTTTGTGAACAAAACCGAACTTATCGAGCACATTGCCAAGCACGCCGACATTTCCAAGGCCGCAGCCACCCGCGCCCTGGAGTCCACCATTGGCGCCGTGAAGACCACCTTGAAAAAGGGTGGCTCCGTTTCCCTCGTGGGTTTCGGCACTTTTGCGGTCGGCAAACGCGCTGCCCGCACCGGCCGCAACCCCCGTACCGGCGCTGCGATTAAAATCAAGGCCGCCAAGGTGCCGAAGTTCCGTCCGGGCAAGGCCCTGAAGGATGCACTGAACTGACCTGTTTCCGGTGGGTGCTTAGCTCAGTTGGTAGAGCGGCGCCCTTACAAGGCGTAGGTCGGCGGTTCGAGCCCGTCAGCACCCACCACCCAGGCAAAGGCGAACAGTGAGTTCGCCTTTTTTGTTTTTCTGTTGGAGAGCGCGCCCATGTTTGAACACGTACGCAGGCACAACAAGGTCCTGATGATCATCCTGTTCCTGCTGATCATTCCGTCCTTTGTGCTGGTCGGCATCGACGGCTACAACCGTTTCCTGGAGAAGGACCAGACCGTCGCGCGCGTCGGCAACTCCGACATCACCCGCGGCGAGTGGGAGAACGCGCATCGGCAGGAAGTCGAACGCGCGCGCCAGCTCATGCCTAGCCTCGACGCGAAACTGCTCGACTCCGAACAGGCGCGCTACGCCACGCTGGAGCGGCTGGTGCGCGAGCGTGTCCTGATCCAGGCCGCCCAAGCCGCCAGGCTCGACGCCAGCGACGCCCGCCTGGCCCGTGAGCTGCAATCGATCCCCGCCATCGCCGAGCTGCGTCGCCCCGACGGCACGCTGGACATGGAGCGCTACCGCCAACTGCTGGGCCGCCAGGGCATGAGCCCCGAGATGTTCGAGGCCAACGTGCGCGGCGAACTCGTGGCGCGGCAGGTGCAGGCCGGTGTGATGCAGACTGCCTTGATCCCGGCCACGCCGGCCGATCTGGCCCTGGGTGCCATCCACGAGCGACGCGAGGTGCAGCTGGCCCGTTTCACCACGGCCGACTACGCGGCCCGCGTCAAACCGCAAGCGTCCGAGCTGGAGGCCTTCTACCAGGCCAACCAGGCGCTGTTCCAGGCGCCCGAGCAGGCCAGCATCGAATACATCGTGCTGGACATCGACGCCGTGCGCAAGACGATCAAGCTCAATGAGCAGGACGTGCGCAGCTACTACGAGCAGAACGTGGCGCGCCTGAGCGGCCCCGAGGAGCGCCGTGCCAGCCACATCCTGATCACCGCGGCCAAGGATGCATCGGCGGCCGAGCGCCAGAAGGCGCGCGAGCGGGCCCAGGAACTGCTGGCCCAGGTGCGCAAGGCGCCCGACAGCTTTGCCCAGCTGGCGCGCCAGCATTCGCAGGACCCGGGCTCGGCCCCCAAGGGTGGTGACCTCGACTACTTCGGGCGCGGCGCCATGGTCAAGCCGTTCGAGGACGCCGTCTTCGCCCTGAAGAAGGGCGAGATTGGCGACGTCGTCGAATCCGACTTCGGCTTCCATGTGATCCGGCTCACCGACATCAAGGCGCCCAAGCAGAAAAGCTTTGCCGAGCTGCGGACCAGCCTGGAAGAAGAGCTCAGGACCCAGCAGGCCCGGGCGCGTTATGCCGAGGCCGCCGAGATCTTCACCAACGGTGTCTACGAGCAGTCCGACAGCCTCAAGCCGGTGGCCGAGAAGCTCAAGCTAGAAATCCAGACGGCCAGCGCCCTGGGGCGCCAGCCGGCAGCCGGTGCCAGGGGTGTGCTGGCGAGCCAGAAATTCCTGGAGGCCGTTTTCGGCGCCGATGCCGTGAGCCAGCAGCGCAACACCGAGGCGGTGGAGACCGCGCCCAGCCAGCTGGCTGCTGCGCGCATCACCCGCTACACGCCGGCGCGCACGCTGCCGCTGGCCGAGGTCCGCACGACGGTGCTCGAGCGCGTGGTGCAGGCCCGGGCGGCCGAACTGGCCCGCCAGGAGGGCGAGCAGAAGCTGGCGGTCTGGAAGGCCGCGCCGGCAACGGCCAGCCTCGGCAGCGCCCAGGTGGTCGCACGCGATCAGGCCCAGGGCGTGCCAGCCGCCGTGCTGGAAGCCGTGCTGCGCGTCGACACCCAGCAACTGCCGCAACTGATCGGCGTGGACCTCGGCGCCCAGGGGTATGCCGTGGCGCGCGTGAACAAGCGCATCGAGCGTGCCGCGCCGGCCGCCGAGACCCAGCAGCAGGAGCGGGCCCAGTACGCCCAGTGGTGGACGCAGGCCGAGAGCCAGGCGTATTACGACCTGCTGCAAAAGCGCCTGAAGGTCCAGATCAAGGTTGCGCGTCCGGTCAATGCGGCGCTCGCACCCCGTAGTGCATCATGACCGAGTGAGGTTATAATCACAGGCTCACGGTGGCTGTAGCTCAGTTGGTAGAGTCCAGGATTGTGATTCCTGTTGTCGTG
>JAHRYV010000040.1 GCA_020621965.1 Curvibacter sp. | reverse complement strand
CGGCTCCTGCACGAACTTCTCGATGAAGATGCGGTCGTCGCCGAAGCTGTTGCGCGCCTCGTTGCGGCAGCTGGTGAAACCTTCCAGGGCTTCCTTGTCGTTGAAGGCCACACGCAGGCCCTTGCCGCCACCACCGGCCGAGGCCTTGATCATCACCGGGTAGCCGATGTCCTTGGCGATCTCCACTGCCTTCTCGGCCGACTCGATGGCCTCGTTCCAGCCCGGAATGCAGTTCACCTTGGCCTCGCCGGCCAGTTTCTTGGAGGCGATCTTGTCGCCCATCGCGGCGATGGAGTAGTGCTTGGGACCGATGAAGACCAGGCCCTCCTCCTCCACGCGCTTGGCGAAGTCCTCGTTCTCGGACAGGAAACCGTAACCCGGGTGGATGGCCTGGGCGCCGGTCTGCTTGGCCGCGGCGATGATCTTGTCCGCCACCAGATAGGACTCGCGGCTCGGCGCCGGGCCCAGCAGCACGGCCTCGTCGGCCAGCAGCACATGGCGGGCGTCGCGGTCGGTTTCGGAATACACCGCCACGGTGGCAATGCCCATTTTTTTGCGGTAGCGATCACGCGGCAGGCAATTTCCCGCGGTTGGCAATCAGAATTTTCTTGAACATGTTCTTTATCTCCTCAGGCCATCAGAGCGGGATGTTCCGTGCTTGCGCCAGGGTTGTCGAGTTTCTTGTCTTTCAGCATCACCAGCGAGCGGCAGATGCGCTTGCGGTTTCGTGCGGCAGGATGACGTCGTCGATGTAACCGCGCGCGCCGGCCACGAAGGGTTGGCAAAACGGGCCTTGTACTCGGCCTCCTGGCGGCCAGCTTGGCCGGGTCGCCCTTGTCCTCGCGGAAGATGATCTCCACCGCCCCTTGGCGCCCATCACGGCGATTTCGGCGTTGGGCCAGGCGAAGTTGACGTCGCCGCGCAGGTGCTTGGAGGCCATCACGTCGTAGGCGCCGCCGTAGGCCTTGCGCGTGATGACGGTGATCTTGGGCACCGTGCACTCGGCGTAGGCGTAAAGCAGCTTGGCGCCGTGCTTGATGATGCCGCCGTACTCCTGCGAGGTGCCGGGCATGAAACCGGGCACGTCGACGAAGGTCACGACCGGGATGTTGAAGGCGTCGCAAAAGCGCACGAAACGCGCCGCCTTGATGCTGCTCTTGATGTCCAGGCAGCCGGCCAGCACCAGGGGCTGGTTGGCCACGATGCCCACGGTCTGGCCGTCCATGCGGGCGAAACCGATCAGGATGTTCTTGGCGTACTCAGGCTGGATCTCGAAGAAGTCGCCGTCGTCCACGGTCTTGACGATCAGCTCCTTCATGTCATAGGGCTTGTTGGCGTTGTCCGGCACCAGGGTGTCCAGGCTCAGCTCCATGCGGTCGATCGGGTCGCCGCTCTTGCGCACCGGGGCTTTCTCGCGGTTGTTCAGCGGCAGGTAGTTGTAGAGGCGGCGCAGCATGAGCAGCGCTTCCACGTCGTTCTCGAACGCCAGGTCGGCCACGCCGCTCTTGGTGGTGTGGGTGACGGCGCCGCCCAGTTCCTCGGCGGTGACTTCCTCGTGTGTCACGGTCTTCACCACCTCGGGGCCGGTGACGAACATATAGGAGCTGTCCTTCACCATGAAGATGAAGTCGGTGATGGCCGGGCTGTAGACGGCGCCGCCCGCGCTCGGGCCCATGATCATGCTGATCTGCGGAATCACGCCCGAGGCGCTGACGTTGCGCTGGAACACCTCGGCGTAGCCGCCCAGGGACGCCACGCCTTCCTGGATACGGGCGCCGCCCGAATCGTTGAGGCCGATCACCGGGGCGCCGACCTTCATGGCCTGGTCCATCACCTTGCAGATCTTCTCGGCATGCGCCTCGGACAGCGCGCCGCCGAAGACCGTGAAGTCCTGGCTGTAGACGAAGACCAGGCGGCCGTTGATCATGCCGTAGCCGGTGACCACGCCATCACCCGGGATCTTGTTGTCGGCCATGCCGAAGTCCACGCAGCGGTGTTCGACGAACATGTCCCATTCCTCGAAAGTGCCCTCGTCGAGCAGCACCTCCAGGCGTTCGCGCGCGGTCAGCTTGCCCTTGGCGTGCTGCGCGGCAATGCGCTTTTCGCCGCCGCCCAGGCGGGCTGCGGCGCGCTTTTTCTCCAGTTGTTCCAGGATGTCGTGCATGGTTCGTCCTTCGTTGACTTGCTTCGTTATGACTTGTGTTCGTAAGCCTGCAGCAGTTGCCGCGCGGCGGTGGAGGCGGCCAGACGGCCGCTCGTGACTTCGGCGCCCAGCTGCGGCAACAGCCGGCGCACTTGCGGATGGGCCCGAAAAGCGTGTTTCAGGCCGGCGTCGATGCGCTCCCACATCCAGGCCTGGGCCTGCTGCTCGCGCCGCGCCGCCAGCTTGCCGCTGGCGGTCTGCAGAGATCTGAATTCGGTGACGGCGGCCCAGAAACGCTCCACCCCCTGCCCCAGCAGCGCGCTGAGCTGGACCACCTTGGGGTGCCAGATCCGGGTGTCGTGGTGGGCGTGCTCGGGGTTGCCGTGCAAGCCCAGCAGGCGCAGGGAGGAGGTGATCTGCGCCTCGGCGCGCGTGGCGGCCGCGGCATCGAGGTCGGCCTTGTTGATCACCACCAGATCGGCCAGCTCCATCACGCCTTTCTTGATGGCCTGCAGGTCGTCGCCGGCATTGGGCAGCTGCAGCAGCACGAACATGTCGGTCATGCCGTGCACGGCGGTTTCGCTCTGGCCCACGCCCACGGTCTCGACGATGACGATGTCGTAGCCCGCGGCCTCGCAGACCAGCATGGCCTCGCGGGTCTTCTCGGCCACACCACCGAGCGTGCCGCTGGACGGACTGGGCCGGATGTAGGCCCGCTCGTGCACGGAGAGCTTTTCCATGCGGGTCTTGTCGCCCAGGATGGAGCCGCCGGAGACACTGCTGCTCGGGTCCACCGCCAGCACCGCCACGCGGTGGCCCTGCGCTATCAGGTACAGGCCCAGCGCCTCGATGAAGGTGGACTTGCCCACACCGGGCACGCCGCTGATGCCCAGGCGGAAGGCCCCGCCGGTGTGCGGCAGCAGCGCCGTCAGCAACTCGTCGCCCCGCGCGCGATGGTCGGCGCGGGTGGACTCCAGCAGCGTGATGGCCTTGGCCATGGCACGGCGCTGCTGGGCGGGGTCGCCCCGCAGGATGCCCTCCAGGAGAGGTGGCTGGCTCACTGCGTCCTCAGCCCTTGTGTGCCAACTTGATCTGTTCCAGCACGTCCTTGGCGCTGGCCGGGATGGGGGTGCCGGGGCCGTAGATGCCCTTGACGCCGGCATCAAAGAGGAAGTCGTAGTCCTGGCGCGGGATCACACCACCGACGAAAACGACGATGTCGTCCGCGCCCTGTTTCTTGAGCTCGGCGATGATGGCCGGCACCAGGGTCTTGTGGCCGGCGGCCAGTGTGCTCACGCCCACGGCGTGCACGTCGTTTTCGATGGCCTGGCGGGCGCACTCCTCGGGGGTCTGGAACAGCGGGCCCATGTCGACGTCGAAGCCCAGGTCGGCGTAGGCCGTGGCCACCACCTTGGCGCCGCGGTCATGGCCGTCCTGGCCCAGCTTGGCGATCATCACGCGCGGACGGCGGCCATGCGCGGTCGCGAAGTCGGCGATTTCCTTCTTCAGGGTTTCCCAGCCTTCGGCCGAATCGTAGGCAGCAGCGTACACACCGGTCACCTTTTGCGTATCGGCGCGATGGCGCCCGAAAACCTTTTCCAACGCATCCGAGACTTCGCCCACGGTGGCGCGCAGGCGGATGGCCTTGATGCTCAGGTCGAGCAGGTTACCACTGCCGGCTTCGGCCGCAGCGGTCAGTGCGTCGAGTGCGCCCTGCACAGCCTTGGCATCGCGCCGGGCCTTGATGGCCTTGAGGGCGGCGATCTGGCCGTCACGCACCTTGACGTTGTCGACCTCGAGGATGTCGATCGGGTCTTCCTTCTTGAGCTTGTACTTGTTGACACCGACGATCACGTCCTTGCCGCTGTCGATGCGGGCCTGCTTCTCGGCTGCTGCGGCCTCGATCTTGAGCTTGGCCCAGCCGGAATCCACCGCCTTGGTCATGCCGCCCATGGCATCGACCTCCTCGATGATCTTCCAGGCCGCGTCGGCCATGTCCTGGGTCAGCTTCTCCATCATGTAGCTGCCGGCCCAGGGGTCGATCACGTTGGTGATGTGGGTCTCTTCCTGGATGATGAGCTGGGTGTTGCGCGCGATGCGGGCGCTGAACTCGGTGGGCAGGGCGATGGCTTCGTCGAAGCTGTTGGTGTGCAGGCTCTGCGTGCCGCCGAACACCGCGGCCATGGCCTCGATGGTGGTGCGCACCACGTTGTTGTACGGGTCCTGTTCGGTCAGCGACCAGCCTGAGGTCTGGCTGTGCGTGCGCAGCATCAGGCTCTTGGGGTTCTTGGCGTTGAAACCCTTCATGATGCGGCACCACAGCAGGCGCGCGGCGCGCATCTTGGCAATCTCCAGGTAGAAGTTCATGCCCACCGCCCAGAAGAAGGACAGTCGGCCCGCGAAATCGTCCACGTCCATGCCCTTGGCAATCGCGGTCTTCACGTACTCCTTGCCGTCGGCCAGGGTGAAGGCCAGTTCCAGTGCCTGGTTGGCGCCGGCCTCCTGCATGTGGTAACCCGAGATCGAGATCGAGTTGAACTTCGGCATGTTCTTCGCCGTGTACTCGATGATGTCGCCGATGATGCGCATGCTCGGCTCGGGCGGGTAGATGTAGGTGTTGCGGACCATGAACTCTTTCAGAATATCGTTCTGAATCGTTCGGACAACTTGTCCTGGCTCACGCCCTGCTCTTCGGCCGCCACCACGCTAACCGGCCAGCACCGGCAGCGGCACCCGTTCATGGTCGTGGAGCGTGACCTTGTCCAGCGGAATCTCGTTGAACAGGACCTTCATGTCCTCCGCTGTCGATGGCCACGCCGGCCTTGCCACGTCACCGTCACGCGGATGGTCGCTGTCGTAAGCCGCGGTGCGTGGCGGTCGAAGGCACGCTCACCCTGGCGCCGGCGTAAGCGCCGCGTAGAAGGCGTTGGACTCCTCGGCGGTGGAAGCCGGCGTACTGGCGGATGGTCCAGGGCCACACCGCGTACATGGTGGCCTGCGGGCCGCGCAGATAGGGCTCGAAACCCGGCAGCGTGTCGGCGTGCGGCAGCTCTTTCGTGTCGGCCGCGGTGTACAGCGGCTTGACCGTGATGCCGTCGGGCGTGAGCCAGTTCAGGGCTTCGACCTTGCCACCGGGGGCGGATTTGGCGGCGGCCTGGTGCCAGGCGTCGAGGTTGGTTTGCTGGAATTCGGTTTTTTTCGAGCTCATGACGGACGTACGGGCGCTTCGGGACACCCCGGGTTGGATTGCAGTGAGTTTACATCATTCATAATTATTGATGCAAAATATTATTCCAGCTTACAATGCCCGCCATGTCTGCCGTCTCCCTGTCCCACCGCGCGCTTTATGAAGAAGTGGCCGAGCTGCTGCGCCAGCGCATCTTCAAGCGCGAACTGGCGCCCGGCAGCTGGATCGACGAGCTGAAGATCGCCGAGGACTACGGCATCAGCCGCACGCCCCTGCGCGAGGCCCTCAAGGTGCTGGCCGCCGAAGGCCTGGTGACCATGAAGGTGCGCCGCGGCGCCTACGTCACCGAAGTCAATGACAAGGACCTGGCCGACGTCTACCACCTCCTGAGCCTGCTGGAGAGCGACGCGGCCGGTGTCGTGGCCGCGCGTGCCACCCAGGCCGAGCTGCAGGAGCTGCAGGCCCTGCACAACGAACTCGAAGCCGCCGCGCGCGGCAAACCCGATCGCGAGCGCTTCTTCGAGATCAACGAGCGCTTCCACATGCGCCTGCTGGAGATTGCCGACAACCGCTGGCGCGACCAGATGGTGGCCGACCTGCGCAAGGTCATGAAACTCAATCGGCAGAACTCCCTGCTCAAGTCCGGCCGCATCGAGGAGTCGCTGGCCGAGCACGGCGCCATCCTGGCCGCGCTGCTGGCCCACGATCCCGCGCTGGCAGCGCAGAAGATGCGGGAACACTTCCGCAACGGCCTGCAGGCCGCCGCCTGAGGCCGCGGCCTGCCGCTCAGGCAACCACGCGCTGCGCCCCGTGCGCCAGCACCATCACCTCGCGCGGGTCCGTGGCCTTGAGCTTGTGGTCGCTCCAGACCTGGCGCCAACGGCGCGCGCCGGGCAGGCCGTGGCGCAGGCCCAGCATGTGGCGCGCCACCGCGTACCAGGGCGTGCCGTCCTCGGCCGCGATGCGCAGCATGTAGTCCACCATCTGCTGCTCCACGGTCTCGCGCGTCTGCGTGGACGGCGCGGCACCGTAATACGCCTCGTCCCAGGAGACCAGCCACCAGGGGTTGTGATAGGCCTCGCGTCCGACCATCACGCCGTCGAGCAGCTGCAGCTGCGCGCTCACCTGATCCGCCGTGGTGATGCCGCCGTTGACGACGACGGTGAGCTGCGGGAAGTCGCGCTTGAGCCGGTGCACCAGCTCGTAGCGCAGCGGCGGCACCTCGCGGTTCTCCTTCGGCGACAGGCCCTTGAGCCAGGCGTTGCGGGCATGGACGATGAAGGTGTTGCAGCCGGCCTCGGCCACCGTGCCGACGAAGTCGCGCACGAATTCGTAACTCTCGGTCTTGTCGATGCCGATGCGGTGCTTCACCGTCACCGGCACCGCCACCACGTCGACCATGGCCTTCACGCAGTCGGCCACCAGCTGCGGCTCGGCCATCAGGCAGGCACCGAAAGCGCCGCGCTGCACCCGCTCGCTCGGACAGCCGCAGTTCAGGTTGATCTCGTCGTAACCCCACTGCTCGCCCAGCTTCGCGCATGACGCCAGCTCGGCCGGCTCGCTGCCGCCGAGTTGCAGCGCCACCGGGTGTTCCTCGGCGTTGAAGCGCAGGTGGCGCGCCACGTCGCCATGCAGCAGCGCACCGGTGGTCACCATCTCGGTGTACAGCAGCGCGTTCTGGCTGAGCAGGCGGTGGAAATAGCGGCAATGGCGGTCGGTCCAGTCCAGCATGGGCGCGACCGACAGGCGCCAGCGCCCGGCGGGCACGGACTTGGGATCGGACATGCCGCAATTATCTCAGGCGTCCCGGTAAAATGCGCAGTTCTGCCTGCGGCGCCCCTGTGCCGTGCCGCCGCCCCCAACCCTGACCCCACCATGACGTCCCCCGACACCCTGACCGATTTCGAGCGCGAGGTTGCGCAGTTCATCGTCGCCACCCTGAACCTCGAAGTGAGCGCCGAACAGATCGCCCCGCTGGACCCGCTGTACGGCGACGGCCTGGGCCTGGATTCGATCGACGTGCTGGAGATCGCACTGGCAGTCTCCAAACAGTACGGCTTCCAGATGCGCTCGGACGACCCCGACAACGCCAGCATCTTCAGCTCCCTGCGCGCCCTGGCGGCATACATCGCCGCCCACCGCGCCTGAAACCGTCCGCCCCGAGCTGTACCGGCACACCATGAATCTCCGTCTGCTGCTCAAGTCCCTGCTGGTGGCGCTGGTGGTGGTCGGCTATCCGGTCGCCATGCACCTGCTGCTGACCTCCGGCCAGTGGCCGCTGCTCACCCTGCTGCTGGCCCTGGCCCCCTTTGCCCTGCTGCCCCTGAGCCTGATCACGGGCGGCCACACCGGCTGGGGGCTGCTGGCCGCCGTCGCCCTGCTGGCCGCCTGCGCCTGGGGCTGGCACGCCCTGCAGCAGCGCCAGGACCTGATCTACCTGCTGCAGAACGTCGGCATGCAGGGCCTGCTGGCGCTCGTCTTCGGCCATACCCTGCTGGGCGGGCGCGAACCGCTGGTCTCGCAGCTTGCGCGCCGCATCCACCGCGACGACTACAGCCCCGCGATTGCCCGCTACACCCGCCAGGCCACCTGGGCCTGGACGCTGTACTTCGTCGCCATGGGCCTGACCTCGGTCGTCCTCTTCGTCACGGCGCCGCTGGCCGTCTGGTCGTATTTCGTCAACTTCATCTCCTTCCTCACCCTGGGCGCGATGTTCGTCGCCGAGTACGCCGTGCGCCGCTGGCGCCTGCGCGGCATCCGGCACATGAGTTTTGTGCAGAGCGTGAAGCTGTACTGGGAAAAACCGGCGCCAACGGACGGCCGCCCCAGCCAGCCCTGAGCCCCGCGCCATGGCCGCCCTGCTCTCGCACCGTACGCCCCAGGCCGTGATGGCCTGGTCCAAGGGCCGCGCCATCACGGCGCAGGACTACCTGGGCGCCGTGCGCCACATGGCCGCACGCCTGCCGGGCGGCGCCCCGGTGCTCAACCTGTGTGCCCGCCGCCACCACTTCGCCGTGGTGCTGGGCGCGGCCCTGCTGCGCGGCCTGCCGCTGCTGCTGCCGGCCACCCGCACCCCGGCCATGCTGCAGCAACTGGGCCGGCAATACCCGGGCCTGCACGCCGTGCTGGACGAGCCGGGCGACAGCGGCGAGCTGCCCCAGATCGCCTTCGAACGCGGGCCCATCCCCGCAGCCGACGCACCGTACGAGGTGCCCGACATTCCCGATCAGCAGATCGCCGCCTACGTCTTCACCTCCGGCTCCACCGGCCTGCCCGTGCCGCACGCAAAACACTGGGGCCCGCTGGTGCAGGACGCCCACGCCGCCGGGCAGCGCGTGCGCGAATGGCTGGGCACGGCACAGCCCTATACCGTCACCGGCACCGTGCCGGCGCAGCACATGTACGGCTTCGAGTCCACGGTGCTGCTGCCCCTGCTCAACGGCGCGGTGATCGACGCCAGCCATCCCTTCTACCCGGCCGACATCGCGGCCGCGCTGCAGGACACGCCCGCGCCGCGCGTGCTGGTCACCACGCCGTTTCACCTGCGCACCCTGCTGGAAGCCCGGGTGAGCACACCCGCACTGGGGCTGCTGCTCAGCGCCACCGCGCCGCTGGCGCCGCCGCTGGCACGCCAGGCCGAGGAAACGCTGGGTGCCCCGCTGCTGGAGATCTACGGCAGCACCGAAACCGGCCAGATCGCCACCCGCCGCACCGCTGCCGGCGAGCTGTGGCAGACGTACGAAGGCATCGAGATCCAGGCCGAGCCCCCTGGCCAGGGCGAAGCCCGCTTCCTCGCCCAGGGCGGGCACGTCGAAGGCGTGGTGCCGCTGGCCGATGTGCTGGAGCTGCACGGCCCAACCCGCTTTGCCCTGCTGGGGCGGCACGCGGATCTGGTCAACATCGCCGGCAAACGCACCTCGCTGGCCTACCTGAACCACCAGCTGGCCAGCATCCCCGGCGTGCTCGACGCGGCGCTGTACTGGCCGACCAGCGAGGCCGCCGATGCCCAGGCCCGCATCCAACGGCCCATGGCCTTCGTCGTCGCCCCGGGCCTGAGCGAAGCCGAGCTGCAGCACGCGCTGCGCGAGCGCATCGACCCGGCTTTCATGCCACGCCCCATCCACTTCGTGCCCAGCCTGCCGCGCAACAGCACCGGCAAGCTGCCGCAGCAGGCCCTGGCCGAGCTGGCGCGCAGCTGCCACCACGCACAGCCCTCGCAGCATGAATGACGTGCACCTGAGCCTGCAGATTCCGCGCGAGCACCCCAGCTACGCCGGCCACTTCCCCGGCCAGCCCATCGTGCCCGGTGTGGTGTTGCTCGACCTCGTGCTGCAGGCGGCCGAAGGGCTGCCCGACTGGCCGGGCCGGCCAGACAGCCCGCTCGAGATCCCGGTCTGCAAATTCGTGCAGGCCGTGTCGCCCGGTGCCATCCTGGCCCTCACGCTGAGCACCGGCAGCAGCGCGGGCACACTGAACTTCCGCCTGCAGCAGGACGGCCAGCCGGTGGCCAGCGGCAGCCTGCGCCGCACCCCGAGCGCCGCATGAACAGCCGCCATGACGCCAACTGGACCCGGCAGCCCGAGCGCGGCAGCGTGGCGCTGATGCGCCTGATCGCCTGGATCGGCCTGCACCTGGGCCGGCCCACGGCCCGCGCCATCCTGTACCCGATCTGCCTGTACTTCATGTGGTTCGCGCCCGCGCCCCGGCGCGCTGGCCGCGCCTACCTGGCCCGCGCGCTGGGCCGCCCGGCGAGCTGGGGTGAGCAGTTCCGTCACATCCACACCTTCGCCAGCACCATCCTGGACCGCATCTTCCTGCTCAACGAGCGGCTGGACCTGTTCGAGTTCCACCTCCACGGCGAAGAGCTGGCGCGCCAGGCCAGTCAGGGCGGCCAGGGCCGGCTGGTGCTGGGGGCGCACATGGGCAGCTTCGAGGCGGTGCGCGCCATCGGCCACCAGGTGCCCGATGCGCCGCCGGTGGCCCTGCTCATGTACGAGGCCAACGCGCAGAAGATGCGCCGCGTCCTGGGCGCCATCAACCCGAACCTCACCCAGGAGATCATCGCCCTGGGCGAGTTCGACGCCATGCTGCGCGTGCAGACCCGGCTGGTCGAGGGCGCTTTCATCGGCATGCTGGCCGACCGCAGCTTCCAGAGCGACGAGGTGCGCTGGCTGCCCTTCCTGGGCGCGCCGGCGCCCTTCCCGCTGGGCCCGTTCCGGCTGGCCGCGCTGCTGCGCCGCCCGCTGCTGCTGATGCTGGGCCTGTACCAGGGCGGGCGGCGTTACGACATCCACTTCGAGTTGCTGGCCGATTTTTCGCAGCCCGGTCTGGACCGCCAACAGGCCGTCGAGCAGGCGCTGGCGCACTATGTGGCCCGGCTGGAGCACTATTGCCGCGCCAGCCCCTACAACTGGTTCAACTTCTACGACTTCTGGAACACCGGCCATGCACCGCACTGAATCGACGACCACCGCGCTGACCCGCCGCCTGCTGCTCGCGTTGCTGCTGGCCGGCCCCGGCCTGGCCCAGGCCCAGGGCGCCTTCGGCGTGGAGCAGCTGTTCGCCCTGATGGCCGGGCAGCAGCGCCTGACCACCACCTTCACCGAACAGAAGTTCATCAAGGGCCTGGAGGCGCCCATCGAGTCCTCGGGTGAATTGCTGTTCGAGGCCCCCTCGCGCATGGTCAAGCGCACCCTGCAGCCCAAGACCGAGACCCTGATGCTCGACGGCGGCCAGGCCACCGTGGAGCGCGGCCGCCAGCAGCGCACCGTGAGTCTGGAAGACCACCCGGAGATCGCCGTGCACGTCGAGGGCCTGCGCGCCTGCCTGGCCGGTGATCTGGATTCCCTGGTACGCCTGTACTGGGTCTCGCTGGCCGGCACGGCGGCCCAATGGAAGATGACCCTGGTACCGCGCGACACCCAGGCCGCGGCCCAGGTCAAGGCCATCACCCTCAGCGGCGAGCAGGCCGACATCCGCAGCGTGCAGGTGCTGCTCGCCGATGGCGACTCCTCCCTCACGCGCATCGCCAAACCGCAGGTCAGCCGCTAAGCCGCCATGCGCCGCCTCCTTGCCACCGCCGGATTTGCCCGCACCCTCTGGGTGCTGGCGCTGCTGCTGTGCGCCCTGGTGGTGGCACGCACCGAGTTCCGCGCCGACTTCTCGGCCTTTTTGCCGCGCACGCCCAGCCCCGAACAGCAGATCCTGGTCGAGCAGCTGCAGGAAGGCGCCGGCGCGCGCGTGCTGCTGCTGGGCCTCGAAGGCGCGCCTTCGCCCACGCTGGCGGCGCTGGGCCGCCACCTGGCGGCCACGCTGCGCACCGAGCCGCTGCTGCGCCAGGTGCAGAACGGTGAGAGCGCCGGCTACGCGGCCGACCAGGCCCTGCTTTTTTCGGCCCGCTACCTGCTTTCGCCCCAGGTCCTGCCCGAGCGATTCAGCGCCGCCGGCCTGCGCCAGGCGCTGCAGGAAAGCCTGGCCGAACTGGGCTCGTCCACCGGCCTGCTGAGCAAGGAGCTGCTGGCGCGCGATCCCACCGGCGAGATGCTGACCCTGCTGGACCACCTGCTGCCCAGCGGCGGCCCGCGCCTGCGCCACGGCCACTGGTTCAATGCCCAGGGCAAGCGGGCCCTGCTGCTGGTCGAGACCCGGGCGGCCGGCGCGCAGATGGACGCGCAGCAGCAGGCCATTGCCCGTGTGCACGCCGCCTTCGCCCAGGCACAGCAGGCCGTGGCCGCGCAATACCCCGGCGCGCAGGAGGCCCGGCTGCTGGTCAGCGGCCCGGGCGTGTTTGCCGTGACGGCGCGCGACACCATCCGCGACGAGGCCACGCGCCTGTCGCTCATCAGCGCGCTGATCATCATCGGCCTGCTCTACGCCATCTACCGCTCCCTCACCGCCCTGGCGCTGGGCCTGCTGCCGGTGCTCAGCGGCGCCCTGGCGGGCGTGGCCGCCGTCAGCCTGGGCTTTGGCGTGGTGCACGGCATGACACTGGGTTTTGGCACCACCCTGATCGGCGAGGCGGTGGACTATGCCATCTACCTCTTCGTGCAGCGTGGCCAGGCGGGCCGGGACGAGGATTTCATGCAGCGCTTCTGGCCCACCATCCGCCTGGGCGTGCTGACCTCGACCTGCGGTTTTGCCGCCCTGCTGCTGTCGGGTTTCAACGGCCTGGCGCAGCTGGGCCTGTTCTCGCTGGCCGGCCTGCTGGCGGCCGCCCTGGTCACGCGCTGGGTGCTGCCGGGCCTGCTGCCGCAGGGTTTTGCCGTGCGCGACGTCACGCCGCTGGGCCTGCGCCTGCAAGGTGCCGTGCGCGTGCTGCGCCACGGTCGTTACCCCCTGCTGGCGCTGACCATCGCCGCCGCCGTGCTGCTGGGCCTGCGCCACCAGGCCCTGTGGAACCACGAGCTGGGCGCGCTCAGCCCGGTGCCCCTGTCCACCCAGCAGCTCGACGCCGAGCTGCGCGCCGACCTGGCCGCGCCCGATGTGCGCCACCTGATCGTGGTGCAGGCCCCCGACGTGCAGACCGCCCTGCAGCGCTGCGAGGCCCTGCAGCCGGCACTGGACCGCCTGGTGCTCCAGGGCCAGCTGGCCGGTTATGTGGCCCCCTGCCGCTACCTGCCCAGCCTGGCCACGCAGCGCCTGCGCCAGCAGGCCCTGCCCGATGCCAGCACCCTGCGCCAGAACCTGGACCAGGCGCTCAAGGGCCTGCCGATCCGCGCCGACTTCCTGACGCCGTTCCTGGACGAGGTCGAGACCGCGCGCACCGGCGCCCTGCTAACGCCCTCCGACGTGCAGGCCGCCTCCTTCTCCTCGGCGCTGAACGCCACCCTGACCCAGACGACCACCCATGTGAGCGCGCTGATCCAGCTGCGCGCGCCCGTCAGCGGCCCGCAGGCGCACACCATCGATGCGCAGCGGCTGCGTGACGCGCTGGGCGCGCGGCTGGACGAGCACACCGTGCTGCTCGACCTCAAGGCCGCCTCCGAGGGCCTGTACCAGCAGTACCTGCGCCAGGCGCTGCTACTGTCGGGGCTGGGGCTGCTGGGCATCGTGGCGCTGCTGGCCTGGCAATTGCGCAGCGCACGCCGCGTGGTGGCCGTGTTCCTGCCGCTGCTGGCCGCGGTGCTGCTGGTCAGCGCCGGCCTGCACCTGGCCGGCGTGCGCCTGAACCTGCTGCACCTGGTGGGCCTGCTGCTGATCGTGGCCGTGGGTTCGAACTACGCCCTGTTCTTCGACAGCGGCAACGGCAGCGCCACGCCGCAGACCCTGGCCTCGCTGCTGTTCGCCAATCTGACCACGGTGGCCGGCTTCGGGCTGCTGGCCTTTTCCCAGGTGCCGGTGCTGCAGGCCTTCGGCCTCACCGTGGGCCCCGGCGCCGTTGCGGCCCTGCTGTTCGCCGCCATGCTGAGCCGCGACGCCCCTGCGGCCACGGCGCCATGAGTGCGCCCGTGCGTCCGCGCTGGCGCCCCACGCCGCTGGTGCAGGCCTCGGTGGGCCTGCACGCCGTGGCCCTGGCCGGCCTGTTCACGCCGGCCTGGCCCTGGAGCCTGGGCGCGCTGGCCGCCGACCACGCGCTGCTCACCGCCGCCGGCCTGTGGCCGCGCAGCAGCTGGCTGGGCCCCAACCTCACCCACCTGCCGCGCGCGCTGCCGCAAGTGGCGCTGACCATCGACGACGGCCCCGACCCGCAGGTCACACCCGCGGTGCTGGACCTGCTGGACGAGTTGCAGGCGGTGGCCACCTTCTTCTGCATCGGCGAGCACGTGCAGCGCCACCCGGCGCTGGCGCGCGAGATCGTGCGCCGGGGCCACGCCATCGGCAACCACAGCCAGCACCATCGCCACCATTTCTCGGTCCTGGGGCCGGCCCGGCTGCGGCGCGAGATCAGCGCGGCGCAAGACACGCTGGCCGATATCACGGGCGTGCGGCCCGCCTGGTTCCGCGCCCCGGCTGGCCTGCGCAACGTCTTCCTCGACCCGGTGCTGCACGGCCTGGGCCTGCAGCTGGCCAGCTGGACACGGCGCGGCTTCGACACCCGCACGGGCGACGCGACCCTGGTGCTGCGGCGCCTGACCCGGCATCTGAGCGGTGGCGACATCCTGCTGCTGCACGACCATCACGCGGCCCGCACGCCGCAGGGCCAGCCCGTGCTGCTGGAAGTGCTGCCGCCCCTGCTGGCCGCGATCCGTGCAAAAGGCCTGCAAACCGTGCGTCTGGAGCCGGTGGGGCAGTAGCCCCCACGTAAAATCCCGCCTTCGTCCATCGCATCCTCCACATGTCTGCAGCCCAGCTGCCGGCGGCACTGCTCGAGCAGGCCACGGCCCCCTATCACCCGCTCGGGAAATTCGCCTGGCACTCGGCCCGCGGCAAGCTCGGCGGTGACCCGGTGTTTGCCGGTCTGCTGCAGCGCGGCCTGATTCCGGCCCAGGCCCGTGTGCTCGACATCGGCTGCGGCCAGGGCCTGCTGGCGGCCCTGCTGGGCAGCCTGGACGGCACCTCGGCGGCCGAGCGCGCCTGGCCCGCGGGCTGGGCGCCGGCACCCACCGGCACGCAGGTGCACGGCATCGAGCTGATGCCGCGCGACGTGGCACGGGCGCAGCAGGCACTGGCCCATCTGGGCCCACGCGCCCGCTTCACCCAGGGCGATATGTGCGCCACCGATTTCGGCCAGGCCGACGCCGTGGTGATCCTCGACGTGCTGCACTACGTGGGCTACGACGCCCAGGACGACGTGCTGCGCCGCGTCAAGGCGGCGCTGCGCTCGGGCGGCGTCCTGCTGCTGCGGGTGGGTGATGCCGCCGCCGGCCTGCCTTTCAGGATCAGCAACTGGGTCGATACCCTCGTGACCTTTGCACGCAGCCATCGCCTCGCGCGTCTGTACTGCCGCCCGCTCGCCGCCTGGCAGCAGTGCCTGCGCACGCTGGGCTTTCAGGTCGAGGCCATCCCCATGCATCAGGGCACCCCTTTTGCCAACACTCTGCTGGTCGCCCGCCTGCCGGCGGCCGCTGCGTCATGACCCTGCTGCTCAAGAGCTACACCGCCAGCAGTTGTCTGGGCATCGGGCTGGATGCCACCTGGCAGGCCCTGCAGGCGCAGCGCAGCGGCCTCAAGCGCTGCGACTTCGAGACCGTGACGCTGGACACCTGGATCGGCGAAGTGCCGGGCGTCGACGCCGTGCGGCTGCCCGCCGCGCTGCAGGCCTACGACTGCCGCAACAACCGCCTGGCCCTGCTGGGCCTGCAGCAGGACAGCTTCGAGTTGGCCGTGCAGGAGGCGACGCGTACCTACGGGCCGCAGCGTGTGGGTGTCTTCCTCGGCACCAGCACCTCGGGCATGCTGCAAAGCGAGCTGGCCTACCGCGAGCGCCAGGCCAGCCAGGGCCCGCTGCCGGCCTGGTTTCACTACGAGGAGACGCAGAACACCTATTCGGTGGCCGCTTTTGTGCGAGCGTACTTCGGGCTGAGCGGACCGGCCTTCGTGGTCTCCACGGCCTGCTCCTCCAGCGCCAAGGTCTTTGCCAATGCCCAGCGCCTGATCGAGGCCGGATTGATCGATGCTGCCGTGGTCGGCGGCGTCGACAGCCTGTGCCTGACCACGCTGTACGGCTTCCACTCGCTGCAGCTGTTGTCCGCCCAGCCCTGCGCGCCCTATGGCGCCGGCCGCAACGGCATCTCGATCGGCGAGGCCGCGGCCTTTGCCCTGCTGACCCGCCTGCCGCAGCGCGTGCCCGCCGGTGCCGTGCTGCTGCGTGGCGTCGGCGAATCGAGTGACGCGCACCACATGTCGAGCCCGCATCCGCAAGGCCTGGGCGCCCAGCTGGCCATGCAGGGCGCGCTGCAGGCCGCCGGCCTGGCCCCCGACCAGATCGACTACGTCAACCTGCACGGCACGGCCACCCCCAGCAACGATGCGGCCGAGGACCAGGCCGTGTGCCGGGTGTTCGGCGCAGACACGCCGCCGTGCAGCTCCACCAAGGGCCATACCGGCCACACCCTGGGCGCCGCCGGCGGCCTGGAGGCCGTGATCTGCGCACTGACACTGAAACACCAGCTGGTGCCCGGCGGCTGCCAGACGCAGACCCTCGATCCTCAATTGCACGCGGCCTACCAGCTGGTCAATCGGCCGGCGCCCTTGCGGCACGTGCTCAGCAACTCCTTCGGTTTCGGCGGCTCCAACAGCTGCCTCATCCTGGGCCTGGCCGCATGAGCGCCGCTCCCACGCTCACCATGTACCTGGAAGGCGTCGGCCTGCTGGGGCCCGGCCTGACCAGCTGGTCCCAGGGCGCGCCGCTGCTGGCCCGGCCCGAGGTTTATGCCAGCGCGCCGCTGGCCGTGCCGGCCCCCGACTGCCTGCCGCCGGCCGAGCGCCGCCGCGTCGGCACCCAGATCAAGCTGGCCCTGGCCGTGGGCCGCGAGGCCGCGGCGCATGCCCGGCGCGATCCGGCGACCCTGGCCAATGTGTTCAGCGCCTCCGCGGGCGACGGCGACAACTGCAATGCCATCTGCGAAACCCTGGCCAGCGCGGACCGGCTGATCTCGCCCACGCGCTTCCATAATTCGGTGCACAACGCGCCGGCCGGCTACTGGGGTATCGCCATGAAGTGCATGGCCCCCTCGACCAGCCTGTGCGCGCACGATGGCAGCTTTGCCGCCGGCCTGCTGGAGGCCGCCGTGCAGGCCCACGCCGGTGCCGGCGCCGCGCTGCTCATCTGCGCCGACGCGCCCTATCCCGAGCCGCTGCACAGCGTGCGCCCCCTGAGTCACGCCTTCGGCGCGGCGCTGGTGCTGGCGGCCCAGCCCGGGCCGCAGACGCTGGCCCGGCTGGAGTTGTCCTTGTCCACCGAGGCCCCCGACCGGCTGGCCGACACGGCGCTGGAAGCGCTGCGCCGCGGCAACCCGGCGGCACGCGCCCTGCCGCTGCTGCAGGCCCTGGCCACGCGGACCCCGGGCACGGTGCAGCTGCAGTACCTGGACGGCTGCACACTGGCGGCGACCCTGGCGCCGGTTTGAACGGGACGACCCCCATGCTGGACCACGCCGCCATCGCCCGCCGCATCCCGCACGCCGGCTCCATGTGCCTGCTGCAGGAGATCCCCGTCTGGGACGCCGACACCATCCAGGCCCGCGCCACCAGCCACCGCGAGGCCGACCATCCGCTGCGCAGCGCCGGCGGCCTGGGTATCGCCGCCGGCATCGAATACGCGGCGCAGGCCATGGCCGTGCACGGCAGCCTGCTGTCGGACGGACTGCCGCGCGCCGGGCGCCTGGCCAGCGCCCGCGCCGTGCAGTGCCACGTGCGCTGGCTCGATCGCGAACCAGCCGCGCTGGACATCACGGCCCGCCGCATTTCCGGCGATGATGCGGGCATGGTCTACGACTTCGAAATCCGCGCCGCGGGCAAGCTGCTGATGAACGGCCGCGCCTCGGTCGCGCTCGTCCCCACAGGAACCCCATGAGCACACCCGGTTACGCCCTCGTCACCGGTGGCAGCGGCGCCATCGGCCAGGCCATCTGCCGCACGCTGGCGCAGGCCGGCCACCATGTCTACGTGCATGCCAACCACCACCTGGCCGCCGCCGAGGCGCTGGCGCAGCAGCTGCAGGCCGAGGGTCTGCGCGCCAGCGCCGTGGCCTTCGACGTCACCGACGCCGCGGCCACGCGCCAGACGCTCGAAGGCCTGCTGGCGGCCGGCCCCATCCAGGTGCTGGTGAACAACGCCGGCATCCACGACGACGCCGTTTTCCCGGGCATGAGCGAGCAGCAGTGGCACGGCGTGATCGACGTCTCCCTGCACGGCTTCTTCCACGTCACGCAGCCGCTCACCCTGCCCATGCTGCGCACGCGTTTCGGCCGCATCATCAGCATCTCCTCCGTGGCGGCCGTCCTGGGCAACCGCGGCCAGGTCAACTACGCCGCCGCCAAGGCCGCGCTGCACGGCGCCAGCAAGGCGCTGGCGCAGGAGCTGGCCAGCCGCGGCGTCACGGTCAATGTGGTGGCGCCGGGCATCATCGAGTCGCCCATGCTGGAGGGCAATTTCCCGCCGGAGAAGATCCGGCAGATCGTGCCCATGCAGCGCGCCGGCCAGCCGCAGGAGGTGGCCGAGCTGGTGGCCTTCCTGGCCTCGCCCAAGGCGGGTTACATCACCGGCCAGGTGATCTCGGTCAACGGCGGCATGGGCTAGGAACCCCTAACGCGACGAAGGAACTAACGAGTC
Organism: Curvibacter sp.; assembly: GCA_020621965.1. Classification (GTDB taxonomy): domain Bacteria; phylum Pseudomonadota; class Gammaproteobacteria; order Burkholderiales; family Burkholderiaceae_C; genus Hylemonella. The sequence continues at coordinate 9,327 of JAHRYV010000040.1, read as the reverse complement.
CCCTGGGGCCATCGACCGCTGCGCCGGGGGCCCGCCAAAACCGCCAAACCAGCGGCGGTAGCCGGCGAGCGAGACCGTCGCCACCGCGAGCCCCAGCGCCGCCCCCGCCAGCACGTCCAGCAGCACGTGCTGCTTGGTGGCCAGCGTGGAATAGACGATCAGCAGACACCACAACCAACTGACCGCCAGCCAGCCCCGCCCCGCCCCCACTCCCCGCAATTGCGCATGGAGCCAGAGCGCCGAGTAGACGGCGATGGCCGCGTGCAGCGAGGGGCAGGCATTGCCCGCGGCATCCGCCCCCTCCAGCAGCGCCAGGCCGGTGCCAGGGGGCCGCTCGATAGGCGGCACGACCGTGGGCCAGAGATAGAAGCAGAGCAGGCCCAACAGGCAGACGCTGCCCACCGCCAGACCGCAATAGAGCAACTGGCGCACCCTCGGCATCAGCGCGGGCGACAGACAGGTGTAGAACCAGAGCGAAAGATAGGGCACCCAGGCCCAGGCCTGCATGGGAATGACCGTGTCCAGCCAGGTCAGGGGCATGGTCACGACCTCGGCGTGCGGATAGCGCAGCAGGAAGAAGTAGGCCTGAAAAAAAAGCCAGATGTACAACATGAAGCCAGGCGCCTTGACCCACCACAGCTGCCAGAACAGCTGGTTCAGGGTGCGCGCCGGCGACTGACGGGTAAGAGTCATGGTCAGCAATCCCTAACGGGGCGACCATGGTAGCAGTGATGGGACAGAAGCCCCGGTGATGGCGATCCAGCCCCGCTGCGTCAGGGCGCCGCGTCGATCCGGGACGTAAGGGACGGCGGCGTGGCCTGAGCGAGAAGCTCAGCCCCTGCGGCCCGCCAGGCGTCGGACCAGCAGCAGCGGCAGGCGCAGCAGGAAGCCGAACACCAGCCGTGTGTGCATCCAGGTCAGCAAGGCGTTGTCGCGCAGGTAGTTGAAGTGCGAGACACCGCCCTCCTCGGGCCGCAGGTACTTCACCGGCGCGTCGAAGTTGATGGGCCAGACCCCCGCCCAGCACAGGCGCACGGCGGCCTCGATGTCGAAATCGAAACGGCGCATCCAGCGCTGGCCCTGCATGATCTTCAGCAGCGGTGCCACCGGGTAGACACGAAAGCCGTAGAGCGAGTCGCCGATGCCCATCCACAGGGTCTCCAGATTGGCCCAGGCGTTGGACACCTTGCGGCCGTGCACCCGCAGCGCCGGCGCGCTGGCGTCGAACACCGGTTTGCCCAGGATCATGCAGGCGGGGTGATCCTGCGAGGACTGCATGAAAGCCTCGATCAGCGACGCCGGGTGCTGGCCGTCGGAGTCCATGGTCAGCGCATGCGTGTAGCCGGTCGCATGGGCGGCCTCCAGGCCGCGCAGCACGGCCGCACCCTTGCCCTGGTTGCGCTCCAGCACCATGACCTTCAGGTCCGGCTCGCCGCGGGCCATGGCCTGCAGATGTTGCCCGGTGCCGTCCGTGCTGCCGTCAACCACCACCCAGACCGGGGCCCAGTGGCGCAGGGCTTCCTGCACGGTTTCCAGCACCTTGGGGCCGGCGTTGTAGGTGGGAATGAGGACCAGATGGGTCGTGGAAGGCGTGGCGCCAGGGGAACGTGACATGGGCGTGGATTATCGCAAACGGCCGGGAGAGGGCCGCCCGGTCAACCCGCCGGTGTCACGCACCAGGGCGCCGCGTCGTGGGCCAGGCCCATCCACAGCGCCCAGGCCGAGCTCGCGGCCAGCGCCAGGCCGGCCAGGCGCACGCCCCAGTCGCCCGCGCCCGCGCCGCGCAGGCGCAGCCAGAGCCAGGGGCCGGCCATCATGGACACCGCGGTGCCCAGGGCGAACAAGGCCATGACGGCCGCACCTTCGAGCGCATGGCTGGTCATGGCCGCCACCAGCACGGCCGAGTACAGCAGACCGCAGGGCAGCAGGGCCCAGAGCATGCCCACCACCAGCGGCGCACCGCGGCCCCGGCCGGCGGCCAGCGCACGGGCGCCATGCCACAGCTTGCGCGCGGCGCTTTCCAGCCAGACGGGCTGCTGGGCGCGGATCAGCAGCAGCAGGCCCAGCAGCAGGGCGGCGACGTGAAACAGGGTCCAGACCGGGCGCAGCGCGGCCGACTGGATGGTGAGCCAGCCCAGGCCCTGGATGGAGGCCGCTGCCAGGGCGCCGAGCACGGCGTAGCCGATGATGCGGCCGAGCTGGAACACCCACATGGCCTCATTGCGGCGTTCACCGGCGGCCTGGCCGATGCCGGCACAGGCCGCACCGCACATGGCGATGCAATGGGGGCCGCCCGCCAGCCCCATGAACAGGGCCGTGACGGCCAGGGAAGTCTGCATGAGTGCAGTCTAGATGATCTTCGAGAAGCGGGCGCGGTTGCGATCAGCCTGCAGATAGCGGTCGAAGGCCATGGCCACGGCCCGCACGAAGAACCAGCCCGTGGCGGTGACCTGGATGCCGCTCTCGTCCACCGTCACCAGGCCCTGATCGGCCAACTCTTTCATCACCTCCAGCTCGGGGGCGAAATAGGTCTTGAAGTCGATCAGATAGGCCAGGTTGATCGATTCGAACAAGGCCTGGCCCTGGCACATCAGGGCCATGATGACGGCGCGGCGCACCAGGTCGTCACGCGAGAGCGCCAGCCCCCGCACGACGGCAAACTGGCCGTGGTCGATGGCGTCGTAATACTCTTCCAGCGTCTTGGTGTTCTGGCTGTAGGTGGCGCCGATGCGACCGATGGAAGAAACCCCCAGGCCGATCAGATCGCAGTCCGGCTGCGTGCTGTACCCCTGGAAGTTGCGGTGCAGCCGGCCCTGGCGCTTGGCGATGGCCAGCGGGTCGTCGGGCAGGGCGAAATGGTCCATGCCGACGTAGACGTACGACGCGCCCATGAAACGCGCCAGCGCGTTCGACAGCATGGTCAGCTTGGCCGCCGCCCCGGGCAACTCGTTCGTGGCGATACGGCGCTGCGGCTTGAAACGCTCGGGCAGATGGGCGTAGGCGTACAGGGCAATGCGGTCCGGCCGCAACTCGCAGACCTGGCCCAGCGTGCGCTCGAACGATTCAGGCGTCTGCTGCGGCAGACCGTAGATCAGGTCGACGTTGATCGAGTCGAAGCCGCGATCGCGCGCCGCCTGCACCAGGCCAAAGACCTGCTCGGCCGGCTGGATGCGGTGCACCGCCTTCTGCACGGCGGGGTCGAAGTCCTGCACGCCGAAACTCAGGCGGTTGAAGCCGAGTTCGGCCAGGGTGTCGAGCCGGCTAGCATCGATGGTGCGCGGATCGATCTCGATCGAGTACTCGCCACCGGGCGCCAGCGTGAAGCTGCGCCTGAGCATGGCCATCAACTCGCGCAGCTCGGCGTCGCTCAGGAAGGTCGGCGTGCCCCCGCCCAGATGCAACTGGGTGACCGTCTGCCCCATGCCCAGCTGGGCCGTGTGCAGGTCCACCTCGCGGCTCAGGTAGCGCAGGTACTCGGCCGCCCGGTCATGATGCTTGGTGATGATCTTGTTGCAGGCGCAGTAGTAGCACAGCGACTCGCAAAACGGCACGTGGACATACAGCGAGAGCGGCAATACCAGCGCAGCCGCGCCCGAGCGCCGCTGCTGCAGGGCACGGGCGTAGTCGTCGGGGCCAAAGGCCTCGACAAAACGGTCCGCGGTCGGATAAGAGGTATAGCGCGGCCCGGCCACGTCGTGGCGACGCAGCAGTTCAGGGGAGAGGGGCTCGGCGGTATCGGCGTTCATGAGGAATCCTCGACTAAGTCTCACTGTGACGGTAAATTGCCATTGTCGTCTTGATATGCATCAAAAGCTGGTAATGTACGGCCTGTGAGATCTCCTCAGACCCGGAGCGCCCTTATGGCCGATGTCAAAATCCATCCCATGAACCCGCAAACGATCAAAGTTGCCTGCTCCAACTGCAACCTGCGCGAGCTGTGCATGCCCATGGGCCTGAGCACGGAGGAAATCGACCGCCTGGACGACGTCGTCGCCAACCGTCGCAAGATCAAGCGCGGCACGGCCCTGTTCCGCAACGGTGAGAAATTCAGTTCGCTCTACGCCATCCGCACCGGCTTCTTCAAGACCTGCGTGGCCTCAGAGGACGGGCGCGACCAGGTGACGGGTTTCCAGATGGCCGGCGAGATCATCGGCCTGGACGGCATCGTGAACGACCATCACACCTGCGACGCCGTGGCCCTGGAAGACGCCGAGGTCTGCGTCATGCCCTTCGACCGCATCGAGGACCTGTCGCGCGAGATCAACAGCCTGCAGCGCCACGTGCACAAGATCATGAGCCGCGAGATCGTGCGCGAGCACGGTGTCATGCTGCTGCTGGGCAGCATGCGCGCCGAAGAGCGGCTGGCGGCTTTTCTGCTGAACCTGGTGCAGCGCCTGCACGCACGCGGCTTCTCGCAGTCGGAACTGATCCTGCGCATGACACGCGAGGAGATCGGCAGCTACCTGGGCCTGAAGCTGGAGACCGTGAGCCGCACCTTCTCGAAATTCGTCGAAGACGGCATCGTCGAGGTCAAGCAGCGCCACGTGCGCATTCTCGACACCGATGCATTGTCACGGCTGGTGAACCACCAGGCCGAGTGCCAATAAAGGCAGCCTGAACAGGCCGGCCCTCAGGCCGCGCCCTGCCCCGCCTCCGCCGTGCAGCAGTCGTCCCGCTTGGGGCAGCCCGAGGGGCGTTCCCCGGGCTCCAGCGGGCATTCGTTCAGCTCGAAGGGCGACATGGCCAGCAGCGTCGTCAGCGCGCTGGAGAACATGGTGATGCCCCAGAACACGAAAAACGCGATGGTGTACACGCCCTGACGCGACAGCCTGATCGGCTGGCCGAACCACTGCAGGTCCTGCGGATCGATCATGGCAAACACCAGCATCTCCAGCACCCCGGCCATCAGAAAGGCCGGCCAGGCGATCCACATCAGTTTCTGCATCCGTCTCATGGTGTTGTCTCCTCGTCAGCGTGCGCGCCTCAGGGTTTGGCCTGGGCCGGCGGCGGCGCGCCGGTCGCCGCATGGTTGCGCGCCTGCACGGCCGGTGCCAGGCTGGCCGGGTCTGCCGCCAGCGTCTTGTTGAGCTCGATGCCCTGGCGGTAATAGTCTTCGCTCACCACCGGGTCGGGCGTGCGCACGGCCAGATAAAGCGTGACGAAACCGGCGACCACCACCACCGCGGGGCCGGCGATGATCATCCATACGTGGCCGAATTTCCACCACGGCCGGGGGGGCGTTGCACTGCTCTTGTCGCTCATATGACTCATTTCTCAGCGGGGTACCAGGAACACGGATTTCTCGTGCACCTGCGCCCTGGTTTCCCGTGCCACGATCTGGAACTGGATGGGATGCGTGCCGGGGCTGGCCGCATCGTACGGCAGCTGCAGTCGCACCGCCACCCAGCGTGCCTCGGCGGGACCGACGGTCACCTCCTGATCCGAGACCAGGGCCAGGCCCGGCAGGCCGCTGGCCTGCAGGCTGTAATGCTGCTCGGATTCGGTGGCGTTCATGATCTGCAGCCGGTAGACGTTCTCGATCATGCCACCGCTGACGATGCGCGCCATCACGCCGCGGTCACGCACCACGTCCACCTTGAACGGATCGCGCAGCGCCAGGCTGACCAGCATGGCCACGCAGATCGCCGCCAGGATGGAGGTATAGATCAGCACGCGGGGCCGGAACACATGCTTCCAGGTCTCGGCCTGGGTCCACTTGTTCTTGATCGCGTTCTGCGTTGAATACTTGACCAGCCCGCGCGCATAACCCATCTTGTCCATCACGGTATCGCAGACGTCGGCACAGGCGCCGCAGCCTATGCACTCGTACTGCAGGCCGTTGCGGATGTCGATACCGGTCGGACACACCTGCACGCACAGGCTGCAGTCGACACAGGCGCCCAGATTGAGCGCCGCCGGGTCGGCCTTGCGCGAGCGCGCGCCGCGGGGCTCGCCCCGCTCGACGTCGTAGCTGACGATCAGCGTGTCCTTGTCGAACATGGCGCTCTGGAAGCGCGCATAGGGACACATGTACTTGCAGACCTGCTCGCGCATGAAACCGGCGTTGCCATAGGTGGCAAAACCGTAGAAGAGGACCCAGAACACTTCCCAGGACCCCATGCGCGACTGGATGACCTCCAGGCCGAGTTCCTTGATCGGCGTGAAGTAGCCGACAAAGGTGAAACCGGTCCACAGCGCCACGGACAGCCAGACCAGGTGCTTGCCGCCCTTGCGGGCGAACTTGTTCAGGTTCCACGGCCCGGCATCGAGCCGTATGCGGGCCGAGCGGTCGCCTTCGAGCTTGCGCTCGATCCAGAGGAACATCTCGGTGTACACGGTCTGCGGACAGGCGTAGCCGCACCACAGGCGACCAGCCACGGCGGTGAACAGGAACAGCGACAGCGCCGAGATGACCAGCAGGCCGGTCAGGTAGATGAAGTCCTGCGGGTACAGGACCAGACCGAAGATGTAGAAACGCCGCGCGCCCAGGTCGAACAACACGGCCTGGCGCTGACCCCACTCGATCCAGGGCAGGCCGTAGAAGACCAGCTGGGTCAGCCATACAAAAACCCAGCGCCAGTGGCTGAACAGGCCACTGACGCTGCGGGGATAGATCTTCTTGTGGGCCTCGTACAGAGAAACCATCACCTCATCGTCGTCAGCCGGCTGCGCGGACGCGGCAGTCGCCTGCGCGACGATGGGGATGATCTTCTGGCCCGACGGATCAGAATCGCTCAACTCAACTCCAGATATGGGCCGTCCTTACTTGGCGGCCACCTTGGCACCACCGGCGCGGCTCAAGACATAGGCGGACAGGACGTGGATCTGAGCTTCGCTCAGCTTGCCTTCCTGGGCCGGCATCTGGTTCACCTTGCCGTTGTTGATCATCGCCACGATGGCGTTCTCACCCCAGCCGTGCAACCAGACGTCGTCGGTCAGGTTGGGCGCGCCCAGAGCCTGGTTGCCCTTGCCGTCCATGCCGTGGCAGGCCGCGCAGGCACCGAACTTGGCCTTGCCCAGGGAAGCACGCAGCGAATCGTGCGGGCTGTTGGACAGGCTCAGCACATAGTGCGCCACGTTCTTGACGTCGTCGGGCGTGCCGACCGCGGCTGCCATGGGGGGCATCATGCCGTTGCGGCCCTTGGTGATCGTCTCCTTGATCTGCTCGGGAGCGCCGCCCCAGAGCCAGTCGCTGTCGCTCAGGTTGGGAAAGCCCTTGCTGCCGCGCGCGTCCGAACCGTGGCACTGCGCGCAGTTGTTCAGGAACAGACGCTCGCCGATGCCCACGGCCTGCGGATCAGCGGCCATGTCCTGCACCGACATCGCAGCAAAGCGTGCGTACAGGGGGGCCACTTCCTTCTCGCCCTTGGCCATTTCGGTCTGGTACTGGCCCAGCTGGCTCCAGCCCAGCTTGCCGGTATTGCTGCCCAGGCCCGGGTACATGACCAGGTAGATCAGGGCGAACACGACCGTGATGATGAACAGCCAGACCCACCAGCGCGGCAGGGGGTTGTTCATCTCGCGCAGGTCGCCGTCCCAGACGTGGCCGGTGGTGTTGTCGGTGGCCGTCATGGCCTTGGCCTTGCCGCTGATCCACAGGAGGATCAGGCAGGCGACGATGCCGATGATGGTGATCGAGGCAACGAATACCGACCAGAAGTTGCTTGTGAAATCGCTCATTTTTCTTCCTTTGACGGCGCGTTAATCCTGCTCGAAAGGCAGCCGGGCTGCCTGGTCGAATTCGGCGGCGTTGCGGCCCGACCAGGCCCACAGCACGATGCCGACGAAGCAGAGGAATCCGGCGACAGTGACGACGGAACGAAGGGTATTGACGTCCATGGTGTGTACTCCCGTCTTCTTACTTGAGGGCGGTGCCCAGCACCTGCAGGAAGGCGATCACGGCTTCCATCTCGGTCTTGCCCTTGACTTCCTCGCTCGCCTTGGAAATCTGCTCGTCGGTGTAGGGCACACCCACGGTGCGCAGGGCTCGCATGTGCGCCGGCAACGAAGCGTGATCGACCAGATCCTTGGCCAGCCAGGGATAGGCGGGCATGTTGGACTCGGGCACCAGGTCACGCGGATTGGTCAGGTGCAGGCGATGCCATTCATCGCTATACCTGCCGCCCACGCGCGCCAGATCCGGACCGGTACGCTTGCTGCCCCACTGGAAGGGGTGGTCGTAGACCGACTCGCCCGCCACCGAGTAGTGGCCATAACGCAGGGTCTCGGCGCGGAAGGGGCGGATCATCTGCGAGTGGCAGTTGTAGCAGCCTTCGCGCACGTAGACGTCGCGCCCGGCCAGCTGCAGCGCCGTGTAGGGCTGCACGCCCTTGAGCGGCTCCGTGGTGGACTTCTGGAAGAACAGCGGAACGATCTCGACCAGACCGCCGAACAGCAGCACCAGCAGGATCAGAACGATCATCAGGAAGTTGTTGGTCTCGATCTTCTCGTGCGAAATGCCGCTCGATGTCGTGTTGTTTGCCATGATGTTTTCCTTCTCAGGCGTGGGCAGCGGCCGCGGGAATGGTGATGCTGGGGACGCGACCGGCCTTGGCCGTCATGATCACGTTCCACAACATGACCAGCATGCCACCCAGGTAAAGCAGGCCGCCCAGCAGACGCAGCACATAGAACGGGAAGGTCGCCTTGACCGACTCGACGAAGGTGTAGGTCAGGGTGCCGTCCGGATTGATGGCGCGCCACATCAGGCCCTGCATCACGCCGGCAATCCACATGGCAGCGATGTAGATCACGATGCCGATGGTGGCGGTCCAGAAGTGGACTTCCACGGCCTTCATGCTGTACATCTGCTTCTGGCCGAACAGGCGCGGAATCAGGTAATACATGGAACCCATGGTGACCAGGCCGACCCAGCCCAGAGCACCGGAGTGCACGTGGCCGACGGTCCAGTCGGTGTAGTGGCTCAGGGCGTTGACGGTCTTGATGGACATCATCGGACCCTCGAACGTGCTCTGCCGTAGAAGGACAGCGAGACGATCAGGAAGCGCAGGATGGGGTCGTCACGCAGCTTGTGCCGTGCACTGACAGGGTCATGATGCTGCTGATCATGCCGCCCCAGCTCGGTGCGAGCAGGATCAGAGAACACCATGCCGACCGACTGGGTCCAGTCCGGCAACGCCGTGTAGTGCAGATGGTGCGGACCCGCCCAGATATAGAGGAAGATCAGCGACCAGAAATGGATGATCGACAACCGGTAGGAATAGACCGGCCGCTCGGCGCGCTTGGGAATGAAGTAGTACATCATGCCCAGGAAGCCGGCGGTCAGGAAGAAGCCGACCGCGTTGTGGCCGTACCACCACTGGAACA
>JAHRYV010000039.1 GCA_020621965.1 Curvibacter sp. | reverse complement strand
GGACAGCGGCGACGACGAGGCCATGTTCTTCGACCATGACTTCGTGCGCGCGCTGGAGTACGGCATGCCACCCACCGGCGGCTGCGGCATCGGCATCGACCGCCTGATGATGCTGCTGACCGACAGCCCCAGCATCCGCGACGTGATCCTCTTCCCGGCGCTGCGCCGCGAGGGCTGAGTCCACGCCGGCCTGCTTGCATGAAGAACACCCCATGACAGGCACCGCAACAGGCCGGCCCGCCCTGCTCAGCAGCGAGCACATCGCCCTGATCGAGCACGGGGTCTCGACCATCGTCGCCTCGCGCGACGCCGCCCACAACCCCAGCCTGATGCGGGCCGTGGGCGCCAGCATCACGCCGCAGGGAGACCGCATCACCGTCTACCTCAACCGGCCCACGTCCACCCGGCTGCTGGCGGATCTGCAGGCCACCGGCCACATCGCGGTGGTGTTCAGCGAGCCGTCCACCCATCGCACGGTGCAGGTAAAGGCCAGCCGGGTCCAGCTGCGCGCGGCCATGGCCACCGACAGCGAGTTGCTGCAGCGCTACCTGCGCGTGATGGAGGACCAGCTCCAACGCGTGGGTTTCGGGCCGCACTACACCCGCATCATGCTGGCACACCAGCCCGGCGATGTCGTGGCCGTGAGCTTCACGCCCGAGCAGGCCTTCGACCAGACGCCCGGCCCCAAGGCCGGTGCCCGCCTGCCCGGATCGGGAGCTGGCGCATGACCACGGTCACGCTGGACGATATCCGCCCCTGCCTGGAAGGCATCATCCCGGCGATGATCGCCACCTGCGCGCCGGACGGCACGCCCAACGTGGCCTACCTCTCGCAGGTCTACTACGCGGACCCGCGGCACGTGGCCCTGTCCTTCCAGTTCTTCAACAAGACGCGGCAGAACATCCTGGCCCAGCCGCACGCCACCCTGCTGCTGCTGCACCCCCAGACCTTCGCCTTCTACCGGCTGCAGATCCGTTACCTGGAGACCCGGACCGAAGGCGCCCTGTTCGAAAGCATGCGGGCCCAACTGGCCGGCATCGCCTCGCACAGCGGCATGGCGGATGTGTTCGAACTCAAGGGTTCGGACCTCTACGAGGTCCTGGCCATCGAGGCGGTGCCGGGCGAGGCCCTGCCCGCGCCGGCGCCGCGCACGGGTCTGCCAGGCCTGATGCGGCGCTGCAGCGAGCGCCTGGCCCGCAGTACGACGCTGGACGAGGCGCTGGAGGCCGTCATGGCCACCGTGCGCCAGGAACTGGGCATCCCGCACGCCATGATCCTGCTGCTGGATCCGGCCCTGCAGCGCCTCTACACGGTGGCCAGCCAGGGTTACCCGCAGTCGGGCGTCGGCTCGGAGATCGAACTGGGCCACGGTGTCATCGGCATGGCCGCGCGCGCACGCACGCCGGTGCGCATCACCCACATGACCGGCGCCAGCCTCTACAACCACGCCGTGCGCCGGGCCCTGGAAAACGGCCAGCCCGGCATCGCACTGGAGACCGACATACCTTATCCGGGCCTGGCGCAGCCACAAAGCCAGATGGCGACGCCCATCCTGTCGGCGGGCCAGGTACTGGGCGTGCTGTTTGTCGAAAGCACCGAAGAGCTGCGCTTCGATTTCGAGGACGAAAACGCCCTGGTGGCGATCGCCGGCCACCTGGGCGCGGCCATCGATCTGCTGCGCCTGGACGCGGGCGACAGCACCGAGTCCGCAGCCGTGCCGGAACCGCCGCCCTGCCCCGTGGCGCCGGGCCTGGTGCAGGTGCGCCGCTACCGCAGCAACAACAGCATCTTTCTCAACGACAGCTACCTGATCAAGGGAGTCGCCGGCGCCATCTTCTGGAAGCTGCTGAGCGACTACCAGCAGCGCGGCCGCACGGATTTCTCCAACCGCGAACTGCGCCTGGACGCCAGCATCGGCCTGCCCGAAGTGGTGGACAACCTGGAAGCCCGGCTGATCCTGCTGGCGCGGCGCCTGGCCGAGCAGGCCCAGCCCATCCGCATCGAGAAGACGGGCCGTGGCCAGTTCCGGGTCTGCATCGGCACCCGCCTCGAACTGGGCGAAGCCGACTGAACGTCACCCGGGGTCAGACCTCGACCAGACCGGCCACCGGCGCCAGGCCCAGACCCTGCGAGAGCTTGGCCCAGCCCCGCAGGTCCAGATGGGGTTGCACCACGTCCAGCGCCGCGGCGAAGGCCGGCGCCGGCGCATGGGCCCGCATGCCGCCCAGGACCTGCAGGCGCTCGGCCGGCGTCATGGCCGGGATCATCCAGCGCAGGGTGAACAGCATCTCCTGCGGCGGAATCGAAGCCACCAGGCGGTCATGCAAGGCACCCAGCTCGGCGTCGCTGTAGTGCGCCCACAGTACCTGGTTGTGTGCCGTTTCCTCGGTGTGCATGTGCTGGAAGTTGTCGGCGACGAACAGGGCCAGCTGCCGGTACAGGGCCAGGGCCGCACGGGCACGGGCCTCGCCCTGGCAGGCGCGCATCTGCTGCACCGCATCCCGCAGACGGGTTATGGCCTCCTCATGCTCCATGTGCTCCTGCGCCACGCGCTCGCTGGCACCGGGCTGGAAGAACTCCATCGCCGGGTGCATGAACAGGTTCTCGTGTGTCAGGTGATCGGTGCAGACATCGGCCAGCTGCAGCACCCTTGAGCTGACCCAGTCGAACTCCGATTCATCCGCCGGATCCATGCGGCCCACGGCCACCAGAACGTCGGCCATCAAGGCGCGCAGAGCCTTGTGGATACCCATATAGAGGTCGGCGCGGCCGGCGCCGTCGGCGGTGGCCTCCACCTTGGCCATTTCGCGGCTATCGATCTTCATGCTTTCTTCCCTTCCTTCCGACCGGTCATGCGGACCGGTTCTGGTTGCGCTGCTGCTCACCCCGAGCAACGGCATGAAGGAAGTCTAGAAACGGGACGAGGCCTGCGTTCTTAAGAATTGCCTAGCGGATTCCTAAAAACACGCTAAGCCGGCGGTTCAGCCCGCTTTGCCATGGGCGCGCTCAACGCGCGCGACCCGGATCTCATAGTGTTCGTACCAGCGGGCCCAGCCGCTTTCCTGGGCCACGCGGTGCTCGGCCTGGGCGCGCCAGGCCGCAATCGCCGCTTCGGACGCCCAGTAGGACACGGTGATGCCGAAGCCATCCGCACCACGCGCACTCTCGGCCCCCAGAAAGCCGGGCTGCTCGGCGGCCAGTTCCACCATGCGCGCGGCGGTCTGCTCGTAGCCTTGATCGTCGGCGCCGCGGCGCGAGGAAAAGATCACCGCGTAATAGGGTGGCGCGGGCAGGCGGGCGAAGGATGCGGCGCTCATGGCAGCAGGTCCAGCGCGTGCATATAGGCCGGGCTGACCATGAGCTCGTCCCAGTCGGGCGCCGGCGTCTGCGGCAGCAGGGCCAGCCGCCGGGCCTCCCCCGCCTCGCTGGGCAAGCAGCGGCCCTTGAGCTGGGCCTCGGTCATGCCGTTGATGAGTTCATCGACCGCCTGCCCGCCGTCCAGCGACTGGTTGCACAACAGCACCATGTCGCAGCCGGCATTCAGCGCCGTCACCGCGGCCTCGGTGTAGCTGACCTGGCGGCCGTCGATCATGCGGGCCCCGGCCATGCTGAGATCGTCGCTGAAGACGGCGCCCTGGAAACGCAGGCGCGCGCGCAGGATCTCGCCCAGCCATTTGACCGAGAAACCGGCCGGCCGGGCATCCACCTTGGGGTAGATCACGTGCGCCGGCATCACACTGTCCAGCGCAGTGCTGAGCCAGCCGTAGGGCGCCGCGTCGTCGGCCAGGATGGCCTTGAGGCTGCGCTGGTCCACCGGGATCTCGGTGTGCGAATCGGCCTTGACGTAGCCGTGACCGGGAAAGTGCTTGCCGCAGCTGGCCATGCCCCCCAGGCGCAGGCCGTGCATCAGGCTCTTGGCCAGCAGGGTGACCACACGCGGGTCGCGCCCGAAGGCGCGGTCGCCGATGACACCGCTCTCGCCATAGTCCAGGTCCAGCACCGGGGTGAAGCTGAAGTCCACCCCGCAGGCGCGCAGCTCGCCGGCCAGCACCTGGCCGCAGGCGGTGGCGGCATTGGTGGCACCGAGTTGATCCTTCATCCACAGTTCGCCCAGCGCCCGCATCGGCGGCAGGTGCGTAAAGCCACCGGTCTTGAAGCGCTGCACGCGCCCGCCTTCATGGTCGACGCAGATCAGCAGATCGTCGCGTATGGCCTTGATGTCGGCGCACAAGGCGGCGAGCTGCGCCCGGTCCTGCCAGTTGCGGGCGAACAGGATGATGCCGCCCACCAGGGGATGCGCCAGGCGGCGGCGGTCGGCCGCATTCAGGCTGGTGCCGGCGATGTCGATGATCAGGGGGGCGTGCTGGCTCATGCGGTCCTCGCGTCAGTAGGTTGGGAGTTCGCTCGGCATGGTCGAGATCTTCTCGACCACCACGAAGCTGGCGGCGTAATCGGTCTCGTCGGTCACCGTGACATGGGCGCTCAGGCCCTGCGCCTCGAACCAGGTCTTGAGCTCGCCATGCAGCACGATGACGGGCTTGCCGCTGGGCAGCTTGCCCACTTCGCACAGGCGCCAGCTCATGGGCATGCGCATGCCCAGACCGATGGCTTTGGAGAAGGCCTCCTTGGCCGAGAAACGGGTGGCCAGGTAGCGCAGGCCGCGCTCGGGCCAGCGCGCACTACGGGCCTTCCAGGTCGCGTATTCGGCATCGCTGAGCACGCGCTGGGCAAAACGCTCGCCATGCCGCTCCATGCTGGCGCGGATGCGCCGCACGTCGCAGATGTCGGTACCGATGCCGTAAATCATCTGGCGGCGTCGCTGATACAGCGCAGGTAGTCCTTGACGGTGGCGCCGTAGCCCAGCTCCAGCGCGTCGGCCATCAGCGCGTGGCCGATGGACACCTCGGCCACACCCGGCACGCGGCGCAGGAACTCCGTCAGGTTGTCGCGATTCAGGTCGTGGCCGGCATTGACGCCCAGGCCGGCGTCCAGCGCCGCCTGCGCCGCCGCAGCGTAACGCTGCAGCTGCGCCTCCTGGCTGGCGTGCCCCCAGGACGCGGCATAAGGCTCGGTATAGAGCTCGACCCGGTCGGCCCCGACCGCCCTGGCCTGCGCCATCTGCTCCGGGACCGGGTCCATGAACAGGCTGACGCGCACGCCCAGCGCATGGCACTCGGCGATCAGCGGGCGCAGCCGCTCGGCGTCCTGCGGGAAGGTCCAGCCGTGGTCGCTGGTGAACTGGCCCTGGGCATCGGGCACGAAGGTGGCCTGCTGCGGCCGCACCTGGCGGATGAAGTCCATCAGGTTGTGGAAGGGGTTGCCCTCGATGTTGAACTCGCGTTCCGGCCAGTCCTGCATCAGGGTCGCGATGTCGAACACGTCCTGGGCGCGGATGTGGCGCTCGTCGGGGCGCGGATGCACGGTGATGCCGTGCGCCCCGGCCTGCAGGCACAGCGTGGCCGCGCGGCTGACGCTGGGGATGCCCAGGTGGCGCGTGTTGCGCACCAGGGCGACCTTGTTGACGTTGACGGAAAGTGCGGTTTTGTTTTTCATAGCGATTGCAGATCGACCATCAGCTGCCGGGTACGCAGCGTGCCGCCCCCGCAATGGTACTGGAGCAGCGTGCGCAGCTGCGGCTTGAGCTCGTTCATCACCGCCGCACAGGCGCGCAGGGTATCGGTAAAAGGGGTGCCGCTTTCCAGCGTCCGCTGCAGGCTCAGCCACTGCGCGCCGCTCAAACCGCCGCGGTCACCCTCGCTGCGCGCCCGCAGCCCGCCTTCGGGCACCAGGCTGTAGAACCTGTCAGCCTCAAGCGGCGCCAGCGTCAGGGTCTGGTGGTCCAGCCGCGGCAGCAAGCCGATCTCGCGCAGCAGCAGCAGCTCGAAGGTGCGCAAGGCGGTCTGCAGCACCTCGTCGTGCTCGGAGGCAAGCACCCGCACCACATTGGCATAGACGTCGAACAGGGCCGGATGCGGGTCGTCGCGCGCCAGCAGCTGCAGCAGCAACTCGTTGAGGTAGTAGCCGGACAACAGCGATTCGCCGGTGGGCATGACGTGGCCCCCCATCCATTCCGCGCCCTTGAGCGTGCGGATCTCGGCCTCGCCGCCGTAGCTCAGCTGCAGCGGCTGCAGCGGCAGCAGCACCGGGCGGAAACTCGAACTGGGGCGCTTGGCCCCCTTGGCCACCAGGGCAATGCGGCCATGGTGGCGCGTGAAGACTTCCAGGATCAGGCTGGTCTCGCTCCAGTCGTAGCGGTGCAGCACGTAGGCTGGTTCATCACTGATGCGCTTGGTCGCCATAAGCCAACGACACCTTGAACTACTCGCTGCAGGAGAACGAGGATGTCTTCGCGGGAAACGCCGCGGAACCGGCTTTGCCGGGCCGCTGGCGTTGCCCCCTTGAGGGGGGTGGCGAAGCGACACGCAGTGCGCGCAGCCTGGGGGGGAGCCTATTCATACCCGAAGGAACGTACCCGTGCCTCGTCGTCGGCCCAGCCGGAGCGCACCTTGACCCAGAGTTCGAGGAAGACTTTGGCGTCCATCAGCTTTTCCAGCTCGACCCGTGCCTCGGTGCCGATGCGCTTGATGCGTTCGCCCTTGTCGCCGATCACCATCGCCTTGTGACCGTCACGCTCGACGACGATGGTGGCCGCCATGCGCACCAGGCGTTTCTGGCCCTTCTTCTGCGGCTCTTCCTCCTCGAACTTGTCGATCACCACGGTCGAGGTGTAGGGCAGCTCATCGCCGGTGAGGCGGAACAGCTTCTCGCGCACGATTTCGCCGGCCAGGAACTTTTCGCTGCGATCGGTGAGCTCGTCTTCGCCATACCACCAGTCCTGCTCGGGCAGATACTTCTCGCAGATGGCGTACAGACGCTCGATGTCCTTGGCGTTCTTGGCCGACATCGGCACGATCTCGGCAAAGGGGTAACGCTGCTGCATCTCCTGCAGCCAGGGGGCGATCTCGGCGCGGCGATGCACGTTATCGAGCTTGTTGGCAATCAGCAGCACAGGCACGCCCTCGCCCAGCAGCTTGAGCACCCGCTCGTCGGCCTGGTTGAACTGACCCGCCTCCAGCACGAACAGCACCAGGTCCACGTCACCGACGGCACCCAGCACGGTTTTGTTCAGTGCACGATTCAAGGCGTTGGCATGCCGCGTCTGAAAGCCCGGCGTATCAACGAAAACGAACTGACTCGCCCCCACGGTGCGGATGCCGGTGATGCGGTGGCGTGTGGTCTGCGCCTTGCGCGAGGTGATGCTGATCTTCTGCCCCACCAGCGCATTGAGCAGGGTGGACTTGCCCACATTGGGTTTGCCGACGATGGCGACCAGACCGCAGCGGTGCGGCGACTCGGCGGACGACGAAGGAGTGTCGGAAGTTTCCATGGAATTCAAGCCTAGTCTCGCGCCTTCAGGGTTTGCAGCATGACGGCCGCGGCGGCCTGCTCGCCGGCCCGGCGCGAATTGCCGATACCGCGCTCGCTCAGGTTCAGTTCGGAGACCTCGCACTCGACGTCGAAGGTCTGGCGGTGGGCGGCTCCCAGCGTACCGACCACCCGGTACAGCGGCAGCTTGAGTTTGCGCGCTTGCAGCCATTCCTGCAATTCGGTCTTGGCATCCTTGGCGCTGGCCTGCATTTGCGGATTGATTTCCACGTCCTGGAACAGGCGATGCACCAGTGCCTGGGCCGCCGCATAACCGGCGTCGAGGTAAACCGCGCCGATCAGGGCTTCCAGCGCGTCGGCCAGGATGGACGGGCGGCGGCTGCCGCCCGAACGCACCTCGCCCTCGCCCAGGCGCACCACCTCGGGCAGGCCCAGCGCTACGGCCAGCTGGTGCAGGGTATCTTGCTTGACCAGGTTGGCGCGGATGCGCGAGAGATCCCCCTCTGGCAAGGCAGTGAGCCGCAGGTACAAGAGGTCGGCCACGGCCAGATTGAGCACCGAGTCACCCAGGAATTCCAGGCGCTCGTTGTGGTCGGCCGCAAAACTGCGGTGCGTGACCGCACGCACCAGCAGGGCCGGATCGGAAAATTCATGCTGCAGGCGGCCCTGCAACGCGGTCAGACCATCTGTCACGCTATTTGACGAGCCCTTCGTACTTCATGGTCAGCCAGGCGGGACCCGCCAGATGGATCTCACGCTCATAGGCATAACGGATCACGACCTTGTCACCTTCCTTGGTGACGTCCAGATCCCTGCCGCTGATGGACTTGATGTCGTCGACCGCCGCGGCCTTGTCGAAGATCGCGCGCACATCGGCGACAGTGCCGCCTTCACGGGCCTTGCCGGCCGCCTTGTGGATCGCCTGCCACTCGATCGCGGTCGGGATGATCTGTGCCGCAATCACCCCGGTAACCGCCAGGATGCCACCAATGAAAATCAGGCCCACGAATGTGATACCGCGCTGCCCCGACTTCAGTCGCTTCGTCATAGTTACCCCCATCATCAAACTCAGTTGAATGAACCAATGCGCTTGAGGCTGCCGAAATTCATCCAGACAAAGAAGGCCTTGCCCACGATGTTCTGGTCCGGCACGAAGCCCCAGTAGCGCGAATCCAGCGAATTGTCCCGATTGTCGCCCATCATGAAATAGTGACCCTCGGGTACCTTGCAGACCACCCCCTCGACACTGTAGCGACAACTCTGGCGGTAGGGAAAGTCACCGATTTCCGCCTCGGAGAAGCCGCCACGCCGGTCCTTGTCCACGATCATGCGATGCGGCGCGGCGCCCAGCGCCTCCGCGTATTGGGGAAAGTAGCGCATGACGTCCTCGTCGAAGAACTCGGGCATCGCGCTGGTAGCCACCGGCTGGCCGTTGATGGTCAGGCGCTTGTTCAGATAGGCCACCTCGTCGCCCGGCACGCCGACGACGCGTTTGATGTAGTCCTGGCTCGGGCGCGGCGGATAACGGAACACCATGACGTCGCCGCGCTGAGGCTTGTGGCCCTCGGTGATCTTGGCGTTGAGCACCGGCAGGCGGATGCCGTAGTGAAACTTGTTGACCAGGATCAGGTCGCCGACCAGCAGGGTCGGGATCATGGAGCCGGACGGGATCTTGAACGGCTCGAACAGGAAGGAGCGCAGCAGGAACACCGCGATGATCACCGGGAACAGGCCGGCGGTCCAGTCCAGCCACCAGGGCTGCATCAGCAGCTTCTCGCGCGCCTGCGCCAGCTCGCCGCCCTCGTCGCTGGCCACACCCAGCCGCTCGTTCTCAGTCCGGCGCTGCAGCGCTTGCGCCTCCAGCTTCGCGGCCGCCGCCCGGCGCTGCGGCAGGAAGTGGAAACGCTCGGCCAGCCAGTAGAGCCCCGTCACCAGCGAGGCCAGGAACAGCAACAGGGCGAAATTGCCTTCGATGGCACCGAAGTACCAGGCGCCGATATAGCTGGCGAAGGCCCCCAGCACCAGGGCAGTGAGGCTCTGCATCAGTCTTCCACCTGCAAAATCGCCAAAAAGGCTTCCTGGGGCACTTCGACCGAACCGATCTGCTTCATGCGTTTCTTGCCTGCTTTTTGTTTCTCGAGGAGCTTGCGCTTGCGGCTGATGTCGCCGCCGTAGCATTTTGCCAGCACGTTCTTGCGCAGCGCCTTGATGTTCTCGCGGGCGATGATGTTGGCGCCGATGGCGGCCTGGATGGCCACGTCGAACTGCTGGCGGCTGATGATCTCGCGCATCTTGGCCGCCACGGCCCGGCCGCGGTAGGCAGCCTGGGTGCGGTGCACGATGATGGACAGGGCGTCGACCTTCTCGCCGTTGAGCAGGATGTCGACCTTCACCACGTCTGAGGCGCGGTATTCCTTGAACTCATAGTCCATGCTGGCGTAGCCGCGGCTGACGGACTTGAGCTTGTCGAAGAAGTCCAGCACGATCTCGCCCAGGGGCAGCTCATAGGTCAGCATGACCTGGCGGCCGTGGTAGGCCATATTGAGCTGCACGCCGCGCTTCTGGTTGGCCAGGGTCATGACCGGGCCCACGTACTCCTGCGGCATGTACAGGTGCACCGTCACGATGGGCTCGCGGATCTCCTGGATCTGGCTCTGGTCCGGCATCTTGGACGGGTTCTCGACCATGATGACCTCGCCATCGCCCCGCAGCACTTGATAGACGACGCTGGGCGCGGTGGTGATCAGGTCCTGGTCGAATTCGCGCTCCAGCCGCTCCTGCACGATCTCCATGTGCAGCAGGCCCAGGAAACCGCAACGGAAGCCGAAGCCCAGCGCCTGCGACACTTCCGGCTCGAAATGCAGGGAAGCGTCGTTGAGCTTGAGCTTTTCCAGGCTGTCGCGCAAGGCGTCGTACTGATTGGCTTCGGTCGGATACAGACCGGCAAACACCTGCGGCTGGATCTCCTTGAAACCCGGCAGGGCCTCGGTGGCCGGGCCGGCATTGTTGGGCAGCTTCTTTTCCAGCGTCACGGTATCGCCCACCTTGGCGGCCTGCAACTCCCGGATACCGGCAATGATGTAACCCACTTCGCCGGCGTAGAGCGCCTCGCGCGGCTGGTTGGCCGGCGTGAACACCCCCAGGCTGCCGGCCTCAAAGACGGCATTGGCGGCCATCAGCCGGATGCGTTCGCCCTTGAGCAGGCGGCCGTCGACCACCCGCACCAGCATGACGACGCCGACATAGCTGTCGAACCAGCTGTCGACGATCATGGCGCGCAGCGGGCCGTCCGGATTGCCCTTGGGCGCCGGAATCCGGGCCACGATGGCCTCCAGGATGTCGTCCACGCCCATGCCGGTCTTGGCCGAGCAGGGAATCGCATCGGAGGCATCGATGCCGATCACGTCCTCGATCTCCTCCTTGGAGCGATCCGGATCGGCCTGCGGCAGGTCCATCTTGTTGAGCACCGGCACCACCTCCACGCCCAGGTCGAGCGCGGTGTAACAGTTGGCGACCGTCTGTGCCTCCACGCCCTGGCTGGCGTCCACCACCAGCAGCGCGCCTTCGCAGGCGGAAAGCGAGCGGCTGACTTCGTAGGAGAAGTCCACATGGCCCGGCGTGTCGATCAGATTGAGGTTGTAGATCTGGCCGTCGAGGGCTTTGTATTGCAGTGCAGCGGTCTGCGCCTTGATGGTTATCCCACGCTCTTTTTCGATGTCCATGGAGTCCAGGACCTGCGCCTCCATCTCGCGTTCTTCCAGACCGCCGCAACGCTGGATCAGGCGATCCGCCAGCGTCGATTTGCCATGATCAATGTGCGCAATGATCGAAAAATTTCTGATGTGCTTCATCAACGGAAACGCTTAAGTGGTTGAATTTAAAAAGGCGCAGACAAGAAAAAAGGGCGCGTCTGGTTGTGACGCGCCCTGAACCAACAATCTATGGCAACTGCGATAGTTGGAACTTTATTGTAGGCAAAAAGCCAGCTCCGTACAGTCCGTGAAATCGCAAATCCGCGTCGTTGCAGCGTCACAACAAGAATCTATTAACAGCTTATCAACAATTTTTGTTTGGATCTAGGTGGACAACTTGTGGGCGATCTGTGGATCGGCCCAGATTCCGAGCAGAAGATCCCGCATCGTGGATTTGAGCTCAGACAATATGCATGGAATGCCTCATCCAAGCCCAATATTCTAACCAATTTGCCCTAGCCTCAGCCGAAAAGTCAGTAAATACAAACTTATTTAGAGTTACCTGGGGCGCAAAAAAAATTAAGAAAATTTTTTTACCCACCCCGCAAGAGGCCTAAAGCCCCCAAATCCGACCCGGTTTGGGGTGAACCCGGAGAAATTCAGCGCTGCGGGCGTATCACCGCGTACTGCGCCCACTCGCCACGGCGGAACAGCACATGAACCGGCTTGGCCTTGTCCAGCTTGGCCACCAGCGCTTCGAACTCCCGCACATTCGCCACCTCGACGTTGGCCAGGGCCAGGATCACATCCCCTTCGCGCAGGCCGGCCCGCGCCGCCGCCTCTGCGGCCGACTCGACCCGCACCCCGCCCTTGAGCTTGAGTGCCTTCTTCTGCGCCTCGCTCAAGTCCGTCACCGTCAGGCCCAGCGCCTGCGCCACGCTGCTGCGCGGCTTGCCCTCGCGCTCCTTGCGTGCGACCGGCTTCTCGGCCTCGAACTCGCCGATGGTCACGCTCAGTTCCCGGCTGGCGCCACGGCGGAACACCGTCAGGTTGCTGCGCGTGCCCGGCTTCAGGCCGCCCACCATGCGCGGCAGATCGGTCGCCTTCTCGATCGCCGTGCCGTCCAGGCGGGTAATGATGTCGCCGGCCTCCACACCGGCCTTCTCGGCCGGCGAACCGGCCTCCACGCCGCGCACGAGCGCACCCTGCGGCTTGCCCAGACCGATGGCCTCGGCCACCTCCTTCGTGACCTGGTCGATCTGCACGCCGATGCGCCCGCGCGTCACGTGGCCACTGGCCCGCAGCTGCTCGCTGACCCGGATGGCCTCGTCGATCGGGATGGCGAAGGCAATGCCCATATAGCCGCCCGAGCGGGAATAGATCTGGCTGTTGATGCCCACCACCTCGCCGCGCAGGTTGATCAGCGGACCACCCGAGTTGCCGGGGTTGATCGCCACGTCGGTCTGGATCGAAAGGCAGGTAGTCGCCGGTGTCGCGCTGCTTGGCGCTGACGATGCCGGCCGTCACCGTGTTCTCCAGGCCGAAGGGCGAACCGATCGCCATGACCCATTCCCCCACCTTCAGGCGGCTGACATCGCCGACCTTCACCGCCGGCAGGCCGGTGGTCTCGATCTTCACCACCGCCACGTCGGTGCGTTTGTCGGCCCCGACGATACGGGCCTTGAACTCGCGCTTGTCGGTCAGCGTCACGACGACTTCATCAGCGCCGTCAACCACGTGCGCGTTCGTCATGATGAAGCCGTCGGCCGAGAGGATGAAACCCGAGCCCACACCGCGCGGCTGCTCCTCGGGTTGGGGGCGGCCGTTGCGCGGCGCCTGGCGCGGGAGGTTCGGCGGCACCGGCAGGCCGAAGCGGCGGAAGAACTCCAGCATGTCCTCGTCCATGCCGTTGTCGTCGGCCGAACGCGCCGTCGCCTTCTCCAGCGTCCGGATATTGACCACCGACGGCCCGACCTGTTCGACCAGTTCGGTGAAGTCCGGCAGGCCCCGGGTCTGGGCCTGGGCGATGCCGATCTGCAGCCAGGCCGCGGCCAGCAGCAGGGCCGTGCCCCAGACGATGATCCTGCGCTGCAGTGCGGAAGACAGGGGAGCGGTGATCGCAGACATATGAATCCTCGAATAGTCGGACGATGACATCAAAACAGAGATTCAGACCAGTTGCGGGCTCAGGGCGTGCGTTCAAGTGCCTGGGCAAAAACCTGCAGGGTCTGTACCGGCACCTCGCCCACCAGCGTCAGCCACCAGGGACCACCCTGCCCCGACACGCGCCGCGTCAGCGCGTAGGTGGCCCCCAAGCCCTGCAAACCCTCCTGAGCATGCCGGTCGGCGTCATAGGGTTCGATGAACAAGGAGACCGACGCCAGGCCGTCGGAAAACACCCACTGCAAGGCCTCCTGGCCCGTGGCCGCCGGCCGCCGGTAACAGCTCATGGCGCGAAACCCCGGCACCTCCTGCTTGAGCCGCCAGCCCTCGGCGACGGCGGTCGTCTTGACCAGCGCCGGCGACACCACCTTGTAGCCCTCGGTGTTGCCCATCATGCGGTTGAGCTTGTCCATGCTGACCGGCACATCCAGCTGCAGCTCGGAAAAAGCCACCTGCTCCAGCACCTGGCCCTGCGTGTCCAGCGTCTGCAGCTTGACCACCAGCCCCGTGCGCTGTTCGCTCCAGATGCGGTAGCCAAAGCGCAAGCGGTCCTTGGGCACCAATTGCACGATATCGGCCTCGAAGCCGGCCACCCGTTCGCGACCCTGTGCACTGGCGCTGTAGTACTCGTCGATCGCCGCGTCCACCGACTTGAGCAGCTGCGGAAACAGCCCGAGCGACTCCCGCCGCTCGGTCACGGCCACGCGACTTTGCGGCGAGAAGGTGACGACCTCGTCATTGCGCCGGAAGGTGGAACGCGGCGTGCCGGTGAGCGACTCCACACGCTCCATCTGCTGCTTGCCGTCGCAGACGTGCCAGACGCGCGCGCTGGCCATGCTGCCGCCGGAGGACACCACCAGGGTGCCGGTATATGCCCGGCGACGCGACGCCTCGTGCAGGCGCAGCAGCCATGCAGCCGCACTACGCTCGGCCGGAAGGACCACGCTGGTGCTGGCGCCGCTGGGCGCCGCGGGCTCGGCGCCCAGCGGCGCCAGCACCAGCATCAGGCCGGCGAGGAGGAAGAAGCGCAGTAGTAGGAGCTGGTTCATGGACGGGGACGGGATGCGACCTCAGCGCGCCGGGCGCTCGAACGTGGCGTTGCGCAGGAAGCCGGCCGGCATCTGCAAGGCCGAAGTGCCGCCCAATTGCTGATGCGCGGCGATCAGCTGGTCCAGGCGGGGATCGCGGATCATGACGGCGCCCCCCGTGCCGGCCAGCGGCACAACCGGCGTGTCGGGCCGGGCCAGTTGAACCGCCGCGGCCTCCTGCGGGCGGGGCACCGCCAGCTGCCAGCCCAGCAGGGCCACGGCCGCCAGCGAACTCAGGCCGGCCGCCAGCTTCCAGCGCCAGAACCCGTCGTTGGCGCTGTGCCGCACCGGCGCCACCAGGGGCTGTGCCGCGGCGCGCGACGGTCCCGCCTGCTCCTGCAGACGCTGGCGCAGGCGCGCCACGAAAGCGGGGTCATGCGCCCCGAGCGCCGAGGTCGCCCCCGCGCGCAGCACGTCGCCCACCAGGTGATAGTCATGCCAGCTGCGCTGAGCCTCTGCGCTGTCCTGCAGGACCGCCAGGGCCCGGGCAAATTCGGCGCCCTGCAACTCGCCATCGGCCAGCGCCGAAGCCAGCGCGCGCGCCTCCACAGATACGTCTTGTTGGGTCTTGTGCATGTCCACTCCTACCAGCGTTTGCCTGTCTGATGATCCAGCAGCGGCCGCACCCGGGCGGAAATCGCCTCCCGCGCCCGGAAGATGCGCGAACGCACGGTCCCGATCGGGCAATTCATCACGGTCGCAATGTCCTCATAACTGAGTCCCTCGATCTCTCGCAGTGTGACGGCCTGACGCAGATCTTCCGGCAAGGCTTCCAGGGCGGACTGCACCGCGGCGGCGATCTCGCGGGCCGCCAGCTGCGTTTCCGGCGTCTCGTCAGTAGTTGGTTCGTTTCCGGGCTGAAAAGTTTCATCGTCGTCGCCCGCCGGCCGCAAGGCCGCCTCGGTCACCAGGGGATCGTGCTTGAGGTCCAGCAGGGCCTTTTTGGCCGCATTGACCGCAATCCGGTACAGCCACGTATAGAACTGGGCATCGCCGCGAAACTGGTGCAGCGCCCGGTAGGCCCGGATGAAGGTCTCCTGCGCGATGTCCTCCACCAGGTCGGTATCGCGCACCATGCGGCCGATCAGGCGCTGGATGCGGCGCTGGTATTTCAGCACCAGCAGTTCGAAGGCATGGACATCACCCGCCTGGGCGCGTTCGACCAGCTGGACATCGCTGTCGCCGCCCGGCCTGCCCTCCGTCATGGCCCGGCTCCGGCCGTGCGCCGCGGGTCCGGCGCCGCAGCCGTCGGTGCGTAGAGTGCCCGGCGCAGCGCCTCCCAGTAGATCGGTGCCGCCTGGCGCTCGCTCCAGAGCCAGCACACACGGCCATCCAGCGAACGGAACTCCAGCAACAGGCCGTGCTGCCAGTCCAGGCGTGGGGTCACGATGCCGGTGGCGCTGTAACCGGCCTGCGCCCAGTTCCAGGCCTGGCCGTCCCAGCGCAGCACCCCTGCAGCGGCCTGCCGCAGTTCCCAGAGCACCAGGCCGGCGCCCATTAGCCACAGCAGCAGGCCCAGGCCATGGGTCACGCCCAGGCGGTCGGACTGCCAGGCCCAGGCGGCGCAGGCAGCGCCTGCCAGCAGCCAGGGCAGCAGCAGCAAGGCGCTGCGCATGGAAGAACGCCCCACCGGATAGGAAACCGCTGGGGCGCTGTGCATGGGGCGGGAAAATGCTGCGCGTCAGGCGCGCTTGAAGACCAGGGTACCGTTGGTTCCGCCGAAGCCGAAGTTGTTCTTGACCGCGACGTTGATCTTCAGATCACGCGCGGTGTTGGCGCAGTAATCGAGATCGCATTCCGGATCCTGGTTGAAGATGTTGATGGTGGGCGGGCTCTTCTGGTGGTGCAGGGCCAGCACCGTGAAGACCGACTCGATGCCGCCGGCACCACCGAGCAGATGGCCGGTCATGGACTTGGTCGAGTTGATCACGGTCTTTTTCGCGTGCTCGCCCAGCGCCGCCTTGATGGCGTTGGTCTCGTTGATGTCGCCCAGCGGCGTGGAGGTGCCGTGCGCGTTCAGATAGTCCACCTGATCGGCGTTGATCCCGGCGTTGCGCAGGGCATTGATCATGGCGCGGCGCGGGCCGTCCATATTGGGCGCGGTCATATGGCCGGCATCGGCGCTCATGCCGAAGCCGCTCAACTCGGCGTAGATCTTGGCGCCACGCGCCTTCGCGTGTTCGTACTCTTCCAGCACCATGACACCGGCGCCCTCGCCCAGCACGAAGCCGTCGCGGTCCTTGTCCCAGGGGCGCGAGGCCGTCTTGGGATCGTCATTGCGGGTGGAGAGGGCGCGCATGGCGGCAAAACCGCCGACGCCCAGCGGCGACACGGTGGCCTCGGAGCCGCCGGCGATCATCACGTCGGCATCGCCGTATTCGATCATGCGGCCGGCCTCGCCGATGCTGTGCAGGCCGGTGGTGCAGGCCGTCACGATGGCGAGGTTCGGGCCCTTGAAGCCGTAGCGCATCGAGACATGGCCGGAAATCATGTTGATGATCGAGGCCGGCACGAAGAAGGGCGAGATGCGCCGCGCACCGCGGCTGACGTACTCGGCGTGGGTATCCTCGATCAGCGGCAGGCCGCCGATGCCCGAGCCGATCAGGCAGCCGATGCGCACCGCCAGATCGTCGTTCAGGCTCTCGCCGGTGGGCAGGCCGGAATCTTCGACCGCCTGCACCGCCGCGGCAACGCCGTAGTGGATGAAGGTGTCCATCGTGCGCGCTTCTTTGCTGCCGATGTACTTGTCCAGCTCGAAACCCTTGACCTCACCGGCAATCTTGCAGGCAAAGGTGGATGCATCAAACTTGGTGATGAGGTCGATGCCGGAGCGGCCAGCCAGCAGGCTGGACCAGGAATCGGCCACGGTATTGCCGACCGGGCTGATACAGCCCAAACCGGTGACGACGACGCGACGACGGGACATAGATTTCAGTGCTGGCTAGGAATTTGGGGCCGCTGCAAGCGCTGTGCCGGGTTGGCTCGCTTGCAGGGCGGGCGGCACAGCGCTGGGCCGTGCCGTGGCAGCGCCATCAGGCCTTTTGGTGGGCCTTGGCGTAATCGATGGCGTTCTGCACCGTGGTGATCTTCTCGGCGTCTTCGTCCGGGATCTCGATGCCGAACTCGTCTTCCAGTGCCATCACCAGCTCGACGGTATCCAGGGAGTCGGCGCCCAGATCAGCCACGAAGGACTTCTCGCTGGTCACCTGGGACTCTTCCACACCGAGTTGTTCGGCAATGATTTTTTTGACGCGTGCTTCGATATCGCTCATATTTCCCTCAGAGGGTTGTAAATGAATCCGTGATTTTAGCCGGCCCTGGAAAAGGGTTTTCCCGGATCGACTGCCGTACGGATGATTCGGCTTGATTCTGGTATCGGTTTATGACAGGTACATGCCGCCGTTGACGTGCAGTTCCTGCCCCGTCACGTAGCCGGCATGCGGCGAGGCCAGATAGGCCACGGCGTGGGCGATATCGGCCGGTTTGCCCAGATGACCCAGCGGAATCTGGCCCAACAGGGCCTTTTGCTGCTCGTCGGGCAAGTGCGCAGTCATGTCGGTTTCGATGAAACCCGGCGCCACGCAGTTGACCGTGATGTTACGCGAACCCAGTTCGCGCGCCAGGGCGCGGCTCATGCCGGCCAGGCCGGCCTTGGCGGCGGCATAGTTGGCCTGGCCCGGGTTGCCGGAGGCCCCCACCACCGAGGTGATGCTGATGATGCGCCCGTAGCGCTGTTTCATCATGGGGCGGATCACGGCGCGGCTGAGACGGAACACCGCCTTCAGGTTGGTGTCCAGCACCTCGTCCCACTCGCCGTCCTTCATGCGCATGGTCAGGTTGTCGCGGGTGATGCCGGCGTTGTTGACCAGCACGTGCAGAGCGCCCTGTTGCTTGACGATGGTCTCGATCAGGGTCTCGCAGCCCTCGGCGTCGTTCACATCGAGCTTGACGCCGCGGCAGCCGTCAAAGGCCGCCAGCGCCGCGCTGATCTTCTGGGCACCCTCGTCGCTGGTCGCCGTGCCGATCACCTGCAGACCGCGGTGCGCCAGCTCGTGGGCGATGGCCGCGCCGATACCGCGCGAGGCGCCCGTAACCAGGGCAACCTGGCCTTCAAATTTGATCTCACTCATGCCAAAGCTCCTTTGACTTCTGCCAGCGTGGCCGGATCGAACAGGGCCATGCCGGTCAACTCGGGATCGATGCGCTTGACCATGCCGGCCAGCACCTTGCCCGGACCGCATTCGACGATGTGGGAAATGCCGTGCCCCTTGATGGCCTGCACACACTCGACCCAGCGCACCGGGCCGAAGGCCTGCCGGTACAGGGCGTCGCGGATGCGGTCGGCATCGACCTCGACCGCGACATCGATATTGTTGATCAAGGTGATCCGGGGCTCTTCCAGTTCCACCGTTTCCAGCCGCTCACGCAGCTTCTCGGCCGCCGGCTTCATCAGGCTGGAGTGGAAAGGCGCCGAAACCGGCAGCGGCAGGGCGCGCTTGGCGCCGTTGGCCTTGAGCACTTCGCAGGCCTTCTCGACCGCGGCCTTGGAGCCGGCGATCACGGTCTGCGCGGGGTCGTTGAAGTTCACGGCCTCCACCACCTCGCTCGAATTCGGACCGAAGGACTGTACCGCCTCGGCACAACCGGCGATGACCTTGGCCGCGTCCATGCCGAGGATGGCCGCCATGGCACCGGTGCCCACCGGCACGGCTTCCTGCATGGCCTGGGCACGAAAGCGCACCAGCGGCACGGCCTGCGACAGCGTCAGCACGCCGGCGGCCACCATGGCCGAATACTCGCCCAGAGAATGGCCGGCCACCGCCGAGGGGGCCACGCCCGTCTCGCTCATCCAGACCCGGTAGGCCGCCACGGCGGCCACCAGCATCACCGGCTGGGTATTGGTGGTCAGCGCCAGCGCTTCCTTGGGCCCTTCCTTGATCAGCTGGCCCAGGTTCTCGCCCAGTGCTTCCGACGCCTCGTGCAGCACCTCGCGCACCTCCGGGTGGTCACCCCAGGCGTCGAGCATGCCGACCGACTGCGATCCCTGGCCGGGAAAGACAAAGGCAAACGGTTTCATCGTGTGTTCTTGGATTGGATGGTTGGCTAGGGTGTCCGGGCCGCCAGCAGCAACCCGGACAGCGAACTACATTTTCAACAGAACGGAGCCCCAGGTGAAGCCACCGCCCACGCCTTCGAGCATGACCACCTGACCGGGCTTGACGCGGCCGCTGCGCACACCGGCGTCCAGCGCCAGCGGGATGGAGGCGGCCGAGGTGTTGCCATGCTGGTCCACGGTGACGATCACCTTGTCCATCGGCAGCTTCAGCTTCTTGGCCGTGCCCGTCATGATGCGGATATTGGCCTGGTGCGGGATCAGCCAGTCGATGTCGCTCTCCTGCTTGCCGGCCTTGGCCAGCACCGCGCGCGCCGTCTCTTCCAGCACGCCCACAGCCAGCTTGAAGACCGCCTGGCCATCCATCTTGAGCAAGGGGTCTCCCAGCACGATGCCGCCGCAGACGTGGCCGGGCGTGCACAGGATGTCGACATGGCGGCCATCGGCGTGCAGGTCGCTGGCCAGGATGCCCGGCTCGTCGGAGGCTTCCAGCACCACGGCGCCGGCGCCGTCGCCAAACAGCACGCAGGTCGTGCGGTCCTTGAAATCGATGATGCGCGAGAACACTTCCGCGCCAACCACCAGCGCCCGGCGGGCCGCGCCGCTCTTGATCATCGCATCAGCCACCGACAGTCCGTAGATGAAACCGCTGCAGACCGCCTGCACGTCGAAGGCCGGGCAGCCGTTGGCGCCGATCTTGTTCTGCAGGATGCAGGCGGCCGACGGGAACACCATGTCCGGCGTCGAGGTCGCAACGATGATCAGATCGATGTCCTTGGCGGTGACGCCGGCCGCGTCCAGCGCGCGGCGCGCGGCCTCGGCGCCCAAGTCGCTGCTGGTCACACCGGGCTCGGCGAAGTGGCGTGCGCGGATGCCGGTGCGCTCGACGATCCACTCGTCGGAGGACTCGACACCGTCGGCCGCCAGTTGGGCCACCAGATCGGCGTTGCTCAGTCGTTTGGGCGGCAGGAAACTGCCGGTGCCTGTGATGCGGGAATATCGACTCATGGAGTGTTTACTGATAGTTCGGGATTGCGGGGCCCGTAGGGCGACCCGGCCCGGTTATTCCGCGCCGGCTACACCAGCCAGCAGGGGAGCCGCATGCGCGATGCGGGCCTGGACCCGGTCGAGCAGCTTGTTATGGGCTGCATCATACGCGCGGTTCAGGGCCTGCTCAAAAGCGAAGGCGTCGGCCGACCCATGGCTCTTGAACACCAGGCCACGCAGCCCCAGCAGGGCCGCGCCGTTGTAACGCCGGTAGTCCATCCTCTTTTTCAGGGAAGATAGAACAGGATAGGCTGCAATGGCAGCAAGTTTCGTGAAGATATTGCGAGAGAATCCAGCCTTCAGGAAGCCGATGATCATCGTCGCCAAGCCTTCGCTGGCCTTGAGCGCCACATTGCCGACAAAACCGTCACAGACGACGATATCCGTCGTACCCTTGAAGATGTCGTTGCCCTCAACATTGCCGAAAAAGTTGAGATCGCCGGATTTGCCGGCCGATCGCAGCAGTTCACCGGCTTTTTTGATCGTATCGTTGCCCTTGATCACTTCCTCGCCGATGTTCAGCAGGCCGACCGACGGGTTGTTGTCGTTCTGGAGCACGGAGACCAGGGCCGAGCCCATCACGGCAAATTGCAGCAGGTGCTGCGCGGAGCAATCGACATTGGCCCCGAGGTCGAGCACGGTGGTGGCCTCGCCCTTGGCATTGGGCATCAGCGCCGCGATTGCCGGCCGGTCGATGCCGTCCAGGGTCTTGAGCAGGTACCGGGCAATCGCCATCAGCGCGCCGGTATTGCCGGCCGAAACGGCCGCCTGGGCGGCACCGTCCTTGACCTGCTGGATGGCCACACGCATGGACGAATCCTTTTTCTTGCGCAGGGCCACCTCCACCGGATCGTCCATGCCCACGACCTCGGTGGCCACCACCACGCGCGCGCGCGCATGGCTCAGGCTGGTCAGGCTGTCGGGCAGGCCGACCAGCAGCAACTCGGCCTCCGGGTGGCTTTCGAGGAAGTTGCGGCAAGCCGCCAGCGTGACGCGGGGGCCGTGATCGCCCCCCATGCAGTCAACGGCAATTGTGATCATGGGCAGGCAGCGCGTTGGGCGCAGGTAAACCGGAAACGGTCAGCATCAAGACAAAGGCCCGAGGCTACGGCTGTGTAGCATCGGGCCCTGGACAGCCTTGGGAAATCAGGCTTCGGACTTGGTCTTCAGCACCTTGCGGCCACGGTAGAAGCCGTTGGGGCTGATGTGGTGACGCAGATGCGTCTCACCCGTGGTCGGCTCGACGGCGATGCCGGGCACGTTCAGGGCGTTGTGCGAACGGTGCATGCCGCGCTTGGACGGCGATTTCTTGTTTTGCTGAACGGCCATGATTGGCTCCTGATCTTATGCCGCGCGGCAGCCGCACGGCAGGGGTTGTTCAAAGGTTGGTGGCAAATCAGCGCAGGTTGGGGCTGCGCGAAACCATAGATTATAGCCTAAGCGATTGATTCTTCGCCAGTTTTCCCAACCGGCCCGGCGGGGGCGGCCGCCCGGCTAGCCGGTTTTGCCGCCTTTGAGGCCCGCCAGGGCCGCAAAAGGATGGGGTTTTTCCGCCAGGGCGACCTCGAAATCGGCGTCCTGCGCGACCAGCTTGACGTCCGTTGGGCAGACCTCATGACGCGGCACCACCGGCAATGCCATCAGCAGCTCATCCTCGATCAGGTCCGCCAGATTGAAGTCGCGCTGCAGCGCCAATACGTCCTCCTCGGCCTCTTCGTCCTCGGCCTGGGCCTGCTCCTCGGTAGCGACAAAACGGAAGGATCGATCCACCTCCAGTTCGATGTCGACCGGGCCGAGGCAGCGCTGGCAAGTCAGCGGCAGACTGACGCGAGCCGACAGGTGCAGCCAGATCTGGGCGTAGCCGCCGGCGTCGGCACGGGTCTCGCCGCGCGCCGCCCATTGCACAGGCCGATCCGCACCCTGCCCGCCGCTCTCCTGCAGCAGACGCTCATATTTCGATAGCAAATCCACCCCGGACAGGGCCGCCCCCGCTTGGGCGAAGGCCTGGATATCCAGCCGGCTGGTGACAAACTCTTGTGACATGCCGGCAGTGTAAGAGAATCCGGGCATGACCGAAAACGCCGCCCGCCCCCTCGTCCTGGGCTCAACCTCCCCTTATCGCCGCGAATTGCTCGCCCGCCTGCGCCTGCCCTTCGACGTGGCCTCGCCGGACGTCGACGAGACCCCCCGCGCCGGCGAGTCGCCGCGCGATCTGGCCACCCGCCTGGCCCTGGCCAAGGCCTGCGCCGTGGCGGCGCGTTTTCCCGCCGCCGTGGTCATCGGCTCCGACCAGGTGGCCGACCTGGACGGCGAGCCGCTGGGCAAACCCGGCACACACGAGCGCGCCGTGACCCAGCTGCGCCGCATGCGCGGGCACACGGTGGTGTTCCAGACCGCCGTGGCCGTGGTCTGCCAGGAGAGCGGCTTTGCGCAGGTCGAGCTGGCGCCGGTGCGGGTGCGCTTTCGTGAGCTGAGCGACGCCGAGATCGAGTCCTACCTGCGCGCGGAGACTCCCTACGACTGCGCCGGCAGCGCCAAGAGCGAAGGACTGGGCATCGCACTGCTCGACGCCATCGACAACGACGACCCCACCGCCCTGATCGGCCTGCCGCTGATCCGCACCGCCCGGCTGTTGCGCGCGGCCGGCCTGCCCCTGCTGCACGCGGCCGCGGTATGAGCGCCCCCCTCGGAAAACTCTACCTGGTGCCGGCGCCGCTGGATTTCGGCTGCGCCACGCAGACGCCGCTGGCCGAAGTGCTCCCGGCCGGCACGCTGGCCGTGGCGGCCCGGCTGCAGCACTGGGTCTGCGAAAACGCCAAGAGCGCGCGCGCCTACCTCAAGCGTGTCGGTGAACTGCAGCCGCTGGCCGGCCCCCTCCAGTCGCTGGACATTCAGGAACTGCCGCGCGAAGTGCACAAAAAAGGCGACCATGGCAACACCCGCTTCGACGCCCGCCCCTTGCTGGCCCCGGCCCTGGCCGGGCAGGACCTGGGCCTGCTGAGCGAGGCCGGCATGCCGGCCGTGGCCGACCCCGGTTCCTCGGTGGTGCGCGCGGCGCACGAGCTGGGCATCGAGGTGGTGCCGCTGGTCGGCCCGGTCTCGCTGCTGCTGGCCCTGGCGGCCAGCGGGCTGTCGGGCCAGAACTTCGCCTTCGTCGGTTACCTGCCGCAGGACGCGGCGGCGCGTGTGCAGCGCATCCGTGAGCTGGAGTCGCTGGCGCTCAAATCGGGGCAGACCCAGCTCTTCATCGAGACACCCTACCGCAACACAGCGCTGCAGGAGGCCCTGCTCAAGACCCTGCAGCACGACACCCGGCTGGCCGTGGCCAGCGGCCTGACGCTGGCCGGCGCACGGGTGCACAGCGCCACGGTGAAACGCTGGCAGCAGCAGCCACCGGCGCCCGCCCCGGACCTGCCCGCGGTTTTCGCGATCGGGCGCTGACGCCCGCCGCAATCAGCGCCAGGAAGGCGCTGCGCTGCGCACGGCCCTGACCGAGCCCTCGCCGATGGCGGCGCCGAAGCGCTTGACCAGGCGCTCGGCCACATTCGGGTGCCGGGTGTAGTCGACGATGTCCTCGGCCTGCACCACCTCGCGCGCTACGAAGTCCAGGCTGCCGTAGTGGTCTGCCAGACCCAGTTCGATGGCCTGCTGGCCGGTCCAGAACAGGCCGCTGAACATGTCGGGCGTTTCCTTCAGGCGCTTGCCGCGGCCGGTCTTGACCACGTCGATGAACTGCTTGTGGATCTGGTTCAGCATGGCCTGGGCGAAGGCGCGCTGTTTCTCGGTCTGCGGGCTGAAGGGGTCCAGAAAGCCCTTGTTCTCGCCGGCCGTCATGAGCCGGCGCTCGATGCCCAGCTTGTCCATCAGGCCGGTGAAACCGAAACCGTCCATCAGCACGCCGATGCTGCCCACGATGCTGGCCTTGTCGACATAGATCTTGTCGGCCGAGACCGCGATGTAATAGGCGGCCGAGGCGCAGGCCTCCTCCACCACCGCGTAGACCGGCTTGTCGTGCTTGACCTTGAGGCGGCGGATCTCGTCGTTGATGATGCCGGCCTGCACCGGGCTGCCGCCGGGCGAGTTGATCAGCAGCACCACGGCCTGCGCGCCATGGTCCTCGAAGGCACTGCGCAGGGCGGCCACCACCAGCTCGGCGCTGGCTTCGCTGTCCGAGGCGATCTCGCCCCGGATCTCCACCACGGCCGTGTGCCGCAGGATGGGGGCCGTACCGCCGCCCAGGCCGGAGACCAGCCACAGCAGCGCCAGGAAGACGGTCAGCCAGATCAGCCGGCTGATGATCTTCCAGCGCCGCGCCGCGCGCTGCTCTTCCAGCGCGGCAAAGGCCAGTTTCTCGAGCACGCCGCGCTCCCAGCCCGGCATCGGGGCCGCTGCTGCCGGCGTGCGAGCCGCTTCTTGCGGGGGCTCCCCGGGGGCGGCGCCAAGGTTGTCACTCATGTCAGAACTCAACAGGTTTCAGGTTGTAGGCAGTATGCCAGTGCACGACACCCTCGTGCTCACTCAGGGCTATCTTGGTCAGGCCGCCCCGACAGGGGCCGCTGCGGCAGGCCCCGGTGTCGGGCGCGTACAGGGCGCCGTGTGTGGCGCAGATCAGCCAGTGGCCGGTGATGTCGAAGAAATGGTTGGGCTGGTAGTCCAGCTCCATGGCCACGTGGGTGCAGCGGTTCACATAGGCGTGCACCCGGCCGGCGTAGCGGATGGCGAAGGCGCGGCAGGTCTGGCCACCGTAGACCACGTCAAAAGGCACGGCCAGGCCGCCATCGGTCAACTCCGCGGCATTGCACAGCGGGATCAGCGTGATTTCGTCCATGGGATGTCAGGCGTTCAGGAGCAGCCAGTCATGCAGCTCGCGCACCGAGTGCGCCACGTGGCGCGGCTGCAGGACATGAAAGGCCTCGGGTTCGTGCGCGCCGTAGCTCACGCCCACGCTGGCGCAGCCGGCGTTCAGCGCCATCTGCAGATCGTGGGTGGTGTCGCCGATCATGAGCGTGCGCTCGGGCTCGACACCGAACTCGCGCATCAGCTCCTGCAACATGCGTGGGTGCGGCTTGCCGGCGGTCTCGTCGGCCGTGCGCGAACCGTCGAACACCCCTTTGAGCTGCACGGTGTGCAGCACCTCGTCCAGCCCGCGGCGGCTCTTGCCGGTGGCCACGGCCAGCCAGTGGTGCCGGCTCTTGAGCTCGGCCAGTAGCTCCAACACACCGGCGAACAGGCTCAGATCGTTCTGGTGCGCCATGTAATGGACACGGTAGCGCTCCCCCAGTTCGGGGTATTTTTCCGGCGGCACGTCGGGTGCGGCATGGGCCAGCGCCTGCATCAAGGCCATGCCGATGACGTAGGAGGCGTCCTTGTCGCTGGGCACGGTGCCGCCCACGTCGCGCACCGCCAGCTGGATGCTGCGGGTGATGATGGCCGTCGAATCGAACAGGGTGCCGTCCCAGTCGAAGGCAATCAGATCGAACTGTCTAGGGCGAAAACTCATGAAATCGTCAATGGGGCTCGGGTAGGACCTGGGCCAGGAACTGCTCCAGTTCCGGCGGCAACGGGGCCAGCAGCTCGATGCGTTCGCCGCTGACCGGATGGTTGAACTGTAAACGCCAGGCGTGCAGAAACATGCGCCTGAGCGACACACTCCCCTGCGCGGCAACGGGTTTCTGCAGCGCCTTGTTGAGTTCGAAGTCGCCGTATTTGTCGTCGCCGACGATCGGCTGGCCCTCGGAGGCCAGGTGCACGCGGATCTGGTGCGTGCGCCCGGTCTTGATGGTCACTTCCAGCAGGCTGTAACCCTGCGCCGCCGCCGCCTCCGAGCCGCCCGAGCGCGAGCGCACCTTGACCAGGGTGACGGACTTCATGCCGTCCGGGTCGTCGCGCGCCACCACTTTCACGCGGCGCTCGCCGTCGTCCAGCAGGTATTTGTGCAGCGGCTTGTCCAGCACCTTCTTGTTCTGCGGCCACTGCCCGGCCACCAGGGCCAGGTAGGTCTTGCCGGTCTCGCGTTCACGGAACTGGTCCTGCAGGTGTTTCAGGGCGCTGCGCTTCTTGGCCAGCAGCAGGATGCCGCTGGTCTCGCGGTCCAGCCGGTGCACCAGTTCCAGGAACTTGGCCTGCGGCCGCGCCATGCGCAGCTGCTCGATGACACCGAAACTCACGCCGGAGCCGCCGTGCACGGCCACCCCGGCGGGTTTGTCCACGGCCAGCACGGCCTCGTCCTCATACAGGACCGGGAATTCGCGGGCCGGCGCGCCCTTGGCCACCAGGCCGGCCATGGCCTCGGCCTTTTCCGTCGCCCGCTCCGACAGGCGTACCGGCGGCACCCGCACCAGGTCCCCGGCCTGTAGCCGAGTGTCGGCGGCGGCCCGGCCTTTGTTAACCCTCACTTCGCCGCTGCGGATGATGCGGTAGACATGGGTCTTGGGCACGCCCTTGAGCTGGCGCAGCAGGAAATTGTCCAGGCGCTGACCGGCTGAATCCTCGTCGACTTCGACGGTTTGAACCTGGGGACTACCGGAAGGCGATTTGCCCCCTATAATGTGTTTCACTAGCGACGTGCTGTAAGTGGTTGATTTGTCTGGAGTTTAGTCCACAAGCCACCACCGGCCCCGCTGGAAGGTCGATGTCACCGACCGTTTTGCACGCAAACCGCAAGCCAGCTGCTTGCCGTGGCCTGCCAAGCGGAAGGCGCAACCGACGCCTAGAAACACTGATACGGAATACCCAGTGCTGCCAGCGATGAGCTGGCAGCCGGATCAAAGCGAAATGTTTGTGTTGATGAGTCTGATACTCATGTGCCTGCAGCGCGTACGCGTGCTGTTCGTCGGCACGGGTCAGCCGTCAGCGCCCGCAGTGCGGGCAGCCTGGGCCACCAAGTTGGTGGTGGCCCCACACTCACCTCCCCTCGCCCCCATCCACGCGCCTATGCCGCGGCTCAGCCCCTGAGCCTGCGGTTCTCCGGCAATTCCATCCGTTTCGAAGCGTCAGTTCCGGCATCGTGCGCCCGCACAGGGCATGTGTACTGATGTAAAGGAAACCATCCCATGAAACGGATGCTGATCAACGCCACGCAGGCTGAAGAACGCCGCCTGGCCATCGTCGACGGGCAGAAGCTCCTCGACTACGAAATCGAAATCGAAGGGCGCGAACAGCGCAAGGGCAACATCTACAAGGCCGTCGTCACGCGCGTCGAGCCCTCGCTGGAAGCCTGCTTCGTCGACTACGGCGAAGACCGCCACGGCTTCCTGCCCTTCAAGGAAATCTCGCGCCAGTACTTCCAGCAGGGTGTCTCGGTCAGCCAGGCCCGCATCCAGGACGCCATCAAGGAAGGCCAGGAACTGCTGGTCCAGGTGGAAAAGGAAGAACGCGGCAACAAGGGCGCCGCCCTGACCACCTTCGTCTCGCTGGCCGGCCGTTATGTGGTGCTGATGCCCAACAACCCGCGCGGCGGTGGCGTGAGCCGCCGCATCGAGGGTGACGACCGCGCCGAACTGAAGGAAGCGCTGGACCAGCTCGAGTACCCCAACGGCATGTCCATCATCGCGCGCACCGCCGGCATC
>JAHRYV010000038.1 GCA_020621965.1 Curvibacter sp. | reverse complement strand
CCGACTACGTGCTGCTGTGGGGCTGGGGCGTGATGAACTCCACCGCCCTCAAGGAAGCCCAGGCTACCGGTTATCCGCGCGACAAGATGTATGGCGTGTGGTGGGCTGGTGCCGAGCCGGACGTCAAGGACGTGGGTGAGGGCGCCAAGGGTTATCACGCCCTGGCACTCAACAGCTCGAGCCAGAGCCCGAAGGTCATCCAGGACATCCTGAAATACGTGCACGCCAAGGGCCAGGGCACGGGTCCGAAGGACGAGGTGGGCTCCGTGCTCTACACCCGCGGCGTCATCATCCAGATGCTGGGCATCGAGGCCGTGCGTCGGGCGCAGGAGCGTTTCGGCAAGGGCAAGGTCATGACCAGCGAGCAGGTGCGCTGGGGCCTGGAGAACCTGGCCCTGGACCAGAAGAAACTCGATGCGATGGGCTTCTCCGGTGTGATGCGTCCGCTGAGCACCTCCTGCGTCGATCACATGGGTTCGACCTGGGCGCGTGTGCATACCTGGGACGGCAAGAAATGGAACTTCAGCTCCGACTTCATCGAGGCGGATGAGCAGATCATCAAGCCGATGGTGAAGGCCGGCGCCGAGAAGTACGTGGCCGACAAGAAGATGCAACGGCGCGACGTGAAGGACTGCCAGTCCTGATTCGCGGCGCGAATCAGGACGGCAATTCTTGCCGGATTGACGCTACCCACCCCACCCCCTCCCTGGGAGGGAGGGGCGGCGGCTCCACCCGGAGCCGCCAAATGGAAGGGCCGCGTTGCGGGTCTTCCATTTGGTGAAGAAGGACCACTCATGGATTCCAGAAAAGTCATCCTCGATCTCAACGGCATCGAGGTCATCTACAACCACGTGATCCTCGTGCTCAAGGGCGTGTCGCTGCAGGTGCACGAGGGCAGTGTCGTCGCCTTGCTGGGCGGCAACGGGGCGGGCAAGACCACGACGCTGCGCGCCATCTCCAATCTGCTCCAGGGTGAGCGTGGCGAGGTGACCAAAGGCAGCATCGAGCTGCGCGGTGAACGCATCGAGAGCCTCTCGCCCTCCGATCTGGTGCAGCGTGGTGGTGCAGGTGATGGAGGGGCGCCACTGCTTCGCCCACCTGACGATCGAGGAGAACCTGCTGACTGGCGCCTACACGCGCAGGAGCAAGGCGGAGATCGCGGCCAACCTGGAGAAGGTCTATACCTACTTCCCGCGCCTGAAGACACGCCGCACCTCGCAAGCGGCCTACACCTCGGGCGGCGAGCAGCAGATGTGCGCCATCGGCCGCGCGCTGATGGCCAATCCCAGCATGGTGCTGCTGGACGAGCCCTCCATGGGCCTGGCGCCGCAGATCGTCGAGGAGGTGTTCGAGATCGTCAAGGACCTGAACCAGAAGGAGCGCGTGACCTTCCTGCTGGCCGAACAGAACACCAACATGGCGCTGCGTTACGCCGACTACGGCTACATCATGGAGTCGGGGCGCATCGTGATGGACGGCGCCGCCAGCGACCTGGCCAGCAACGAGGACGTGAAGGAGTTCTATCTCGGTGTGGGCGGCGGCGAGCGCAAGAGCTTCCGCGACGTCAAGAGCTACAAGCGGCGCAAGCGCTGGTTAGCTTGAATCACCCCCGTGGTGGCCCTGAGGCCGCCTCCCCCTGAAAGGGGCAACGCCAGTGGCCCGGCGAAGCCGGTTTCACGGCGTTCCGCGACGAAGGCACTTCGCGCGTTGCATTTCGATTATTCGCAGGGACGACTGAAATGAACAAACATTACGACGCACTCGAGACGCGCGATCCGGCGCAGCGGGAGAAAGCCTTGCTGGCCGCTTTGCCGGGCCATGTGGCACAGGCCC
Organism: Curvibacter sp.; assembly: GCA_020621965.1. Classification (GTDB taxonomy): domain Bacteria; phylum Pseudomonadota; class Gammaproteobacteria; order Burkholderiales; family Burkholderiaceae_C; genus Hylemonella. The sequence continues at coordinate 26,415 of JAHRYV010000038.1, read as the reverse complement.
AGCGTGCGGCCCCGGCCTTCGCGGAGATCCTGCGCGGTGTGGACGCGGCCGCCGTGACCAGCCGCGCCGCATTGGCGAAGCTGCCGGTGACGCGCAAGCACGAGCTGCTGGAGCGCCAGCAGGCGGCGCGCGCTGCGGCCCCGGGGCGCGACCCGTTCGGTGGTTTTGCCAGCGTCGGCTGGCGCGGCCTGCTGCGTGGCAGCGGCGCACGCCGGGTCTACCAGTCGCCCGGCCCGATCTACGAACCGGAAGGCGCCGCCGCGGACTACTGGCGCAGCGCGCGTGCGTTTGCCGCCGCCGGCTTCGAGGCCGGCGACCTGGTGCACAACTGCTTCAGCTACCACCTGACACCCGGCGCCTGGATCATGGAGGCCGGCGCGCAGGCCCTGGGCTGCACCGTGTTCCCCGGTGGGGTCGGCAATACCGAGCAGCAGCTCGCGGCGATTGCCGACCTGCACCCCGTGGCCTATGCGGGCACGCCCAGCTTCCTGAAGATACTGGTCGAGAAGGCGCAGGAGGCCGGGACGAAGCTGTCCTTCAGCAAGGCGCTGGTCAGCGGCGAGGCCTTTCCGCCCAGCCTGCGCGACTGGCTGGCCGAGCGCGGCATCACGGGCTACCAGTGTTATGCCACCGCCGACGTGGGGCTGATTGCCTACGAGACCCAGGCGCGTGAAGGCCTGGTGCTCGACGAGGGCGTGATCCTGGAGATCGTGCGCCCGGGCACCGGTGACCCGGTGCCCGAGGGCGAGGTCGGCGAGGTGGTGGTCACGGTCTTGAACGCGGACTACCCGCTGGTGCGCTTTGGCACCGGTGACCTCTCGGCCATCCTGAGCGGCGCCTGTCCCACGGGGCGGACCAATACCCGCATCAAGGGCTGGCTGGGCCGGGCCGACCAGACCACCAAGGTGCGCGGCATGTTCGTGCACCCGGGCCAGATCGCCGAGATCGTCAAGCGGTATCCCGAGGTGGTGCGGGCACGCCTGGTGGTGACGGGCGAGATGGCCAACGACCAGATGACGCTGAGGGTGGAAACCGCCTGCAGCGGTCCGGGTGAACTGGCGGTACGCATCGGTGAGACCGTCCGTGACGTGACCAAGTTGCGCGGCGAGGTGGAGCTGGTGCTGCCGGGCAGTCTCCCCAACGACGGCAAGGTCATCGAGGACGCCCGCAGCTACAAGTGAGCGGGCCGCGGGGCCCGGGCTCTACGTAATTTCCGCGACGCCGAAGGCGCCGCCGCGGATTAGACTTTCCTCAACTCTGGAGGAACTCTCATGAAACGTTTGCTGCTGCTCGCCGCTGCCGTGGCCGCCTTCGCGGCCCAGGCCCAGTCCTACCCCGGCTCCAAGCCCATCACCATCGTCGTGCCGTTCACGGCCGGCGGCCCGACCGACCGCGTGGCGCGCGATCTGGCGGAGGCCCTGCGCAAGCCGCTGGGCAATGCAACCCTCGTGATCGAGAACGTGGCCGGCGCCGGCGGCACCATCGGTGCCAACAAGGTGGCCAAGGCCAACCCGGACGGGCACACTTTGTTCCTGCACCACATCGGCATGGCCACCGCGCCGGCCCTGTACCGCCAGCTGCCGTATTCGGTGGAAAACGACTTCTCCTACATCGGCATGGTCAATGACGTGCCCATGACGCTGATCGGCCGCCCCAATCTGCCGGCGGGCAACTACAAGGAACTGAGCGCCTGGATCCATGCCAACAAGGGCAAGGTCAACCTGGGCAACGCCGGTCTGGGCGCGGCCTCGCACCTGTGCGGCCTGATGTTCCAGAACGCCGTGGGCGTGGACATGACCACGGTGCCCTACAAGGGCACGGCCCCGGCTATCACCGACCTGATCGGCGGCCAGATCGACCTGCTGTGCGACCAGACCACCAACACCACCCCGCAGATCGAAGGCAAGAAGGTCAAGGCCTTCGCCGTGACCACGGCCAAGCGTCTGACTACGCCGGCCCTGAAGGATCTGCCGACGCTGCAGGAGTCCGGCCTCAAGGGCTTCAACGTGACCATCTGGCACGGTCTGTACGCGCCCAAGGGCGTGCCGGCCGACATCGTGGCCAAGCTCAACGCCGCGCTAAAGGTGGCGCTGAAGGACCCCGAGTTCATCAAGAAGCAGGAAGGCCTGGGCGCCGTGGTCGTGAGCGACAAGCGTGTCGAGCCGGCCGAACACAAGAAGTTCGTCGCCGACGAGATCGCCAAGTGGGCGCCGGTGATCAAGGCGGCGGGCGTGTACGCGGACTGATCTCGCAGTTCTCCTGTCTGCATGAAAGGGCCACCGTTCAGGTGGCTTTTTCTTTTCTGGTTTGGGGCTTGTCGTCGTGGCGTGCCGGGCGCACATCCCGGCACGCCACGTGTGCCAGTGCAGTAGCCAAGGCGACAAATGGCCGGCCAACTGGTGACAAACCCTAGGTCACAGCGCGTCCAAGGCTATCTACACTGGAACGCAACAACTCCAGGAGACATCGCCATGCGCAACATCTTCATCGGGAGCCGACGCCAGCTCCTCGCCGCCGTCACAGGTGCCGCCCTGCTGGCCGGCACACCCGCCGCCTGGGCCCAGGGGGCCTGGCCGAGCAAGCCGGTGAAGATCGTCGTGCCCTTCGCCCCCGGCGGCACCACCGACATCCTCGCGCGCGCGATTGCGCCGGACCTGAGCAAGGCCTTCGGCCAGCCTTTTATCGTCGAGAACAAGGCCGGTGCCGGCGGCAACGTGGGCGCCGAGATGGTGGCCCGGTCGGCCAACGACGGCTACACCCTGTTCATGGGCACGGTGGGCACACACGGCATCAACAAAGCGCTGTACAGCAAGCTGCCCTACGAGCCGCAGAAGGACTTCGCCCCCATCACGCTGGTGGCCGGGGTGCCGAACGTGATGGTGATGAATGCCGAGCGCGCCAAGGCGCTGAACATCCACACCGTGCCGGACTTCATCAAGTACGCTCGCGCCAACCCGGGCAAGCTCAACATGGCCTCCAGCGGCAACGGCACCTCCATCCACATGGCGGGCGAATTGTTCAAGTCCATGAACGGCATCTTCATGACCCACATCCCCTACCGCGGCTCGGGCCCGGCCTTGCTGGACATGGTGGCGGGCAATATGGATGTGATGTTCGACAACCTGCCGTCGTCGATGGCGCACATCAAGTCGGGCAAGCTCAAGGCCTTCGCCGTGACCAGCAGCCAGCGCTCGGCCACCCTGCCCGAGCTGCCGACCATCGAGGAGGCGGCCGGCCTCAAGGGTTTCGAGGCCAGCAGCTGGTTCGGCCTGCTGGCGCCGGCCGGCACCGCGCCCGACACTGTCAACCGCATCCAGCAGGAAGTGGCCAAGGCCCTGGCCACGCCGGCGATGAAGGAGCGGCTGGTGGCCCTGGGCGCCATCCCCAGCGGCAACACCCCGGCGGAGTTCACGCGTTTCATCGATGCCGAGCACAAGAAGTGGGCGGCCGTCGTGAAGGCGTCCGGCGCGAAGGTGGATTGAAGGGCTTTATCGCGGAACGCCGTGGAACCGGCTTTGCCGGGCCACTGGCGTTGCCCCCTTGAGGGGGTAGCGGCGTAGCCGCTTCAGGGGTGCTTCACTTACACACCCCAGACGATGTCCTTGCCGGCTTTCTCGCAGCGGCGCAGCATTTCGATAAAAGGCGTGGCGCGCTGGCGCAGGCCGACACCTTGCTCCGGCGGCAGCTCCTCGCCGCGCTCGGCGGCCTCGGCCTCGGCGGCGCGGCGTTCGGCCTCTTCCTTCGCGATGGCGGCCTCCAGCGCGGCGATGGCGGCCGGCATGGCAGCCGGTTGCAGGATGCCCTGCTGCTCGTCCACCGGTTTGCCGATGAGCTGCAGCACGCGCCGGCCGTTGGGCTCAAGCATGATGAGGTCGGGGGCGGCGCGCGATTTGAACTTGTAGAGCATGGTCGTTCCAGTGAGCTGCGCTCGAGGGTAGCATGCGAGGCATGGAGACTCAAGCAGACAAGCGCACACCGTCCGGTCCGCTGACCGGGCTGAAAGTGGTCGAGCTCGGCCAGCTGATCGCCGGCCCTTTCGCGGCCAAGACCCTGGCCGACTTCGGTGCCGACGTGATCAAGATCGAGCCGCCCGGCGGCGGCGACCCGTTGCGCAAATGGCGGCTGCTGAAGGACGGCACCTCGGTCTGGTGGCAGGTGCAGTCGCGCAACAAGCGCTCGCTGGCGCTGGACCTCAAAGACCCCGAGGCGCAGGACATCGTGCGTCGGCTCGCGGCCGAGGCCGACGTGCTGATCGAGAACTTCCGCCCCGGCGCCATGGAGGGCTGGGGACTGGGGCCCGAAGCACTGCAGGCGCTCAACCCGGGGCTGATCATGTTGCGCATCAGCGGCTATGGCCAGACCGGCCCTTACCGCGACCGGCCGGGCTTCGGCGTGGTGGCCGAGGCCATGGGTGGCCTGCGCTACCTCACGGCCGAGCCCGGCCGGGTGCCGGTGCGTGTGGGCGTGTCCATCGGCGACACCCTGGCCTCGTTGCACGGGGTGATCGGCATCCTGCTGGCGCTGCAGCACCGCCATGCGACCGTTTGCCAGGAGGCGCCCAAGGGGCGTGGCCAGGTGATCGACGTCGCGTTGTACGAGGCGGTGTTCAACTGCATGGAAAGCCTGCTGCCCGAGTACAGCGCCTTCGGCGCCGTGCGCGGGCCGGCCGGCAGCGCCATGCCCGGCATCGCGCCGACCAATGCCTACCGCTGCGCCGACGGCGGCTACGCGCTGATCGCCGGCAACGGCGACAGCATCTTCCGGCGCCTGATGCACTGTATCGCCCGCGACGACCTGGGCCAGGATCCGGCGCTGGCCGACAATGCCGGCCGCGTGGCGCGGGTGCAGGAGCTCGACGAGGCCATCGGCCGCTGGGCCGCCACGCTGTCGGTGGATGCCGCCCTGGCGGCGCTGGACGCGGCCCAGGTGCCGGCCGGCAAGATCTACACCGTGGCCGACATCGCGGCCGATCCGCACTACGCGGCGCGCGGCATGCTGCAGACCGTGGCCATGGCCGACGGCACGCAACTCATGGTGCCCGGCGTGGTGCCCAAGCTGTCGCTCACGCCGGGCGGCCAGTGGCGCCAGGCGCCGGCCCTGGGGCAGGACAGCGAGGCCGTGCTGCGCGAGGTCGGGCTGACCGTGGCGCAGATTGCCGCGCTGCGGGCGCGCGGCGTGGTGCAATAAGGGATGTCGTCAGGAGGAACGCAGTGGCCAATATACACATGGTGCGCGAGCACACACTCGGCCTGGCCGGCGCGCGCAAGGCCGCGCAGGGCTGGGCCCGGCAGGTGGAAGACAAACTGGACATGACTTGCACCAGCGAGCCGGGCAAGGAAGGGGACCGCATCCGTTTCACGCGTAGCGGCGTGACGGGCACCCTGCTCGTGAGCAAGGAGCGCTTCGAGCTCGACGCCCAGCTGGGCCTGATGCTGGGCGCCTTCAAGGGCCGCATCGAGAGCGAAATCACCAGGTACCTGGACGAGTTGCTGGTCGCGGACCACAGCGCCAAGACCGGCCCGGCGGGGAAAAAAGGCCGGACCGCCTGAGGGCTCAGCTCAGCGAATCGATCAGGGCGATGTAGTCCTGCATGGCTTCGTCGGCACTCTTGTCCTTGAGCGCGTTCCAGGCGTCCCACTTGGCGCGGCCCACCATGTCAGTGAAGCCGGGGCGCGCCTCGGTCGGGGCGCCCGAGGTGGCCTGCTTGTACAGGGCGTAGATCTTGAGCAGGGTCACGTTGTCGGGGCGCTCGCTCAGGTCTTTGGACGCGGCGACGGCGGCTTCGAAACGGGCTTTCAGGTCACTCATGTGAGGCTCCGGGGTTCTCTGTGGACTGGTAGGCGCGCAGCAGCTGTCGCAGATGGGCCTGCTGCGCAGGAACCAGATAGGGTAGCAGCAAACCGAGGGCATGGCCGGCGCCGCGCAGCGCCGCGGCCTGCAGGCCCTCGGGTTCCAGCGCGTGGCGCGGGTCGAGCGCGTACTCGAAGCTCAGCCAGTAGCTCAGCAGCACCACCTGGCGAGTGGCCAGGCTGGCGGCATCCGCCGCCTCGATCTGCAGCGCGCCGCGGCCTTGCAGTCGGGCCAGCAGGGTGCTCAGCGCCACCGTCTGGTCCCGCAGTACCTGCTGGATGCCGGCCTCCAGCCGGCGGTTGCGGCTGAGCAGCAGGTTGAGGTCGCGGTAGAGAAAGCGGTACTGCCAGATCAGCTCGAACAGGCTGTGCAGGAAAAACCAGGCGTCTTCGACGTCGCGCACCTCGCCGGCGGCCGGCAGCAGGTCGTCCAGCGCCTGGGCGTACTGCTCGAACAGGATGGTCACCAGGCCGTCCTTGGCCGGGTAGTGGTAGTGCAGATTGCCGGGACTGATGCCCAGTTCGGCCGCGATCTGGGTGGTGGGGACGTGGGGTTCGCCGTAGCGGTTGAACAAGGCCAGCGCCGTCTGCCGGATGCGCTCAGCGGTGCGGCGCGGCGCCGGCCGGCTCATGGCGGGCGTAAGGGGCGGCCTCGTTCAGCCGGCGGCTTATTTGCGCGCTGTCTTGCGCGGGGCGACCTTTTTGGCCGGGCTGGCCTTCTTGGCTGCCGTCTTCTTGAGCGGCGCCTTTTTGGCCGGGGTCGCCTTCTTCGCCGTCGTGGCTTTCTTGGTGGGGGCGGCGCGCGCCGCGCGGGCCTGCAACTGCTTCTCGAGTTCGGTCAGGCGCGCGGTCAGCCCATGCACGACACGTGCGGAGGGGATGCCCAGGCGCTGCATGGCGCGGGCGACACGATCCTCGAACAGACTCTCGAGCTTGTCCCACTGGCTGGTGGCCCGGGTTTCGAGGTCACGGGCCAGGCTGCTGACCTTCTCCCCAGCCTCGTTGAGCTTCTCCTCGGCCGTGGTCTGTGCCTTGCGCTGCATGGCCAGGCCTTCCTGCACCAGGGTGTCGTACATCTTGCTGCCTTCCTGCTGCGCCTTGGTGAAGGCACCCAGGCCCGCCAGCCAGATCTCGTGCGCCGATTCCCGCAGGGGGTCGGCGGCAGAGGATTTTGATGCGGCACTGCGAGGGGTCGATTTGCTGCTCATGGGCGTACTCCTGGTGGGTTTGCCGCACTTTACGCCCAGTTCGACGCCAGCGCCAGTGCCGTGCGCGGCGCTGTTGCCGCCTGGCCATGGGATAAACTCAAGCGCATACCTGCCCCCGGGGGCGGACTTGCAGCGGCCTGCAAGGACTTGAGGGATATCCATGATTCTTGTCACCGGCGGCGCCGGTTTTAGTTCCGGCCGCCCGCGCTGCGGGCTTAACTTGCCTTGCAAGTCAGCCTCCACTGAAACCGTCTACAGGATGTCGACATGATCTTGGTCACCGGCGGCGCCGGTTTTATCGGCGCCAACTTCGTGCTGGACTGGCTGGCCCAGAGCGATGAGCCTGTGCTCAACCTGGACAAGCTCACCTACGCCGGCAACCAGGAAAACCTGGCCTCGCTCCAGGGGGACAAGCGCCACCTTTTCGTGCAGGGCGACATCGCCGACAGCGCGCTGATTGAGCGCCTGCTGGCCGAGCACCGGCCCCGCGCCGTGCTCAACTTCGCCGCCGAATCCCACGTGGACCGCTCCATCCACGGCCCGGAAGACTTCATCCAGACCAATATCGTCGGCACCTTCCGCCTGCTCGAAGCGGTGCGCGCCTACTGGGGCGGCCTGGACGCAGCCGGCCAGGCCGCCTTCCGCTTCCTGCACGTCTCCACCGACGAGGTCTACGGTTCCCTGGCGCCGGGCGAGCCGGCCTTCACCGAACAGCACCGCTACGAGCCCAACAGCCCCTACAGCGCCAGCAAGGCCGCCAGCGACCACCTGGTGCGTGCCTACCACCACACCTACGGCCTGCCGGTGCTCACCACCAACTGCAGCAACAACTACGGCCCGTATCACTTTCCGGAAAAACTGATTCCGCTGATGATCGTCAACGCCCTGGCGGGCAAGCCGCTGCCCGTCTACGGCGACGGCATGCAGATCCGCGACTGGCTCTACGTCAAGGACCACTGCAGCGCCATCCGCCGCGTGCTGGCCGCGGGGAAGCTGGGCGAGGTCTACAACGTGGGCGGCTGGAACGAGAAACCCAATATCGAGATCGTGCAGACCCTGTGCGCGCTGCTCGACGAGCTGCGCCCGCGCGCTGACGGCCAGAGCTACCGCGAGCAGATCAGCTACGTGAAGGACCGTCCGGGCCACGACCGCCGCTACGCCATCGACGCGCGCAAGCTGGAGCACGAGCTGGGCTGGAAGCCGGCCGAGACCTTCGAGAGCGGCATCCGCAAGACCGTGTTGTGGTACCTGGCCCACCCGGACTGGGTGGCGCATGTGCAGTCCGGCGCCTACCGCGACTGGGTGCAGAAACAATACGCATGAAGATCCTGCTGCTCGGCAAGAACGGCCAGGTCGGCTGGGAACTGCAGCGCTCCCTGGCAGTGATGGGCGAGGTGGTGGCGCTGGGCCGTTCCGGTCGCGACGAGCTGGTGGGGGACCTGACCGACCTGGCCGGTCTGGAGCGGACCGTGCAGGCGGTGCGACCGCAGGTCATCGTCAACGCCGCGGCCTACACCGCGGTCGACAAGGCCGAGAGCGAGCCGGAACTGGCCCGCACCATCAATGCGCTGGCGCCCGGGTTGCTGGCCCAGGCCGCCGTCCGCCAGAACGCCCTGCTGGTCCACTACAGCACCGACTACGTCTTCGACGGCAGCGGCAGCAAGCCGTGGCGGGAGAGTGATGCGACCGCGCCGCTGAGCGTCTACGGCCGCACCAAGCTCGAAGGCGAGCAGGCCATCGCCGCCAGCAGCTGCCGGCACCTGATCCTGCGCACCAGCTGGGTCTACGGCGCGCGCGGCGGCAACTTCGCCAAGACCATGCTGCGGCTGGCGCGTGAGCGCGAGCAACTGAACGTCATCGACGACCAGATCGGCGCGCCCACCGGAGCCGACCTGCTGGCCGACGTCACGGCCCATGCTATCCGCCACTTGTTGCCGCCGCTGGGTCGCAATGACCTGACGCCCTCCGGCATCTACCACCTGGCCGCGGCCGGCGAGACGTCCTGGCACGGTTATGCGCGTTTCGTGCTGCAGCAGGCCCAGCAGGCCGGCCAGGTGCTCAAGGCCGGGCCGCAACAGGTGGCGCCGATTCCGACCACCAGTTATCCGACGCCGGCGCAGCGGCCGCACAATTCACGGCTGGACACCACGCGCCTGCAGAACACCTTCGGCCTGACTTTGCCGCACTGGCAGACCGGCGTGGCGCGCATGCTGGCGGAAATACTCTGAGACATTCTGAGAGAGCGACCATGACACAACGCAAGGGCATCATCCTGGCCGGCGGCTCCGGCACCCGGCTGCACCCGGCCACGCTGGCCATCAGCAAGCAGCTGCTGCCGGTCTATGACAAGCCCATGGTGTATTACCCGCTGACCACGCTGATGCTGGCGGGCATGCGCGACATCCTGCTCATCAGCACGCCGCAGGACACGCCGCGTTTCACCCAGCTGCTGGGCGACGGCAGCCAGTGGGGCCTGAACCTGCAGTATGCGGTGCAGCCCAGCCCGGACGGCTTGGTCCAGGCCTTTCTCATCGGTGAGCAGTTTGTCGGCAACCATCCCAGCGCTCTGGTGCTGGGGGACAACATCTTTTACGGCCACGACTTCCAGGGCCTGCTGGGCGCGGCCGATGCGAAGACGCAGGGTGCCACCGTGTTCGCCTACCATGTGAACGACCCCGAGCGCTACGGTGTCGTGGCCTTCGACGCCCAGGGCAAGGCCAGCAGCATCGAGGAAAAGCCCAAGACCCCGAGGAGCAATTACGCGGTCACCGGCCTGTACTTCTATGACAACCAGGTCGTGGACATCGCCAAGGCCGTCAAACCCAGTGCGCGCGGCGAACTGGAGATCACGACCGTCAACCAGATGTACCTGGAGCGTGGTCAGCTCAGCGTGCAGATCATGCAGCGCGGTTACGCCTGGCTCGACACCGGCACCCACGACAGCCTGCTCGAAGCCAGCCAGTTCATTGCCACGCTGGAGCACCGCCAGGGCCTGAAGATCGCCTGTCCGGAAGAGATCGCCTGGCGCCACGGCTGGATCAGTAACGAGCAGCTGGAACAACTGGCCCAGCCGCTGGCCAAGAACGGCTACGGCCAGTACCTGCTGCGCTTGCTGAAGGAAAAACATCCCGTCTGAGCGCGGTCGTCTCACATGCAAGTCAATTCCACCGCCATTCCCGAGGTCCTGCTCATCGAACCCAAGGTGTTCGGTGACGCCCGCGGTTTTTTCTTCGAGAGCTACAACGAGCGCGCCTTCGCCCAGGCCACCGGCCTGACGCCGAACTTCGTGCAGGACAACCACAGCCGCAGCGCCCAAGGCGTGCTGCGCGGTCTGCACTACCAGATCCGCCAGCCGCAGGGCAAGCTGCTGCGCGTGGTGCGCGGCAGTGTTTTCGATGTGGCGGTGGATGTGCGGCGCAGTTCGCCCACCTTCGGCAAGTGGGTGGGGGTGGAGCTGTCGGAGAACAACCATCGCCAGTTGTGGGTGCCGCCCGGCTTCGCCCATGGTTTCCTGGTCACCAGCGAATCGGCGGACGTGCTTTACAAGACCACCGACTACTACGCGCCCGAGCACGAGCGCTGCATCGCCTGGGATGACCCGGCCATCGGCATCCAGTGGCCGCTGGCCGGCGCGCCGCAGCTTTCTGCCAAGGATCGGGTGGGCCTGCTCCTGGCGCAGGCCGAGACCTTTGCCTGAACTGCGCGGCTGACATGGAGACTTGCGGACGATGAATATCCTGCTCACCGGTGGTAGCGGTTACATCGGCAGCCACGCGGCGCTGGTGCTGGCGCAGGCCGGCCATGCTGTCGTGTTGTACGACAACCTGTGCAACAGCCGGGCCGACGTGGCGCAGCGGTTGGCGCAGATCAGCGGCCACCCGGTGCCGCTGGTCCAAGGCGATATGCGCGACACCGACCTGCTGGCCCGGACGCTGCGGCAGCACCACATCGCGGCCGTGCTCCACTTTGCCGGATTGAAGGCGGTCGGCGAGTCGGTGGCCGAGCCGCTGGCCTACTACGACAACAATGTGGGGGGCACGCTCAGCCTGCTGCGGGCGATGCAAGGCGTTGGTGTGCGCACGCTGGTCTTCAGTTCCAGCGCCACGGTGTATGGAGAGCCGCGCTATCTGCCGATCGATGAGGCCCATCCCACCAGCGCGACCAATCCCTACGGGCGCAGCAAACTGCACATCGAGGAAATGCTGGCCGACCTGGTCGCGTCGGACGCCGCCTGGCGAGTGGCCTGCCTGCGCTACTTCAACCCGGTTGGCGCACATGCTTCGGGACTGATCGGCGAAAACCCCCGCGGTGTACCCCACAACCTGCTGCCCTTCGTCGCCCAGGTGGCGATCGGCCGCCGCCCCAGCCTCGACGTCTTTGGCCAGGACTACCCGACTCCCGATGGCACCGGCGTGCGCGACTACATCCACGTCATGGACTTGGCGGAAGGCCATCTGGCGGCGCTCGATTTCCTGGCCGGGCACAGCGGCTGGCATGCCTTCAATCTGGGCACTGGTCAGGGCCATAGCGTGCTGGAGATGGTGCGCGCCTTCGAGGCCGCCAGCGGCCGCGCCGTGCCCTGCCGCATCGTGGGCCGTCGAGCCGGCGATGTTGCCAGCTGTTACGCCAGCGCCGAAAAGGCTCGTACCATGCTGGATTGGCAGGCTCGGCGAGCGCTGGACGACATGTGCGCCAGTACCTGGAACTGGCAGCAGCAAAACGAAAAAATTTCATCATGAACATTACCCCCGTCATCCTCTGCGGCGGCTCCGGCACCCGTTTGTGGCCGCTGTCGCGCGCCGGTTTTCCCAAGCAGTTCCTGGTGCTGTCCGGGGACAACAGCCTGTTCCAGCAAGCGGTGGAGCGTATCCAGGCCGCTGCCGCGGCTGACATCCGTGTCGGCGAGACGCTGGTCGTCACCAATGAGGAACACCGATTCCTGGCGCTGGACCAGCTGCGGGAGCTCAAGCATGTGAAGGCCACGCTGCTGCTGGAGCCGCAGGCGCGCAACACGGCGCCGGCCCTGACGCTGGCCGCCTTGCAGGCCAGCGCCCGGGGTGAAGACCCCATCCTAGTCGTGACCCCGGCCGACCAGACCGTGACCGACGGCCCGGCCTATACCGCGGCCGTGCAGGCGGCGGTGCGCGCCGCAGCCGACGGCGCCATCGTCATCCTGGGCGTGACGCCGGATCGGCCGGAGACCGGCTACGGCTACATCCATGCCGGCGCGCCGGTGGCCGCGACCGGCGCCCTGGAGGTCCAGGCCTTCGCCGAAAAGCCCGACGCGGCCACGGCGCAACGTTATCTGGCGCAAGGCGGCTACTACTGGAACGCGGGCATGTTCGTGCTAAAGGCCAGCGCCTGGCTCAAGGCGCTGGGCCGGTTCCGCCCGGACATCGCCGGCGCCACCCAGTCCGCCTGGGCCGGCAAGTCCGTCGACGCACCCTTCATCCGCCCCGACAAGGCCGGTTTTGCCGCCGTGCCCTCGGAGTCCATCGACTACGCCGTGATGGAAAAGTGCCCAGGCTCAGGCGTGCCCATCCGCATGGTGCCGCTGGCCGCCGGCTGGAATGACCTGGGCGCCTGGGAGGCCGTGTGGCAGGTCGGCGAACAGGATGCGCAGGGCAATGTCGTGCACGGCGACGTGCTGGCTGCCGATACCCGCGATTCGCTGGTTTATGCGAGCAGCCGACTGGTGGGGACGGTGGGCGTGAGCAATCTGGTGATCGTCGAAACGGCCGACGCCGTGCTGGTGGCCGACCGCAGCCAGAGCCAGAACGTGAAGAAGCTGGTGACGGCGCTGGAGCAGAAACAACGCGACGAGCAGACCCTGCACCGCAAGGTGCACCGCCCCTGGGGCTGGTACGACAGCATCGACCAAGGCGAGCGCTTCAAGGTCAAGCGCATCCAGGTCAAGCCCGGCGCCAGCCTGAGTCTGCAAAAGCACCACCACCGCGCCGAACACTGGATCGTCGTCACCGGCACGGCGGAAGTGACTTGCGGCGACAAAAAGATCCTGCTGGGCGAGAACCAGTCGACCTATATCCCGTTGGGCGAGGTGCACCGTCTGGCCAACCCCGGCAAGGTGCCGCTGGAGATCATCGAGGTGCAGAGCGGCTCCTATCTGGGGGAGGATGACATCGTGCGGTTTGAGGATGTGTACGGCCGATCCGGCCGCTAGGCCTTGATGATCGTGTCGTTGCTCACCTCGGTCCGTCAGCGCTGGCAGAAATTCGCCCGCATCGATGCCGACGTCGCGGCAACCCTGGCGTTTCGCGCCTGGTCCGTGACCGCCGGCGCGGTCATGGTGCTGCTCATCCCGCTGTGGCTGACACCGGCGGAGCAGGGCTACTACTACACCTTCGCCAGCCTGCTGGCGCTGCAAGTCTTCTTCGAGCTGGGCATGAACCAGGTGATTCTGCAACTGGTCAGCCACGACTTCGCGCGTCTCAAGACCACGGTGGACGGCGTCTTGGCCGGCGACCCCGCGAGTGCCGGCCGACTGGCCGGGCTGCTCAGCCTGCTGCACCGCTGGTACCTCGTCGCTGCCCTGGCCTTCTTCGTCTGCATCAGCGCCGCCGGCGCGGTCTTTCTTTCCCGTCAGGCCGAGCTGCCGCTGCACCTGTGGCTGGGACCCTGGGTCACGGTGACCCTGGCGGCCGCAGTGAATCTTTACTACAGCGCGATGCTTGCCGTGCTGGAGGGCTGCGGCGAAGTGGTTGGCGTGGCGAAGATGCGTTTCACGCAATCGGGCGCCGGCTATCTGGCGATGTGGCTGTTGTTGGCCGCGGGGGGCGGGCTGTGGGCCATCGCCGTGCTGCCGGCGATGGCTGCGGCCTACACCGGGTATTGGCTGCATACACAGGGCGACACCTTACGCCGGTTACGCCGGGCGGGGCAGGCGGGAGGGCACGTGTTGCACTGGCGCCGGGATATCTTCCCGTTCCAATGGCGCATCGCGCTCAGCTGGGTCAGCGGCTATTTCATCTTTCATCTGTTGACGCCACTGGCATTCGCCCGACACGGCGCCGCCGAGGCGGGACGCCTGGGCATCACGCTGGCCGTGTTCAATGCGCTGCTCACCGTCGGCATGAGCTGGGTCAACGCCAAGGTGCCTGCCATGGCCGCGCATGTCTCGCGCGGGGAGCGTCGTCAGCTCAACGAACTGTTCGCGGCCGTGACGGGCCGGGCCACCGCGTTTACCGCGGGCGCGGCGCTGTTGGTGGTGCTGGCGCTGCTCGTGCTGAACGGGCTGTATCCCCTCGCGGCGCAGCGCTTCGCGTCCGTGCCGGTGGTACTGTGCATCGCCGTGGTGACCGTTGCCAATGCCTTCATATTCTCTGCCGCCGCCTATATACGGGCGCACAAGGAGGAACCCATGCTGGCGGTCTCGCTGGTGACTGGCTGTGCCACCCTGGGGGCCACCGTCATCGGCGCCGGATTGGGTGTGCTGCCGATGATGCTGCTCTACATGCTCGTGAGCGTCGTGCTGGCCTTGCCCTGGACGACGGCGCTTTTCCGCCGCTACTACCGCAGGAGTGCGTGATGCAGCAGAAGCTCCTGACGATCGTGATTCCGACCTTCAATCGCAGCCGCACGCTGGCCGTGTTGCTGGAGGTGCTGACGCAGCAGCTCGCCGGCCTGCAGGATCTGGTGGAGGTCATCGTGGGGGACAACGCCTCCACGGACGCGACGCCGGCCGTGGTCGAGGCGTTTTGTGCGGCCTTTCCCGCTGTGACTGCCATTCGTCATGAGGAGAACCTCGGGCCTGACGAGAATTTCTGTCGCTGCCTGGACCGTGTCGCCACGCGCTTCTTTTGGATGATTGGTGACGATGATCTGCCGAAAGTCGGGGTGGTGACGCGAGTCATCGACTGGCTGCGCAACGATGACCCGGATCTTCTGTACCTTGGCAGTGAGTGGCTGCCACACTTGACGAGTTCGAGCGATGGAGTCGCCGTCGTGGAGTTTGCGGCCCCTGTTCGATCCCGGGAGGACTTTGCCAGGGAGGTGCATGTCTGGGTGACGTTCATTTCGTGCATGGTGGTCAATATGGTGCGGCTGCGGGAACTGAATCCGGACGTCGACTTGCGTCGATTTGCAGGCACCAACCTGGTCCAACTGGGGTGGGTGTTGCCGATGTTGATGTCCGGCAGTCGCTTCCAGATCTGTCCGCAACCCTGCATGCTGGCCACTTCGGGAAATACGGGCGGGTACAAGCTGCTGACCGTGTTCGGAACGAATCTGCCGCAAGTCCTGGATCAGGCCTGTGGCGCAGGGTCCAGCGAGCGGCGCATCATCGTCAGCCAGCTGGCCTGGCGCTATATGCCCCACCTGCTCTGGATGAGCCGCTTCGACAGCCTGGGAAGTTTTGTGCCGGAGAATGCACAGAAAGCACTTGCGCCCCTGAGATCCAGTCCTGCCTATTGGCTGCTCCTCCTGCCCCTGGCGTGGTTGCCGAAGTCCTTGGCCTGGTCGTTCCTGCGGGCTTCCAGAGCCTATTTGCGACTGGCACGTGCAGTGCGCCGTATAAGGGGATTTCCATGAGTGCCCGGCGATTCCTGGACACCTTCGCTGAACGTATCCGTGCCAGGGTCTACACTTGGCGCTCGCGTTTTCGTGGCCGCGTGACCGCGTGGCGTTGCGCTCGCGCAGATGGCCCGCTGTATCTCGGTCTCGACCCGCAGATTGGCGGGCATCGCTACATCCAGTTTCTGGGGCCCTTCATTGCTGGTCGCCGGACCCGGATAGAGGCCATCGACCGACATCGCGGTCTGCAATACGCACCGAGCATCGTGATTGGCACAGGTGTGTCCATGGAAAACGACTGCCATATCGGAGCCATCAACCGAGTCGAAATCCATGATCACGTGCTGATCGCCAGCCGGGTCTATATTTCGGATCATTCGCACGGCGAGACCCGTCTGGAAGACCTGCGCATCTCACCGCATGATCGACCGGTGGTGTCGAAAGGGCCGGTCGTCATCGAGAGTCACGTCTGGCTGGGTGAAGGGGTGTGCGTCATGCCGGGCGTGCGCATCGGCCATCATTCCGTCGTCGGGGCGAATGCGGTGGTCACCAGGGACGTTCCGCCGTACTCCGTGGCGGCCGGTTGCCCGGCGCGCATCGTCAAGTCGTTTTCAGCTGAGGGGGGGGCTGACGATCGACAGGACCTCGGAAAAACACCATGACTGCTGCCATTTTCACCATCGTTTCGCGAAACTACTTCGGCTATGCCAAGGCGCTGGCGCAAAGCGTTGCGGCGTCGAACGGGGCGGCCGCGGATTTCCATATTCTCGTGGTAGATCCCAAAGACGAGGCCTTTGCGCGCGCCAACCCGGGTTGCCACATTACCTGGGTCGAGGATCTTCAGATTCCTGGCTTTGAGGGCATTGCCTTCAAGTACGACATTCTCGAGCTGAACACCAATGTCAAGCCTTCCTTCGCCAAGCACCTACTGAAGCGGTACGAGAAGATCATCTATCTCGATCCGGATATCTATGTGTACGGCAGCCTTGCCCCGATCTTTGCAGCGCTGGATGATCATCCGGTTGTTCTGACCCCGCACATCACGGCGCCGATAGACGACGACAGGGTGCCGGGCGAACAGGAGCTGCTGAGGGCCGGGATCTACAACCTCGGTTTTGCCGCCTTCAACCGGGCGCCGGCGGCTGTGCAGCTGCTGGATTGGTGGGAACGCCGATGTCTGGGGTTGGCCTACGATGAGCAGTCGCAGGGCCTTTTTGTCGACCAGAAGTGGATGAACTTCGCGCCCGCCTTTTGTGACCGGCTGCTGGTGCTCAAGGAGCCACAATACAACGTGGCCTACTGGAATCTGCACGAGCGGCGGTTGACTCGTCAGGATGGGGTGTACCTGGTTAACGACGAAAAGCCGCTGGTCTTCTTTCATTTCAGTGGCCTGCCTGCGGGCGGGAACGAGACGATTTCAAAATACCAGAATCGCTACACGCTCACGGAGCGCACGGACCTCGTGGCGATTTTCGAGGCCTATCGTGCCTGCCTGGCGGCGAATGAGCAGGAAGAGTACGCGAGGCTTCCATATGGTTTTGGCGCGTTCTCCAACGACGTGCGTATAACGGGCCTGGCCCGTCGCGTCGCGTCGGAAGCGTGTTCGGAGGACTTGGAGGCGAACCCCTTCGACGCGCGCGGCCGACTGTACGCGAGTTTGTTGCGCTCGGGTCTGATCGACGCGTCACGCAAGCGCGCCGACGGCGGGCCGACGGATCGCAAGCCCGGGGGACGAACGACGAGGGTGGGCCGCTCCCTGATGCAGCTGTTCTTCAAGGTGTTGCTGAGGCTGCTCGGACCCGAGCGATATTTTTCGCTGCTTCGATATCTGACCTCGCAGGTCTCGGCGCGCAAGCAGCAGTTCCTGATCAAGCGGCCCTGAGTCGGTCATGAGTAGGCCTCACCGTGCTGCTAATATGACTGCGGGCGCTTGGCGAGTCTTCCTGACGTGAGCATTTCTTCCAGCACCATGACGAAATCGATGGGACCGCCCCAGTCGCAAACAGTTCCAGAACATGTGCTGATTGATGCGCGCCCGCTCAATGGCCTGCGCAATGGGTTGGCTCGGTTTGTCGAGCAGATGGTCCGGGAGTGGCCCAGCGTCAGTCGGGCCCAAGTGACCCTCATCTCTAATCGGTCCATCAAGCCGGCGCAAGACCTGCCGGAGTCGGTCGCCATCCATATCGATGCCGGGATCTGGCGGCGCTGTCCGGGATCACTCTGGTTCAATTTGCGGGCGGCCACGATCGCGCAGCGCTTGGGCGCAACGCATGTGCTCGGGACTCAGCATGTGCTCCCGCTTTTCGGGCTGCGTGGCGTTCATCGCGGCGTCATCGTGCACGATCTGGTGTTCCGCAAGTTTCCGCAAACCATGCTCTGGTCCGATCGGCTGCTCAGCTGGCTGTTCGTTCCACTCTCGCTGAGAGTCGCGGATTCGATCTTTTGCGTGTCGCAGAGCACCCGGCATGACTTGCTGACGGAGTTTGGTGTCGATCCTCGTATCACGCGGACTGCCTATCCGGGGGCTACGTTCGACGCCGCAGGGTTGGAGCCCGCAGGGCAGGCGGGCCCGACGGTGCGCTTGCTTGTGGTGGGTTCCATCGAGCCGCGCAAGAATCTGGCCAAGTTCTTCCGGGCATTCCGCCTCTTGCGTGAACAGGGCTATGCGCTGGAGCTGGACATCGTCAGCGGCATGGACTGGGGGGGCGCGATTGCACCGGAACTCTGGCGTGCCATGGAGTCCGACTCGCTCGTGCGGCTCCATCGCGGGGTGGACGATGCGCGTCTGCAGGGGCTCTACCGGGCGGCGGATTTCCTAGTCTTCCCCAGTTTGTACGAGGGCTTTGGTCTGCCGATTCTTGAGGCGGTGGATAAGTGCGCGGTGGTCGCCAACGATATCCCCGTGTTTCGCGAGATCGCTGCCCATCTGGACGGCGTGGCCCTGATGGCTTTCGAAGCGCTGGACGAGCAGGTCGCTGCCGATCTCGTCCGGGTACTGGCGCGCAAGTCCGTGACGCGTTTTCGTGCCAGCATGGATCGCGAGCTGTTTTCCTGGCGCAACTGCGCCGGGGTGATTGCCTCGGGCATGGGGCTCGGAGTGCCTGGTTTCAGCCCGAGGGGGCCCATGGTGGATGACAAGGGGGCAGGTGATGATCTCGGCTGAGTTGATACGCGGCGTTCTTGCGGCACCCGCCGTGCCGGACCACTTTCTGGACGCGGTCGCACGGCGCCAGTCCAGCCATCGTTTTCTGGGTGGAGCCACCCAGGGCTGCTATGTGCGCATGGTCCATCTGCTGGCGGCCGTCTGCCGTGCGCAACAACGTAAACCCGGTACCGTCCGGGTGCTCGACTGGGGCGCCGGCAAAGGGCATATCAGCTACCTGTTGCGCAAGGCGGGATTTGACGTCACCTCCTGCGATCTGGAGTCCTCGACGGACGACAGCGCCTTCAACCAGCAGACGCCTATCATCGATGAGCAATCCATCCCGGTCATCCCCCTGCAGGACGATTGCGCCTTGCCCTTTGCGGATGCCAGCTTCGATCTGGTTGTGAGCTTCGGGGTGCTGGAGCATGTGCGGGACGACCGTTGCTCGTTGAAGGAAATCCGGCGCGTGCTCAAGCCGGGCGGTTTGTTCTTCTTTGCCTTCTTGCCCTATTGGCTGTCCTGGACGCAGCGGCTGGCGCACCTGCGCGGCAACCGGTATCACCCGATTCTGTACAGCGTCAAGGGCCTGCGGGCGCTGGCGCAGGAGTCGGGCTTGCGGGTCGACAGCGTGTGGCATGGCCAGCTCCTGCCCAAGAACTCCATGCCCAACAGCAATGGCATGGAGCGGCTGGATCGGTTCCTGACGAGCCGCACGCTGCTCAAGTACTTCGCCACCAACCTGGAAGGTTTTCTTGTCGCGGACTGACTATGCGCACTGATCCGTACCGACATCTCAAGCTCCTGGTGGACGGGCGCAAGGCCTGCGACGCCGGCATCGGCACCTATATACGCAACGTCGTGCCGCGGGTGCTGGCGCAGCTGCCGTTGGCGCGCGTGCGTGTGCTCATTCCCCCAGGTGCGGCGATCCCAGCCCCATGGCTGGATGCGCCGCAGGTCGAGCTGGTCGAAGAGGCGGGCCGCCCCCTGGGCTTGGGCGAGCAGTGGTCCTTGCGCCGGCTGTTGGCGCCCGATGAGATCTTCTGGGCCACGAGCCTGGCCCATCCTCTGTTCCGGTCGGGGCCGATGTTGGCCACGGTGCACGATGTAGCGCAGCTGGCGCTCGACCGGCACGCCGCCGGCGGCCGTCTGGTGCAGCTGGCTGCCCGCTTGTACCTGCAGAGCCTGCGCCGCAGTTCGGATGTGGTGCTGTTCAACTCGGCCTTTACCGAGCGCGAGTTCAGACAGCATGTGGGCGAGCCGGCTGCCGCCTCGGCGGTCACGCCACTGGGCGTTGCGCCCGCGTGGTTCGAGGTGCCGCCGCAGTCGTCGGCGCTGCCGGGCACGCGCCCCTATTTCGTCTGTGTGGGCTCCATTCGGCCGCACAAGAACCTGCGCACCTTGCTGGCGGCATTCGGTCGGGTGCTGGACCAGCTGCCGCATGACCTGGTGATTGTCGGCCGGCATGAAGGCTTTCGTACGCGTGAGAGTGGGTGGCAGGAGCTGCTGGCGCCGCTGGGTGAGCGGGTTCATTTTCTGGGTCCGGTCGACGATGCGGTGCTGCGCAACCGAGTTGCCGGGGCGTGCGCCCTGGTGTTCCCCTCGCTCTACGAGGGCTTCGGCCTGCCGGCCCTGGAGGCCATGGCGGCCGGCTGCCCGGTGATCGCGTCCAGCGCCGGCGCGCTACCCGAGGTGTGCGGCTCTGTCGCCCGCTACTTCGATCCGCATTCGGTGGCGGCGCTGGCCGCGGCCTTGCTGGCGCAGGCCCATCAGAGCGCCGAAGCGCGTCAAAGCCAAGTACAGCAAGGTCGTGAGCGCGCGCGCCAGCACAGCTGGGAGCGGACGGCGGGGCTGACCGTTCAGGCTATCACCGAATACCTGGCGCAAAGAGGCGCTCATGGCTGATCTGGCCCCGCGTCCCTCGCCCGAAATCCGGCCCCTGCACGTCGGCAAATTTTTTCCGCCGCCTTATGCGGGCGTGGAAGCGCACATCGATACCCTGCTGCGGGCCCTGCTGCCGGAAGTCCGGGCCACGCTGCTGGCGGGCGCATCGCCGGTCGCCGGCGCCGCGGCGTTGGCGGAGTTGCCCTACCGGACCCTGGTGGCCCGGTCCTACGGCAAGCTGGCCTCGGCCACGCTTAGCCCCGGTGTGCTGTCCATGGCGGGACAGGAACTGTCCTCGGGCCGCTCCAACCTGCTGCACATCCATGCGCCCAATCCCTGGGGCGACCTGGCCGCGCTGGCTTGCCCCCGGGAGGTGCCCGTGGTCATGAGCTGGCACAGCGACATCGTGCGCCAGCGCCAGTTGCTGACGGCCTACAAGTATCTCCAGCGGCGCGTGCTGGCGCGCGTGGACCGGATCATCGTCTTCACGCCCAAGCATTACGACAGCTCGGCGCAGTTGCACCAACTCGACGTGGCCTCGAAAATCGTCTATGTGCCCATGGGGATCGATCTCGCCGGGCTGGATAAAGGCTATGCCGATGCCGCCATGGCCGCGCGGCTCAAGGCCTGGGCCCGGGGGCGTCCCCTTCTGCTCACCGTGGGCCGACACGTGTATTACAAGGGCTATGACTACCTGCTCGCCGCCATGGCGCGACTGCGCAGCGAGGCCGTGCTGGTGATGGTGGGCGCCGGGGCCCTCACTGCGGCGCTCCAGCAGCAGGCACGCGAACTGGGCCTCGAGCAGCGGGTGCTGTTCCTCGGCGAGGTCGACAAGGCCGCGCTGGTGGCGGCGCTGCATGCCTGCGACATGTTCGCCCTGCCGTCGATCGCCCCGTCCGAGGCCTTCGGCATTGCCAGCGCGGAAGCCATGGCCTGCGGCAAGCCCACCATCGTCTGCCAGCTCCACAATGGCGTGAACTACCTGAACCAGGACGGCGTGACCAGTCTGGTGGTGCCGCCGCAGCAGGTGGCGGCACTGGCCGATGCGGTGGATACCCTGGCACTGGACGAGGCGCTGCGCCGGCGCATGGGGAGCGCCGCCAACGCCTGGGTCCGCAGCGAATTCAGCCTAGACGCCATGAAACAGGGCACACTCGCCTTGTACCGATCCCTGTTTTGACGGCCCCGGGGTGGAGGGGAAACAAGCATGAATAGCATCATCATCGCGGCGCTGATCTCCTGGCTGGTGACCCTACTCATCATCCGTTTCAACCACCTGCATGCAGACCTGACGGCGGATGCCGATACCGGTGGTGTGCAGAAATTCCATGTCAAGCCGGTACCGCGCGTCGGCGGGATCGGGCTGTTGCTCGGCCTGCTGGCGGTCGGCTTGTGGCTCCGATTCATCAACCCGCCGGTCGGCACGCCCATGCTCTGGTTGTTGCTGGCGGCCTGCCCGGCCTTTCTGGGGGGCTTGGCGGAAGACCTGACCAAACGGGTCTCGGTGCTCGCGCGCCTGCTGTTGACCATGATTTCCGCGCTGTTGGGCTACTGGCTGCTGGAGGCCAGTCTGACCCGGCTCGATATCCCGCTGCTGGACGCGGCGCTGCGCTACTGGCCGGTCGCGCTGCTGCTGACCGTGGTGGCCATCGCCGGGGTGGCCAATGCCGTCAACATCATCGACGGCTTCAACGGTCTGGCCGGCATGGTGTGTGTGATGATCTTCGGTGCGCTGGGTTATGTGGCGTACTGGGTCGGTGACGTGCTGCTCTGGAGTGCCTGTGCCGCCATGATCGGCGGAATACTCGGATTCTTCTTCTGGAACTATCCGCGCGGCCTGATATTCCTAGGCGACGGTGGCGCCTATTTCCTCGGCTTCATGATCGGGGAAATCTCGGTACTGTTGGTGATGCGCAATCCGGAAGTCTCACCTTGGTTTCCCATGCTGCTGGTGGTGTACCCGGTATTTGAGACCCTGTTCTCGATTTACCGAAAGAAGATATTGCGTGGCATGTCGCCCGGGGTGCCCGACGGCGTGCACCTGCATATGCTGATCTACAAGCGGCTGGTGCGCTGGGCGGTCGGCAGCCGCGAAGCCGGTGACCGGACCAGCCGCAACGCGCTGACGTCGCCCTATCTGTGGCTGTTGTCTTCGCTGGCGATATTCCCCGCCGTGCTGTTCTGGCGCTCGACCCCGGCATTGATGTTTTTCGTCTTTGTTTTTGCCCTGGTATATCTATGGCTGTATCGGAGCATCGTTCTGTTCCAGGTTCCGAGAGGGTTTGTGTTGCGCAAAAATCGCGGCGATTCGACGGAGAAAAAGGATTAATATGCGCCGGCCGGGATTCCGGAGCAACGATAATTCATCCAGAGACTATTAATAACCGAGGTGATAACTCATGGGCAATTTGATCGATATCCAGTCTCAAATCGAGAAACTCCAGAAGCAGGCATCCGATATCCGGGCCAAGGAATTCGACAAAACTATCAAAGACATCTTGGCCCAGATGCAGGCCTTCGGCATCACGCTCAAGGATTTGCAGCAAGCCATGGGCAAGGGCCGGGCCGGCAAGGGGCGCGGCAAGCCGGCGGGCAAGGGCGCGGCGAAAAAGCCCGCGGCGAAGAAGCGCAGCGCCACGGCCGGCTCCTCGGTGGCGCCCAAATACCGTGGCCCGAATGGTGAAACCTGGAGCGGGCGCGGCCTGATGCCGAAATGGCTGTCGGCGCTGGTGGCGCAGGGGCGTGGCAAGCAGGAATTCGCGATCTGAACCCGGGTCGCCGGACGGGCGCCGGCGATGCGGCAAAATCCGGTTCACGCATCCCCGTGAACCGACCATGACCAACACCCCCACCATCCTCCCGCGCGACAAGGCCGAGATCCTGGCCCAGGCGCTGCCCTATATCCGCAAGTTCCATGGCAAAACCATGGTCATCAAATATGGCGGCAACGCCATGACCGACCCGGCGCTGCAGGCCGCGTTTGCCGAGGACGTGGTGTTGCTCAAGCTGGTCGGCATCAACCCGGTGGTGGTGCATGGCGGCGGGCCACAGATCGAGACCGCGCTGAACCGCCTGGGCAAGAAGGGCGAGTTCATCCAGGGCATGCGTGTGACCGATGCCGAGACCATGGAAGTGGTGGAGTGGGTGCTGGCCGGCGAGGTGCAGCAGGACATCGTGGGCCTGATCAACCAGGCCGGCGGCAAGGCCGTGGGCCTGACCGGGCGCGACGGCGGCCTGATCCGCGCGCGCAAGCTGCGCCTGGTCGATCCCAAGGATCCGGCCAAGGAGCACGACGTCGGCCAGGTCGGCGATATCGTCAGCATCGACCCCAGCGTGGTGAAAGCCTTGCAGGATGACCAGTTCATCCCCGTGGTCAGCCCGATCGGCTTTGGCGAGCACAACGAGAGCTACAACATCAATGCCGACGTGGTGGCGGCCAAGCTGGCCACCGTGCTGCAGGCCGAGAAGCTGCTCATGCTGACCAACATCCCGGGCGTGCTGGACAAGCAGGGCCGGCTGCTGACCGAGCTGACCATGAAACGCATCGACGAGCTGATCGCCGACGGCACCATCTCCGGCGGCATGCTGCCCAAGATCGCCGGCGCCCTGGACGCGGCCAAGAGCGGCGTCAACGCCGTGCACATCATCGACGGCCGGGTGCCGCACGCCATGCTGCTGGAAATCCTGACCGACCAGGCCTACGGGACGATGATCCGCTCCCATTGACCGGCGGGGGCGTTTCGGCCTCGCCGGGCGAATGAGGGACAATGGCCCGGTCCCGCCGAGATCGGTGGGGCTGGTTCGTGCGAAGCGGAGTGGGTGACCACTGAGGAAAAACCCCTAGCCACCACTGTGCGAGAATCGAAAAAAGGGATTTCCGAACACCATGTCTGACGCCGAAAACACCATTCCCGATACCGCCACCACGGAGGCCGAGGCCCCGGTCCGCAAACGTCCCAAGCCGGGCGAGCGCCGTATCCAGATCCTGCAGGCCCTGGCCAGCATGCTGGAGCAGCCGGGTGCCGAGCGCATCACCACCGCCGCCCTGGCCGCCAAGCTGGAGGTCAGCGAAGCCGCCTTGTACCGCCACTTCGCCAGCAAGGCCCAGATGTTCGAGGGCCTGATCGAGTTCATCGAGCAGGCCGTCTTCACCCTGGTCGGCCAGATCGCCGAGCGCGAGGCCGCTGCCACCGACCCCTCCGCCGGCGCCCGCCATGCCGGCAAGGTCGTCACCATGCTCCTGCAGTTCGCCGAAAAGAACCCCGGCATGGTGCGCGTGATGGTCGGCGATGCCCTGGTGTTCGAGAACGAACGCCTGCAGCAGCGCATGAACCAGTTCTTCGACAAGATCGAGTCCACGCTCAAGCAGTGCTTGCGCGACGGTGCGCAGGCCACCGGCTCCATGACACCCACGGCCGACGCCCAGGTGCAGGCCTCGGTGCTGACGGCCTTTGTGGTGGGCCGGCTGCAGCGTTTTGCGCGCTCGGGCTTTCGCCGCCAGCCGACCGAGCACCTGGACGCCAGCCTGGCCCAGATGCTGCGCTGAGCGCCCCGCCCGGCGGCCGCGCCGGACTTCTGACAGGATTCCAGGAGACTGCATGAAACTCGTGCGTTATGGCCAGCCGGGCAAAGAGAAGCCCGGCCTGATCGACCCCGCCGGCAAGCTGCGTGACCTGAGCGCCGTGCTGCCGGATCTCGGTCCGGCCCAGCTGTCCGACTCGGTGCTGGCCAAGCTGGCCCGGCTGAAGACCGAGCAGCTGCCGCTGGTGCGCGGCAAGCCGCGCCTGGGCTGCCCGGTGGCCGGCATCGGCAAGTTCATCGCCATCGGCCTGAACTACAAGGACCATGCGGCTGAAGCCGGCATGCCCATCCCGGCCGAGCCCATCGTTTTCACCAAGGCCATCAGCTGCATCCAGGGCCCCGACGACGACGTCATGCTGCCCAAGGGCTCAGTCAAGGGCGACTGGGAAGTGGAGCTCGGCGTGGTCATCGGCAAACAGGCGCGCCACATCACGCAGAAGGCGGCACTGGAGCACGTGGCCGGCTACTGCCTGGCCAACGACGTCAGCGAACGCGAGTTCCAGCTCGAGCGCGGCGGCCAGTGGGACAAGGGCAAGGGTTGCGACACCTTCGGCCCGCTGGGCCCCTGGCTGGTCACGCGCGACGAAATCGAAAATCCGCAGCGCCTGGCCATGTGGCTGGACGTCAACGGCCGGCGCATGCAGACCGGCAACACCCGCACCATGATCTTCAGCGTGGCCAAGATCGTCAGCCACCTGAGCGAGTACATGACTTTGATGCCGGGCGACGTCGTCATCACCGGCACCCCGCCCGGTGTGGGCATGGGCATGAAACCCAGGCGCTTCCTGAAGGCCGGCGACGTCATGACCCTGGGCATCGAGGGCCTGGGCCAGCAGACCCAGCGGGTGGTGCCCTTCAGGCGCTGAACGCGCCCGGCCGGCGCGGTCCCGGCGGCCCCGGGCCGGGGTGCTGCAAAAAAAAGAAGCGGAATTTGCCACCGCCTCTTTTTTTCATGCAAAATAGCACGATCGTTCGTTTTTATCCGGATCCAAAATCATGGCCGAATCTGCCGCGAAGACCTCCCGCAGCCGCCCGCAGGACAGTGCGCGGGAGGGGCGCGCCCTGCACAAAGGGCAGCAGACCAAGCTGGCCATCATCGACGCGGCGCTGGGGCTGGCCTCGCAGATCGGCCTGGAGGGGCTGAGCATCGGCGTGCTGGCCGAGGTTACCGGCATGAGCAAGTCGGGCGTGTTTGCCCACTTCGGCTCGCGCGAAGAGTTGC
>JAHRYV010000037.1 GCA_020621965.1 Curvibacter sp. | reverse complement strand
CAGTTGGTAGAGTCCAGGATTGTGATTCCTGTTGTCGTGGGTTCGAGTCCCATCAGCCACCCCACCTAACAAAATGCCCGCATCTGCGGGCATTTTTGTTTTTGGGTCGCGTTCGCTGGCGCTCAGGTCACCAGCACCAGCTTGCCCTTGACGTTGCGCGCGCCCATGCGGGCGTAAGCGGCCTTGAGCTCGGCCAGGGGCAGCGCGCTGTCGATCACCGGCTTGATCTTGCCTTGGCCGTACCACTGCGCCAGCGCCATCATCATGGCCGCGTTGGCCTTGGGCTCGCGCTTGGCGAAGTCGCCCCAGAACACCCCCACCAGCGACGCGCCCTTGAGCAGCGGCAGGTTCAGCGGCAGCGCGGGAATAGGGCCGGCGGCAAAACCCACCACGAGGTAGCGGCCGCGCCAGGCGATGGAACGGAAGGCCGGCTCGGCCAGCTCGCCGCCCACCGGGTCGTAGATCACGTCGGGCCCCTTGCCCTCGGTCAGCGCCTTGAGCGCGTCGCGCAGGTTCTCGCGGCTGTAGTTGATGGTGGCGTCGGCGCCGATCTGGCGGCACAGCGCGCATTTGTCGTCGCTGGAGGCGGCGGCGATCACACGCGCGCCGGCCGCTTTGGCGATCTGGATGGCGGCCGTGCCCACGCCGCCGGCGGCACCCAGCACCAGCACGGTCTCGCCGGCCTTGAGCTGGCCGCGGTCGAGCAGCGCATGGTGCGAGGTGGCGTAGGTCATGATGAAGGCGGCAGCGTCGACGAAGGGAAAACCCGCCGGCAGCGGCAGGCACAGCGCCGCCGGCGCCAGCGTGTGAGTGCCGAAGCCACCGGTGCCCGAGAGGCAGGCCACGTGCTGGCCCACCTGCAGGTTCGTCACGCCCTCGCCCAGCGCTTCCACTACGCCGGCGTATTCGGAGCCGGGCACAAAGGGCAGGGGCGGCTTGATCTGGTACTTGTTCTGCACGATCAGCAGGTCGGGGAAGTTCAGGCTGGCGGCCTTGATCGCGATCCGCACCTGCCCGGGTCCGGGTTGCGGGGTCGGCAGTTCCGTCCATACGAGAGCGTCCACCCCGGTGGGGTCGGTGCATAACCAGGCGTGCATAGGGAGTCTCCGAGGTCTTGTGTGCCGGGCATGATACGTGCTCATACCCGGGCGGCTTGTCCCTCCCGCGACGGCCCGCAAGGCGGCCCCCTACAATGGCTCATCCCCATGAAGATCCTGATTTCCAACGACGACGGCTACCAGGCCCCCGGCATCGTGGCGCTGTACGAGGCGCTCAAGGATGTGGCCGAGGTCGAGGTGGTGGCGCCCGAACACAACAACAGCGCCAAGTCCAATGCGCTCACCCTGCATTCGCCGCTCTACGTGCATCGGGCGGCCAACGGTTTTCGCTACGTCAACGGCACGCCGGCCGACTGCGTACACATTGCGCTGACCGGCCTGCTGGGCTACCGGCCCGATCTCGTGGTCTCGGGCATCAACAACGGCGCCAATATGGGCGACGACACCATCTACTCCGGCACCGTGGGCGCGGCCATGGAGGGGTACCTCTTCGGCATCCCGGCCATCGCCTTCTCCCAGACCGAAAAAGGCTGGCGCCACCTCGACGCCGCCGCCGCGCGCGCGCGTGAGCTGGTCATGCAGATGCTGCAGCACCAGATGGCCGGCGGCAAACCCTGGCTGCTCAACGTCAACATCCCCTGCCTGCCGCTGGCGGAGCTCAAGTCCGTGAAAGTCTGTCGCCTGGGGCGACGCCACGCGGCCGAGGCGGTGATCACCCAGGTGAGCCCGCGCGGCGAGACCATGTACTGGATCGGCGCGGCCGGCCCCGCGCTGGACGAAAGCGAGGGCACCGACTTCCATGCCACGGCACAGGGCCATGTCTCGGTCACGCCGCTCAAGGTCGACCTGGCGGATCACGAGATGCTGGGCTACTGGGCCCAGTCCATGGCCCGGATTCCGGCCCGGGACCCCGCATGAGCTCGCGCCCCCGTTTCCCGGCACGGCTGGATCGTCCGGGCGCCGCGGCGCCGCTGCCGCCCGTGGCGAGGACGGCGCCGGTCCAGGCCCTGGTCAGGCCGCAGGGCCTGGGGCTGGATTCGCAGGCGGTGCGCCTGGCCATGGTGAACAAGCTGGCGGCGCAGGGCATCCAGGACACGCGTGTGCTCCAGGCCATGGGCCGCGTCGAGCGGCACCGTTTTGTCGACACGGCGCTGGCCACGCAGGCCTATGAGGACACCAGCCTGCCCATCGGCCTGGGCCAGACCATCTCCAAGCCCAATGTGGTGGCCCGCATGGTGGAGTTGCTGCTGGCCGGGCGCACGCAGCCCATGGGCCGGGTGCTGGAGATCGGCACCGGTTGCGGCTACCAGGCCGCGGTGCTGAGCCTGCTGGTGCAGGAGGTCTACAGCATCGAGCGCCTGCGCGGCCTGCACGAGAAGGCGCGCGAGAACCTGCGCACGCTGCGTCTGCCCAATGTGCACCTGCTGTTCGGTGACGGCATGGCGGGTTTTGCCCAGGGCGCACCCTATGCCGGCATCATCGCCGCTGCCGGCGGCGAGGCGTTGCCGCAGGCCTGGATCGATCAACTGGCCGTCGGCGGCCGTCTGGTGGCACCGGTCGCGGCGGCGAGCGGGCGGCAGGCGCTGCTGGTCGTCGACAAGACCGCGGCCGGGGTGCAGCACACCTTGCTTGAGGCGGTGCACTTTGTCCCCCTAAAATCGGGCATCGCCTAAAGGAATCCTCATGACGGTTGAGAGTCGACGAGCATGGATGTGGGTTGTGCCCCTGGTCGGTGTGCTGCTGTCCGCCTGCGGCACCGGGTCGACCCGGGCGCCCGTGGAAGACCGGCGCAGCCCCGTCGGGGGCCCGGTGCTCGACCCGAATACCGCGGCCGTCAGGCAGCCGCCCGGTTTCGAGAATGCCGGCAAGCCCGGTTACTACACGGTCAAGCCCGGCGAGACGCTGATCCGCATCGGCCTGGAAACCGGACAGAACTGGAAAGACATCGCGCGCTGGAACAACCTGGCGCAGCCCAACCAGATCGAAGTGGGCCAGGTGCTGCGCGTGATGCCGCCGGGTATCACGGCGTCGTCGGGTGAGGCGGACAGCAACGGTGTGGTCACCCGTGCGGTCAGCACGGCCAGTGTCGCGGCCACCCCGGTGCCCTCCGGGTCGGCCTCCGGTACCGCTGCCAAGCCCTCCGCGTCGGTTGCCCCGGGGGCCATGTCCAATGGCGCCGCCTCGGCGGCGGCCGAGTCCGGCCTGAGCTGGATCTGGCCGGCCACCGGCCCGCTGCTGGCCGGTTTCGACGAGGTGAAGAACAAGGGGCTGGACCTGGGCGGCAAGGCCGGCGAGCCGGTGCTGGCTGCCGCCGATGGCCGCGTGGTCTACGTGGGCGCGGGCCTGCGCGGTTACGGCAACCTGATCATCCTCAAGCACAACAACACCTACCTCACGGCCTATGCCCACAACCGTGCCCTGCTGGTGAAGGAAGACCAGTCGGTGCGCAAGGGGCAGAAGATCGCCGAGATGGGCAACAGCGATGCCGACCGGGTCAAGCTGCATTTCGAGGTGCGGCGCCAGGGCAAGCCGGTCGATCCGATCAAGTACCTGCCGCCGCGTTAGGCGGCCCACCCGAAAGCCGTGAGGACCCGCCATGCCCCGACGCTCCCTCAACGGTAAGACCCAAGCCGCGCGCCTGCGCGATCCCGGTTCCGATACGCGGGAGCCGGGCCTGGCGGGAGAGTCGGGGCCAGCCGATCCGCTGGTGGCGCGCGAGCTCGAGGCGGCCAGCACGGGTGCGGCCGGTCTGAGCGGGGACTCCGGTGATGCGCTGACCTCCTATCTGCGCAATGTGCGCCGCACCGAGCTCTTCACGCCCGAAGAAGAGTACGCGACCGCGGTGCGCGCGCGCGCCGGCGACTTTGCGGCGCGCCAGAGCATGATCGAGCACAACCTGCGGCTGGTGGTCAGCATCGCCAAGCTGTACCTTGGGCGTGGGGTGCCGCTGTCGGACCTGATCGAGGAGGGCAACCTCGGCCTGATGCATGCGACGACCAAGTTCGAACCCGAACGCGGTTTCCGCTTTTCGACCTATGCGACCTGGTGGATCCGCCAGTCGGTGGAGCGTGCGCTGATGCAGCAGGGCCGGGTGATCCGCCTGCCGGTCAACGTGGTGCGCGAGCTGCAGCAGGTGCTGCGTGCGCGCCGCGAACTGGAGAACGATGCCGACTTCGCGGCGCGCCGCCCGGACGGGGTGCGGGTCGAGGATGTGGCCGATTTCCTGGGCCGCGACATCCACGAGGTGGCCGAACTGCTGGCCCTGGCCGAAACGCCGAAATCGCTCGACGCGACCATCGAGCGCTCCGAGAGCGAGCAGACCCTGGGCGACACGGTGGTCGACGAACTGGCGCTCGACCCCAGCGGCATCACGCAGACGCATGAGGTGGAGCGCCTGCTGGAGGATTGGCTGCACAGCCTGTCGGCGCGCGAGCGCGAGGTGCTCGAAGGCCGCTTCGGCCTGCACGACCGCGAACCCGAGACCCTGGACGTGTTGAGCCAGCGTCTGGGCCTGACGCGCGAGCGCGTGCGCCAGGTACAAAACGAGGCCCTGTTCAAGCTCAAGCGCCACCTGGCCCGCCGCGGCATCACGCGCGAAGCCCTGCTCTGACTCGAACCCTCCCCCTCCGGTGGAGGGCAGGTTGGGGGTTCCTGATACGTCCCAAGGGGACGTCATGCCCTGACTGGTAAAGTCAGGGCATGACGTCTCCTGTTCTGGTCTTCGACATCGAATCCATTCCCGACATCGCCGGCCTGCGCGCTCTGCGTGACGCCCCCGCGGAGCACAGCGACGCGCAGGTCTACGCGGCCTGGCTGGAGGAACGCAAGGAAAAAGGGCAGAGCGACTTCATGCCGCTGCACCTGCAGCGCATCCTGGTGATCAGCGCCGTGTTCCGCAACGCCGAGGGCCTGCGCATCCACTCCTTTGTCGACCGTGACGGTCACAGCGAAGGCAAGGTCATCCAGACCTTCTTCAACACCCTGGAAAAGCACGTGCCGCAGCTGGTCAGCTGGAACGGCGGCGGCTTCGATCTGCCGGTGCTGCACTACCGCGGCCTGCAGCACGGCGTGGTGGCCGACAAGTACTGGGACCAAGGCGAGGACGACCGCGACTTCAAGTGGAACAACTACATCAGCCGCTACCACATGCGCCATCTCGACCTGATGGACCTGCTGGCGATGTATCAGCCCAAGAACAACGCGCCGCTCGATGCGATGGCCAAGTTGTGCGGTTTTCCCGGCAAGCTGGGCATGGACGGCTCGGCGGTCTACCCGGCCTACCTGGACGGCAAGCTGGAGGACATCCGCCGCTATTGCGAGACCGATGTCATGAACACCTACCTGCTGTACTGCCGTTTCCAGAAGATGCGCGGCGGCATGCTGGAGCAGGAATACGCGCAGGAGATCGCGCTCGTCAAGCAGACGCTGGGCCAGCTGGCGCCGTCCGAGCCACACTGGGACGAGTATCTCGCCGCCTGGCGCTGAAGACCGACCCGTCAGAGCGTTGAAGCGCCGCCATCGCGGCGCCCGGGCTCACGCCTCTTCCGTCTGCAGCCAGCCGGCCTGCTGTCGCAGCAGGCTGTCGAACTCGTCGGGCGGCAGCGCCTGGTGAAAAAGATGGCCCTGGCAGGTTGTGCAGCCGTAGAGCGAGAGCCGGTCGCGCTGCGCTGCCGTCTCGACCCCTTCGGCGACGACGCCCAGCCCCAGATTGCGTGCCATGCCGATGATGGTCTGCACGATGACGTCGTCGTTGGGGTCCTCGGTGATGTCCTGCACGAAGCTCTGGTCGATCTTGATCGTCCCCACCGGCAGCGTCTTCAGATACGCCAGGGAGGAGTAGCCGGTGCCGAAATCGTCGAGCGACACGCTGCAGCCCAGCGCCACCAGGGCGTTGAGCTGCTCCATGGCCTGGTGCGGCTGCTTCATGGCCACGGTCTCGGTGATTTCCAGCTCCAGCCACCGGGCCTGCGCACCGGTGCGGGTCAATGCGGCGCCCACCTTCTCGGCCAGCTGGCCCTGGTGCAGTTGCTGGGCCGAGATGTTGATGGCCAGCCGCATCGGGGTGCCGGCCTGCTGCCAGGCGGCGATCTGCCGGCAGGCGATCTCCAGCACCCAGTCCGACAGCGGCAGGATCAGGCCGGTCGCTTCGGCGATGGGGATGAATCGGTCGGGACCCACCTGGCCCAGCACCGGGTCGTGCCAGCGCAACAGCGCCTCGGCGCCGACCAGGCGGCCGCTGTGCAGCTCGACCTGGGGCTGGAAATGCAGCTGCAACAGCTGATCGTGCAAGGCCGCCTTCAGGCGGGCATGCAGTTGCATGTCGTCGTGCGTGCGGCGGTTGAGTTCGGAGGAGTAACAGGCATACGTGCCCCGGCCGTCCTGCTTGGCTTGGTACATGGCCATGTCGGCGTAGCGCAGCAGGCTGTCGCTGTCGTTCCCGTCATCGGGGTAGTAGGCCACCCCGATGCTCGCGCCGCTGTAGACCTGCTGGTTCGGCAGGTCAAACGGGTCCTCCAGGCAGGCCAGGATCTTGATGGCCACGCTGACGGCCTCGTCGGCGTCATCCATGTCCGGCAGCATGATGGCGAATTCGTCGCCGCCCATGCGAGCCAGGATATCGCTGGCGCGCAGAGCGCTCTTGATGCGCTGGCTGGCCTGCACCAGCAAGGCGTCGCCGCAGGCATGACCGAAGGTGTCGTTGATGGTCTTGAAGTGATCCAGGTCGATGAACAGCACCGCCACCAGGTTACCGCTGCGTTCGGCCCGCAGCAGGGCCTGCCGGAGCTGCAGGTGGTAGAGCCAGCGATTGGGCAGACCGGTGAGGTCGTCGTGGGTGGCCTGGTGGCGCAGCGACTCCTCCAGCCGCCTGCGTTCGGTCAGATCCCGGATATAGGCAATGGCGTGCGGCGCGCCGTCGACCTCCCAGTAACCCAGCGAGATGTCCACCGGCTGCAGTTCGCCATCCTGCCGGTACAGATGCAGATCCATCTCGCCCATGGCCCGGCCGTTCGGCGCACGGAAGAAATCGCGCATCACCTGCGTGTGCTGTTCGCGCAGGTGCGGGGGGAGGAAGATGGATACGTTCTGCCCGACCAGCTGGTCCGGTTGATGGCCGCTCAGGGCCTGCATGGCGGGGTTGGCGAGCACGATGTTTCCGTACTGGTTTACCCAGATCACCCCGTCCGGTGCTGCATCGAGGGTCGCCTTTTCGCGCTGGTACATCATCGTCAGCCGCTCCAGAGGGCGGCGCATCGCCTCATTGAAGGTTGCGTGCAGCAGGAACAGCGCGGCCACGAGCTGGTAGGCATGGGCCAGCGCGTTCAGGCTGTTGTTCCCCATGGGGCCGGCCAGGGTGTAGAGCAGTCCGGCGACCGCGGAGTGCGCAGTGGCGAACATCAGCGCCATCAGGCATTCGTCCCCCAGCTCGCTGCGGCGCAGCCACAGCACCGGCAGGCAGACCAGGTGCAGTGCGATGCCGGCGCTCTGCAGCGTCAGGTGGAACGCATTGGCATCCCCTTGGGGCGTCAGCAGCCCCGGCAGCAGTTGCGGGTGGCGCAGGGCCAGGTAACCCGGGACGAAGGCCAGCACCAGCATGATGCCCACGGCCAGCCGTTTGCGCGGCGCGCTGACATCCGCCACGGCGGGCAGCGCGGCATAGACCAGCAGCGCCACGGCCGACAGCAGACGGGCCGCCAGGCTGAACCACAGGGTGGCCTGCGAGGTCTCGGCGGGCGCGACCACGAGCAGGTCGGTGTGACTGATCAGATGCAGGAAGCTCAGCACCCCCACGCCGAGGAAGGCGATGCCCAGCCAGACCACCGCGCCCTTGCGCGGCGACAGGATGGCGCGGTAGCCGGTGATGAAGATCAGCATCGCGATCACGACCACCGTCAGGTGCGCCGCCGTGCGCCAGTGACGCAGCCACGGGGCGGCTTGCGCGACCGCGTCCACGGCCGGCCGCAGGGACGGCACCAGCAGCAGCGGCGCGACCAGCACCAGCAGGGCCAGACCGATGCCGAACTGATACGGATGCCGTTGCGGTTGCAGTGCGGGGAGAACCATAAGGTGATGCGGCGACGTTGGGGCGGCGCTGTCAGCGGCCGCGCAAGGCAGAGGGGTGTGCGACCGGCCGGCCGTGGCCCCGACGGGCGCCAGCCGGAAGCGTGCGACGAGGCGCAACCGCGCTGCGGGAGACCATGGCCCGGCGCGGCACCGCGGCCCTGGCACATGGACAGGCCTGGTGGGCGAGGGGCGTCTTGGTGCGCATGAGGGGCTCCCGTCGTGGTTCCTGGTTGTCGAAAAGGCATCCGGCACCTGGTGCAGGAGCTTGCTTCAACAAGGCGGGGTCAGGGCCTCATGGATGTCCACCCGGCATGCGGGCTGACAGCTTTGAAACTTATAGCATGCGAGCCAACGGGCGCAGATGAAAAATTACCGGTTTGCGGGAAAACCCGC
This sequence comes from Curvibacter sp., assembly GCA_020621965.1. Taxonomy (GTDB): domain Bacteria; phylum Pseudomonadota; class Gammaproteobacteria; order Burkholderiales; family Burkholderiaceae_C; genus Hylemonella. The sequence continues at coordinate 19,858 of JAHRYV010000037.1, read as the reverse complement.
TGCCGGCCCGTTCTTGCCTCAGTCCGGACTCCCGGGGCCGGCCAGCCAGCGGTTCAGCCGCAGCGATGCCGTCTGCCCCGCCAGACGCAGGGCCCCGGCGTGGATGGTCTGGCGGCTGCCGACGAGCAGCACGTGCCCGGCCGCCAGATGGCGCAGGTACCAGAGCATGTGGTCGCCGAAGATCAGCGCCTCTGCCAGGACGGGGGTGTGGCTGTCCGTGCCGAGGGCCTGCAGATCATCTTGCAGGTGTACGGACAGGCTGGCGGCACAGGCTGCCGGTGCATCGCCCTGGTAGTTCCCGACGCTGGCCAGTACCAGGCCGTCCCGGGTGGCCACGACGGCACCGGCGAATTCCGGGCAGGCTGACGCGAGCTGCTCCAGCACATCGGCGAGAGTGGATTCGGTGATGGAGTCCATGATGGCTGCGTTCAGGCGTGCAGGCCGATGAGTCGGCGGGTCAGGCGCAGCAGGGCGGCGCTGGACGGGTCGATGTCCTGGGTGGAACAGAGGTGGAGCGTGTGGCCGCCCACATGCAGGGGAATCATGCAGGGGAATTCCTGGCTGGGGCCGCGATGGCAGAGCGCCGCCTGCCGGATGCAGCTCTCTTCGGGCAGGCCGTGCTGGGCCAGGCACAGGCCGTCGGCCGTGGCCAGCAGGAGCCCGGGCTGGTCCGCACCCAGTTCGCGCAGATCCTCGCACAGCAGGGAAAAGTCGGCGCGGAACTGTGCGCTATGGTCATACGCCTGTTCGGTGACGCGCAGGCTGCGACTGCGGTTCAACTCGAACAGCGCGCGCGAGAAGTCCTCCAGACCCAGGCCGAACTGCTCGGCCAGCGTTGCCGCGACCAGGGGGGCGCTGCGCGGCAGGTGCAGCAGACCTGAGAAGACCCGTTGCGCAGGCGAGGTGGGGGGCTGGTCCAGCCACGCCAGCACGCCTTGCACTTGGAGTTCCAGGTAGCGCGTCACATCAAGAGGCGGTGCTGGTTTCGTTCGCGGTGGCGCAGGGCTGCGCGCCACGCACCCCCGAGGCGCAGGCCGGGCAGCTGACCTTGCCCAGGCGCAGATGAAACAGTACCGGTGTGCCCGACAGGACCTCCCCGCCGCAGTAGTCGCAGACGCTGTCGACCAGCAGGACTTCCTCGCCGAAGCCTTCGCGCATGACGTCGACGCCGCCCATGCGTCGCGGCCAGGGTTCGGACTTGACCATATCCGGGCGGAACACCTCTTCATAACGCGTCCAGCGCTCGATCTGCTCCGCGCTCAGGCCGTGTTCCTGCAGGGTCTGTTTCATGAGCTGCTGGCGGTAATCGAACAGCTCGTTGGAGATGATCATCCAGTGGTGGGCATTGCGCGGCCGGTCGCCCATGTAGACCTTCTCCCCGGTGATGCACTGCTTGAGGAAGGAGAACTGCTTGTCGATCGAGCGGTCCATGGTGACGCCCTCGAAGAAATGGCGCAGGCGCTCGTCCTCGTAGACGCGGGCGTAGAAGGCCTCCAGTACCTGGCGCGCGATCCGGCCGTCGCCCAACTCGGCCCACAGGGCCGGATCGGGGGGCGGCGGGCGGGTCTCGCCGGCGTCGCTGGCCGCCGCAACGGCCGCCGGTGCGGGGAAGGGGCCGCGCACGTCGAATTCATGGCCGAACGCCGGTCCGCCAGCGGCCAGCTGCTCGCGGCTGAGCCAGTCCGGACAGTGGGCCGCCTCGCCCGGCAGCAGCTCGGCCTGCAGCAGGAAGTCGCCCGCGGCCGGATCGCTCGTCAATTCGAACTCGGCTTCCCGCGCGCCGGGTGCTCCGACCAGGCGCAGGCGGTCGCCCCGCTGGTACTTGATCTCGCTGGCCGCCTCGAACTGCAGCACCACGCGGCCGTCTGCACCCGCGCTGGCCTCGGTCAGCACGCAGCGTGTCAGCATGTCTTCGGGCCGGCGCGGCTCCAGTTGCGCATCGGCCTGAGGCTGGTACTTGCAGGCCAGCACGTAGCCGGCCTGCACCAGATGGGCGGGCAGGCCCTTGCGGGCCTCGCTTGGGGCGGCCGTATCGCTGCAGCGGACCATGCAGGTGTGGCAGGATCCGCCTTTGCAGGAGAAGGGGATGTCGGCCCCGACGCGCAACAGGGCGTCGAGCGCCGTTTCGCCGGACTGCAGCGTGACGGTGTGGGATTTGTAGCGCAGAGTGGGATTCATGGCCAATGCTCAGCGGGCGTCGCTCAGCGCGGCCAGATCGGCCGCGGTCTTGCGGGTGTCCAGAATGACCTTGCCCAGGTTGGACTTGGGCGACGCGGCCACCGCCAGCACGCCGGTATTGCCGGCGCGGGTGAGCAGCATGGGGCCGTGCTCGCCGTCCAGGATGATCTGACGCAGTTCGCCGCGCTCGACCTCACTGGCTGCGCGCGTGGCCAGTGCCAGCAGCGAAGCACACATGGCGCCGAAGCGGTCGGAATCGACGTCGCTGGACAGCACGGAAGCCAGTGTCAGGCCATCGTGCGACACCAGGGCCGAGGCTTCTATCTTGTCCGAGGTGGCCTGCAGGCCGCGCAACAGGCTGCGGGCCTTGCTCATCAACGCCTCGGAGTTCGCCAGTGCGGAAGAACTCATGGATATTCCCTCTTCTTGTTGTCAATGTTCTAAGAGAGTGACCGTGACAACAGCCGCCCAAGGTTGCAGGCGCCACGATCCCATTGCATCAGAGTGCCGCTTCGATGTCCGGCATGGCCAGACGCGACTTGGTCAGCACCATGCCCAGGTTGGCGCTCTTGCGGCAGACAAAACAGGCCACCTGCATCTGGCGCTTGCCGCGGATGAAGACGTGGATCAGGTTGTCGCTGTTGACGATGATCTCCTGGAAGTAGTGGTGATCATTGTTCTCGGGCAGGCCGCGCGCCTTGCGGAAGATCTTCTCGATGGCCGACACGTTGGGACCCTGGAACAGGTCGGTGGTGGCGGCAGCCAGCAGCTCGAACACCTCGGCGGGGTGGGAGTCCACCGTCTTGATGCTCAGCACCATGCCCGAGGACAGGTCGACGTAACCGGCGGCCACGCAGTCGGGGATGGAAGTCACTGCCTTTTGCAGCATGTTGTCCAGATTGCTCATAGTCGAAATTCAGCTCTATCTTGATTAGGGAAATACGGGCCCCTCGTCGGGGCCGGGGATACACGGATCGGTCAACCTGCTGCCTACATGGAACTCCTCAACGACGTCATTCTTGTGCCTGCGGGGCGATGCCCCGAGGCGGCGGTTACAGCGAGGCTTCGATCTCCGGCATGGCCAGACGCGACTTGGTCAGCACCATGCCCAGGTTGGCGCCCTTGCGGCAGACAAAACAGGCCACCTGCATCTGGCGCTTGCCACGGATGAAGACGTGGATCAGGTTGTCGCTGTTGACGATGATCTCCTGGAAGTAGTGGTGATCATTGTTCTCGGGCAGGCCGCGCGCCTTGCGGAAGATCTTCTCGATGGCCGACACGTTGGGACCCTGGAACAGGTCGGTGGTGGCGGCAGCCAGCAGCTCGAACACCTCGGCGGGGTGGGAGTCCACCGTCTTGATGCTCAGCACCATGCCCGAGGACAGGTCGACGTAACCGGCGGCCACGCAGTCGGGGATGGAAGTCACTGCCTTTTGCAGCGTGTTGTCGATATTGCTCATGTCAGCTCCTCGATATAGTTGAACTACGCTTACACAAAAACCCCTGACACTCGCGTGTCACAGGGCAACCTCGTTGGCGACCGGCTGTTCCGGCTGCGCCATGCTTCTGATCCGGTCCGCAAAATCGGCCAGAAAATCGACCTGGGCCTGCGACTGGATCATTCCCGGCTCCAGTCGCCGCACGAATTCGATCGCCTCCACGGCCGAGGCCGCGGCGCCCGCGCGCCACAGGCGGTAGGCCGCCAGCACGGTGCCCGTGCGACCGAGCCCGGCCTTGCAGTGCACCGCGATCACCTCCTGGTTTTCGACGAAGCGGTCCATGTCCTGGCACAGGCGCAGCATCTGCGGATGCGAGGGGGCATGCATGTCGGGTATCGGGCAGGCGTGGCTGGCGATGCCATAACCCTCGGCCAGCGCGGTTGGAAAGGGGGTTTCCGTCAGCGAGAGCAGCCGTGTCACACCCACGTCGCGCAGCGCGGCCAGGTCGTAGTCCACGTCGCGCACGATGCCCGGCAAGGGCGCGCCGGCCACCCGGCCCTTGATGAGCCAGACAAAACCGCGTGGCCCGTACGACGCCGGCTTGGCATCGGGCCGGTCGCCCAAGGGGGGCGGGCCGGCCTTCACCGCGGGGACGGCAGTGCCGTCGGCCTCCTCGTCGTCGGGCACCGCGGTGCCCTCCTCGGGGCAGGAGCCGGTGCGGATGAAGTGGCGCCCGGCCTCGCTGTCGGGCATCTGGAAAAAGCGCGGTGTATCACTGCATTCCTGGGTGACGCCGTTGGCGATCAGGACGATCTGGTCCGCCATGGCCCGGGCGTGGACCTGGTTGTGCGAGACCACCAGCAGCGCGCGGTCTTTGGCCAGCTCGACGATCATGCGTTGCAGCGGCGGCACGTCCTGGTCGGGCAGGTTGGTGGTCGGCTCGTCGATCATCAGCAGCTCGGGCTCGCTCAGCGCCTGGCGCAGGATGGCGATGCCGCGCTGCTGACCCGCCGAATACCGCACCACTTTTTCGTCCAGCTTGTCCAGCAGGTGTTCCTGGCCGGTGCGGTGCAGCAGGGCCTCGATCTTTTCGCGTTGCTGCAGCCGACTCAGGCGTGCGCGGTCCTTCATCTCGAACACCAGGTTGTCCCAGACCGTCGAGATCAGGAACTGCGATTTCTGCATCACCATGGCCGGCCAGTTGCCGTTGCCCAGCTCGGCGCCGCGGTAGCGTGCCTGGCCCCAGGTGCGCAGGGCGGGGTGGGCATGGTTGAAGCCGGCCAGCGTGCGTAGCAGGGTGGACTTGCCCGTGCCCGCCGGCCCCAGCAGGGCGGTACAGCCGCGCTGCGGCACCTCGAAGTCGATGCTCTTGAGCACGACCTTCTCGCCGTAGGCGGCACCGAAACCGCTCAGTTGAAGGATGGGGCTCACGCGACGAGGGCCTTGCGTGGTTTGGCGGGAAAACGCTCCGTCATCTCGAGCAGGCCGGTCAGGGTCGCAACCAGCGCGCGCACCTGATCGCGCTCGCGTGCATCGACCTGGAAGACCGGCGGCGCGATGTCCATGAAGCTGCAGGCGCGCTGGCGCAGGTGATCGCGGTAGCAGTCCAGCGAGACCTGCGGGTTCAGATCCACGTGGGTGATGCCCACGACCATCGGCATCTTCTGTCCGAGCAGGCGGCTCTCCAGCGCCTTGACGTAGTGTTCGAGCTCACCCACCGGATCCGGGTTGGAGTGGTTGACGAACAGCACCAGCCCGCGGCATTGCATGAGCAGGATGTCCCACATGAAGTCGAAGCGGTCCTGGCCCGGCGCGCCGCACAGGCGCAGCTTGTCGTGATCGGACAGATGCAGCACGCCGACGTCCATGGCCACCGTGGTGTGAGACTTGAGCTGCGCCGTCTCGTCCGTGGCAATGGCATCGGTGTCGACCACGCCGATGTCGGAGATGCTACGGATGGCGCAGGTCTTGCCCGAACCTACCGAACCCATGAAAAGTACGCCCCACTCCATGTTGTGTGCCCTGTGTCAGTTTCTGGAGCCCAGGCGCTGCCAGATCTTGGTGATGAAGGAGTTCGGCGGCGGCTCGGCCGATTCCGGTGCCTGGCTGTCATTCGCCGCGCCCGTGTTGCCGCGCACCTCGGCCGGTGTGCCGGCTTGCGCCTGCAGGTTCAGGCAGCCCTGGGCGTGCAGCCGCAGCAGGATTTCCTGGACGCGGTCCTTGGGCAGGTCCAGCAGCCGGGCGATGATGACGCCGGCTGTCGCGCGCCACGAGAGCAGGGCGCAGATACGCGCCATGTCGACCACGTCCTCGGCGGGAAGACGCGGGATGTCCGGCCAGCTCTTGAGGCGCAGCAGCGAGAACTGGATCTGTTGTGCGCCGCTGGGCGCAGGGGCGAAGTCCACCGTGCTCATCGATAGTTCCTCCTGGCCCGCAGGGGCCCCATAAGAAATCGTTGGCAGGAAGACGCGCGCGCAACTCGCCCCGGCGCCAGCCTGGCAAGTCGTGCGATGTGCTCGTGTGTCGTAGCCCTCATGCTTCCTGCTCGTTCATGCCGGTCGTTCCGGCTAGATTCGTGGATTCCAGTCGTAGCGCCTGGGCGCGTTGGCTGGAGTGTCACGAGGCAGGTTCAGGGCCTCAAGAAATGCCGCCTGTGTTACAGGTCGTATCGGTACTGATTATCACAAGGTCCCTGTTAGGTCGTCAATTTGTAGGGCCATTAAGTCGGCAAAATTACCGGTTGTTACTGGTTTGATGGCCGGGTATTGCGAATGATCTCGGTGGCGACTTCACCCAGCTTGCGGCGCTGGCTGCGTGCGGTCCGGCGCAGTTGCTCGAAGGCATCCTGGCGCGCAAGCTGCTCGCGCATCATGGTGATGCCGATGGCCACGCTGATGTCGCGTTCCGCGTCCAGTGCCGCCTGCAACTGGGAGCGGGTCTCACGCAGGCTTTGCAGTTCATTGGCGCGCGACAGGGCGGCCTCGATGGCCGGCAGCAGCTGCGGCGTGTCCAGGGGCTTGACCAGGTAACCCAGGGCCCCGTGGCGGCTGGCCTGGTCGATCATGCGCTGCTCGCTGTAGGCGCTGAGCATCAGGAAGGGGATGTGGTCGAGCTCGCGCAGGCGCCGTGCCAGGTACAGGCCGTCCTGGCCGGTCATGCGGATGTCCACGATGGCCAGATCGGGGCGCCGCCCGCTGGCCAGCAGCATCTCCGCTTCTTCGGCGGACTCGGCGGTGCTGACGTCGTAGCCGGCGTCCAGCAGACCGCTGCTGAGGGTGGACAGGACCAGGCGGTCGTCGTCAACCAGCAGGAGCCGGGCTTTGCGTGTCGGGGTCAGGGACATGCGTATTCCTTGCAGTTTCCAGAGTAATCACGGGGGGGGTGAGCATCAGCCAAACGTGAATCATGCCATCTTCTTCGTCGCGCAAAAGTTGCGCGCCGCTGCGTGGCAGCATGGCCTCGATGAGCTGCAGGCCGCCGCGGATGGGGGCGTTGCCCGGTGCGGGTGGGGGCGCCTGCCAGCTGCCGGTGTTGCTGATGCGGACCTGGACGTGGTCGGCCTGCTCGCCCTTGCGCAGCCGGACTTCGACGCCGCGGGCCTGCTGGCTGCCGTGCTTGACGGCGTTGATGATCAGCTCGTTGAGGACCAGGGCCAGGGGCACGGCCTCGGCCTCGTCGATGATGCAGGGCGTCCAGGGCGAGGGGATGTCGACTCGCACCGGCACCTGCCAGACGGCGGAAATGTCGCCGGCGATGGCGCTGGTGAGTTCGCACAGGCGCACGGTGCGCTCCGAGCTGCGGCCCTGCAGGCCGTGGATGACGGCGATGCTGCGGACCCGGCCGATCGCCTGGTTGATCGGGTCGGCGGTTTCGGGGTAGGACTGCGCGAACTGGCGCAGCAGGCCCGTGATGCCCTGCAGGTTGTTCTTGATGCGGTGGTGCACCTCGCGCACCAGCGCGTCGCGCTGCTCGAGCTGGCCGGCCAGCACCTCGGCCTCGCGCTGCTTGCGGTAGGAAATGTCGATGTGCGTGACCACGTAATTGGTGATTTCGCCGTAGGCATCCTTGACCGCGGTGGCCGTGAGCCATTGCGGAAAGATCTCGCCGTTCTTGCGCCGATGCCAGACCTCGTCGCTCCAGAAACCCTGCTCGCGCGCCGTGCGCCAGGCGTTGTCGTAGAAGCTTGCCGGCTGGCGGTCCGCGCGCATGAAGGCCGTGGTCTGGCCCAGAACGTCCTCCTGGCTGTAGCCCGTGATGCGGGTGAAGCTCTGGTTGGTGCGCAGGATGCGCCGCTTGGCGTCCGTGATGATCATGCCTTCCTGGCATTCGAAGGCCGTGGCGGCAATGCGCAGTTCCGCCTCGTCGCGCTCGCGCTGCTTGAAATACACGGCCAGGGTGATGCCAACCAGGCTGAGGGTCGAGATGTAGGACCACCGGTCGAGCAGACCGAATTCAATCGAGCTGTTGGCGAAGAATCCATAGTTTTCACGCAGTCCGCTCATGGCCTGGACGGTCGTGATGCAGGTGAACAGCAGAGTCGGCAGCAGGCCCAGTCGCACCGCCGTCCACACGACCAGGGGAAACAGCCAATAGGCCTTGCGTGGCAGCAGGGGCAGCAACTGCGGCAGCCAGTCGAGCAGCACGAACTGGCCCAGCAGGGCTCCCGTCAACAGGACCAGCAGGGTTTCCCAGCCGCGTCGCTGGACCAGAAATTTGTGCCGGCCGCGCAGCAGCGTCATCACCAGCGGCGTGACCAGCATGACGCCCAGGCCGATACCGGCCCACCATTGCAGCAGGCGCAGACCATAGGTCTCGGTCTGCAGGAGGCCCAGGGCCGTGCCGCCGCTGATGCCCAGGAGGGCACTGGGGCCGGGGGCCAGCACCGCCGCCTTGAGCAGCAGCTGGCGGTAGTCACGCAGGTTCAGGAAGGCGGCGTCGAAGCGGGCATCGCGACGCAGCAGCCAGTGTCCCAGCAAGGCCGAGAGCGTCATGCCGACGCTGGAGAGCAAGGCCAGAGGCAGGGGCGTTCCGGCCAGCAGCTCGCCGACGAGGCCGCCCATGCCCAGGCTCCAGGCATACTTGCGGCCGCCCATCAGCAGCACGGCCAGGGCCCAGCCGCCGCCCGGTCCGAAATAGCCGACCAGGCCGTCGACGGAAAAATACCTTTGACCGAACCAGCCGAGCGCACCCTGGGCGAGCGCGGCCCCGAGGTAGCGCAGGGGGAGCGGGCTGGCGTTGAGGTGCTGACTGTAGCGGGATGATGCAGAGGCGGACATGTCCACGGATTGGCGATGAGGCGCACGCCTCAGAGGGGGAGTCTAACCTCGGGGACAATAGCGATATGAGCGAAAAACGTGAGAAAGATGCAATTTTCCCGCCGGAGAGTCTGAATATCGAGTCCCTCGATATCGACGCCCAAGGGATCGCGCACCGTGCCGACGGCAAGGTGGTGTTTGTCGAGGGGGCGTTGCCCTTCGAAGTGGTCAGCGCCAGCGTCAACCGCAAGAAGAACAACTGGGAGCAGGCCACCGTCACGGCCGTCCACCACGAGTCCTCGCAGCGGGTGCGCCCGGGCTGTCCGCATTTCGGCCTGCATGCCGGCGCCTGCGGCGGCTGCAAGATGCAGCATCTGCACGTGGCCGCGCAGGTGGCGGTCAAGCAGCGCGTGCTGGAGGACAACCTCTGGCACCTGGGCAAGGTGCGGGCCGAGACCGTGCTGCGCCCCATCGAAGGCCCGGCCTGGGGCTACCGCTACCGCGCCCGCCTGTCGGTGCGCCATGTGCGCAAGAAGGAGACGGTGCTGGTGGGCTTCCACGAGCGCAAGAGCCGCTACGTGGCCGACATGGAAGTCTGTCCGGTGCTGCCGCCGCATGTCAGCGCCATGCTGCTGCCGCTGCGCGCGCTGATCGGCTCGCTCGACGCCATCGAGACCTGCCCGCAGATCGAGCTGGCCTGCGGTGACGAGGTGACGGCCCTGGTGCTGCGCCACCTGGAGCCGCTGAGTGCCGGCGACGTGGCGAAGCTGCGCGCCTTTGCCGCGGCCCACCCGGGTGTGCAGTGGTGGCTGCAACCCAAGGGGCCCGACACCGTCCATCTGCTGGACGACACGCCCGACGCGCTGCAGCTCAGCTACGCGCTGCCGGAGTTCGGCATCACCATGCCCTTCAAGCCGACCGACTTCACCCAGGTCAACCCGCACATCAACCGCGTGCTGGTGGCGCGCGCGTTGCGCCTGCTTGGCGCGCAGCGCCACGAGCGTGTGATCGACTGGTTCTGCGGTCTGGGCAACTTCACGCTGCCCATCGCCACCCAGGCGCGCGAGGTGCTGGGCATCGAGGGCAGCGAGGTGCTGGTGGCGCGCTCACGCGACAACTACCGCAAGAATCAGGCTGCCCGCCCTGAAGGGCAGGCGCTGGCCGCAACCGGTTTTGTCGCCCGCAACCTGTTCGAGATGACCCCCGAGCTGCTGGTCCAGGACGGTGTGGCCGACAAGTGGCTGGTCGACCCGCCGCGCGAGGGTGCCTTCGCCCTGGCCAAGACGCTGGCCGATCTGCACCAGCAGAAGGTCGACCCGGCCAACCATCCGGCCACGGCGGGTGCCGCGGCGTGGACACCGCCTCGGCGCATCGTCTACGTCAGCTGCAACCCGGCGACGCTGGCGCGCGATGCCGGCCTGCTGGTGCACCAGGCGGGCTACCGCTGTCTGGCCGCGGGTGTGGTCAATATGTTCCCACACACCGCGCACGTCGAGAGCATCGCGGTGTTCGAGCGGGACGGCGCGGCGACGACGGCATGAAAAAAGGCCCCGCGGGGCCTTTTTTATTGGGGTGCGGCGGGCTTATTCGCGCTCGCCGCCGAAGATGCCCAGCAGGGCCAGCAGGCTCTGGAACACGTTGACGATGTCCAGGTACAGGGCCAGGGTGGCGCTGATGTAGTTGGTCTCGCCGCCGTCGATGATCTGCTTGATGTCGTACAGCATGTAGGCGCTGAAGATGCCGATGGCCAGCATCGAGATCACGATCATGCCGGTGCTGGAGCCGACAAAGACGTTGATGATGCCGCCCACCATCAGCACGATGGCGCCGACGAAGAGCCACTTGCCCATGCCCGAGAGGTCGCGCTTGATGACGGTGGCCAGGCTGGCCATGACGAAGAACACGCCGGCGGTGCCGGCGAAGGCCGTCATCACCAGGTCGGTGCCGTTCTTGAAACCCAGCACCATGGCGATCAGGCGCGAGAGCATCAGGCCCATGAAGAAGGTGAAGCCCAGCAACACCGGCACGCCGGCGGCCGAGTTCTTGGTCTTCTCGATGGCGAAGATGAAACCGAAGGCGCCGCCCAGGAAGACGACCAGGCCCAGGATGCCCTTGAGGGCCATCGTGATACCGGTGGCCACGCCGATCCAGGCGCCCAGCACGGTGGGCAGCAGGCTCAGGGCCAGCAGCCAGTAGGTATTGCGCAGCACCTTGTTGCGCTCGGTGGCCGACAGCACCTGACCGTAATCGGGCGTGTCGTAGGTTTGAACTTGTTCGCTCATGTGTCTCTCCTTGTCAAGCTGGCAACAGACCTTGCCCAGTTGCGGACATTCTAGGCGGATTCAAGCCGACGGCCGCAATTCATCACACACCCTGTGTATTTGTCATGGCTGTTTTGCGACGCCCGGCGACGGCCCGTGTCGAATCTGCGGCTATGCTCGCATCTGTCATTTTTCTGCCATTTCCCATCATGCAAACCAAACCCGTACTCCAGCTCGCCGACATCAAGAAAATCGCCGCCGCCGCCGAGGCCGAGGCTCTGAAGAACAACTGGGCCGTGGCCATCTCCATCGTGGACGACGGCGGCCACCTGCTGTGGCTGCAGCGCCTGGACGGCGCCGCCCCCATCGCGGCCCAGATCGCCCCGGCCAAGGCGCATACGGCGGCGCTGGGCCGACGCGAGAGCCGCATCTACGAGGAGATGATCAACGGCGGGCGCGTCTCCTTCCTCAGCGCCCCGGGCCTGGACGGCCTGCTCGAAGGCGGCGTGCCGATCATGAAAGACGGCCAATGCCTGGGCGCCGTGGGCGTGAGCGGTGTGAAGTCGGTGGAAGACGCGCAGATTGCGCGCGCCGGCATCGCCGCCATCGGTCTGTAAACCACCCTCCGGGGTGTAGCAAAGGGCCCGCGAGGGCCCTTTTTTATTTGGTCAGGATCAGCTTGCCCTGGCGTGTGGCCTGCAGGCGGTAGAGCTCGCCGTTGTGGCAGATCGTGACCGACTTGCCGCCGCGCAGCAGGGTGGCACTGTCGAGGGCTGCCGGTGCCGCGTGGAGGGCCAGCTCGGGCGGGCGTGGGGGCGCCGCTGGAGCCGGCCGTGGGACGCTGGTGCTGGCCATGACGCGGGCGCGCGGGCTCAGCGCTGCGGCTCGGAGACGAAGCCGATCTTGCGCAGACCGGCACGGTGCGCCATGGCCATGGCCTGCGCCACGCGCTCGTAGCGCACCGCCTTGTCGCCGTTGATGTGCAGATCGGGCTGGGGTGTACGCGCGCCCTCGGCCTGCAGCAGGGCGGGCAGGGCCTCGTCGCTGACCGGGTTGCCGTTGAGGTAATAGGCGCCGGCGGCGTCGACCGACAGGCGCAGCGTTTCGGGCTTGATGTCCTCGCGCTGGCTCGTGGCCTGCGGCAGGTCCACGTTGACCGCGTGTTTCATCACCGGCACGGTGATGATGAAGATGATGAGCAGCACCAGCATGACGTCGACCAGCGGCGTCATGTTGATCTCGTTCATCACCTCGTCGGTGTCGTCCTGGGTTCCGAAGGCCATGGTTTCAGGCTTTCTTCATCGGGATGATCTTGGCGGCGCCGCCGCCCACGCGCGCGCCGGTCACGAAGTAGGCATGCAGGTCGTGGGCAAAGCTGTTGAGTGCGCCCAGGATGGCCTTGTTGCCGCGCACCAGCGCGTTGTAGCCCAGCACGGCGGGGATGGCCACCGCCAGGCCCAGCGCCGTCATGATCAGCGCCTCGCCGATGGGGCCGGCCACCTTGTCGATGGTGGCCTGGCCGGCCACGCCTATGCTCAGCAGCGCGTGGTAGATGCCCCAGACGGTGCCGAACAGGCCGACGAAGGGCGCGGTGGAGCCCACCGAGGCCAGCACGGCCAGGCCGGCCTGCAGCCGCGCCGTGGTCTTGTCGATGCTGTTGCGCAGGCAGCGTGTGACCCAGTCGTTGATGTCCAGGCTGTCGTGCAGGTGGGCCTTGGTGCTGCTGTGGTGGGCCACGGCGTCGCGGCCTTCCTCGGCCAGGTTGCGAAAGGGGTTGTCTTGCGCGTCGCCCAGGAGGTTCAGACCCTCGGCGAAGTCGGGGCTGTGCCAGAAGCCCTCGGCCTGGCGTGCCAGCTTCTTGTAGCGCACGATGTCCATGGCCTTGAACAGGATCACCATCCACGAGGCCAGGGACATGCCCAGCAGCAGCAGCGCGACCCCGCGCGTGACCCAGTCACCCTGGGCCCAGACATTGAACAGACCGAATTGCGATTCCATAACAAACTCCAAAGAACTATTCGAGCACGAAATTGACCGGCACGTTGAACCACATGGTCTCGGGGATGCCGTTGCGGGTCCCAGGCTGGAAGCGCCAGCTGCGCACGGTGCCCAGTGCGGCCTGGTCCAGCCGCACGTAGCCGCTGGAAATGTGGATCTCGGCCTGCTGCGCCCGGCCATCGACACCGATCAGCACGCGCACCACCACCTTGCCCTGTTCGCCCAGGCGCCGGCTCAGCGCCGGGTAACTGGGCTTGGGATTGTTCAGGTAGGCCGCGTCGCTCGACGGCAACTCGATGCGCGCGGGGGCGGCCGGTCCCGGCGCGGCCGGGCTGGCCTCGATGGCGGGCGCGGCTGGGGCGGCGGGCGCCGCGGCGGCGGCCACCGGTGCCGGCTCGGGCGTGGTTAGGGCGCTGGGCAGCGGCGGGGCCGGCTGGACCTGGGGCTTGGGGGGCTGCGGTCTGGGCGCGGCCGGCGTCTGCAGCTTGGCGGCCGGGGGCGCCGGCGGGCTGAAGACCTCGCTGAGCACCTCAGCGGGAATCACGAACTCCACCGCCCGGCGCATCAGGCCGCTCTGCAAGGCCCAGAGCACACCCACGTGCAGCACCACCACGCTGATGGCGATGAGCAGGCGGCGGTTCATGGCGGGCATCTGGACGAGGGGCAGGGCAAAGTTCATATTGTCGGGGCTCAGCCCTGGCATTTATTTGCGGAATATCCAGCCGCTGGCAAGTGCCACGAGTGCCAGGCTGGCGAGGAGGACGAGCGGTGACATGGTGGGTAAATTATAAATGAGAACCATTCGCATTTGTATAAGGGTGCGCCAGTTTTTTCACCTGGGCAGCCGCCAATTCAGGTCTTGCGCCAGCAGAGCCGGCGTGGCCTGTGCCAGCGTGCGGCAGCCGCCCAAGGCCATGGCGATCTCGAGCTCGTCGCGCAGCAGGCGCAGCACATGGGCCACGCCCATGGCGCCGGCGTTGGCCAGGCCGTAGACATAGGGCCGTCCGACCAGCACGGCGCTGGCGCCCAGGGCTACGGCCTTGAGCACGTCGGTGCCGCGGCGGATGCCGCCGTCCACCAGCAGGGGTAGCGCGCCGCCCAGCGCGTCGTTGATGCGCGGCAGCACGGCGGCGGTGGTCGGCGTGGTGTCGAGCGTGCGGCCGCCGTGGTTGGAGACCACCAGAGCGGCTACCTTCATGCGCGCCGCCTGCCGGGCATCCTCGGGATGCAGCACGCCCTTGAGCACGATGGGCAGCCGGGTCTGCGCCTGCAGCCAGGCCAGGTCGTCCCAGGTCGGGGCGTGGTGCAGCAGGCCGTCGAACAAGGCACTCTGGCCCGCGGTCAACGGCGCCGGGGGCGGTGATGACGGGCCATCGAGGTTCACTGCGCGCACGCCCGGCGGCAGATGAAAGCCCGCGCGCCGTTCGCGGTCGCGTGCGCCATGGGTGGGGGCGTCCACGGTCAGCACCAGGGCCTCGTAGCCGGCCGCCTCGGCACGCTGCACCAGCTCGCGGGTATGGCCGCGGTCGGGCTGCAGGTAGAGCTGGAACCACAGCGGGCCGCGGCCGGGCTCGCCCAGCACGGCCTGCGCCACCGCCTGCAGCGGCACGCTGGCCTGGGTGCTCAGTACCAGGCCGGCGCCCAGGGCGGCCGCGGCATGGGCCGTGGCCAGTTCACCCTCGGGGTGGGCCAGCTGCTGGTAGGCCACCGGGGCCAGCAGGATGGGGTGGGCCAGCGTGCGGCCCAGCAGCTGCACGCGGGTGTGGCCGCCGGCCAGCGGCTGCAGCACACGTGGCAGCAGCGCCAGCTCACTCCAGGCCTGGCGGTTGGCGCGCAGTGTCAGTTCGTCGGCGGCTCCGCCGCTGAAGTAGGCCCAGGCCCGGGGGTCGAGCCGGGTGCGGGCATGGGTCTCGTGGTCGTCCAGCGTGACCACGCCGTCGGGCACGCGGGACAGCGAGGGGGCGTGGTTCATGTGTGGGCCCACATGCGCAGCAGGTTGTGATAGGTGCCGGTCAGCGCCGTGGTCTGGGCGCATTCGCCGTGCTGCTGGCGCAATTGCAGCAGGTTCATGTCCAGCTCGTAGAGCAGGCGGCGCTGCTCGTCGCTGCGCACCATGCTCTCGATCCAGAAGAAGCAGGCCAGGCGGTGGCCGCGCGTGACGGGGCGCACCTGGTGCAGGCTGGTGCCGGGGTAGAGCACCAGGTGGCCGGCTGGCAGCTTCACCGCCTGTTGACCGTAGGTGTCGCTGATGCACAGTTCGCCGCCTTCGTACTCGTGCGGCTCGGCCAGGAAGACGGTGCAGGAGATGTCGGTGCGCACGCGCTGGCCGTCGGGCAGGGCGCGGATGGCGTTGTCGATGTGCTGGCCGTAGTAGTTGGTGTCGCCGCCGTAGCGGTTGAGGCGCGGCGTGAAGACCTTCTTGGGTAGCGCGGCGGAAAAGAAGCGGGGACTGCGGTCCAGCCCGCGCAGGATCATGGCGCGGATGGTGCGCGCGGCCTCGCAGTCGTGCGGCAGCTGCTCGTTGTTCTTCACCTGCGCGGCCTGCGCACCGGCGCTCTGCTTGCCATCGGTCCAGGGTGCGGTGGCCAGCAGCTCGCGTGCCTGGCGCAGTTCGTCGGCGTTGAGGATGTCGGGGATGTGCAGCAGCATGGTGTGAATTTGAGAAGCGGCCGGCGCGCAGGGCGCCGGCCGCGGCTGGTTAGAGCTTGGCGCTGAAGGTGACCTGCAGGTTGCGCCCGGCGCCCGGGATGTAGTGGCCGCTGTAGAGCTGGTCGGCATACAGCCGGTTGGTCACGTTGTTGAGGTTGCCCTTGACGCTGTAGCGTTCGTCGAACTTGTACTCGGCCATCAGGTCCAGCGTCTCGTAGCCAGGCACCGTCCAGCCCGGGTTGCGGTTGGGTGTCTGTTCGCCGCGGAAGTTGATGCCGGCGCCCACGCGCAACGGCTGGGTCAGCTGGTAGGTGTTCCAGATCGTGCCCGAGTAGATGGGCGTGAGCGAGGGGCGCGCGCCCGCAGCCTCGGCGCCCTGGCCGCCGACGTCGATCGTCGCGTCGGGCAGCCACATGAAGGAGCCAAACACCTCCCACTTCGGCGTCGGTCGCCCCGACACGTCGGCCTCGAAACCCGAGACGTGGCGCCGACCGGACAGCACGGTGATGCCCGGCTGCAGGGGGTCGGTGTTGCGCTCGTGGAACTTGACGGTCTGGAACACCGCCAGCCGGGTGGTGTAGCGCTTGTCGGCCGAATCCAGCTTGGCGCCGAACTCGATGTTGTAGCTCTGCTCCGGCGGCGCGTCCGCGTTGCCCGCGCCCAGCGAGTAGGCTTCGCCCGAGACGTTGTAGGAGTTGCCGGCGGAGAAGTGGTAGGAGTGCAGGGCATTGGGCTGGTACAGGGCGCCGATGCGCTGGCTCCAGCCGGCCACCGTCATCTGGTAGCTGCTGGTGGCGTTGTAGGCGAACTGGTCGTAGCCGTGTGTGCCCGTGGTGCCGGCGTAGCTGTAGCTCAGCGCGTCGTAGTTGCCGACCATGTGGTCGAAGCGCAGGCCCGCGAGCAGCTTCCAGTGCGGCGCCACCTGCACCAGGTCCTGCACATAGGCGCCCAGTCCGGCGGATTCGTATTGGCCGGTGAGGAACTTGGCACGCAGCGATTCGTTGATGTTGGCGCCGTCGTCGGGGGCGCCGACGGTGGTGTCGGGCTTGGTCAGGCCCAGTTCGTTGTAGAAGGCGGTGCGCGTGGCGTTGCTCAGGCCGGGCGTGTCGGCGTAGACGCGCTTTTTCTCCAGCGCCATGTCGGCGCCCGTCGTCAACTCATGCTTGTAGCCCAGGGCCTCGAACCGGGTGCTGTAGTCGCTCTGCGCCAGCAGGTTGTCCATGTCCTGCATCTTCAGCTGCGTGCCGCGCGTGAGCACGGTGTTGGGGCCGAAGGTCTCCAGGCTGGCCGCCACGCCGCCGGGCTGGCTGGCGGCCGGGGCCAGGCGCACGGTGCCGGCACGCTGGTCGCGCTCGTAGTAGCCCTTGCGCACCTGGGTCTTGAGTTCGCTGCCGTCGTCAAAACGGTGCAGGTGCGACAGCGTGCCGTAGCTGGCCTTGCCCTTGTTGAAGTCGCTGGCCATGCCGTAGTAGTGGCTCGGGTCGATGGGCAGCGTCGTGGTGTCCGAGGCGGGTGAGCCGGCGCCCGGGCGGATCCAGGGCATGCCGTAGTTCATGCCGTTGTTGTTCTCCAGGTAGTAGAAACCGGCCGAGTATTCGTCGCGCTCGCCGATGCCCCAGCGGTAGGTGCCGGCCACGCCGGATTTGTCGATCTTGCTGCCCGCGCCGTTGTTTTCGGCCTGGGTGTCCATGACGTTCAGGCGCAGGGCCGCGCTGTCGCCCGTCCTGAGGTTGAAGTCGCCGACCACGCGCCGGTAGTAGTGACTGCCCACCGTCACGTCGACCTGCTGCTCGTCGATCAGGCGTGGCACCTTGTTGACCTGGTTGACGGCGCCGCCGGTCGAGCCGCGGCCGAACAGCATGGAGGCCGAGCCGCGCAGCACTTCCAGGCGATCCAGGTTGAAGGTGTCGCGGTCGTAGAAGGCCGGGTCGCGCAGGCCGTCGACGAAAACGTCGCCCGTGCCCTGCAGCGAGAAGCCGCGCAGGCGTATGTCTTCCTCGCCGCCCTCGGCCGCCAGGAAGGAGATGCCCGCGGTGTTCTTCAGCGCTTCCTTGACGGTGTCGAGGTTGCGGTCGTCGATCAGGCGCTCGGTCACCACGGTGATGGATTGCGGGATGTCGCGCAGTTTCTGTTTGCCCCGGCCGATGCCGGTCTCGGTGGCGCGGTAGGCATCCTTGCCCTCGGGAGCCTCGGCCTGCTCCTTGACGACCACGGTGCTCAGCGTGCGGCTGCCGTCGGCCTCGGCGGTCTGGGCCAGGGCGCTCATGGAGCCGGCCAGCAGCACGGCACCCAGGGGCAGCAGGGTGCTGCGGCTCGGGGGCACGCTGCCGGCCATGGTTGCCAGTGCGCGGGGGGCGGGGGTCTTGTTCCGGTGTTTCGAGGTTTTGGACATGGTCATAGCCTTGGTGAGTTGGAGTTTTTGGCTGGCTACAACCGGTGCCGGGGGCGGCGGGTATGGCTTGCTGTTGTGGGACGGAATGCAAAGAATTGTACACGAATACAAATCATTCGCATTCGCATCAATCGGGATTGGGCAGAATGGCGGCATGAATCTGCTGGCCTGGTACCCCGAACTCAAAGCCCTGCACGTGAGCGTGGTGCTGCTCAGCGGGGCCCTGTTTGCGCTGCGCGGCCTGGCCATGCTGCGAGGGCAGACCTGGGGCATGGCGCGGCCGCTGCGCCTGGGCAGTTATGCCATCGACACACTGCTGCTGGCGGCCGGTGTGGCGATGTGGGCCGCGCTGGGGCTCAACCCGAGGCGTGAAACCTGGCTGGGCGTCAAGCTGCTGCTGCTGCTGCTCTACATCGTGCTGGGGTCACTGGCGCTCAAGCGCGCGCGCAGCCGGGCCGGGCGCGTGGCCGCCCTGGTGGCGGCGCTGGCCTGTTATGCCTACATGCTGTCGGTGGCGCGGCTGCACCATCCGCTGGGGGTCTTCAGCCTGCTGGGCGGGGCCTGAGGCCTGCCCGCGGCGCGGCTCAGTAGCTCAGCCGCTCGGGCCGGATCTCCTGCAGGATGGTGGTGGCGATCTCTTCGATCGACTTGGTGGTGGTGGACAGCCAGCGGATGCCGGCGCGCCGCATCATGGATTCGGCCTGGGCCACTTCCATGCGGCAGTTCTCCAGCGAGGCGTACTTGGAGTTGGGCCGGCGCTCGTTGCGGATCTCGCTCAGGCGCTCGGGGTTGATGGTCAGGCCGAAGATCTTGGCCTTGTGCGGCGCCAGCGCCGGCGGCAGATGCTGGCGCTCGAAGTCCTCGGGGATCAGCGGATAGTTCGACGCCTTCAGGCCGTACTGCATGGCCAGGTAGAGCGAGGTCGGTGTCTTGCCGCTGCGGCTCACGCCCACCAGGATCACGTCCGAGCTGGCCAGGTCGCGGTTGGACTGACCGTCGTCGTGCGCCAGCGAGAAATTGATGGCCTCGATGCGGTCATGGTAGGCCTGGCTCTTGCTGACGTCGCTGAAGCGGCCGATGCGGTGGTGGGACTTGATGCCCAGCTCGTCTTCCAGCGGGTTGACGAAGGTGCCGAACATGTCCAGCAGCATGCCCTTGCAGCCCTCGTTGATGACACGGTGCACCTCCTCGTTGGCCAGGGTGGTGAAGACGATGGGGCGCTTGCCTTCGACTTCGCCGGTATGGTTGATCTGGCGTACCGCCTGATGGGCCTTGTCCACCGTATCGACGAAAGGCAGGCGCACATGGTGCAGGTCCAGGTCGAACTGGGCCAGGATGGCGTTGCCGAAGGTCTCGGCCGTGATGCCGGTGCCATCGGAGATGAAGAAGACGGTGCGGTTGGGCATGGTGGTGCAGCGGGAAAGACTGGGGTCGTACAGACCCCAAATTGTTATCGGGTTACATGCAATAAATGCCGGGGTTTCATGCTCGGGGCATAAAATCACGGCCAGTCCCCCCAATTCTTCCATGCAACGCACCGCCCCATCAGAAAAAGAGCAAAGGCTGGCCGTACGCATGGGCGCAGCCAGCACGACGTCGATGCTGGCCTTAGTCGCCGACCGGTTTTTAAACTCTGGAGCTTTCCCATGTCTGCACTTTTCAGCCCGACCGCCCTGGTCGTACCGT
>JAHRYV010000036.1 GCA_020621965.1 Curvibacter sp. | reverse complement strand
CTTGGTGTCGAACAGGGCGGCGGCAGAGCCGCCCAGCGTGACGACGTCGCTGCCCAGCGGCGCGATGGTGGCGGTGCCGCTCAGGGTGGCGTTGCGGGTGGCGTCATAGACCTTGGCGTTGGCGGAGAGGCCGCTGATGGCCAGGGCAGCGGGGTTGATGGTGCTGGTGGTGTTGCTGACGTAGCTGACGTTGTAGTTGCCGTTGTTGAGGCCGTCGCCCACCGTGACGCCGGCGACGGTGACGGTCTTGTTGCCGCTGCCCACGTTCTTGTCGGCGTAGGCGAAGCTGCCGCCGCTGAGCGTGTCGCCCGCGCCGCTGTACAAGGTGCCGCTGGTGACAACGGCCGTCCCCGCCGCCGTGAAACCGCCGTCATAGGTCTTGCTGACGTTGCTGGTGCTTATCGTCAGCGGCGCCTGGGTGATGTCGGTCGTCTGCGTGCCGCCACTGAAGGTGTAGTTGCTGGCCAGTCCGGTGCCATCGCCCAGCGTCAGGCCGGTCACGGTGAGGGGCTTGGCGCTGCCGGCGTTCTTGTCGGCCACCGTGCCGGAGCCGCTCAGCGTCAGGGTCTGGCTGCCGACCAGCGGGCCCAGCGTCAGCGCGCCGGCCTGCACGGTCGTGGTGCCGTCGTAGCCGCGGCTGCCGCTCAGGCTGACGGCGTAGGGGGCGATGGTCAGCGTGCCGTCGGCGTAGCTGATGGCGTAACCCTGCTGGTTGGAGTACAGCCCGCCGGGCGTGATGACGGAAGTGCCGGCGTTGGTCGCGCCCTGTGAGGTGCCGCTGTAGCTGACGGTGCCGAGCAGGTTGGCGTCCGGTGCGGTGGAGTAGCTCACGCCGTTGCCACCGGCAAACGCCGCCGCGTCATACGTCCGGCTGGCGTTGTTGGCCGTCACCGTGAGGGGCGTCATGAAGGTGCGCAGGAGCGGGGCGGTGAGGCCGTTGTAGATGATCCAGGTAGCGGCAAAGTCCCAGGTATTGAAGCTGCTCTGCTGCAGCATCTGCGCACTGGTCAGCCCCGTGCCGCCGGCCGAGACCACGGTGCCGGAGGTTGTGGTGTCCCAGTAGCTGTTGCTGATGGTGCCGGCGCCGCTGCCCAGCAGCCCGCCCACACTGCCGGAGCCGCTCACGCTGCCTCGGGCGTAGGTGTTGCTGACCGAACCCGAGACGTTGCTGCCGATCAGCCCGCCCACGCTGGTGGTGCCGCCCACGTTGCCGGTGGCGTAGCTGTCACTGATGGGGCCGGTGGTGTTGCTGCCGATCAACCCGCCCGCGCTGGTGGAGCCGTTCACATTGCCCGTGGCGTAGCTCTGGCTGACTGCGCCGGTGGTGTTGCTGCCGATCAGCCCGCCCACGCTGCTGGTCCCGTCCACCGTGCCGCTGGCATAGCTGCGGCTGACTGTACCGGTGGCGTTGTTGCCGACCAGCCCGCCGGCGCTGCTGGAGCCGTTCAGGTTGCCGGTGGCATGGCTGTCGCGGATGGTGCCGCCGATGTTGTCACCCACCAGGCCGCCGATGCTGCTGGTGCCGGTGACGGTGCCGGTGGCGTAGCTGTGGCTGACGACGCCGGTGTTGCTGCCCACCAGCCAGCCCAGGCTGCTGCTGCCGGTCAGGGTGCCGCCGACCAGCCCGACGTTGCGCAGATCCGCCGCGGGGCCTGTCGTGCTGAACAGCCCGACCTGCAGGGCCGCATTGTTGATGGTGAGGTTGGAGATGGTGTGACCCAGGCCGTCGAAGCGGCCGGTGAACTGGGTGCCCAGGGCGATGGGAGTGAAGCCGGCGCCGCTGTTCCAGGTGGACGTGACGGCGGCGTCGATATTGCTGCCCAGCGCGTAGTGGCCCGCCAGATTGCCGGTCATGCCTTGCAGGTCGGTGGCGCTGGTGCTGCCCTGGGCGCCCAGGCTGTCGATGACGGTGTAATTTGTCACGACACCGTCCGAACCCAGCTTCGTGCTGTAGTGCGGCCCGGCGGGCAGGTTGACCTGGACGTTGCGCGCCAGGGTGTAGTCGCTGGTGTTGCCCGCCGCGACGGCGCCCTGGCCGTAGTGCAGGGCCAGGCTGGCGCTGCCCGAGCCGTTCAGATTGGCGTTGATGTTGATGTTTCGGTCGGCCGCGAGGGTGAGCGTGTTGGCCGCCCAGCTCACGGCGTCGTTGACGTGGATGTCGCCAGGGCCGGTGGTGGTGGAGTAAAGATTCGTCGCGGTATTGGCGCCGGCGGTGGTGCTGACGACGACGCTGTTGCTGCCCAGCAGGCTGGAGAGCGCCGTGCCCGTGATGTCGCCGCCACTGGCCGCGATGGTGAAGTCCAGCGGGTCGATCAGCCAGGTGCCGGATCGTCCCGCCGCAGCGGCCGTGGTGATCCTGGCGTCGTCCGCGATGCTGACGCGGGCGGCACTGGTTTCGATGAAGCCGCCGTTGCCGCCCTGGGGCGCGCTGGCGTCGAGCGTGCCGCCCACCTGCGTGCTGCCCGCCTGCATGCCGCCCAGCAGGACGATGGTGCCGTTGCGGTTCTCCACGGTGCGTGCCTGGATCACGCCGGTGTTGTTCACGACGCTGGCCAGCAAGGCGTTCCTGGCCCCGGCCGTCATCATCACCAGGCCGCCATCGGCCTGGATCAGCCCGCCGTTGTGCGCCAGGCTTCTCAGGACACTCTGGTCGACCTGCATCTGGACCAGGCGGCTGCCGCTGAAGGTGAGCGTGGCCGCGCTGCCCGCCCCCAGTGCGACAGTGCCCTGCAACGCGGTGATCACACCCTCATTGCTGACGTGCTGGCCCAGCAGGGCGGCATAACCGCCGGGGGTGGCGGTGATCGTGCCCTGGTTGATGACACGGCCCGAGCCGTTGCCGCTGAAGGGTCTGGTGCTGCCGTTCAGGGCGGCGTCATGGACATCCAGGGTGGAGGCCACCAGGCCGCCGACGTTGACCTGGGCGCCCTGGCCAAACAGGATGCCGTTCGGGTTGATCAGGTAGACCTGCCCGTTGGCCTGGATGCGGCCGAGGATCTGCGTGCCGTTGGTGTCGAGGATGCGGTTGACCGCAATGGCCACCGGCGAGGGCTGCAGGAAGTTGACGGTTTCCGATGGCGCGAGGTTGAAACTGTTCCAGTTGAGCGACAGGTTCGGGCTGGACTGCTGGATGGTGGTGGTGGCACCGGAGCGGGAAATGTGGCCCGTGCCTGAGACGACCTGGCCACCGTCGGGCGCCGCCAGCGCCAGGCCCGGCAAGAGCAGCGCGGACAGAGCCACCTGCATGAGCCTGCGGCCTGCTGCTTTTCCGGATCCTCTGGAATTCTCAGCGACCGCAACCCAGGCGTTGAGCACCTGGCTCCAGACCAGGCGGTAGCTGCGGTTCATGGAAGCGTGCCGTTTCATGTCATGTGCCATTTCAAAAAAAGACGCACATTGGAGGATTCGCCGCGGGCTATCGTGTGTCTGCGCAAGATGCCCGCTGGCGATGGCGCTCTTGCCGTGCCCGAGCCCGAGTTCTCTTTATGTGCGCAAGCCTAAGTAGAAAAGGTGAGGTGGTATGTTCGTTAGCGCTCATACCGGCTTGTGGTCCGTGGGATGGACGCGTGACCACGTGCCGTTGAGCGGGCGCGGGCGGCTGGGCGAGTCGTGGACCTTGCGCGCGAACTGGCGCCTCATGCATACGTGGCCGTCCACGCCCGGCGAGCCGGTGCCCGGGCGTTGTGCCACCGGCTCGCGTCCGCCCTCGCATCCAGGTTGCAGTTCCGCCCCAAAATGCCTAAGATTTGATTGAGCCTGCAGATCAACTCTGAGGAGCCCGTGTGATGAGCAATCATGTCTACAAGCAGATCGAGCTGACCGGGTCTTCGCCCAGCAGCATCGAAGATGCCGTGAGCAACGCCATCGCCAAGGCGCACGAGTCGGTGCGCAACATCCAGTGGTTCAGCGTGGTCGAGACGCGGGGCCATGTGATCGACGGTAAGGTGGCGCACTGGCAGGTGACGGTGAAGCTCGGCTTCACGCTGGAATAGCCGCCGGCGTCCGCCCAGACTCGCAGGTGTGCCATGTACAAACGCATCTTGCTGGCGTATGACGGCTCGGCGCCGGGGCAGCAGGCCCTGCTGGACAGCCGCGAAATCGCGCAGTGGAGCCAGGCTGAGCTGACGCTCGTTGCCGTGATGCCCCTGCCCATCACCGCCATCGGGCCCGAGGGCGGTGTGTACGACGAACAGGTGGAGGCCAGCGAGCGGGAACGCTACCAGACCATCCTCGACACGGGGGTGCGCAAGCTGGCGGGCGCTGGGCTGAGCGCCCGCGGCGAAGTGGTGGTGGGCGACCCGGTGCAGGAAATTGCCCGCACGGCCGGCCGGATCAAGGCCGATCTGATCGTGGTGGGGCACAAGCATCTGGATGGCTGGGCGGCGCGCTGGTGGCGCGGCTCCGTCTCCAAGACGCTGATCGAGCACGCGCCCTGCAGCGTGCTGGTGGTGATCACCCGCTGAGAGGGCCGCGGCATGTTCCGCCTGCTGCGCCTCGATCACCTGGTGCTGCGCGTGACCAGCCTGCCGGTCATGCAGGAGTTCTATTGCGGGGCGCTGGGATGCACCGTCGAGCGGGAGGACCGCGCGCTGGGTCTGGTGCAGTTGCGCGCCGGCGAGGCGCTGATCGATCTGGTGCCGGTGGACGGGCCGCTGGGCCGGCTAGGGGGTGCCGCGCCGGGCCGCGAGGGGCGCAACCTGGAGCACTTCTGCCTGGCCATCGAGCCCTTCGATGCGCAGCAGATTCAACACGACATGCAGGCCCGGGGCATCCCCTTCGGGCCGCTGGCCACGCGCTACGGCGCGCGCGGGCTGGGGCCGTCCATCTATGTGACCGATCCCGAGGGCAATACGGTCGAGCTCAAGGGTGACCACCTCGCTGAGGCTTGAGCGCGTTCCTACGAGCCCGGCCTGGGGCCCGGCTGGTCGGCCTTGCCGCCCTGGGTCTTCCATTTCTCGTAGCACTCGAGTCCGCAGAAATACGCGAAGTAGTCCGCGGCCTCGGCGATCTTGGCTTCGGCGATCGGGACTTCCTTGAGACACACTTCGCAGCTGACGCGGACCACGTCGACCGGTTTGTCAGGTGTCGCCATGGTTTGCTCCTTCCGGAGTCGCCCATCCTACTCGCGTCGCTCGGCCACCCGAGAGACCCTGCTGGCGTCAGCACCAGCGCGGGCCGGTGTCAGCCGCAGACCTTGCGCGCGATCAGGTCCTTCATGATCTCGTTGGTGCCGCCGTAGATCTTCTGCACGCGGGCGTCGGCCCACATCCGGGCGATCGGGTATTCGGCCATGTAGCCGTAGCCGCCGAAGAGCTGCAGGCATTCGTCCGTCACCTTGCACTGCTGCTCGGTGGTCCACCACTTGGCCATGTAGGCGGCTCCACGTCCAGCGTGCCGTCGAGCAGGCGCTGGGTGCAGTCGTTGACGAAGCTGCGCACCACGTGGGCCAGGGTGGCGCATTCGGCCAGCTTGAAGCGGGTGTTCTGGAAGTCCGCAATGCGCTGGCCGAAGGCCTTGCGCTGCTGGGTGTAGTCCACCGTGAGCTCCACCGCGCGTTCGATCACGGCGGCGGCGGCCACGGCGAGCAGCATGCGCTCGAAGGGCAGCTGGCTCATCAGCTGGGCAAAACCCTGGCCTTCCACGCCGCCCAGCAGGTTGGCCGCCGGCGCCCGTACGCCGTCGAAGAAGAGTTCGCAGGTGTCGGAGGCGTGCAGGCCCACCTTCTCCAGGATGTTGGCGCGAAAGCCCGGCAGCTTGTCGGTTTCCAGCACGAGGAGCGACACGCCCTTGCTGCCTTCGCCACCGGTGCGCACCACCACCACCAGCAGGTTGGCGGTGTAGCCGTTGGTGATGAAGACCTTGCTGCCGTCGATCACGTAGTCGTCGCCTTCGCGCCGCGCGCGGGTGCGGACGGCCTTGAGGTCGGAGCCGGCGCCGGGTTCGGTCATGGCGATGCCGGCGATCAGCTCGCCGCTGGCGAGTTTGGGCAGCCAGCGCTGTTTCTGCTCCTCGGTGCCGTAGTCCAGGATGTAGTGGGCGGCGATGGTGTGCACGGCCACGGTGCCGGGAATCTCCACCCGCGCCAGTTCGTCGGCCACCACCAGCTGATAGGCCAGGCTGGCGCCGGCGCCGCCGTAGGCCTCGGGCAGCTCCGGCAGCAGGAAACCCAGGGCGCCGAAGGGGCGCCAGACTTCGCGCGGCACATAACCTTGCTCGCGCCAGGCGGCCAGGTGGGGCTGCAGCTCGGCTTCCACGTAGCGGCGCAGCTGGTCGCGAAAGGCTTCGATGTCGGTGTCCATCCAGGGGTGGCGGTGTAGTTGCGGCAGCATGGGTTTCCTGGTCAGCAGATGAGTGGGCCGGGCGCCGCAGGGGCGCGACTGCTGTCGATTGTGCGGCAGGGTTGCGGGGCCGTGCCGTGCCCGGGCCGCCGCAAGGGTTGGTGAAATCCCTGGCTTGAATACATTCAAACAGACGTTAGAATATTCGCATGAAGAAACGGGAACTCAAGGACCTGCTCTACGAACAGGTGGCGCGCATCGGCAAGGCCGTCTCCAGCCCCAAGCGGCTGGAGCTGCTGGAGCTGCTGGCCCAGGGCGAGAAGACGGTGGAGGTGCTGGCGGCCGAGTTGAGCATCGACGTCAAGCTCGCCAGTGCCCACCTGAAGGCGCTGAAGGCCGCGCGGCTGGTGGAGCACCGGCGCGAGGGCAAGTACATGGTCTACCGCTTGAGCGGCGAGGACGTGGCCCAGCTCTGGGTCACGCTGCGCCTGGTGGCCGAGGAGCACCTGGTGGAGCTGCAGCTGGCGCTGCAGAAGATGGTGGCCCAGCCGGAGAAGCTGGCGCAGATGGGGCGGGCCGATCTGCTGGCCCAGGCCAAACGCGGCGAGCTCATCGTGATCGACGTGCGGCCGCAGGAGGAATACGAGGTGGCGCACCTGCCGCATGCGCGTTCCATGCCGGTGGCGGAGATCGAGCGGCGCCTGGCCGAGCTGCCCAAGGGGCGCGAGATCGTGGCCTATTGCCGCGGGCCGTTCTGCCTCCTGTCGGACGAAGCGCAGAAGCTGCTGGCCGGCAAGGGCTACCGCGTGCGCAAGATTCTGGACGGCGTGGCCGAGTGGCAGGCCGCCGGCATGCCGATCGAGCGGTCGGGCGACGCGTGAGCTGATGTCAACGGAGGTGTGCCATGGCATCAACACTGTTCATCCTGAATGAAGCCCCCTACGGCAGCGAGCGCGCCTACAACGCGCTGCGCCTGGCCGGCACCCTGGCGGCGCGCGAAGGCCAGCAGGTGCGCGTGTTCCTGCTGGCCGATGCCGTGGCCTGCGCGCGCGCCGGGCAGAAGCTGCCCGAGGGTTATTACAACGTGGAGTTGATGCTGGGCAAGGTCGCGCGCAGCGGCGCGGTGGGCCTGTGCGGCACCTGCATGGATGCGCGCGGCATGAAGGATGAGGACTTGATGGCCGGCACGAAGCGATCGACCCTCAAGGAGTTGGCCGACTGGACGGTCGAGGCCGACAAGGTACTGGTTTTCTGACGAGATTGATCCTAGGAGACACAAGATGTTTTTCAAGCAACTGGCGACGAAAGAAGCGTCGCTGTCCTATTTTTTCGGCTGTGCAACGGTTGCCAAGGCAGTAGCCGTGGACGTCGTCGCGGGTGATGAACAATGGTTCATCGAAGAAGCGAAGAAGGCCGGGGTGTCGATCACGCACGTGATCGACACCCACGTCCATGCCGACCACTACTCCGGCGGGCGCAAGCTGGCCGCCATGCTGGGCGCGCCCTACTGCCTGCATGAGACGGACCAGGGCAAGGTCAAGTTCGACTTCACGCCCCTGCGCGACGGCCAGAAGCTGGACCTGGGCAATGTGCAGGTGGAAGTGCTGCACACGCCGGGCCACACGGCCGACAGCGTCTGCCTGCTGGTGACCGACCTGCGCCGCGGCGGCGCGCCCTGGTTCGTGGTGACGGGCGACACGCTCTTCGTCGGCGCCGTCGGCCGCCCCGACCTGGCGGGCCGCGAGCGCGAAATGGCCGGCCAGCTCTACGATTCCCTGCAGGCCAAGCTCATGGGCCTGCCGGCCGACCTGGAGATCTATCCCGGCCACCAGGCCGGCAGTGTCTGCGGCGCCGGTCTGTCGGGCAAGCCGTCTTCCACCATCGGCTTCGAGAAGCGCTGGAACCCGGCGCTGGCCATGAGCCGCGACCAGTTCGTGGCCGAAGTCACGCGCGAGATCCCGCCGCGCCCGGCCGATATGGACCGCATCGTCGCGGCCAATATCGCCGCCTGATCATTCCACGGAGAGCAATTTGGAAACAGGTTCTGTGAACCTGCCCCTGTGGGGCGGGCTGGTGCTGGGCGTGCTGCTCGGCGTCGTTCTTCAACGCAGCAGCTTCTGCGCCCGCGCGGCGCTGGCCGATGCCTTCGAGGGCAAGGACCGGGGGCGGCTGCGCGCCTTCGTGCTGGCCATGGCGGTCACGCTGCTGGGCACGCAGCTGCTGGCCGGCTTCGGCCTGGTCGATCTGTCGGGCACGCCGTACCTGCGTGCCGGGGTGCCGCTGCTGGGGCTGCTGATCGGCGGCGCGCTCTTTGGCGCCGGCATGATGCTGGCCGGCGGCTGCCCGAGCCGGCTGATCGTGCGCGCCGCGCAGGGGCAGGGCGCGGCCCTGCTGACCTGGCTGGTCTTCGTGCTGGCCATCATGGCCAGCCTGGAAGGCGTGCTGGCGCCGGTGCGTGAGGTGTTGAGCGGCCCCGCCGTGCAGTTGCCGGCGGCCAGCCTGCCGGCCCTGTTCGGCGGCGTGCCGGCCTGGGCCGTGACGGCGGCGCTGCTGGGGCTGATGGCGCTCTTCCTGTTCACCGCGCCCAGGAATTCCGCCTGGCGCGGCTGGCGCCTGCCGCTGGGCGGGGCCCTGGTGGGCCTGCTGGTGGCGGCCAGCTGGTACCTGAGCATCGCGGGTGCCGACGAGTTCTCGACGCCGGCGGCCACCTCGCTGGCCTTCGTGGCGCCGGCGCAGGACCTGTTGCGCTACCTGGCCATGGAGCGCCTGGGTTTTCCGCTCAAGTTCGGTTCCGCCTCGGTGCTGGGCGTGTTCCTCGGCGCCTTCGCCAGCGCGCTGCTGGCGCGCCAGTTCGCCTGGGCCACGCCCAGCGGCCCGCAGATGCTGCGCAACCTGGCCGGCGGTGTGCTGATGGCCGTGGGCGGCATCCTCGCCATGGGCTGCACCATCGGCCAGGGCATGGCCGGCGTCGCCACCTTGTCCGTCTCCAGCCTGATCGCCGTAGCGGCGATGGTGCTGGGGGCCTGGCTGGCCCAGCGTGGGCTGGCCCGCGTAAGCTGAGGAGTTGCCCATGAGTGAATACGCCCAGGCGCGCGCCGAAGTGCAGGACTACCTGCACGGCATCCGCCACAACCTGCACCAGTTCGTCTACCAGCTGCTGCAGGTGCTGCTGGTGGGCCTGACCATCGGCATGATGCGCACCGTGGTGCCGGCGCTGGCCAGCGCCGAGTTCGGCGTGCCCAAGGGCTCCTTCATGCTGCTGATCTCCTTTGTCGTGGCCTTCGGCTTCGTCAAGGGCACGTTGAACTTCGTGGCCGGTCGTCTGTCGGAACACATCGGGCGCAAGCGTGTGCTGCTGATCGGCTGGCTCAGCGCGCTGCCCATCCCCTTCATGATCCTGTGGGCGCCGAGCTGGGGCTGGATCGTCGCCGCCACCGTGCTGCTGGGCATGAACCAGGGTTTTGCCTGGTCCATGACGCAGACCTCCAAGCTCGACATCACGCGGCCCGACCAGCGGGGACTCACCATCGGCCTCAACGAGTTCGCCGGTTATGTGGGCGTGGCGATTGCCGGCATCGTCACCGGCTACATGGCCACGGCCTTCGGCCCGCGCCAGGGCCTGCTGATCTTCGGCCTGGTGGTGATCGTCTCGGCGCTGGTGCTGACGCTGTTTTTCGTGAAAGAGACGCTGCCCTGGGCCAAGGCCGAAGGCGCGCGCCATGCGGCCGGCAAGGCCAGCGGGCCGGTGCCGCGTTATCCCTCCAACGTGCCGGCCAAGCCGACGACCTGGGAAATCTTCACCCTGATGACCTGGCGCGACCGCCGCCTGGCCGCGCTGTGCCAGGCCGGCCTGGTGGAGAAGTTCGTCGATGCGCTGATCTGGGTCTTCTACCCGGTGTTCCTCTACCAGCAGGGCCTGAGCCTGCCGCAGGTGGGCTGGGTCATCGGCGTCTACGGCTTCGTCTGGGGCGGCTCGCAGCTTTTCACCGGCAAGCTGTCGGACCGCATCGGCCGCCATCTGCCGAATGTGTGGGGCATGTGGATCTGCGGCGCCGGCGTGGCCATGATGCTGCTGGGCAGTGGCGTGGTCTGGTGGTCGCTGTCGGCGGCGGTGTCGGGTTTGGGCATGGCGCTGCTGTATCCGAATCTGTCCGCGGCCGTGGCCGACATCTCACACCCCAACTGGCGCGGCTCGGCCATCGGCATCTACCGCTTCTGGCGCGACCTGGGCTACGGCGTCGGCGCGCTGGGCCTGGGCCTGGTGGCGCATTTCAGCGGCCACATGGAAGGCGCCTTCTGGTTCGTTGCCGTTTCCATGGCGTTCTCCGGCGCGCTGCTCTGGTGGTGGGGCGAGGAGACGCATCCGCGCCTCAATCCCGCCTGATCTTTTTTCGTCCGATTCATTACTCTTAGACTCCCATGAAGAAACTGTTTTCGATCTCCCTCATCGCGCTGACCCTTGGTGCCGCCAGCCTGCCGGCGCATGCCAACGACAAGGCCGTCGTGGATGCCCTGGAGGGCTACTTCGAGTTCGTCGATTACGGCGGTGCCACCATCTTCCCCGAGCAGATTCCCAAGGATGACTGGAAGAAGTTCTTCGTCATCGACGCGCGCGATGCCGGCCAGTACGGCAAGGGCCACATTCCCGGTGCCGTCAACATCGAATGGCGCCAGGTGCTGGCCAAACGCAACGAGATCCCCAAGGACAAGCCGGTGCTGATCTACTGCAACCAGGGCACGCTGTCGGCCCAGGCCGGCCTGGCGCTGCGTCTGGCGGGCTACGAGAACGTGCGCATCCTGCAAGGCGGCATGAGCGAGTGGAAGGCCAAGGGCGGCTTCGACGCCGCGGCCAAGGCCACCGGCGCGCCCGGGCACTGAGCACGACCCCCGGGAAATCCCCCGGCAGGGCTCCCGTATCATCCCGAGCAGTGGGGATGACGGGCGCGTGGTTTGCGCCCCGGTCCGTCACGGTAGGAGGGAGCTGCAGCGTGGCCTGGACCATGGGAATCTTGATCGGGAACCGTCATCGTCGCCGGGCGGGGCTGCAGGCCTTGCTGGCGGCTTGCGCGCTGTGGCTGGGGGCCGGGCCGGTGGCCGCGGCGCCCAAGATCGTGCTGACCTCCGGCGTGCTGGCGCCCTACACGACGGCCGACCGCCAGGGTTTTCTGGACCAGCTGATCGCCGCCGTGTTCCGCGAGCTGGGCCTGGAGGCCGAGCTGCTCATCTACCCCACCGCCACCGAACGCGGCATGCTCAACGCCAACAACGGGGTGGACGACGGCCTGGCCATGCGCGTGGCCGGTCTGGAGCGGCAGTACCCCAATCTGATCCGGGTGCCCGAGCCCGTCGCCATCAACGATTTCGTCGCCATCAGCACGCGCCACCAATTCACCACCGACAGCTGGCAGAGCCTGCAGCCCTACGGGGTGAGCTACATCATCGGCTGGAAGGTGTTCGAGCAGAACGTGCCCACGGGCAGGGAAGTCACGCTGGTGCGCGACGCCAGTCAGCTCTTCACCCTGCTGGCGCGCGACCGCGTCGACGTGGTGCTGTACGAACGCTGGCAGGGCCTGGCCCAGACGCGGGCCATGGGCCTGCAGGTGCGGGTGATGGAGCCGCCGCTGGTGCGCACGCCGATGTATATCTACCTGCACAAGAAACACGCCGATCTGGTGCCGCGCGTGGCGCAGGCGCTGGCCCGACTCAAGAGCAACGGAGGCTACGATCGCATCCATGGGACCACCCTCGGAAAAACGCGCCCCTGAGGGCTGGCTGCGGCGCAAGCTGGCCACCGTGACCCGCCCCGGTGCCCTGTCGCGCCGGCTGGCGCTGAGCATCGTGCTCTTCAGTTCGGCGATCGCCATGGTCATCACCGCGGCGGAGCTGACGCACAGCTATCTGGACGACACGCGCCGCATCGATGTCCGGATGGCGCAGATCCGGGACGCCTACCTGGACAGCGTGGTCCAGAACGTCTGGGTCGCCGACCACGAGCGCGTCGACACCCTGCTGATGGGCATCACCCGCCTGCCCGATTTCGTGCTGGCCGAGGTGCGTGTCGACGGCAAGACGGAACAACGCCGCGGGCTGGGCCTGAGCGGCCCGGGCATCACCCAGGTCTTCGAGCTGGAGTACCTGCATCAGGGGCGGCTGCAGCACATCGGGCAGCTCGTCGTGACGGCTTCCTACGAAGGCGCCTGGCAGCGCGTGCTGGATCGCGCCGTCTTTCTCTTGCTGAGCAACGGCGCCAAGACCTTGCTGGTGTCGCTGTTCATCATCTGGCTGGGGCACCGGCTCATGGGGCGTCACCTGGAGCGCATGGCGCGCTACGCGCAGGAGCAGGCTCATGCCGACGAGGCCGCCCCCCTGAGGCTGTCGCGCCGCGAGCCCGCCAGACCGGACGAGCTCAGCGCGCTGGTGGTGGCCATCAACCACATGCGCGACGAACTGGTGCAGCTGACGCAGGCGCAGCAGCGGCAGCTGACCGTGCTGGGTGAGCAGGCCGAGTTGCTGGAGCTGGCGCACGACGCCATCATCGTGCGCGACCTGGCCGGGCGCATCCAGTTCTGGAACCACGGCGCCCAGGCTACTTACGGCTGGACGCGGGAGGAGGTGCTGGGCAAGCCCATGCACGGGCTGCTGCAGACCCATCTGCCCGAGTCGCTGGTGAACATCGAGGACACCCTGTTGCGCACGGGCAAATGGGAGGGCCAGATCGGCCACACCACCCGCAAGGGTGAGCGCATCGTGGTGGCCAGCCGCTGGGCCCTGAAGTACGGCAACGATGGCCAGGCGCAGGCGGTGCTGGAGATCAACCGCGACGTCACCGAGCGCCGGCTGATCGAGGAGCATCTGGAGCGGCTGGCGCACACGGACCCCTTGACGCAACTGCCCAACCGGATCCGGCTGGAGGAGAAACTGGCGCGGGACATCGAGACGGCCAAGCGGCACGGGGTCATGCTGGCGGTGCTGCTGGTCGACCTGGACCGGTTCAAGCAGATCAACGACCGGCTCGGTCATGACGTCGGGGACCGCGTGCTGGTGGAGGTGGCGCAGCGCCTGAAGGCCTGCGTGCGCGACAGCGACATCGTCGCGCGTGTGGGCAGCGATGAGTTCGCGGTGGTGCTCAGCGGCCTGAAGAACGAGGCCGCGGTGATGGCAGCCACCACCAAGGTGCAGGAGGCGCTGCGTCAAGCCCTGGAGATCGACACCCACTCGGTGTCAGTGACCGGCACCATCGGGGTGGCCCTGTTCCCCTCGCATGGGGACGATGCGCGCGCGCTGCTGCGCTGCGCGGACGTCGCCATGTATCTGGGCAAGATGCAGAACGGCGACGTGGTCCGCTTCCACGTGGAGGAGTAGGGCCCGGCCGCACGCGCCGGCGTGCGGCTCTCGGGTCCGGGGCCGGCCGTGGGCCGGCCCGCGGCAACTTACCAGCGCAGGCCCAGCTTGGCGCCCCAGCTCGTGGTCTTGCCGGTCTGGTCGGCTTCCAGGGCCAGGTTGAGCAGGCCCATGTTGAAGTTGACGCCAGCGAAGACCTTGCCCATGTTGAAGCTTTCCTGGCCCAGGGCGCCGGCCTCGGGCGTGCTGTCGACCCAGACCTGGCCGATGCCGGCGTAAGGCGTGAGCATGGCAAAGCCCTTGGAGATGGAAATGTCCAGGCTGCGGGTCTTGAGGGCCAGCTGGTTGGCGCCGCTCATGTTGGTGAAGGCACCGCGCACACCGATGGCCGGGGTGGCCACGCCGCCTTGCAGCAGGGCATAACGCAGTTCGCCGCCCACCACGTTGACGTTGATGGCCGAGACCTTGCCCATGAAGGCGGCGACGTCGAAGCCCAGCGGCAGGCCCTTGTGCACGTGCAGCTTGGAGACCATCAGCGTGTCCATGGGGCTGTCGCTGGCGCCGGCCTTGCGCAGGGCGGCGGCGCTCTTGCCGACGTCGGTGCCGCTGACTTCGACCCCGATGTCGAAACCGGTGATGCCCTGGGCTTCGGTGGGCGCAATCGGCTTGTAGCTCAGGGCCGCGCCCAGGTCCTCGGACATGGTGCGGAATTCGGACTGCGTGAGGGTGCCCAGCGTGGACAGGTCGCCGGCGAGGGCGGCTTGCGAGGCGGCTGCGGCCAGGGCCAGAAGGGAGAGTGTCTTTTTCATGGTGGTGATGGTCATGTCTGACGGGTCGGTTGGGACCGCGGCAGTATAGGGCGCGTGGTGGCGGGCCCGGTATCAAAAGGTATCCGTGCCAACGGACCCGCGGCGGGGGCCCGGGTCCGCAGGATCACCATCAGTTGGCCGTGATGCCGGCCTTCTTCACCACCACGGCCCAGTTGTCGTACTCGCGCTGCATGTAGGCGGCCAGCTCCTCCGGGGTGCTGGGGCTGGGCGACAGGCCCTTGAGTTCCAGTTCCTTGGCCACGGCGGGGTCCTTCAGGATCTTGACCAGCGCCTGGTTGAGCCGCTCCACCACGGCCTTGGGTGTCCTGGCCGGCACGACATAGGCGTACCAGTTCAAGGTTTCGAAGCCGGGGTAACCCTGTTCGGCCACGGTGGGCACGTCGGGCATGAGCGGGTCGCGCCGCGCGCCGGTGGTGGCCAGGGCGCGCACCGAGCCTTTCTTGATGTGCGGGCCGGCCGTGGGCGGGGTGGACATGAAGGAGTCGACCTCGCCGCCGAGCAGGCCCAGCATGGCCGGGCCGCCGCCCTTGTAGGCCACGTGCGTGACGTCGATGTCGGCCCGCTGTTTACGCAAGTCGCGGGCCAGGTGGCCGGCGCCGCCGATGCCCGGCGAGGCGTAGGTGAGCTTGCCCGGCTGCGCCTTGGCCAGCTTCACGTAGTCGGCCAGAGTCTTGACCGGCAGATCACCCTTGACCACCAGCACGTTGGAGAACACCACGGCCATGGTGACGGGGGCGAAATCCTGCAGCGGCTTGTAGGGCAGCTTGGGGTTCATGTGCGGCGCCACGGTGAGCGAACCCACGCTGCCCAGCAGCAGGGTGTGGCCGTCCGGTTCGGCCCGCGCCACGAAGTCGGTGGCGATGTTGCCGCCGGCGCCGGCCTTGTTGTCCACCACCACGTTCTGCTTGAGTTCATCACCCAGGTGCTTGGCGATGATGCGCGCCACCGCGTCGGTGGCGCCGCCGGCGGCGAAGCCCACCACCATGGTCAGAGGCTTGGTCGGCCAGCTGGCTTGGGCGAGAGCCGGGGCGGTGCCGAGCAGGGCGCCCAGGGCCAGGGCGAGTGTCTTGAGTTTCATGTGATCTCCTAAATGGACAGCGGCCGCCGACAGCGGGCTGGTGCTGCGAAGCAGTATAGGAAGCCGGGCAGACTCGACGCCGCTCGTTTCCACCTAGTGGCCATCAGCAAAACTGATGACCCCATGGCGTTTGGCGATCCCCTATGCCGGCCCGGTCGTAGTGCCCGGGCGCCGGCTCAGGCCAGCTGGCGCCGGCTCTCGAAGTGGCGGGGCAGGCCGGTGATGGGGTCGGTGAAACTCAGCGTACGGGCCAGCAGCTGCAGGGGACGGTGCCAGTCGTCCTGTGCATGGCCGGGGCCGTGCACGACCTCGGGGTAGAAGAGGTCGCCCACGATGGGACGGCCCAGGGCGTTCATGTGCACGCGCAACTGGTGGGTCTTGCCGCTGCGCGGGCGCAGGCGGTACAGGCCCAGCGCGCCGCGCGCCTCGATCAGTTCGATCGCGGTCTCGCTGTTGGGCTCGCCCGCCACCTCGCGCTGGCGGAAGAACTGCTCGTCCGCCTCGATGCGGCTGCGGTGCATGGCGGGCAGGGGCAGTTCGGGGCGCAGCGGGGCAATGGCCTCGTACACCTTGTCCACCACCTGCTCGCGAAACAGCGCCTGGTAGGCGCCGCGGTCCTGCGGCCGCACGCTGAAGACCACCAGGCCGGCGGTCTCGCGGTCGATGCGGTGGATGGGGCTCAAGGTCTCGATGCCGGTGCGGCGCTTGAGGCGCACCAGCAGGGTCTGCTGCACGTAACGGCCGCTGGGCGTGACGGGCAGGAAGTGCGGCTTGTCGGCCACCAGCAGGTGCGCGTCCTGGTACAGCACCTCTTCTTCGAAAGGGACGATCGGCTCGGCCTCGAGTTCGCGGTAGTAGTAGACGCGGGTGCCGCCGCGGCAGGGCGCCTCGGGCGGCAGCGGTACGCCATCCTCATCGAGCACGCGGCCCTGCGCCATGCGCTGGTGCCACTCGTCCTGGCTGACCTTGGGAAGCCGTTCGGCCAGGAAGTCGATCAGCCGCGGCCAGGGGCCGTGCGGCAGGGCGACGCAGCTGGCGCTGACGCCCTCGACCATGGGCGGCTGGTGGCGGTGCGGCGGGCGGCTCATGCGCGGACCAGGAAAGTTTCGTCGGGAGCCTTGCGTTTCACAGGAAGCTTTGCGTGCAAGGGCTTGATCGCGGGACGCCGTGGAACCGGCTTTGCCGGGCCACTGGCGTCGCCCCCTGGAGGGGGGTGGCGGAGCGACACGCAGTGCGCGCAGCCTGGGGGTGCTTCATATCCGGGTAAAGACGAGGTCCCAGACGCCGTGGCCCAGGCGCAGGCCGCGCTTCTCGAACTTGGTCAGCGGCCGGTAGTCCGGCTTGGGGGCGTAGCCGTCGGCGCTGTTCTTCAGCAGCGGCTCGGCGCCCAGCACCTGCAGCATCTGCTGGGCGTAGGGCTCCCAGTCGGTGGCGCAATGCAGGTAGCCGCCGGGTTTGAGGCGCGCGGCCAGCTTGGCCACCAGTGGGCTCTGCAGTAGGCGGCGCTTGTGGTGTTTGGTCTTGTGCCAAGGGTCGGGGAAGAAGATGTGCACGCCGTCCAGGCCCTGCTCGGGCAGCATGTGGTCGATGACCTCGACCGCGTCGTGCTGCAGGATGCGGATGTTGGTCAGGCCGCGCTCGCCGATGTGCTTGAGCAGGGCGCCGACGCCGGGCTCGTGCACCTCGCAGCCGAGGAAGTTGGTCGCAGGCATCAGCTCGGCGATGTGCGCCGTGGCGTCACCCATGCCGAAGCCGATCTCCAGGATCAGCGGTCGCGCGGCCGCCTCGGCGCCGAAGGCGGCCACGCGGTCCAGCGGGGCGCCGGTGTAGGGCAGCACATAACGCGCGCCATAGACTTCGAAGGCCTTGGCCTGGCCGGTGGTGGTGCGGCCGGCGCGCTTGACGAAGCTCTTGATGGTCTTGGGGAATTCCACGCCGGGCGGCGGCAGGCGGCGCCGGTCCTTGGGGGCCGGTGGCGGCGGGGCGGACGCGGCGTCCGTGTCGGGTTGTTTGGGGGTGTCAGTCACACCCGGATTTTACTGGTGGGGCCCCAGGCGGCGGCCCACTGCGCCGTGGCGGCGGCCAGCCAGTCGGCCAGCGTCGCCGCCGACACCTGCAGGCCCAGCACACCGGCCGCGGCGTTCAGCGCGGCCAGCGGGTCACGCGTGTCCAGCGCCAGCGCGCCGTTTTGCTTGCTGAGTTTCTCGCCGTTGGCGCCCAGCACCAGCGGCGTGTGCAGGTAGCGGGGCGTGGGCAGGCCCAGGGCGTGCTGCAACAGGATCTGGCGCGCGGTGTTGTCGGCCAGGTCCGCGCCGCGCACGATGTGGCTGATGCCCTGGGCGCCGTCGTCCACCACCACCGCCAGTTGGTAGGCGAAATAACCGTCGGCGCGCCTGAGCACGAAGTCGCCGACCTCGCGCTCCACGTCCTGGGTCTGTGGACCGAGGCGGCGGTCGCTCCAGGCGATGGTGCCGGCCAACACGCGCAGGCGCCAGGCGCGCGCGGCCTGGCCGTGCAGGCCACCCTGTTCGGGGCGACAGGTACCGGGGTAGACCAGTTCGCCGTGGCGCGGCTTGGCGCGCCCCAGGCGCTGCAGTTCGGCTTCGATGTCGCGGCGCGAGCAGGCGCAGGGGTAAGCCAGGCCGCCTGCCACCAGCGTGTCCAGCGCCTGCTGGTAGAGCGCGGCGCGCTGCGACTGGTACAGCGGTGGCGCGTCCGGATGCAGGCCGCAGTCGGCCAGCTGCTGCAGGATGGTGCGGTCGGCGCCGGGGACGCAGCGCGGCACGTCCACGTCTTCGATGCGCACCAGCCAGCGCCCGCCGTGGGCGCGGGCATCGAGCCAGCTGGCCAAGGCCGCCACCAGCGAACCGGCGTGCAGCGGGCCAGTGGGCGAGGGGGCAAATCTTCCGATGTAGTTCGCAGGCATTCACCAGGCGCGGATGTTTCGCCGCCGGGCCGCCCCAAGGCGAAACGCGGCCCCCCGTGGGGGCAGGGAGCACGCGTAGCAAGCGACCGTGGGGGCCATGTCCTTCATGCCACCTTGAGCGCCAGCTCCAGTCCGGAGACGAAGGCGTCCTCGACGCGATGGCCCATGCACCAGTCGCCGCAGGCACCGATGCGCGAGGCCGGGTCCCACATGTGGCTCTGGTCCAGCGGCACGGTGGTCTGGGCATAGTGCCAGCGGTGCACGCTGGCATAGGCCGGCTCGGCGCGGATGCCGGTGACCTCGGCAAAGGCCTTGAGCAGCTTGGCCTGCACACGCTCGTCGTCGTCGTTCAGGTGTTCCTGCGACCAGGCTGCGCTGGCCTGCACGGTCCAGCGCTCGATGGGGCCGCGCTGCGGCTTGCTCGATTCGCGCGCCAGCCAGGCGATGCGGTGGTGCGTGCTGCGCGCGGCGTTCCACTGCGGCCCGAGCGCCGACAGGCCCGGCTGCATGGCCTGCGGGAAGGCGACCATCAGCGTCCAGCACGGCGCGACCTTGACTTCGGCGATGCGCTCGGCCAGGGCCGGCGCCTGCTTCGAAATCTGCAGCAGTTCGTGCGCCTGTACGGACGGCATGGCCAGCAGCACGCCGTCGAAGCCGGAGTGCACGTGGCGGCTGTCCTCGGGGCCTACGCTGTGCAGCTGCCAGCGTCGTTCGTCGAGCGCGTCGCGCTCGATCTTCACCACCCGGGTCTGCAGCTCCACTGCGCCCTTGGCCAGCAGCGGCTCGGCCCAGCGGCGCACCAGCGCGTTCATGCCGGGCGCCGCGACCCAGTGCGACTCGCGCGTGGGCAGCGGGGCGGCCACCACGCGGCCCAGCGGGTCGAGCACGCGCACGGCGTTGGCGCTCCAGGGGCGGCACAGGCCGGGCACGGTCTCCAGCGCGCGGGCAAACAGCGGGTTGCGCACGGTGAAGTATTGGGTGCCGTGGTCGAAGCTGCCGAACTCGGTCTCGCGCGTGGCCATGCGGCCGCCCGCGCCGCGGCTTTTCTCGAACAGCGTGACCTTGTGGCCGGCCTGCACCAGGGTGCGGGCACAGGCCACGCCGGCCATGCCGGCGCCGATGACGGCGTAGTGTTGCGCGGGTTTCATGGGGGCAGTCTCCGGTGTGGTTGATGTCGTTGAATTACTTCCACTGTACAGGCCCCAGCAGCGCGCTGCGCGTGGCCGGGCCCTCCAGTTGCTTGAGCCACCACTGCAGGGCGCGGCCCTGCTGGCGTTCGGTGCCGCCGCGCCAGGCGTAGCTCACGCGCACCACGCGCGGCGGGCGTTCGGTCTTCTTGACCACCAGGCGGCCGGCGTCGACGTGGGGACGGGCCATGCTCTCGGGCACGAAGCCGCCGCCCAGGCCACGCAGCTGGGCCTCCAGCTTGTCCTGCATGCCGGCGACGGTGAAGACGTCCTGCCCGGCCAGCAGGCCGAAGGTCAGGCTGCTGCCGCGCTGCACCGAATCGGCCACGGCCACCGCGCGGTGTTGCAGCAGTTGTTCATCGGTCAGCGGCTCGGTCGCGGCGGCCAGGGGATGGTGGGGCGCGACGGCGTAGATGAAGGTCACCGAACCCAGCGGCTTGCTGTGGATGCCGGCGCTGGTGCCGGAGTCCTGGGCGCCGCCGATGGCCAGATCGGCCAGGCCGGAGGTCAGGGTCTCCAGCGTGCCGGCCAGCGCCTCGTCGCGCAGCTTCAGGCGGGTTGGGGCGCCGAGGGCGAAGAAGCTTTCGCACAGCTCCAGCACGGTGGCCTTGGAGATGATGCTGTCGATGGCCAGCGTGAGCTGCGATTCCCAACCGGTGGCCACGCGCTTGACGCGGTTGGCCACGGCGTCGATCTCGCTGAGCAGGCGCTGGCCCTCGCGCAGCAGCTCGGTGCCGGCGGCGGTCAGGCGCGCCTGGCGCGAGCTGCGGTCGTACAGCAGCACGTCCAGCGCGTCCTCGATCTGGCGCACGCGGTAGGTCAGGGCGCTGGGCACCACGCCGAGCTCGCGCGCGGCGGCGGCAAAGCTCCCGGCGTCGTCGATGGCCTGCAGCATGGCCAGGGCATCGGGGGTCAGGACGTCGCGCGCAGTTTGCATGGTCGGGCTATTTAAATTCAATATTTTTGAATCATGCCATCAAAGCATATGGATCGCAAAACGGGCGTCGGCGCCTAAAGTTCAGTTCATCGTAAACACTTTCTTGAACCAGGAGCAAACATCATGCTGACCCTCCGCAAATCGCAGGACCGCGGTTATGCCGATCACGGCTGGCTCAAGTCCTTCCACAGCTTCTCCTTCGCCGACTACTACGACCCGCAGCACATGGGCTGGGGCAATCTGCGTGTCATCAACGAGGACCGCATCGCCCCGGGCACCGGCTTCGGCACGCACGGCCACCGCGACATGGAGATCATCAGCTACGTCTTGTCGGGCGAGCTGGCGCACAAGGACAACATGGGCAATGGCCGCGCCATCCCGCCGGGCGACGTGCAGCGCATGAGCGCCGGCAAGGGTGTGATGCACAGCGAGTACAACCACGCGCCCAAGGACACCACGCACTTCTTCCAGATCTGGATCGAGCCCGCTGTGCGCGGCATTCCGCCCAGTTATGAGCAGAAGACCTTTGCCGCGCCCGAGAAGCGTGGTGCGCTGCGCCTGGTGGCATCCAGCGACGGTGCCGACGGCTCGGTGACCCTCCATGCCGACGCCCGGCTGTACGCGGGCCTGTTCGACGGCGCCGAGGCCGCCA
This sequence comes from Curvibacter sp., assembly GCA_020621965.1. GTDB lineage: Bacteria > Pseudomonadota > Gammaproteobacteria > Burkholderiales > Burkholderiaceae_C > Hylemonella. Next base: position 7,721 of record JAHRYV010000036.1, on the reverse strand, counting down.
CGCTGGCCCTCGACCCGGCGCGCAAGGCTTATGTGCACCTGGTGCGCGGTGAGCTGGAGGTCAATGGCCAGCGCCTGAGCGGCGGTGACGCGGCCCTGCTGGCGGCCGAAAGCCGGATCGAGTTGAAGGCCGGCCGCGACGCCGAAGTGCTGGTTTTCGATCTGGCCGCCTGAGTTTCTGTTCTATCCAACTTATTAGGAGTTCATCATGTTTGCCAACCTTCAACCCCCCCTGTCCCTGGCCGGCCGCCTGCTGCTGGCCGCGCTCTTCCTGCCCGCCGGTATCGGCAAGATCACGGGCTTTGCCGGCACGGTCGGCTACATCGGCTCGGTGGGCCTGCCCCTGCCCACGGTAGCGGCCGTGGTCGCCATCCTGGTCGAGGTCGGTGGCGGCCTGGCGCTGATCGCCGGTTTCGGCACCCGTGTGGCGGCACTGGTGCTGGCCCTGTTCACGCTGGTGGCCAGTTTCTTCTTCCACAACTACTGGGGCGTGCCGGCCGACCAGGCCTTTGTGCAGCAGCTGCTGTTCTTCAAGAACGTCGGTGTGGTGGGCGGCCTGTTCGTGCTGGTGGCGCACGGCGCCGGTGCCTGGAGCGTGGACGCCAGGCGTCAGGGCTGAGCCCTGAATTCCCGTCCCGAGGTGCCGACCTCGGTCGGGGCCCGGGGCGATTCATCCCGATTCTTTCATTCATCCTTTCAACTGGAGTTACCGCATGGCAAAAGTCGTTGTCGTTTTTTATTCGGGTTATGGCCATACCCAGCGCCTGGCGCAGTCCGTGGCCGAGGGTGCCGGCGCCGAGCTGCTGGCCATCGACGCCGAGGGCAATCTGCCCGAAGGCGGCTGGGAGACCCTGGGTGCTGCCGACGCCATCATCATGGGCTCGCCCACCTACATGGGCAGTGTGAGCTGGCAGTTCAAGAAGTTCGCCGACGCCTCCAGCAAGCCCTGGTACGTGCAGGCCTGGAAGGACAAGCTCATGGCCGGCTTCACCGCCAGCTCCAACGTGAACGGCGACAAGCTGTCCACGCTGCACTACCTGTTTACGCTGGCCATGCAGCACGGTGGCATCTGGGTCGGCACCGGCCTGAACTACAACAACTCCAAGGCCTCCAAGCGCGAGGACATCAACTACCTCGCCTCCTCGGCCGGGGTGATGGCGCAGACGCCGTCCGATGCACCGGCCGCCGAGATGAATGTCGGTGACCTGGAGACCGCGCGCCGCTTCGGTCAGCGCGTGGCCGAAGTCGCCGCGCGGCTGCGCGGCTGAGCGTTGCCCACGCCATGAAACAAGCGCCCCGCGGGGCGCTTTTTCTTTGGGGCGCGGTCGACGGCCGCGCCTCAGATGGGCGAGGCCAGCTGCAGCGGCGGGCTGCCGTGCCTGGCCAGTTCGGTCAGTTCGGCCAGGGCCAGCGGGCGGGCGTAGAGATAACCCTGGAACAGCTGGCAGCCCTGCTGCAGCAGGATGTCGCGCTGCGCCTCGGTCTCGACGCCCTCGGCGATCACCTCCAGGCCCAGGCTGCGACCCAGCGCGATGATCGTGCGGGTGATGACGGCATCGTTGGGGTCGGTCTGCAGGTCGCGCACGAAGGAGGCGTCGATCTTGAGCTGCTGAATGGGCAGGCGCTTGAGGTAGCTCAGCGAGGAGTAGCCGGTGCCGAAGTCGTCGAGCGAGAAGCTGACGCCCAGGTCGACCAACTGGCGCATCTTTTCGCTCACGACGTCGACGTTGCGGGCCAGCACGCTCTCGGTCAGCTCCAGCTGGAGCTTGTGCGGGTCGGTGCCGCTGTCCCTCAGGATGGATGCGACGCTGTCGACGAAGTTGGCCTGCAGCAGCTGGTGCGCGCACAGGTTGACCGACACCGCCAGCTCGCCCAGGACCGGATGGCTGCGCCAGCGCTCGATCTGCTGGCAGGCCTGCTCCAGCACCCACTGGCCCAGGGGCAGGATGAGGCCGGTGTCCTCGGCCAGGGGGATGAACTCGCTGGGCATCACCAGGCCGCGTTGCGGATGCTGCCAGCGGACCAGGGCTTCGAGACCGACCAGGCGGCCGGTGCTGTCGAACTGCGGCTGGTAGTACACGCGGAACTGCTGCAGCGCCAGCGCCTGGTTCAGTTCTGCCTCCAGGGTCACGCGCCGGCTCAGGTGGGCGGCGATGTCGTGGTCGAAGAAGCGGATGGCGTTGCGCCCGCCCGCCTTGGCCTCGTACATGGCGATGTCTGCGCGCTTGAGCAGTTCGTCGGCGCCGTGCTCGGGGCCGTCGAACATCGCCACGCCGACGCTGACCGAGACCTGGTGGTACTGGTGGTTGACACCGAAGGGCTCGCGCATGGCGCGGCGCAACTGTTCGGCCAGTTCGCGCGCCTGCAGCGCGGCGCGTTCGGCATCGGCGTCGAGGCTCTCTAGCAGCACGGCGAATTCGTCGCCGCCCATATGGGCCACCAGGCCCTGGGTGCCCACCACCTTGAGCAGGCGACCGGCCACGGCCTGCAGCAGCGCATCGCCCACCTTGTGGCCCAGGGTGTCGTTGACCTGTTTGAAGCGGTCCAGGTCGGAAAACAGCAGGGCGCCGCGGTGCCTGGCCGTGCCCTGTGCCAGGCGCTGCTGCAGCCGCTCCAGCAACAGACGGCGGTTGGGCAGGCCGGTCAGGGCGTCGTGGTAGGCGAGCTGGTAGACGTGTTCGCTGTGCGCCTTGCGCTCGGAGATGTCGGAGAAGACCGCCACGCCGCGCAGGAAGCGGCCCTTGCGCCGCACCGGGCGGCTGCTGAGTTCGACCGGGAAGGACTTGCCGCCGGCACTGACAAAGACGTTCTCGCCTTCATAGGGCAGTTGCCAGCGCTGCGGATCGAGCAGGGGGTTGGCGCTGTGCGTGTCGTGCTGTGGGAGCGTGGGTGCGGCGATCAGCGGCAGCAGTTGCCGGCCCAGCAAGGCTTCCCGGGAATAACCCAGCAGGTGGCAGGCCGCGCGGTTGATGTAGGTGGCGCGGCCCTGCCGGTCCAGCACGAACATGCCCTCGCCCATGGCGTTGCTGAACGAGTCCATGCGCTGGCGCAACCACATTTCGCGCAGGGCCATGACCAGCACGACCAGCAGGGTTAGCGCCGCGCTGGCCATCTGGAAGCGGTACTGCTGCCAGACGTCGGGCCAGCTGATGGGCTGGGGTTTGTCAAAGGGCGGATGGCGCAGCTCGCGCATCATGGCGCGCACCGGTTCGTAGTCGGCCGGGATGGCAAAGCCGTACAGGCCCATGCGCCCCGCCAGCTCGCTGCCATGGGGCACCGACAGCAGGGCGCCGGCCACGCGCACCGCGATGCGCTCGTTGAGGTGCGGCATGGCGACCACCGGCCATTCGGGGTACAGGCGGGTCGACAGGGCGTAGGGATAGCCGGGGTAGTCCTGCAGATTGAGCACCTTGACCGCTTTCGGATCGAGCCGCCCCTCGCGTGCCAGGCTCTCGATCAGGCCGGTGCGCACGAAGGCCGCGTCGACCTGCCGTCCCAGCACGGCCTGCACCGCCAGGTCCTGCGGCACGCCGGTCTCCAGGATCTGCTGCGGCTTGATGCGCAAGCGCGCCAGTTCGCCGGCCTGGATCTGGTAGCCGCCGAAGGATTGCAGGTTGGGCGAGGCGATGCGTTTGCCCTGCAGGGCGGGCAGGCCGTCCAGATCGTCGCGGTCGCTGCGGGCCAGGATGACACCGCCCATGGCGCGCACCGGCCGGCCTTCCTCCAGCTGGATCAGGGTGGCCAGCGGTGCGGACAAGCCGTTTTCGTGCACCAGCCGCACGTACTCGGCGGGTTGGGTGATCAGGATGTCGACGGCCTGCTGGCTCACGGCCTCCTGCTGCTCCGGATAGGTGTAGACCGTCAGCACGAAACGCGCCTCGGGGACGCTGCGGTTCAGGTGCTCGGCCAGCGGGCGCCACTGGGCTTCGGTCAGCGCCTTGGGGCGGAAGGTCAGCAGGCCCACGTTGACCACCGTCTCCTGGGCCTGGGCCGGCAGCAGCGCCAGCAGCAGTGCGGCCACGATGGGCCAGCGAGCCGGAGTGCGGGTGGGGTTCATCATGACTGGGGCAGGTAGGCGCTGCTGAACAGATCCCGCGTGTCCACCGGGTGTTGCAGCAGGCCGGCGCGCTGCATGAGGGGCGAGAGCTTCAGCGCGGCCTGGCGCAAGCTGCTGTTCGGGCCGGCGAGATAGGTCCGGTTGCCCACCAGATCGGGCAGCTCCAGCCCGCGCAGCGAGTCGATCAGCGCTTCGGCGCTGACCTGCAGCCGCGGCGCCATCCGGTAGGCGGCGTCCCAGGGGTTCTGGCGCAGGTAGCGCAGCGCCTTGAAATGAGCGTCCAGGCCCTGGCGCAGGGCGCTGGTGTTGGCGCTGGCCTGCTCGGGGCGCACGGCCAGCACGTCGAAGATCGTGTCGGGCAACTGGCGCGTGCTCAGCAACGGCCGCGCGCCGCGCGCCGACAGGCGTCCGGCCACCGGTTCGTAGGTGAGCAGGGCGTCGACCTCGCCCTGCTGCCACGCGTCTTCGTGCCGTTCGTGGGGAATGTGGCGCAGCATGATGTCCTGCGTGGTCATGCCGGCGCGCTCCAGCAACATGGTCAGCAGCAGCGTGCCCAGCACCGTGGGCTCGATGCCCACGCGCCGCCCGCGCAGCGCGGCCAGACTGCGCACGCGGGGACGGGCCAGCAGTACGTCGGCCCCGCTGGAAACGTCGAACACCAGCACGATCTGCAGCGCCAGGCCCTGGTCGCGCAATTGCAGCACCTCGTCGAGCGTCAACATGGCACCGTCCGCGCGCCCCTGGCGCATCAGATCCAGCGATTCCCGCACGGTGGCGGTGTCGTGCAGCTGCAGGCCGTCGGGCAGGTAGCCCAGCGTGCGGGCCAGGAACAGGGGCTCGTAGCCCGGCCAGGGATGGCCGGCGAGCCGCATGGGTTCGCGCCCCAGGCAGCCGCTCACGCCCCAGGGCAGCGCGGCCAGGGCGCCCGCCAGCAGGGCGCGGCGGTGCGGGCTCAAGAGGGCGGCTGTTTCCAGGTTCGGATCGGCTGGGCTGGCCATGCTGAGGGTTGGAAGTGGCTGCGTCCCATGGTAAGTCAAAAGACCGGTGCGCGACTTCCAGTACAGGCTGCCGATGGGCAGTAGTTCACCGTTTCAGGGCATCAAGCCGGGTGCCCAGGGCCTCGCGCTCGTCGAATACGAAGCAGCGGCCCTGGTAATGCGCGCCGCCCGTCTCTTCGAAGTACTTGAGGATGCCGCCTTCGAGTTGGTAGACGTGATCCAGGCCCGCCTGTCGCATGTAGATCGCGGCTTTTTCGCAGCGGATGCCGCCGGTGCAAAAGCTGACCACGGTCTTGCCCGCGAGTTCGGCCTTGTGGTCCAGCACCGCCTGCGGGAAGTCGGAAAACTTGCGGATGCGCCAATCGATGGCGCCCTCGAAGCTGCCGTGGTCGACCTCGAAGGCGTTGCGTGTGTCCAGGGTCACCACCGGGCGGCCCTCGTCGTCATGGCCCTGGTCCAGCCAGCGCTTGACGGTGGCTGCCGGGACGGCCGGCGCGCGCCCGTCGGCCGGGCGGATGGTCGGGTGGTTCATGCGGATGATCTCGCGCTTGACCTTGACCAGCATCTTGCGAAAGGGCTGGCGCTCCGACCAGCTTTCCTTGGGCGCCAGGTCGGCCAGGCGTGGATCCGATTGCAGCTCCGCCACGAACGAGCGCACCGCCTCGCCGGGCCCGGCGAGAAACAGGTTGATCCCTTCCTCGGCCAGCAGGATCGTGCCCTTGAGGCCCAGCGCCAGCGCGCGCTCGTGCAGGCGCTCACGCAGTTCGTGGGCGTCGGGGAGGGGGACGAACTTGTAGGCGGAGATGTTGAGGATGTCGTTCACGGGGTTGATTTTAGTTTTTTGGCTTTGATGGGGGGGGGGCTTGCTTGGGCGGCATTGCCGGGTCTCGCCCCGGCGGGTGAGTCACTTTTCTTTGCTTCGCTGCAAGAGAAAGTGAGTGCGTTACCGGGCGCACATCCCGGCGCGTAGCCCCGCCGCGAGGCAGGAAAAACAAGGAAGCTCAGTCGTAAACGATGACCGCTTTCCCCTGATCCGCCTGCGCCATCCACCCCGCCAGCGCCGCATCACTCGGATAGAACTTCGCGTCCTCCCCGAGTTGCAGCTCGGCCGCCGCCGCGATGCCCGCCCCCTGCCGGCGCAGGGACAGCCGCACCCCCAGACCGCGCAGCAGTTCACCCTGCTCGGTCATCTCGCGCTTCGGCGGATGCTCGGCTACCAGCCGCTGCACATCGGGCGCGCGGCCGTTGACGGCCACCCGCAGGTACTTGCCGAAGCGGCAGCGCGCGGCCTCCAGGCTCCAGACCTGGTTCACGTTCAGTTGCAGGCCGCCGGAGAAACGGTCGGGCATGACCTTGGCCATGACGATGATGAGCTCGTCGTCCTTGAACAGGTGTTTGTTGGCATTCATCAGCGCTTCGTCGACGCGGGCGTCGAGCACGGCGCTCTTGTCGTCGAGCTTGAACAGGGCCAGCTTGCCGCGCTGGCCGTTGATGACGCGGAAATCGCTGACGATGCCGGCCAGCAACTGGGGCTCGCGCGTGTCGATCAGGTCGGCCAGCTCGCGTTTGGCGAAGCGGCGCACTTCCAGCGCCACCTCGTCGAACAGGTGGCCCGAGAGGTAGAAACCCACGGCCGTCTTCTCGTGCGTCAGGCGTTCCTTCACGCCCCAGGGCAGCATGTCCACGAGATCGGGCTCCTGGGTGCTGGCGCCGTGGCTGTCCTCGCCCATCAGGTCGAACAGGCCGCCCTGGTTGGCGTTGGCGGCTGTGGCGTTGGCGAAGTCGAAGGCGCGGTCGATGGAGGCGATCAGCGAGGCGCGGTTCAGTTGCAGTGAGTCGAAGGCGCCGGCCTTGATCAGCGCCTCGATGGTTCGCTTGTTCAAACGCGTGCGGTCCACCCGCACGCAGAAGTCGTACAGGCTGGTGAACGGACCGCCTTCCTCACGGGCTTTCACGATGGCCTGGATGGCCTGTTCTCCCGTGCCCTTGACGGCGCCCAGACCGTAGCGGATGACCTGGTCGGAGATGGGCTCGAAGCGGTAATGGCCGCGGTTCACGTCCGGGGCTTCGAAAGTCATGCCCATCTTGAGCGCGTCCTCGAACAAGACCTTGAGCTTGTCGGTGTCGTCCATTTCCACGGTCATGTTCGCGCAGAAGAACTCGGCCGTGTAGTGCACCTTGAGCCAGGCCGTGTGGTAGGCCAGCAGGGAGTAGGCGGCAGCGTGCGACTTGTTGAAGCCGTAACCCGCGAACTTCTCCATCAGGTCGAAGACCTCGTCGGCCTTTTCCTGGGGGATGTTGTGGGTCGCCAATGCGCCGGCGCGGAATTTCTCCCGGTGCTCGGCCATCTCCTCGGCCTTCTTCTTGCCCATGGCGCGCCGCAGCAGGTCGGCGCCACCCAGCGAGTAGCCGCCCAGGATCTGCGCGGTCTGCATCACCTGCTCCTGGTAGACCATGATGCCGTAGGTCTCGGAGAGCATCTCGGCCACCGCCGGGTGCGGGTACTCGACTTCCTCTCTCCCATGTTTACGTGCCACGAAACTGGGGATCAGGTCCATGGGGCCCGGGCGATACAGGGCGTTCAGCGCAATCAGGTCTTCCAGCCGCGTGGGTTTGGCGTCGCGCAGCATGCCCTGCATGCCGCGGCTTTCAAACTGGAACACGGCC
>JAHRYV010000035.1 GCA_020621965.1 Curvibacter sp. | reverse complement strand
GCGCTCGGTCAGGTCCAGGGTGTATTTCTTCAGCGCTTCGCGCTGGCCTTCGGCCTCGGCGCTGTCCACCTTCTGGCCGCCGCGTACGGCGTCGATGGCGGCTTCCAGCGCCTTGCGGGTCAGGCCGTTGGCCTTGGCCAGATGGCCGGCCTCGCCCTTGCTGTCGGCCAGGGCCAGCAGGAAGAGCTCGCTGGCGACGAACTGGTCACCGCGCTTGATGGCCTCTTTCTCGGCCGCCTGCAGCAGGCTGACCATGTCGCGGCCGACCTGCACCTGTTCCTGGCCCTCCACCTGGGGCAGTTTCTTCAGGGCGGCCTCGGCGCCGGCCTGCAGGCCGGCCACGTTGACGCCGGCGCGCTGCAGCAGCGACTTGGGGCCGTGCTGCTGCTGCAGCATGGCCACCAGCAGGTGGGCCGGCTCGATGTAGGCGTGGTCCTGCCCCAGGGCCAGCGTCTGCGCTTCGCCCAGGGCTTCCTGGAATTTGGTGGTGAGTTTGTCGATCCGCATGAATACCTCCGGTTGCAGGCCAGCTTTGGGCGCGCAGGCCGTATTTCAAGGGGTGGGACCGTCAAGGAGTTTAACCGTCGTCAAATTCACTGCGCCCCCCGGCACAAACACCGAGGAATACCCCCACAGGCGTGCCCTAGAATGGCCCGGCGACCGCACACCGGCCCCGATGGTCCATCGCACGGGGGCGCTGGCGTCGCACTTCATACAGCCCCGCGGCCTGCGCCGGCGGGAACGAATAACAGTGAAGGGAGGAAAACATGACTGGATCGAAGTTCGCGCGCGCGCTCGCGCTGGCCGGCGTCTTGCTGCTGGGGCTGGCGGCCTGTAACCAGGGGCCCGTAACCCCGCTGAAGATCTTCCCGCAGGACCCGGCCTGGAGCCGGATCATCAATTCCCACAGTGCCGGCCTGCTGTCGCGCAAGGACAAGATCCGCGTGGTGTTTGCGGGCGACGTCGTGAGCGCCGACCGCGTGGGCCAGAGCGCGGCCCGGCACCTCGCCGCCTGGCCCGCCGTCAAGGGTGATGCCGTCTTCGCCAGCACCCGCGAGATCGTGCTGACGCCCGAGCGTGAGCTGGAGTCCGGGCGCGACTACCGATTTACCGTCAAGCCGGCCGGCCTGCAGGGCGTGGCCGAGGCCGTCCAGGACTACGAATTCGTGGTGCAGACCCAGCCGCGCCAGTTCGAGGTCAAGGTGGCCGGCCTGGCCACCGACCCCAGGCAGGACAACCGCATGCAGCTGCGCGGCGCCGTGCTGACGGCCGACGTCGAAGCCGCGGCCGATGTGCAGAAGGTGCTCAAGGCCAGCCTCGGCGAGCAGCCGCTGAAGGTGGAATGGCAGCACGCCCCGGACGCGCGCCGCCACGAGTTCACCGTGACCGGCATCGAGCGGCAGAAGACGACCCACGAGCTGGCACTGGAATGGGCCGGCCAGAGCCTGGCCCAGAACACCTTCGGCAACAGCAAGGTGGCGATCCCGGCGCTGGGCCTGTTCAAGGTGCTGCAGGCGCAGGTGGTGCAGAGCGACAACGAGCAGTACGTGCAGATCACCTTCTCCGACCCGCTGGATACGCGCCAGAACCTGCGCGGCCTGGTGCAGCTCGGCGCGGGCAAGTCGACCCAGCGCATCGAGAACAACGTGCTGAAGATCTACCCGGACTCGGGCGCCGAAGGCGAGGTCCAGCTCACGGTCGATGCCGGCCTGCGCAACAGCCGGGGCGAGCGCCTGGGCAGCCCGCTGCAGCAGACCCTCACCTTTGCCAGCATCAAGCCGCAGGTGCGTTTTGTCGGCAAGGGCGTGATCCTGCCGGAGAACAAGGTGCTGAGCGTGCCGATCGAGGCCGTCAACGTGCGTTCGGTCCGCGTCACGGCCTTCCGCATCTTCGACAACAACGTGGGCCAGTTCCTGCAGGTCAACAAGCTCGACGGTCAGCAGGAGCTGGGCCGCGTGGGCCGTTACCTCTGGCGCAAGACCATCACCCTGACCGAGCCGCAGGCCAACCGCTGGAACCGCTACGCGCTGGACGTGACCGAGCTGTTCGACAAGCACCCCGGCGGCCTGTTCCGCCTGACGGTCTCGATCAACCGCGCCGACGCCACCTACGCCTGCCCGGCCGAGGACGCGCAGACGGCCACCATGGAAGCGCCGCTGGCCAACGAGGAAGACTTTGCCCAGCGCGAGTACAGCAGCTGGGACTACGCCGAGCAGTACTACGGCGAGAACAACAACCAGGCCTGGAACGAGCGCGAAAACCCCTGCAAGCCCAGCTACTACCGCTTTGCCCAGCGCACGCGCGATGCCCGCAATCTGCTGGCCTCGAACATCGGCCTGCTGGCCAAGCGCGACCAGAGCGGCAAGATGCTGGTGGTGACCACCGACTTGCGCACCGCCCAGCCGCTGGCCGGCGTGAAGGTCACGGCGATGAACTTCCAGAGCCAGCCCATGGCCAGCGAGGTGTCCAGCAGCGAGGGCCTGATCAACTTCCGCCTCAAGAGCGCGCCCTTCTACCTGCTGGCCGACAAGGGCGGCCACAAGGGTTACCTCAAGGTTTCGCAAGGCACCGCCCTGCCGACCAGCCACTTCGACGTGGGCGGCGAGACGGTCCATGCCGGCCTCAAGGGCCATATCTACGGCGAACGCGGCGTCTGGCGCCCGGGTGACGACATCTACCTCACCTTCGTGCTGCAGGACAGCCACCAGACCCTGCCGGCCAACCACCCGGTGACCATGGAGCTGCGCAACCCCAAGGGCCAGCTGGTGCAGACGCTGACCAACGCCACGCCGGTGGGCGGTTTCTACAAGTTCGCGCTGAAGACACCCGACGACGCCCTCACCGGCGACTGGACGGCCAAGGCCATCCTGGGCGGCAGCAGCTTCAGCCGCACGGTGAAGATCGAGACCGTGATGCCCAACCGGCTGAAGATCGACCTCGATGTCGGCGCCGGCAAGCTGGCCGGCAGCGCGCCGCTGCGCGGCACGCTCTCGGCCCAGTGGCTGACGGGGGCCACGGCCGCCGGCCTCAAGGCGGAAGTGAAGATGCGTCTGAACAAGGCGGCGACACGTTTCGAGCGTTTTGCCGACTTCACCTTCGACGACCCGGCGCGCGAATTCAGCGTCGAGCCCGAGACCATTTTCGAGGGCGAGCTCGACGGCAACGGCAAGGCCGCCATCGAGCACGAAGGCAAGGCGACCAAGGAGGCACCGGGCATGCTCAGCGCCACGCTGACCACGCGCGTGTTCGAGCCGGGCGGCGCCTTCAGCATCAACCGCCAGACCGCGCCCTACTCGCCCTTCGACCGCTACATCGGTCTCAAGCTGCCCAAGGGCGACGTGGCGCGCAACATGCTGCTGACCGACAAGCAGCACACGGTGCAGATCGCCAGCGTACAGGCCGACGGCAAGGCCGCCGCGGCGCGCAACATCGAGGTGACGCTCTACAAGGTGGAGTGGAAGTGGTGGTGGGACAAGTCGGGTGACTCGCTGGCGCAGTACGCCTCGGCCTCGCACGCCCGGGCGCTCAAGAAGGACACCATCACCACCGCGGCCAACGGCCAGGGGGCCTGGAACTTCGAGATCAAGTACCCGGAGTGGGGCCGTTACCTGGTGCGCGCCTGCGACCTGGACGGCGGCCACTGCACCGGCCAGACCTTCTACATCGACTGGCCGGCCTGGGCCGGCCGTGCCCAGGAGCAGTCCGGGCCGGGCGCCAGCGTGCTGACCTTCAACGCCGACAAGGAGCAGTACACGGTGGGCGAGAAGGCGGTGATCCAGCTGCCCGAGGCCAGCCAGGGCCGTGCGCTGGTGACGGTGGAGAGCGGCAGCGCCATCGTCGAGGCGCGCTGGATCGAGTTCGAGAAGGACCGCACGCGTTTCGAGGTGCCGATCACCCGCGCCATGGCGCCCAACGTCTACGTCAGCGTCACGCTGATCCAGCCGCACGCCGGCAAGAAGAACGACCGCCCGATCCGCCTGTACGGCGTGATCCCGCTGCTGGTGACCGACCCGCAGACCAGACTGAAGCCGCAGATCACGGCGGCCGATGAATGGAAACCCGAGTCGCGGGTGGCGGTGGACGTGTCGGAGGCCGGCGGCCGCGCGATGAGCTACACGGTGGCCATCGTCGATGAGGGCCTGCTGGGCCTGACCAACTTCAAGACACCCGAGCTGCACGAGCAGTTCTACAAGCGCGAGGCGCTGGGCGTGACGACCTGGGACCTGTTCGACGACGTGGCCGGGGCCTACGGCGCCGAGCTGGAGCGCCTGCTGGCCCTGGGCGGCAGCGACGCCGGCAAGGCCGAGGAGGCCAAGAGCGGCAAGCGCTTCCCGCCGGTGGTGCAGTACCTGGGGCCGTTCAAGCTCAAGGCGGGCGAGAAACGCCGGCATGAGCTCAAGCTGCCGGCCTACGTGGGGGCGGTGCGCGCCATGGTGGTGGCCGGCGAGGCCGGCGCCTACGGCTCGACCGAGAAATCCATCTACGTGCGCCAGCCGCTGATGGTGCTGCCCACGCTGCCGCGGGTGGTGGGGCCGTGGGAGGAAGTCACGGTGCCGGTGTCGATCTTCGTGATGGAGCCGTCGATCAAGGAAGTCACCCTCAAGCTGGAGGCCGACTCGCGCTTCCAGCTGGTCGGCGGCGACACGGTCAAGGTGGTGTTCAACAAGCCGGAAGAAAAGCTGGGCCTGCTGCGCCTGAAGGTGACGTCGCGCCTGGGCCAGGGGCGCCTGAGGTTCATCGCCACCAGCGGCACGCACCGCGCGCAGGCGGACGTGAACCTGGAGGTGCGCAGCCCCAACCCGGCCACCACCCGGGTCTTCGGCAAGACGATCGCGCCGGGCGAGACCTGGGAGAAACAGGTGGTCCCGCACGGCCTGCCGGGCACCAACACGGTGACGCTGGAGATGTCGGCCGTGCCGCCGCTCAATCTGGAGCAGCGGCTGCAGTACCTGATCCGCTACCCGCACGGCTGCATCGAGCAGCTGACCTCGGCGGCCTTCCCGCAGCTCTACCTGCCCTCGCTGCTCAAGCTGGAGGACGGGCGCAAGAAGGAGATCGAGGCCAACGTGCAGGCGGCCATCGAGCGCCTGCGCGGCTTCCAGCTGGCCAACGGGTCGTTTGGCTACTGGCCGGGCGGCTTTGGCGAGGTGAGCGGCTTCGACGCGCGCAACGCCTGGTCCACCAACTATGCCGGCCACTTCCTGGTGGAGGCCGGCAAGCTGGGGTATGCCGTGCCCACGGCCATGCGCAACGAGTGGCTGGGCTTCCAGAAGCAGGCCGCGCAGGCCTGGAGCGCCGGCAGCGGCACACCCGCGGTCGATCAGGCCTTCCGCCTCTACACCCTGGCCCTGGCCGGCCAGCCGGAAGTGGGCGCCATGAATCGGCTGCGCGAGTCCTCGGGCTTGTCGGTCACGACGGTCTGGCTGCTGGCCTCGGCCTACCAGCTGGGTGGCCTGGGCGACGCCGCCAACGAGCTGGCCAAGGCGGCCGAACACCTGGCGCTGAACAACTACTCCGCGCCCGACAACACCTTCGGCTCGCGCCTGCGCGATGCCTCCATCGTGCTGGGCGGCATGGTGACGCTGGGCCGCAGCGAGCAGGCCCGTCCGCTGGTCGACGAGATCTCGACCCAGCTCAGCGCCGACACCTGGCACAGCACGCAGTCGGTGGCCTATGCGCTGATGGCGATGTCGCGGTACGTGGGCGGCGGCAAGATCGCCGACTACAGCTACGAACGCTCGGTGGCCGGACGCACGGAGCGTCTGCGCGCCACCAGCCCGGTGGACAGCGCGCAGCTCAGGGACCTGCCCGACCAGGGCGCGCCGGTGCGGGTGAAAAACACCTCGGACCGGCCGCTGTTCGCCACCCTGCTGGTGCGCGGCATCCCCAAGCCGGGCACGGACGAGGCCAGCGCCTCGGGCCTGGCGCTGGACGTGAGCTACCAGTCGGCCGAGGGCATCCCGATGGACCTGGCCCGGCTGCCGCAGGGGCAGGATCTGGTGGCCGAGGTGACGGTGCGCAACACCACGGGGCAGCGCATCGACAACATCGCGCTGACGCAGATGGTGCCGGCCGGCTACGAGATCCACAACGAGCGCATGGACGGGGCCGAGACGGCTGGCACACGCAGCAAGGAGCCGCGCCGCAACCCCTTCTACATGTTCGGCGCGCGGGCGGAGGCTACGGGCAAGCTGGAGCACCAGGACATCCGCGACGACCGCGTGCTGCGCTACTTCGGCCTGAAGGCGGGTGAGAGCATCAGCTTCAAGACCCGGCTCACCGCAGCCTACCTGGGCCGCTTCTACCTGCCCAGCCTGTCAGTGGAAGCCATGTACGACGCCACCAAGCAGGCCCGCACCACGGGCCAGTGGGTGGAGGTCGTGCCGGCGAAATGAAGGCATGGATCGGGCAGCACCGCCGCCGCGTCGGGCTGGCGCTCGCCGGCCTGGCGCTCGCCCTGGGCGTCTGGCGCAGCCTGCCCGATCCGCTGTTTGCCGCGCCGCTGTCCACCGTGCTGCTGGCGCGCGACGGCACGCTGCTGGGCGCGCGCATCGCCGATGACGGCCAGTGGCGCTTTGCGCCGGCCGGGCCGGTGCCGGAGAAGTTCCGCCGCGCGCTGATCGCCTACGAGGACAAACGTTTCGAGCACCACCCCGGCGTGGACCCGCTGGCCATGGCGCGCGCCATCCGCCTGAACCTGCAGCAGGGCCGCGTCGTCAGCGGCGGCAGCACGCTGAGCATGCAGGTCATCCGGCTGGCGCGCGGCGAGCGCCGGCGCGGTTATGTCGAGAAACTGATCGAGACCCTGCTGGCGCTGCGCCTGGAGCTGGGCTACGGCAAGGACGAGATCCTGGCCCTGCACGCCGGGCACGCGCCCTTCGGCGGCAACGTGATTGGGCTGGAGGCGGCGTCCTGGCGTTATTTCGGCCGCGCGCCGGACCAGCTGTCCTGGGCCGAGGCCTGCACCCTGGCGGTGCTGCCCAACAGCCCGGCACTGATCCACCCGGGCCGCAACCGCGAGCGGCTGCAGGCCAAACGCGACCGGCTGCTGCGCCAGCTGCAGGCCGACGGGGCCTTGAACGCCATCGACCTGGACCTGGCCCTGCGCGAACCCCTGCCGGCCGAGCCCCTGCCCCTGCCGCAGCTGGCACCGCACCTGCTGGAGACGCTGCGCGCGCAGCACCCGGGCCGCCACCGCCTGCGCACCACGCTGGACGCCCGGCTGCAGGCCGCCGCCAGCGCCATCGTGCGCGAACGCGCCGCGGCGCTGGCGCGCCAGGACATCCACAACGCGGCGGCGCTGATCGTCGACAACCAGCGCTTCGAGGTGCTGGCCTATGTGGGCAACAACGAGTGGTCGGTCAACAACGAGCGCGGCTTCGCGGTGGACCTGATCCGCCGCCCGCGCAGCACCGGCAGCATCCTCAAGCCCTTTCTGTACGCGGCCATGCTCGACGCCGGCGAGATCCTGCCCGGCACGCTGGTGGCCGACGTGCCCACGCAGTACGGCGGCTACATGCCGGAGAACTTCGACCACGGCTACCGCGGCGCGGTGCCGGCCGAGGTGGCGCTGGCGCAGTCGCTCAACGTGCCGGCCGTGCGCATGCTCAGGCAGCACGGCGTGCAGCGCTTTTACGACTACCTGCGCCAGCTCGGCATGAGCACCTTGACCCGCAAGCCGGACGACTACGGCCTGACGCTGATCCTCGGCGGCGCCGAAGCCACGCTGCAGGACGTGGCGGCCATGTACGCCAACGTCGCCGCGCTGGCGCGGCACAACGCCCCGGGCGCCCCCGCACCCTACCGTCGCCTGCAGGTACTGGCCACCGAGGACGGCGCGCCGGGCGCCGCCGCGGCGAGCGGGCCAGCGGCGGAGATCAGCCCCGGCGCCGCCTGGCTGACCCTGCGCGCGCTGCTCGAAGTGGCGCGCCCCAACGAGGAGGGTTATTGGAAGAGTTTTGCCAGCAGCCGGCGCATCGCCTGGAAGACCGGCACCAGCTGGGGCCTGCGCGATGCCTGGGCGGTGGGCAACACCACGCGGCATACGGTGGCGGTCTGGGCCGGCAATGCCAGCGGTGAAGGGCGGCCCGGCCTGACGGGTGCCACGGCCGCCGCGCCCATCCTGTTCGAGCTGTACAACCGGCTGGAGCCGGCCGACTGGTTCGCCGCGCCGACGCTGCATCTGAAAGAGGTGGCGGTCTGCCGCAACGACGGTTATCTGGCCAACGGCAACTGCGAGGTCGAACAGCAGTGGGCGCCGCGCGACAGCCATTTCGACCAGCTGAGCCCGCACAACGTCCGCGTGCACCTGGACCGCAGCCGCCGCCAGCGCGTGGACAGCAGCTGCGAGCGTGTGGCCCACATGAGCCATGCCAACTGGTTCGTGCTGCCGCCGGGGCAGGAGTTCTATTACCGGCGCCACCACGGCGACTACCGCGTGCTGCCGCCCTACCGCGCCGACTGCGCGGCGGCAGCGCCGGCCCGCGGTCCGATCGAGTTCCTGTACCCGACCCCGGGCACGCGCATCTACATCCCGGTGGATCTGGCCGAGACCCGCAGCCGGGTGGTGTTCGAGGCCGTGCACCGCGAGCGCGAGACCGCCCTGCACTGGCATCTGGACGATGCCTACGTGGGCAGCACACGCACCTTCCACCAGCGCGCGCTCGACGTGCCGGTGGGGGTGCACACCATCACGGTGGTGGACCCGCAGGGCCACCGCCTGTCACGCCAGTTCGAGGTGCTGGCGCAGGAGCGCCGCTAGTTGGGGCTCAGGCAGCCGAGTTGTCGGAGCGGATGCCCCACTTGGCCAGCGCCGCGTCGTCGCTGACGCGGGCGTCGACCCAGCGCGCGCCCTCGGGCGTCTGTTCCTTCTTCCAGAACGGCGCCTGGGTCTTGAGGTAGTCCATCAGGAACTCGCAGGCCTGGAAGCTTGCACCGCGGTGTGCCGAGGTGACCACCACCAGCACGATCTGGTCCAGCGGCTGCAGCAGGCCGACGCGGTGGATGACACGCGCGGCGTAGATGTCGAAGCGCTGGAAGGCCTCGTCGATCATGGCCTCGATGGACTTCTCGGTCATGCCGGGGTAGTGCTCGAGCTCCATGGTGCTGACGGACTGGCCGTCATTGCGATCCCGCACGGTGCCGATGAAACTGCAGACGGCGCCCACACGCTGGTCTTGCGCGCGCAGGGCGGCGATCTCGGCGGCGACGTCGAAGTCCTGGGTCTGGATCGTGACGCGAGCCGTCATGGATCAGCCTCCGGTGACGGGGGGGAAAAAGGCGACTTCGCAGCCTTCGCTGAGCGCCGCATCCTCGCCGCTCATGACCTGGTTCAGCGCCACGCGCACAGCGCGGCCGCGCGCCAGGCTCTGGGCATGGGCGCCGCCGCGCGCGATCAGCTCGTCGCGCAGCGCGCCCAGTGTGATGGCTGCGGTTTGCAGCTGCTCGCTGCCGGTGCCCACGCTCTCGCGGATGGAAGCGAAGTATTTGACGTTGATTTTCATGCCATCAGCTCGGCAAAGGAAATGAACTGCACGATATCGCCTTTTGCGATCTTCTGCCCGGCGGGGTTGTCGACCACACCGTCGCCCCAGACACCCGAGGTCAGCACCCCCGAACTCTGGTTGGGAAACAGGTCCAGGCCGCCGGCGGCGTTGCGGCGCACGCGCAGGAACTCGCGCCGCCTGTCGGCCCGCGGAACGTCGAAATGCGCCGGCAGCGCCATGCGCACGGGTTCGAGTTGGGTGACACCCTGCAGCTTGAGCAGGAAGGGCCGCACCAGCACCATGAAGGTGATGAAGCTGGAGACCGGGTTGCCGGGCAGGCCGGCGAAATGGCAGGCGTCCTGCGGGCCGCGCGCACTGCCCTCGCCCCGATAGAGTTTGCCGTATGCAAACGGCTTGCCGGGCTTGATGGCGATCTGCCACAGGTCGAGCTCACCGAGCTGCTGCACCGCCGGCTTGATATGGTCTTCCTCGCCCACCGAGACACCGCCGCTGGTGAGCACCAGGTCGTGCTGCTGCGCGGCGCCGCGCAAGGCCGTCAGCGTGGCCTCGCGCTGGTCCGGCACGATGCCGTAGTCGGTGACCTCGCAGCCCAGGCGCTGCAGCAGCGCGCGCAGGAAAAAACGGTTGGAGTTGTAGATGGCGCCCGGCGGCATCTGCGCGGGCGGCACCTCACCCGGCATGACCAGCTCGTCGCCGGTGGAGAACAGGGCCACACGTGGGCGCCGCGCCACGCTCAGCCGGTCAAGGCCGATGCTGGCGGCCAGCCCCAAGGCGGCCGGCGAGAGGCGCTGGCCCCGGGCCAGCACCACGGCGCCGCGCGTGACGTCTTCGCCGGCGCGGCGGATCCACTGCCCGTTCTGCGGCACGGCGTTCACACGCACCTGGGCGCCTAGACCGTCACCTTTGTCATCCAGGGCCTCACACTCTTCCTGCATGACGATGGCGTCCGCCCCGGGCGGCACCGGGGCGCCAGTGAAGATGCGCGCCGCCTGACCTGCGCCCATCGGCTGGCCGTGCTGGCCGGCGGGGATGCGCTGGGTGACCTGCAGCACAGTGCCGGCGGCGGACACGTCGGCGCAGCGCAGGGCGTAGCCGTCCATGGAACTGTTGTCTTGCGGCGGCACGTGCAGCGCCGACACCAGGTCCTGCGCCAGCACACGGCCGTCGGCGTCGAAGGTGCTGACGGTCTCGGTACCGGGCAGCAGCCGGGCCTGGGCCAGCAGTTCGGCCAGGGCCTGGTCCAGCGACTTGAGAGGCGCGCGGGGAGCGTTCATGGCACGTACACCTCCGGGTTGTAGTCGAAACGGTCGGCATGGGCCAGCAGCCACTCGGCCACGGCCTCGGCATCGTTGAGGTCCAGCACGTCCAGGGCGGTGGGCGCGGGCAACTGGTCCGGCGAGTCGGTGGCGATGGCGGCGATGAAGTCGTCGTCCCCATAACGCACCGGCTTGCCGCAGGCGGCGCGCCAGACCTCGATCTTGAGCAGATCGCTGTGCTTGAACCCTTCCACCAGCACCCAGTCCACGCCTTCGTAGAGCTCGGCGATCAGGTGGTGCACCGACAGTTCGGCCGGCTGCTCGAACTCGCGCATCAGCACCAGGCGCTGGTCCGAGGCCACCACCACCTCGAAGGCGCCGGCCTCGCGGTGGCGCCAGCTGTCCTTGCCCGGATGGTCGATGTCGAAGCTGTGGTGGGCGTGCTTGACCACGGAAACACGCAGGCCGCGCAGTTTGAGCGCGGGGATCAGGCGCTCGACCAGCGTGGTCTTGCCAGAACCCGAATACCCCGCGAAGCCGACGACTTTCATGAGGGCCTCAGCGGCAGTGGGATGCGATGTAGTCTTTCACCACACGGACATCCGCCTCAACCACCGTGACGCGCTTGGGCAGATCCTCGATGCCGATGAACTTGGCCGGCCGCTCGGGCTCGCGCCCCAGCGCCTCGACGATGGTCGCAGCGAACTTGATGGGCAACGCCGTCTCCAGCACGATCATGGGCACACCGGCCTGCAGCTGCTCGCGCGCCACCTTGACGCCGTCGGCGGTGTGGGTGTCGATCATCACGCCGAACCGCTCCCAGGTGTCGCGGATGGTCGCCAGGCGGTTGGCATGCACGCTCTTGCCGCTGACAAAACCGTACCGGCTGCGGGCCTGGGCGTAGGCCGGGTCGCGGCTGAGGTCGAACTGGCCGGTCTGGTTCAACTGTTCGCCGAACAGGGCCTTGATCTTGGCGCCATCACGCCCCAGCAGGTCGAAGATGAAGCGCTCGAAGTTGGAGGCCTTGGAGATGTCCATGGACGGGCTGGAGGTCTCGTGCGTGTCGGCGCTGCCGCGCACGCGGTAGACGCCGGTGCGGAAGAACTCGTCGAGCACGTCGTTCTCGTTGGTGGCCACCACCAGGCGCTCGATGGGCAGGCCCATCATGCGCGCCACATGGCCGGCGCAGACGTTGCCGAAGTTGCCCGAGGGCACGGTGAAGCTGACCTTCTCTTGCGTGGCCTGGACGCGACCGGAGGTCGCCTGAAAATAGCCGGCGAAGTAGTACACCACCTGCGCCATCAGCCGGGCCCAGTTGATGGAGTTGACGGTGCCGATCTTGTACTTGCGCTTGAAGTCCAGGTCGTTGGAGACGGCCTTGACGATGTCCTGGCAGTCGTCGAACACGCCCTTGACGGCCAGGTTGTGGATGTTGGCGTCCTGCAGGCTGAACATCTGGGCCTGCTGGAAGGGGCTCATGCGGCCGTGCGGGCTGGTCATGAAAACGCGCACGCCCTGCTTGCCGCGCATGGCGTATTCAGCCGCGCTGCCGGTGTCGCCGCTGGTGGCGCCCAGGATGTTGAGCTCCTCGCCGCGGCGGCCCAGCTCGTACTCGAACAGGTTACCCAGCAGCTGCATGGCCATGTCCTTGAAGGCCAGCGTGGGGCCGTTGGACAGGGCTTCGAGGTAGAAGCCGTCTTCCAGCTTCTTCAGCGGCACGATGGCCTTCGTACCGAAGACTTCCTCGGTATAGGTCTTGCGGCAGATGGCACGCAGATCGTCAGCCGGGATGTCGTCGATGTAAAGCGAAAGGATCTCGAAGGCCAGGTCGGCGTAGGAGAGGCTGCGCCATTTGGCCAGCGTGCTCTCGTCCACCCGCGGGTAGGACTCGGGCAGGTAGAGGCCGCCGTCGGGCGCCAGGCCCTCGAGCAGGATTTCGCAGAAGCGCTTGCGGTCAGCGTGGCCGCGGGTGCTGAGGTACTTCATCCGGCCAGCTCTTCCTTGCGGATACGCACGATGGGGGCCAGCACGGTCTTGAGGGCCTGCAGTTTGGCCAGGGCGTCGTTCATGGTGCCTTCACGGGCGTCGTGGGTGAGGATGATGAGGTCGGTCTGGGTAGAGCCCTCACCGCCCACTTCGTCGGCCTCGCGCTGCAACACGGCATCGATGCTGATGCCGGCCTCGGCCAGGATGCCGGTGACCTTGGCCAGCACGCCGGCCTCGTCGGCCACGCGCAGGCGCAGGTAATAACTGGTCACCACCTCGCTCATGGGCAACACGGGCACGGTGCTCATGGCGTCGGGCTGGAAGGCCAGATGCGGCACGCGGTTCTGCGGGTCCGCGGTGTGCAGGCGGGCGATGTCCACCAGATCGGCGATCACGGCGCTGGCGGTGGGCTCGGCGCCGGCGCCCTTGCCGTAGTAAAGGGTGGTGCCGACGGCGTCACCGTTGACCACCACGGCGTTCATGGCGCCTTCCACATTGGCGAGCAGGCGCTTGGCCGGCACCAGGCTGGGGTGCACACGCAACTCGATGCCCTTGGCCGTGCGCTTGGTGATGCCCAGCAGCTTGATGCGGTAGCCCAGCTGTTCGGCATAGCGGATGTCCTGCGCGGCCAGCTTGGTGATGCCTTCCACATAGGCCTTGTCGAACTGCACCGGAATGCCGAAGGCGATGGAGCACAGGATGGTGGCCTTGTGGGCGGCGTCCACGCCCTCGATGTCGAAGGTGGGGTCGGCCTCGGCGTAGCCCAGGCGCTGCGCTTCTTTCAGCACGACGTCGAAGTCCAGGCCCTTGTCGCGCATCTCGGACAGGATGAAGTTGGTGGTGCCGTTGATGATGCCGGCGATCCACTGGATGCGGTTGGCGGTGAGGCCCTCGCGCAGCGCCTTGATGATGGGGATGCCACCGGCCACGGCGGCCTCGAAGGCCACCATCACGCCCTTGGCGGAAGCAGCGGCGAAGATCTCGGTGCCGTGCACGGCCAGCAGCGCCTTGTTGGCGGTGACCACGTGCTTGCCGGCGGCGATGGCTTCGAGCACCAGCTGCTTGGCGATGCCGTAGCCGCCGATCAACTCGACCACGATGTCGATCTCGGGGTTGGCGATGACGGCGCGCGCGTCGTTCACCACCTTGACGCCGGGGCCGACGATGCCCTGGGCGCGTGCCACGTCGAGGTCGGCCACCATGGTGATCTCGATGCCGCGGCCGGCGCGGCGCTTGATCTCCTCCTGGTTGCGCTTGAGCACGTTGAAGGTGCCCGAGCCGACGGTGCCGATGCCCAGCAGGCCTACTTGAATTGCTTTCATCTTTGACTCTATCCGGGGCACCGGGTGGATGCCCGCATTGAAATTTCAGGCGTGCGCGTGGCGCTTGCGGTATTGCTCGAGGAACTTGGCGATGCGGTTGATGGCCTCGCGCAGGTCGTCCTCATGCGGCAGGAACACGATGCGGAAATGATCCGGCGTCGGCCAGTTGAAACCCGTGCCCTGCACCAGCAGCACGCGGGTCTCCTCCAGCAGCTCCAGGATGAACGCCTGGTCGTTCTCGATCGGGTACATCTTGGAATCGAGCTTCGGAAAGATGTACAGGCCGGCCTGGGGCTTGACGCAGCTGACGCCGGGGATCGCGCTGAGCAGCTCGTAGGCCATGTCGCGCTGGCGGCGCAGGCGGCCGCCTTCGCAGATCAGGTCGTTGATGGTCTGGTAGCCACCCAGGGCGGTCTGGATGGCCCACTGGCCTGGCACGTTGGAACACAGGCGCATGGTCGACAGCATGTTCAGGCCGTCGATGTAGTCCTTGGCCGGCTTCTTGTCGCCCGAGACCACCAGCCAGCCGGCGCGGTAGCCGCAGGAACGGTAGCTCTTGGACAGGGAGTTGAACGTCAGCGTGAGCACGTCCTCGGACAGGCTGCCCATAGCGGTGTGCTTGGCGCCGTCGTACAGGATCTTGTCGTAGACCTCGTCGGCCATGATGACCAGGTTGTGCTCGCGCGCGATCTCGATGATGCCCCGCAGCAGCTCGTCCGAGTACAGGGCGCCGGTCGGGTTGTTCGGGTTGATGACCACGATGCCCTTGGTGCGCGGCGTGATCTTGGCGCGGATGTCCTTGAGGTCGGGCATCCAGCCATTGGCCTCGTCGCACAGGTAGTGCACCGGCGTGCCGCCCGACAGGCTGACTGCCGCCGTCCACAGCGGGTAGTCGGGTGCCGGCACCAGCATCTCGTCGCCGTCGTTGAGCAGGCCATTGGTGGCCATGACGATCAGCTCGCTGGCGCCGTTGCCGAGGTAGATGTCCTCCAGCGTCACGCCCTTGATGCCCTGCTCCTGGGTGTACTGCATCACCGCCTTGCGGGCCACGAAGATGCCCTTGCTGTCCGAGTAGCCGGCCGAATTGGGCAGGTTGCGGATCATGTCCTGGCGGATTTCCTCGGGCGCCTCGAAGCCGAACACCGCCAGATTGCCGATGTTGAGCTTGATGATGCTGTGGCCGTCCTCCTCCATCTGCTTGGCCCGCTCCATGATGGGGCCGCGGATGTCGTAGCAGACGTTGGCCAGCTTGTCCGATTTGCGTATGGTCTTCAAAGTCCCTCCGGGATACGTGCGAATGGTGCTCTGCACCCGCCTTTGCGCGAGGCGAAACCTATAATTTGACCACAGTTCCAGCCGTGACATGCCCCGCGGCGCCCTTATCCGATGAAACTCCAGCCTGATAGACCCACGGTCCAGACCATCAACGGCTACGGCCCCGGCTGGATCGCCGTGGATGCTCAAAAATTCAGCACCAGCCTCGTGATCAGCTCGCGCGGCGAGCGGCAGGTCTGGGCCTGTGCCCGCTACGAAGAGCTGGAGCCCCTGCACTTCGAACCGCTGGCCGCGTTGCGCCCCGAACTGGTGCTTTTTGGCAGCGGAACGCGCCTGCGTTTTCCCCGTCCCGAGTGGCTGCAGGCCCTGGTCGCGCTGGGCATCGGACTGGAAACCATGGACACGGCCGCCGCCTGCCGCACCTACAACATCCTGGCCGGCGAAGGCCGCCACGTGGTGGCCGCCCTGTTACTGGAAACTCCCTAGCCCTTGCGCCCCGCGGGGGCCGTGTTTTCGGGGTAAAATTACGCCTTGAGTCAGGGGCGGAGCCGAGCTGTCACGGCGTGCATCCTGACATCCCATCCCAGACAGTACCTGTCACACAAGATTGAGTCCTATGGCGATTGTTGTCAACAAACCTATCCCGGAATTCGAAGCAAATGCCACCGGTGGCATCAAGGTTTCCAACACTTCCCATCTCGGCCAGACCCTGGTCCTGTATTTCTACCCCAAGGACAACACCCCGGGCTGCACCACCGAAGCGATGCAGTTCCGTGACAAGTACAAGGATTTCGTGAAGGCCGGCGCCCTCGTGTTCGGCGTCTCGCGTGACAACATGAAGTCGCACGACGAGTTCAAGGCCAAGCTGGAGCTGCCCTTCGAGCTGATCGCCGACACCGAAGAGAAGATGTGCCACATGTTCGGTGTGGTCAAGAACAAGATCATGTACGGCAAGAAGGCAAGGGCATCGAGCGCAGCATTCCTGATCGGCGCCGACGGCATCCTCAAGCAGGAGTGGCGCGGCCTGAAGGTCCCCGGCCACGTGGACGAGGTCCTCAAGGCCGCCAAGGTCGAGAAAAAAGCCGCTGCTGCCGCTGCCGTCTGAGCGTTTTCCGGTCCTGATGCTTTTGAGCAACAGGACCCTTGATCTTCCGGCAGCTCATGCATAATGAATTCATGCCGTTGAGGATCGCAACTGCAAACGCAGAACCAAGCCGCCCAGGTTTACCGGGCGGCTTTTTTGTTTTCCGCCCGGCTGCCCCCTTTTGCTTCTGCCCCACCGCCCATGCCCCTGCCTCCCGCCCCCGCCAAACGCGCCGCTCTCCTCTCCCCTGATGCCTTCGAGGCCCCGGCGCGCGGCAAGCCGCGCAGCGGGCGCAAAACCGCGGCATCCTTCGACCGTACCGAGTCCGACGACAAGCCCCAGGCCCGCGACCTGTTCGAGCATGGCAGCGGCCTGGGCGCCGAGGCCGTGGCGCCCGCGCCCGCGATGGTGCCGCGCGCGGTGAGCCAGCCCCCGGCCCCCACCACGACGCAGAACCGCGCGCGCCCGAAAAAGCCGGTCCATACCGGGCCGGCCAAGCTCTTCGTCCTCGACACCAATGTGCTGATGCACGACCCGATGTGCCTGTTCCGCTTCGAGGAACACGACATCTTCCTGCCCATGATCGTGCTGGAGGAACTCGACGGCCACAAGAAGGGCATGACGGAAGTGGCGCGCAACGCGCGGCAGACCAGCCGCACGCTCGATGGCCTGGCCAATGCCCAGGGGGCCGACATCGGCAGCGGCCTCAAGCTCGACAGCACGGGCCATCGCGAGGCCGGCGGCAAGCTCTTCTTCCAGACCCAGCCGCTGGACTACACGCTGCCCACCAGCCTGCCCCAGGGCAAGGCGGACAACCAGATCCTGGGCGTGGTGGAGGCGCTGCGCAAGCAGTACGCGCCGCGCGAGGTGGTGCTGGTGTCCAAGGACATCAATATGCGCGTCAAGGCGCGCGCCCTGGGCCTGGCCACCGACGACTACCAGAACGACAAGACGCTGGGCGACGACGAGCTGCTCTACTCCGGCTCGCTGGCGCTGCCGCCCGATTTCTGGACCACCGAAGGCCAGACGGTGGAGAGCTGGCAACAAGGCCAGCACACTTTCTACCGCATCACCGGGCCCGTGGTGCCCGGCCTGCACATCAACCAGTTCGTCTACTTCGAGGCCCCGGGCGAGCCCAGCTTCTATGCCCGCGTCACGGAGATCCGCGGCAAGAGCGCAGTGCTCAAGACGCTGAAGGACTACACCCACCTGAAGCACGCCGTCTGGGGCATCGCCACGCGCAACCGCGAGCAGAACTTCGCCATGAACCTGCTGATGGACCCGGAGGTGGATTTCGTCACCCTGACCGGCACCGCCGGCACCGGCAAGACCCTGATGGCCCTGGCCGCCGGCCTGACCCAGGTGCTGGACGAGCGTCGTTACACCGAGATCATCGTCACCCGCGCCACCGTGAGCGTGGGCGAGGACATCGGCTTCCTGCCCGGCACCGAGGAGGAAAAGATGGGCCCCTGGATGGGCGCGCTGGACGACAACCTGGAGGTGCTGTCCAAGACCGACACCGGCGCCGGCGAATGGGGCCGCGCGGCCACCAGCGAGCTGATCCGCAGCCGTATCAAGATCAAGAGCATGAACTTCATGCGCGGGCGCACCTTCATGAGCAAGTACGTCATCATCGACGAGGCGCAGAACCTCACGCCCAAGCAGATGAAGACCCTGATCACCCGCGCCGGCCCCGGCACCAAGATCATCTGCATGGGCAACCTGGCGCAGATCGACACGCCCTACCTGACCGAGGGCTCCTCGGGCCTGACCTTCGCGGTCGACCGGTTCAAGGGCTGGCCGCACGGCGGCCACATCACGCTGGCGCGTGGCGAACGCTCGCGCCTGGCGGATTTCGCCAGCGAAGTGCTATGAATTAGAGAGCAATTCGGACAATAAAAAAGGGGCATGAAGGCCCCTTTATTTATTTGGCGAACAGTCTTTAGAAATCGCCGCTGCCGTAGCCGCTGGCCAGGTTCTCGAAGCGTGTGAGTTTGTTGAGGAAGGCCAGCTTGACCACGCCGGTCGGGCCGTTACGCTGCTTGGCGATGATGATCTCGGCCACACCCGGCTCCTTGCAGGCGTCCTTGGTGTAGTACTCGTCGCGGTAGATGAAC
Source organism: Curvibacter sp. (assembly GCA_020621965.1). GTDB lineage: Bacteria > Pseudomonadota > Gammaproteobacteria > Burkholderiales > Burkholderiaceae_C > Hylemonella. The sequence continues at coordinate 11,103 of JAHRYV010000035.1, read as the reverse complement.
ATGATGATGTCGGCGTCCTGCTCGGGCGCCGGACTCTGAATCGCCCATCATGGGACGTTTGTCGGGCGGTTTCCGCTGCGGTTGAGCTGCGAAGCGCGATCGGGGGCGCAGTTCCTTGGCCGCATCTTCATGCCGCGCGAGATCTCGCCCAGCTCGGTGGCGCGGTTCTCGTTGTCGCCGCTGGAGCCGCTCATCAGCTGCAGGTAGTCGACCACGATCAGGCCCAGCTTGCCGCACTGGCGCGCCAGGCGGCGGGCGTTGGCGCGCAACTCGCTGGCGGTCAGGCCGGCGGTCTCGTCGATGTGCAAGGAGATGGTGCGCAGCTTCTCGATGGCCTCGGTCAGGCGCGGCCATTCCTCGTCGGTCAGCTTGCCGGTGCGCAGGTGGCCCTGGTCGATGCGGCCGATGGAACCAACGATACGCACCGCCAGCTGGGCCGCACCCATTTCCATGGAGAACACGGCCACCGGCAGGCCCTCGTTGAGCGCCACGTGCTCGGCGATGTTGATGGCGAAAGCAGTCTTGCCCATGGAGGGGCGCGCGGCCAGCACCACCATGTCGCCCGGCTGCAGGCCGGAGGTCATGCGGTCCAGGTCGTAGAAGCCGGTGGGCACGCCGGTGATGTCGTTGGGGTTGTCCGCCATCTCCTGCACGCGGTCCAGCAGGTCCACCACCAGCGTGTCCATGGACTGGAAGCCGCGCTTCATGCGCGAGCCTTCCTCGCCGATGTTGAAGATCTTCTGCTCGGACTCGTCCAGGATGGTCGCCACCGGCCGGCCCTGGGGGTTGAAGGCGTTGGTGGCGATCTCGTCGCTGGCGGCCACCAGCTTGCGCAGAATGGCGCGCTCGCGCACGATCTCGGCGTAGCGACGGATGTTGCCGGCGCTGGGCACATACTGCGCCAGCGAGTTCAGGTAGGCCAGGCCGCCGGTTTCCTCGGCTTTGCCCAGGTTCTGCAGGTGCTCGAAGACGGTGATCACGTCGGCCGGGCGGCTGGCGTTGATCAGCGTGGCCATGGCGGCGTAGATCAGGCGGTGTTCGTAGCGATAGAAATCACCATCACCCAACAGGTCGTTGACACGGTCCCAGGCGCCGTTGTCCAGCAGCAGGCCGCCCAGCACGCTGGATTCGGCCTCGACGGAGTGCGGCGGCACGCGCAGCTGCGCGATCTGGCGATCCGGGCCAAAGTTGTCGTCGACAGCGGTCAATACGGCAGACATTCAGTACTAATTCCTCGTGATTTCCGATACTACGATGCCGCCGGTGCAGCGTCGAGTGAAATGCTGTGGACAACCCGTCGAATACCTGTGGGCAGGCTGTGAACTGGCAAGGATAAGTCCCGGCCAAAAATAAAAAAGCCGCCTGGGCCCGGGGCCCGGCGGCTTTTCGGAGGGCTGCCGGATCAGGCGGTTTCGCCGTACACGGAGACGTTGACGTCGACCACCACGTCGGTGTGCAGAGCCACGCTGACGGTGCTGTCGCCGACCATCTTGATCGGGCCGTTGGGCATGCGCACCTGGGCCTTGGTCACCGGGTAGCCGGTCTTGCTCAGCTCTTCGGCGATGTCGAAGTTGGTGACGGAACCGAACAGGCGACCGTCCACGCCGGCCTTCTGGGTCAGCTTGAGGGTGGTGCCAGCCAGCTTCTCGCCCAGGGCCTGGGATTCGGCCAGCTTGGCGGCAGCGGCCTTTTCCAGTTCGGCGCGGCGGGCCTCGAAGTCCTTCTTGGCTTCTGCGGTAGCGCGACGGGCGCGGCCGGAGGGGATCAGGAAGTTGCGGGCATAGCCGTCCTTGACCTTGACGATTTCGCCCAGGTTGCCCAGGTTCACGACCTTGTCGAGCAGAATGATTTGCATGGTCGGACTCCTTAGATCTTGTGCTGGTCGCTGTAGGGCAGCATCGCCAGGAAGCGAGCGCGCTTGATGGCGGTGTTGAGCTGGCGCTGGTAGATCGCGCGGGTGCCGGTCAGACGGGCCGGGATGATCTTGCCGTTTTCGGCGACGAAATCACGCAGGGTGTCGATGTCCTTGTAGTCGATTTCCTCGACGCCGGCGACGGTGAAGCGGCAGAAGCGCTTGCGCTTGAACAGCAGCGACTGGGTGTTGCGCTTGGGGCGCTTGTCTTTGTTGAATTTCTTGAACGTGGCCATGGGGGCCTCCTGTTTAATCTTGACTGAACTCTTGGATGTGGAACACCAGGCTCTTGCCGTTGCGGGGAGTGGCGACGAAGCCTTGGAACCGCCAGCTGCTGCCGATGGCCTGCTTGGCAAGCCGCTCGGCCAGAGCACCGAAGGCCACGGCCTTGGTACTCGCCTTCACCTGCCTGTCCTGCCCTGCTTCCTGGCGCATCGACTCGTGTTCGAGCCTCAGGTCCAGGGCCGGCAATCCGGCCGGCGTATAACGCAGAGCACTGAGCTCGGCGATGGCTGCAGTCAGAACCAGCTGATTGGCGCCGGGGTTCACTCCTCTGCTTAACGATCAGGCCTGGAATTCGGCCTGCTGAGCCTTGCGGGCGTCTTCACGCTCGACGGTCTTCATCATGGAAGACGGGCCGGTCTCGGCCTTCTTCTTCAGAACCGTCAGGTGACGCAGCACGGCGTCGTTGAACTTGAAGGCATGCTCCAGTTCTGCCATCACGGCCTGGTTGGCCTCGATGTTCAGGCACAGGTAGTGAGCCTTGGCCAGTTTGTTGATCATGTAGACCATCTGGCGACGGCCCCAGTCTTCAACACGGTGGATCTTGCCGCCACCGGCGGTGATCATGCCCTTGTAGCGCTCGAGCATGGCGGGGACCTGCTCGCTCTGATCCGGATGGATCATGAGGACGATTTCGTAATGACGCATTGAAACTCCTTGTGGATGGAAGCCACCCCCGGCGTCTACTGGGGTGTGGCAAGGTGGGAACCCGGCATTATAGCCCATCCGCTGCGCCCGTGCCCCGCCCCTTCAGGAGGCGCGCGGGACCCAGCGCTGCTGGCGCGCCATGCGCTCGATGTCGGCCCAGCCGGCGCACTGGGCCGCGACCCGGGGCCAGACACGCTGCAGCAGCTCGCACTCGGCCAGGGTATCGGCGGCGGCCTGGTGGCGCACCGCGCATTCGATGCCGAAATGGCGCATCCACTCGTCCAGCGAGCGGGCCCGGACGTACTCGTGCGTCACCGCGCACAGGTACTCGATGTCCACCCAGGGATTGGCCGGCGGCGCCTCCCCGTGCAGCTTCATGTGGCGGGTGATCATGGCCTGGTCGAAGGCCGCATGGAAGGCCAGCAGCGGCGAGCGCCCCACGTAGCCGGCAAAGGCCCGCAGGGCCAGCTCGGGCGCCACGCCCTCGCGCTGGCGTTGCACACCGATGCCGTGCAGCAGGATATTGTCCTTGGCCGCGGTCACCTCCTGCTGGCGCAGCACCACCTCAAAGCTGTCCCCCAGGTCGACGCTCAAGCGCTTGTGCTCCCAGTCCACCCGCAAGGCGATGGCCGCGATGGCCAGCAGGCGGTCGCGCCTCGGGTCCAGCCCGCTGGTCTCCACGTCCAGCATGACCCAACGGCCCTCGTCGACCTTGAAACCCTCCCGCGGGCGCCCCAGCCAGTCCAGCATGCCCATGGCCTACCTCTCGTAGTCGAGCTGAAGGCGCTGCTGCAGGTTGCGTGCCACGCGGAAGGCCTCTTTCAGGATGCGCCGGTCGATGTCGTTGAGGCTGTCCACCGCGATATGGTTGGGCCGCTCGGCCCCGGCCGCCCCCTGCAGCTGGATCTGCAGGCGCTGCATCTGCAGGAACTCGAAGCCGCGCACCCAGGCCTCGTACTCCGCCGCCGCCACGCCCAGGATGGGTCCCACCGCCATCAGCCGTTCGCGCGTATTGGTGCTCGCAACTCCGTGGGCCAGGCCGTACAGGCGCGCCGCGTCGACAAAGATGGCCGTACCCTGCAGCTTGAGATCGATCTGCCCCGACTCGTCGGAGGCGATGCCGCCGACCCAGTTCAGCGGCGCGCTGCGCGTCAGCGCGGTGAGCGCCATCTGCTTGAGGAAACGCGGCACCTGCTGCACCCGCGCGCCGACGTCGGCGCGCAAGGCGCTGGCCAGCGCCACGTCGCCGGCCAGCGCCCGGAAGTCGAAGTAGATGCTCGCATTGAGCAGATCCTGCGGCGCACCGTGCTCGATCCAGTGGGCAAAACGCTCGCGCCATTCCTGCAAGGTCAGGCAGCAAGCCGGGTTGCCGGCCATGACACCGCCCTTGCACAGCGGAAAGCCGCTGGCGTCCAGCGACTCGTTGACGTCGCGCGCAAAAGCCAGCACCGGCTCGCGCTGTGCCGGTGTGGTGCCGTCGGGCAGGATCAGCGCGTTGTCCTGGTCGGTCGCGATGGTCTGCTCGCTGCGGCCTTCCGAGCCCAGGGCCAGCCAGCACAGGCGGCTGAGTTCGATGCCATGTTTGGCGGCCTTGATTTCCAGCAGGCGCCCGGTGAGCACGTCGTTGAGATGGCTGATCAGGTTGGTCAGCTGGCGCGCCTGCACGCCCTGGCTGAGCAGGGCGCGGGCAAAACGGCGGATGTCCTGCGCCACCAGCTTGAGGGTCTCCACATCCGGCGCCGATCGGATCGAGTTGCTGACATGCTTGAGGCTCAGGCGCTGCATGGCAAACAGGTCGCGCTCGGAGACGATGCCCACCACCACGCCGTCGCGCGTGATCGGCACGTGGCGGATGGTGTGGCGGCTCATCAGCAAGGCGGCGTCTTCGGCCGTGTGCTCGTCGGTGAGGGTGTACACCGGGTGCACCATGACCTCGCCGATCGGCGTCTCCAGCGGCACCGACTGCAGCGCCACCCGCGCCAAGACGTCGTCGCGCGAGAGGATGCCCAGCGGCTCGCCCCGTTCGTTGGTCACCAGCATGGAGCCGATGCGCCGCTGGTGCATCTCGGTCAGGACCTCGCGCAGCGGCGTGGCCGCAGGGCAGGTGACGGGCGCGCGCCGCGCCAGCTCGCCCAGCGGGGTTTCCAGCGACTGTTCGGCCAGGGTCTGGGAGGAATAGGCCACTTGCAGGGCCTGGCGCGACAGCTCGAGGAACTTGAGCACGCGCCGGTTCAGGAAATCGGCAAAAGGCCCGCTGCGCTGGGCCAGCGTCTGCATGTGCGGGACCGGCAGGGCCAGGACGAAGGTGTCGGCCATGGCCTTGTAGGTGGCGGTCACGGCGCGCCCGGCGATGGCTGCGCTGATGGGAAACAGGTCGCCGGTCTCGTACTGGAAGGCCCCCCCTTCCAGATCGGCCAGGCCGCGTTTGCCGGTCACGGCGCCCTGGCGGATGAAAAAGAGTTGTGTCACCACGCCGCTGGCGGGTTCGATCAGCGTTTCGCCGGGCGCAAAGTACTGCTGCACCGCATGGACGAGAAAGTAGTCCAGGTCGGCCGCGGTCATCTGCGAAAACGGCGTGTAGCGCACCAGTACCTGGCGCAGATTGGCCAGCAGACTGCCCGAAGGTGTCTGTGCCTGCAGAGGCGGCGCGCCGCTGGCGCTGGTGGCTGGCGTCATGGGGTGGGCTCCTGCCGTCGAAGGTTGGCGTTCAGGCAAAGCATAGCCTAGGCGGCATGAAAAAAGCCCGGCAGCTTGCGCTGCCGGGCTTCAACGTCAGGTGGGTGATCAGTCGTTCATCAGGCCCTGCTGCCACCCAGGTTCGGGTAACGCACGTGGTCGACCAACTCCTGAACCTTCTTGCTCGGGGCCGGTGTCACCAGGCTGACCAGGATGATCACCACAAAACCGATCGGCACGCCGAACAGGCCGGCGGAGATCGGCTGGATGTCCCACCACAATTGCACCGGCGAGGTCACGCCGAACACGCCACGCAGCCAGGGCTGGTTCATGACCATGTAGTAGAAGGTCGTCCCCAGGCCGGCGATCATGCCCAGCGAAGCGCCGATGTTGCTGGCGCGCTTCCAGAAGATGCCGAGCACCAGCACCGGGAAGAACGCAGCCGCCGCGAACGAGAAGGCGGCGGAGACCAGGAACAGAATGTCGGCCGGCTTCTGCGCCGCCACGTAGGCAGCACACAGGGCCACCACCAGCAGCAGGACCTTGGAGATGGTCACGCGGCGGGCGGTCGAGGCGTTCGGGTCGATCATCTTGTAGTACAGATCGTGACTCAGCGCGTTGGCGATGGTCAGCAGCAGACCGTCGGCCGTCGACAGCGCAGCGGCCAGGCCGCCGGCAGCCACCAGGCCGGAGATCACGTAGGGCAAGCCGCCAATGGCCGGGGCCGCCAGCACGATGATGTCACCACCGATGCTCATCTCGTTGAGCTGCAGGATGTTGTCCTTGTTGATATCCACCACGGACAGCAGCGTCGGGTCGACCTTGTTCCATTCCGCGATCCAGAACGGCAACTGATCGAAATGCGTACCGATCAGCAGCGTGAAGACCTCGTATTTCACCAGCACGGCCAGCGCCGGCGCGGTGAAATACAGCAGGAAGATGAAGAACAGCGACCACGTCACCGACTCGCGCGCTTCCCTCACGCTGGGCACCGTGTAATAGCGCATCAGGATGTGCGGAAGCGCGGCGGTACCGACCATCAGGCAGAAGATCAGCGCCAGGAAGTTGCGACGCGAAACGTCGTAGGCCTTCTGGGCGGCGGCATCGCCATTCGGGTCGCCCGCAAACTGGGCAGCGTGGCGCGGCATGCCGTTAAGCGGCTTGGCCTTGGCATCGGCAGCCGCCTTGGCCTTGGTCCACGCTGCCTTGGCAGCGGCGGCGTCCTTGGGCAGGGTCGACAGCTCCCTCTCGGCGGCCGCGATCTCGGCGACCGGTGCATTGGCGGCCTTCAACTGGGCCACTTTCTGCTCGGCGGCGGCCTTGTCGGCAACCAGCGCGGTCGCGGGATCCTTCAGCTTCTCGGCCAGGGCGGCCGAGCGCTGCTTGAAGATGTCGATGACTTCGAGTTCCTTCGGATCGCTCATCAGCTTGGCCTCGGCCTGCGTGACCTTCTCCAGCTGGAAGCCGTAGACGACCTGCGGGATCGGCACATTGGTCTGTTTGACCGACATCCAGACCACCGGGATCATGTAGGCCACGATCAGGATGATGTATTGGGCCACCTGGGTCCAGGTCACGGCGCGCATGCCGCCGAGGAAGGAACAGACCAGAATGCCACCCAGACCGAGGAAGATACCGATCTCGAAGGCGACGCCGGTCAGACGCGCGGTGATGATGCCGACACCGTAGATCTGCGCCACCACGTAGGTAAAGGAGCACAGGATGGCGGCAATGATGCCCAGGAAACGCGGCAGATTACCGCCGTAGCGCTCGCCCAGGAAGTCCGGGATGGTGAACTGACCGAACTTGCGCATATAAGGCGCGAGGAACAGCGCCACCAGGCAGTAGCCGCCGGTCCAGCCCATGATGAAGGCCAGGCCGCCATAGCCGGTCAGGTACAGGGTACCCGCCATGCCGATGAAGGACGCGGCCGACATCCAGTCAGCACCCGTGGCCATGCCGTTGTACACAGCGGGCACACGACGACCGGCCACGTAGTATTCAGCGGCGTCGGTGGTGCGGCTCATGATGCCGATGCCGGCATACAGGCCGATGGTGGCCAGCAGGAAGATGAAGCCGATCCAGTTGCGCGGCAGGCCCAGCTGTTCAAGGATGGCCAAGGCCACCACGAAGACCAGGAAGCCACCCGTGTACCACTTGTAAACCTTGTTCAGGTTTTGCTTGAACGCCTTGCTGGCGGCCGCATTGGATGCGCCGCCGGCGTCCGAACCAAACATTCCAGCCATGATTTATTCCTCCCCTTCGTGGACGTCGTGCTCGATGTCCAGCTTGTTCATGTAACGGGCGTAGTAGCCGATGATCAGCACGTAGATGATCAGGGACCCCTGCGCGCCCATCCAGAAACTGAACGGCCAGCCAAAGAAGTTGAAGCTCAGCTCGCGCGCGAAGTAGCTCACGACGAACGTCACGATGAACCATATCGCCAGCAGGATCGCCGTGATATTGAGGTTCTTCCGCCAATACTGGCGGTGGCTTTCGGTCAACTGCATGTTTACCTACCTCCAACAGAAAACCCTTGCGGGCGTTTCGCGATCACCACGTGTCTCTCGGCGTGGCCTGCAAGCCGGATCGCGGCTTATCGTTGTCTGACCCCGGCTCACACCTGGGCCATCAAGTACCCGCTCAGTTGGCTCAGGCAGACTGGGTTGCACGCAACCCGGTCTCGCGTTCCAGCTGGGCGGCCACTTTGGGCTCGAACCCTTTGAGGTGGCGAATGATCTTCACCGCCTCGTCGGGCTCGTGCCGGTCTACATGAACCCGCGCCAGCTGATACCAGCCGAACGGGCTCATGGGCTGCAGTTCCGTGTTCTTCTTCAGGGCCTGCACGGCTTCGTCGAAGCGGCGGGCCTGGATCAGGACCAGCGCCAGGCCGTACCAGGCGCGATCCATCTTGGAATCGATCTCGAGGACGCGGTGAAAGGCTTCCTCGGCGCGGGCATGCTGGCCGGCCTCCTCCAGCATGTAGCCGAGGTTGAACCAGGTGGCCAGGTTGCCGGCATGACGCTCGGCCAGCCGCTCCTGGGCGGCCAGGGCTTCGTCCTTGCGCCCCAGCTGTGCCAGCACCTGGGCCCGGCTGGCCAGGGCGTAGAAATCATCCGGCCGCAGGGCCAGCATCTGCTCGAAACGCTCCAGGGCCGCCGCCTTCTGGTTCAGCACCAGCAGAACGATGGCCTGCAGCTTGAGGAAGTAGTAGTTCAGGGAGGCGTTCATTTGCACAGCTCCACGCCGATCCGGATGCAGGTCTGGATCTTGTAGAGGGTGGCCCCCAGCCAGACAAAGAGCAGCAGGCAGAAGGCCACCAGCGGTACGTGGCGGTCCAGCACCAGCTTGGGTGTCAGCAGCCGCGCCGCCCGGACGAAGGGCCGGCCAATGATCTCCAGGATCTGATAGAACAGGTTCTGCTCCTTCCTGGCGCCGGCCAGCAGGCCCAGCAGCCATTGGCCCAGCAAGGCCATGAGGGCGATTTCAGCAATCAACTTGATGACGTTTGCGAGCGTGAGCATTTGAACCTATCAGTACGGTTCAAGGCATTGTTCGCCGGTCGCTTACGACTTTCTTACAAGACTGACTGTTGGCTGACTTTTCGAGGTCAAACCCTGTCGGGGTTTTCCCGCCCACACAAGAAAACGGGCCGCCCTGATGGAGCGGCCCGTCTTTTCAGGCTGGCAATTGATGTATTGCCGCTCAGAGCTTATTTGGCCAGGTTCTTCCAGGTCTCGACCACCGAATCCGGGTTGAGCGACAGCGAGGTGATGCCCTTCTCCACAAGCCATTTGGCGAAGTCCGGGTGATCGCTGGGCCCCTGGCCGCAGATACCCACGTACTTGTTCTGCTTGCGGCAGGCGGTGATGGCGCGCTCCACCATGGCCTCGACGGCCGGGTCGCGCTCGTCGAAATCGGCGGCCAGCAGCTCCATGCCGGAGTCGCGGTCCAGGCCCAGGGTGAGCTGGGTCAGGTCGTTGGAGCCGATGGAGAAGCCGTCGAAGAACTCGAGGAACTGATCGGCCAGGATGGCGTTGCTCGGCACCTCGCACATCATCACGATCCTCAGACCGTTCTCGCCGCGCTTCAAGCCGTGCTTGCCCAGCAGATCGATGACCTTCTTGGCCTGGCCCAGGGTGCGCACGAAGGGCACCATGAGCTCGACGTTGGTCAGGCCCATCTCTTCTCGCACGCGCTTCATGGCCTCGCACTCCATGGCGAAGGATTCGGCGAAGTCGGCGGAAAGATAACGCGCAGCGCCGCGGAAGCCCAGCATGGGGTTCTCTTCCTCGGGCTCATAACGGCTGCCGCCGATGAGCTTGCGGTACTCGTTGCTCTTGAAGTCGGACAGGCGCACGATCACCGGCTTGGGCCAGAAGGCGGCAGCAATCGTCGCCACGCCCTCGGCCACCTTGTCGACGTAGAAGGCGCGCGGCGAGGCGTGGCCGCGGGCCACGGACTCGACCGCCTTCTTCAGGTCGGCGTCGATGTTCGGGTAGTCCAGGATGGCCTTGGGGTGCACACCGATGTTGTTGTTGATGATGAACTCCAGGCGCGCCAGGCCCACACCGTGGTTGGGCAGCTGGGCGAAGTCGAAGGCCAGCTGCGGGTTGCCGATGTTCATGGTGATCTTGACGTCGATCTCGGGCATGGCGCCGCGCTGCACCTCGGTCACCTCCATCTCGAGCAGGCCGTCGTAGATGTGGCCGGTGTCGCCCTCGGCACAGCTCACCGTCACCAGGGTGCCGTCCTTGAGCTTCTCGGTGGCGTCACCGCAGCCGACCACGGCCGGGATGCCCAGCTCGCGCGCGATGATGGCCGCGTGGCAGGTACGGCCGCCGCGGTTGGTGACGATGGCGCTGGCGCGCTTCATCACCGGCTCCCAGTTGGGGTCGGTCATGTCGGTCACCAGCACGTCACCGGGCTGGACCTTGTCCATCTCGCTGATGTTGTGCACCAGGCGCACGGGGCCGGTACCGATCTTCTGGCCGATGGCGCGGCCCTCGGCCAGCACCGTGCTCTGGCCCTTGAGCTTGTAGCGCATCTCGGCGGTGCCGGCGGCCTGGCTCTTCACAGTCTCGGGGCGGGCCTGCAGGATGTAGAGCTGGCCGTCGGTGCCGTCCTTGCCCCACTCGATGTCCATGGGGCGGCCGTAGTGCTGCTCGATCACTAGGGCGTATTTTGCCAGTTGCTCGACGTCGGCGTCGGTCAGGGAGTAACGGTTGCGCTGTTCGGTGGGCACATCGATGGTCTTGACCAGCTTGCCGCCGGCCTTCTTCTCCTCGGGGGTGGAGAAGACCATCTGGATCAGCTTGGAGCCCAGGTTACGACGCACCACGGCGCGCTTGCCGGCCTTGAGCATGGGCTTGTGCACGTAGAACTCGTCCGGGTTCACCGCGCCCTGCACCACCGTTTCGCCCAGGCCGTAGCTGGAGGTGATGAAAACCACGTCCTCGAAGCCGGACTCGGTGTCGATGGTGAACATCACACCAGCGGCGCCCAGGTCGGAGCGCACCATGCGCTGCACGCCGGCCGACAGGGCCACGTCAGCATGGGCAAAACCCTTGTGCACGCGGTAGCTG
>JAHRYV010000034.1:31679-32439 GCA_020621965.1 Curvibacter sp. | reverse complement strand
CCTGTTCATCGAGAAGGACAGCGCCATCAACGAGCACATCGAGCAGATGCGCCTGTCCTGCACCAAGAGCCTGCTGGAGCGGCGCGACGTGGTCATCGTGGCCACGGTCTCGGCCATCTACGGCATCGGCAAGCCCGAGGCCTACCACCAGATGGTGATGACCCTGCGCGCCGGCGACAAGATGGGCCAGCGCGACGTGATCGCCCAGCTGGTGCGCATGCAGTACCAGCGCAACGACACGGAGTTCGGGCGCGGCAAGTTCCGCGTGCGCGGCGACACCATCGACGTCTTCCCGGCCGAGCATTCCGAGCTGGCGCTGCGCATCGAGCTGTTCGACGACGAGATCGAAACCCTGCAGCTGTTCGACCCGCTGACCGGCCGCATCCGCCAGAAGATCCCGCGTTTCACCGTCTACCCCAGCAGCCATTACGTGACACCGCGCGAGCAGGTGCTGGCGGCGGTGGAGACCATCAAGGTCGAACTGGCCGAACGGCTCAAGGAGCTGGTGAGCATGGGCAAGCTGGTGGAAGCCCAGCGCCTGGAGCAGCGCACCCGCTTCGACCTCGAAATGCTGTCCGAGGTCGGCCACTGCAAGGGCATCGAGAACTACACCCGGCATCTCAGCGGCGCCGCGCCGGGCGAGCCGCCGCCCACGCTGACCGACTATTTACCGAAGGACGCGCTGATGTTCCTGGACGAGAGCCATGTGCTGATCGGCCAGTTCGGCGGCATGTACAACGGCGACCGCGCGCGCAAGACC
>JAHRYV010000034.1:0-31586 GCA_020621965.1 Curvibacter sp. | reverse complement strand
CCCGGCCACCCACCAGGTGGACGACGTGCTGCAGGAAATCCGCATCCGGGTGGACAAGCACGAACGCGTGCTCATCACCACCCTGACCAAGCGCATGGCCGAGCAGTTGACCGATTACCTGACCGACAACGGCGTCAAGGTGCGTTACCTGCACAGCGACGTCGACACGGTGGAGCGGGTGGAGATCCTGCGCGACCTGCGCCTGGGCACGTTCGACGTGCTGGTGGGCATCAACCTGCTGCGCGAGGGCCTGGACATCCCCGAGGTGTCCCTGGTGGCCATTCTGGACGCCGACAAGGAGGGTTTCCTGCGCTCGGAGCGTTCGCTGATCCAGACCATCGGCCGGGCGGCGCGCAACCTCAACGGCCGGGCCATCCTGTACGCCGACCGCATCACCGACTCCATGGCGCGCGCCATCGGCGAGACCGAGCGCCGCCGCGCCAAGCAGGTGACCCACAACACGGACCACGGCATCACGCCGCGTGCCATCGTCAAGCAGGTGCGCGACCTAATCGACGGCGTCTACAGCGAGAAGGCCGGCCGCGAGGCCGAGCGCCTGGAGCAGGAGGCCATGGCCCGCGCCCAGGTGGAGGAGATGAGCGAGAAGGACATCGCCCGCGAGATCAAACGGCTGGAAAAGCAGATGCTGGAGCACGCCCGCAACCTGGAATTCGAGCTGGCGGCCCGCGCCCGCGACCAGCTCAACCTGCTCAAGGCCCGGGCCTTTGGCGCGGCCGTGCCGGACCATCCGGCCGGGGTGCCGGTACCCAAACCCGGCCGCTGAGGCCGGTTGGCGGCCGTAATTCCCGCACCGGCCTATTCCGACCTATTCGCTAGGTTTTTGCTATACTTGAGCCAATTGCTCAACAAACCCGGGAATTCGGGTCATGGGCATCCAGCCCGGGCGCCGGCGGCGGCGGCGGGGAACCAAGGTACTCCAACCAGACCAGGAGTTAGCGATGCGCCTCACGACCAAAGGCCGCTTTGCGGTCACCGCGATGATAGATCTGGCCCTGCGCCAGAGTAATGGCCCTGTCACGCTGGCGGCCATCAGCCAGCGCCAGCAGATCTCCCTGTCCTATCTGGAGCAGCTGTTCGGCAAGCTGCGCCGGCACGAGCTGGTCGAGTCCACCCGTGGTCCCGGCGGCGGCTACACGCTGGCGCGCAAGGCGGCCGACATCACCGTGGCCGACATCATCCTCTCGGTGGACGAGCCCATCGACGCCACCCAGTGCGGCGGCAAGGAAAACTGCCTGGGCGACGCCGGCCGTTGCATGACGCACGAGCTCTGGGCTTCGCTCAACACCCGCATGGTCGAGTTCCTGGACTCGGTCACCCTGCAAAAGCTGGTGGACGACCAGCTGGCCAAGGGCCTGACCATCGAGGACCGGCCCTCGACCAAACGCGCCATTTCCAGTGCCCCGGTGGTCAAGCCGGTACGCGTGAATGCCCCCAATTCGGTGTTTGCGCTGGGCAACGCGTTTTCCAAGTCCTGAGGCTAGCCCGCGCTTACCCTAGTTCCGTTTTTCCTTATTGACTGATATTTTCCGTAGCCATGGACATGACGCCCCACTTCCCGATCTACATGGACTATGGCGCCACCACGCCTTGCGACCCGCGCGTGGTCGACGCCATGATTCCCTGGTTGCGCGAGCATTTCGGCAACCCGGCTTCGCGCAGCCATGCCTGGGGCTGGGAAGCCGAGGAGGCCGTGGAGACGGCCCGCGGCCATGTGGCCGACCTGGTCGGCGCCGATCCGCGTGAGATCGTCTGGACCTCCGGCGCCACCGAATCCAACAACCTGGCGCTCAAGGGCGCCGCCCATTTCTACCAGGGCAAGGGCAAGCACCTGATCACGGTGAAGACCGAGCACAAGGCCGTGCTCGACACCATGCGCGAGCTGGAGCGCCAGGGCTTCGAGGTCAGCTACCTGGACGTGCAGGAAGATGGCCTGCTGGACCTGGACGCGCTCAAGGCGGCCATCCGCCCCGACACCATCCTGATCAGCGTGATGTTCGTCAACAACGAAATCGGCGTGATCCAGGACATCCCGGCCATCGGCAAGTTGTGCCGCGAGAAGGGCATCCTCTTCCACGTGGACGCCGCCCAGGCCACCGGCAAGGTGGAGATCGACCTGCAGACCCTGCCGGTCGACCTGATGAGCCTGGCCTCGCACAAGACCTATGGGCCCAAGGGCATCGGTGCCCTGTACGTGCGCCGCAAACCGCGCGTGCGCCTGGAAGCCCAGATGCACGGCGGCGGCCACGAGCGCGGCATGCGCTCGGGCACGCTGCCCACCCACCAGTGCGTGGGCATGGGCGAGGCCTTCCGCATTGCCAAGGCCGAGATGGCGCAAGACCTGGCCCAGGCGCGCAAGCTGCAAAAGCGCCTGCTGGACGGCCTGAAGGACGTCGACCAGGTGTTCGTCAATGGCCACCTGGAAAAGCGCGTGCCGCACAATCTGAACATGAGCTTCAACTACGTCGAGGGCGAGTCCCTGATCATGGGCATCAAGGGGCTGGCGGTGTCCAGCGGCTCGGCCTGCACCTCGGCCAGCCTGGAGCCCAGCTACGTGCTGCGGGCCCTGGGGCGCAGCGACGAGCTGGCCCACAGCAGCCTGCGCATGACCATCGGCCGTTTCACGACCGAAGAGGAGATCGACTACGCGATTTCCACCATCAAGCTCAACGTGGCCAAGCTGCGTGAGTTGAGCCCGCTCTGGGAGATGTTCCAGGACGGCGTGGACCTCAGCACCATTCAATGGGCCGCTCACTAACGGGCCGGCCTCAGGAGAAAGACCATGGCATACAGTGAAAAAGTCATCGACCACTATGAACATCCGCGCAACGTCGGCTCCTTCGACAAGGGCGACGACACGGTAGGCACCGGCATGGTGGGCGCACCGGCCTGCGGCGACGTCTGAAGCCGCAGATCAAGGTGAACCCAGCACCGGCGTCATCGAGGACGCACGCTTCAAGACCTACGGTTGCGGCTCGGCCATCGCGTCGAGCTCGCTGGTGACCGAGTGGGTCAAGGGCAAGACGCTGGATCAGGCGGCCGCGTTGAAGAACAGCCAGATCGCCGAAGAACTGGCGCTGCCGCCGGTGAAGATCCACTGCTCCATCCTGGCCGAAGACGCGATCAAGGCCGCGGTGGACGACTATCGCAAAAAGCGCATGAATTAAGTTCCCCCCCGAGGCGCCTTCGGCGCTCCCCCCTCAAGGGGGCGCACCCGGTGGCCCGGCAAAGCCGGTTCCACGGGTGCCCTGGTCTTGAGAAGTGGGTAAACGGGGCATGAAAGACCGAAATGGCAGTTTCCCTGACTGAAGCCGCGGCCCGGCATGTGACCCGTTACCTCGCCAAGCGGGGCAAGGGGGTGGGTGTGCGTCTGGGCGTCAAGACCACCGGTTGTTCCGGTCTGGCCTACAAGCTCGAGTACGTGGACGAGATCGCGCCGGAGGACATCGTGTTCGAAGGGCACGGCGTCAAGGTGCTGATCGATCCCAAGAGCCTGTCCTACATCGACGGCACCCAGCTCGACTATGTGCGTGAGGGCCTGAACGAGGGCTTCCGCTTCAACAACCCCAATGAGCGCGATCGTTGCGGCTGTGGCGAATCGTTTCGCGTGTAAAGCTACTGCGCGTCTGTCATGCGTCGTTGCGCGGTGCTCGAAATCCTCACGTACAGCAAGTACGTTCCGGTTTCTGCGCTCCGTGCGCCTAGCCTGACAGCCGCTCGCTACGCTTTCCATCACGAAACGGTCTCTTTGAAGTGACGTCCCTGCAATCCAACGATTTCGAACTGTTCGGCCTGCCGCAGCAGTTTGCGCAGGACCGCAGCGCCATCGACGCCCGCTGGAAGGACCTGCAGCGCGAGGCGCATCCCGACAAGTTTTCCGCCCAGGGCGCGGCCGCCCAGCGTGTGGCCATGCAGTGGTCGGTGCGCATCAACGAGGCCTACCAGCGCCTGAAAGACCCCTTGAAGCGCGCCGCCTATCTGTGCGAGCTGCAGGGCGTGCCGGTGAATGCGCATGACAACACGGCCATGCCGGCCGAGTTCCTGATGCAGCAGATGGAATGGCGCGAGGCGCTGGAAGAGGCGCAGGACCTGGCTGCCCTGGACGGGCTCAATGACGAGGTCGGCCGCAGCCGACGCGCGCTGCTGCAGCGCTGCGAACAGCTGCTGGACGGCCAGCACGACTATGCCGGCGCGGTGGCGCAGGTGAGGGCGCTGATGTTCATCGAGCGCTTTGCGCACGACATCGAAGCCCGCTACGAGAACATGGAGAGCCGGCTCGGGTGAAAATCCTCACCTGAACCTGAACTGGACAACGATGGCACTGCTGCAGATTTCCGAACCCGGCCAGGCCCCCGACCCGCACCAGCGGCGTATCGCAGTGGGCATCGACCTGGGCACCACCCATTCCCTCGTGGCCGCCGTGCGCCACGGTGTGGCCGAGTGCCTGCCCGACGCGCAGGGCCGTGTCATCCTGCCCTCGGTGGTGCGTTACCTGCCCGAAGGCGGGCGCCAGATCGGCTTCGATGCGCTGGCACAGCAGATCCACGATCCGGGCAACACCATCGCCTCGGTCAAACGCCTGATGGGCCGCGGCCTGGCCGACATTGCCAATGCCGCCAAGCTGCCCTACGCCCTGGTCGAGGCCCCGGGCATGGTGCGCGTGCGCACCATCGCCGGCGACAAGACGCCGGTGGAGGTGAGCGCCGAGATCCTGGCCACGCTGCGCTACCGCGCCGAAGACACCTTCAACGACGATCTGTACGGTGCCGTCATCACCGTGCCGGCCTATTTCGACGATGCCCAGCGCCAGGCCACCAAGGATGCGGCCCAGCTGGCAGGCCTGAACGTGCTGCGCCTGATCAACGAGCCCACCGCCGCGGCCATCGCCTACGGCCTGGACAACGCCAGCGAAGGCATCTACGCCGTCTACGACCTGGGCGGCGGCACTTTCGACATCTCCGTGCTGCGCCTGTCGCAGGGCGTGTTCGAGGTCATCGCCACCGGCGGCGACTCGGCCCTGGGTGGCGACGACTACGACCGCGCGCTGGCCGAGTGGCTGCTGACCGAAGCCGGCCTGACGGCCGACACGCCGGAAGACCAGGCCCGGCTGATGGCCGGCGCCCGTGCCGCCAAGGAAGCGCTGTCCAGCGAGGAGATCGTGGCCGCGGAGATCGAGCTCTCCCGCGGCGCCATCGACCTGTCCCTCAACCGCGACCAGTTCGAGGCCTGCACCACCGCGCTGACCGCGCGCACCATGAGCGCCGTGCGCAAGGTGCTGCGCGACGCCAAGCTGGCCGTGGACGACGTGCAGGGGGTGGTCATGGTGGGCGGCTCCACCCGCATGCCGGTGATCCGCCGCACCGTGGGCGAATTCTTCGGCCGCGAGCCCCTGATCAATCTGAACCCGGACGAGGTGGTGGCCCTGGGTGCCGCCATCCAGGCCAACCAGCTGGCCGGCAACAACCCGGCCGGCGACCTGCTGCTGCTCGACGTGATCCCGCTCTCGCTGGGCATCGAGACCATGGGCGGCCTGGTGGAGCGCATCGTGCCGCGCAACCAGACCATCCCCACCGCCATGGCCCAGGACTTCACCACCTACAAGGACGGCCAGACGGCACTGGCGCTGCACGTGGTGCAGGGCGAGCGCGACCTGGTGGCCGACTGCCGCAGCCTGGCGAGATTTGAATTGCGCGGCATCCCGCCCATGGCGGCCGGTGCCGCGCGCATCCGCGTGACCTTCACCATCGACGCCGACGGCCTGCTGCACGTGGGCGCACGCGAGCAGACCAGCGGTGTCGAAGCCAGCATCCAGGTCAAGCCGTCCTACGGCCTGGGCGACGACCAGATCGCCCGCATGCTGCAGGAGAGCTTCAGTACCGCGCAGGAGGACATGAAGGCGCGCGCCCTGGTGGAAGCCCGGGTCGAGGCTGAGCGCATGCTGATGGCCACGCGCACGGCGCTGGCGGCCGACGCTGATCTGCTGTCGGATGGGGAGCGCACGGCCATCGACGCCCTGATGGCCGCCCTGGAGGGCCTGCGCAGCCAGGACGACGCCGCCGCCATCGACGCCGCCACCGAAACCCTGGCCAAGGGCACGGAAGCGTTTGCGGCCATGCGCATGAACCGCGGCATCCAGCAGGCCCTGGCCGGCAAGAATATCGCCGCCGTCTGAGACGAACCCCCCAACCGAGCCACAGCATGCCCGTCATCAAAATCCTGCCCCATCCCGAGTACTGCCCGCAAGGCGCCGAGATCAAGGCGCCGGCCGGCACCTCGATCTGCGAGGCCATGCTGGACAACGACATCAACATCGAGCATGCCTGCGACATGAGCTGCGCCTGCACGACCTGCCACGTGATCGTGCGCGAGGGCTACGACTCGCTGAACGAGCTCGACGAGAACGAGGAAGACATGCTCGACCGCGCCTGGGGCCTGCAACCCAACTCGCGCCTGAGCTGCCAGGCCATCCTGGCCCAGAAGGACGTCGTGGTGGAGATCCCCAAGTACTCGATCAACCTGGCCAAGGAAAAGCACTAAGCCAGCGCGGCGCGCGGCTATGATTGCCGCCATGCGCCAGATCGTTCTCGACACCGAAACCACGGGCCTGTCCGCCGAAGGCGGCGACCGCATCATTGAAATCGGCTGCGTGGAGCTGCTCAACCGCAAGCTCACCGGCAACAACCTGCACTTCTACCTGAACCCGGAGCGCGACAGCCACGAGGACGCGCTGCGTGTGCACGGCATCAGCAACGAGTTCCTGCGCGACAAACCCAAGTTCGCCGAGGTGGCCGAGGAGATCCTGGCCTATCTGCAGGGCGCCGAGATCATCATCCACAACGCGGCCTTCGACGTCAGCTTCCTGAACAAGGAGCTGGAGCTGATCGGCAAGCCGGTGTTCCGCGAGTTCGTGGCCGAGATCACCGACACCCTGGCCATGGCCAAGGAGATGTTCCCCGGCAAGCGCAACTCGCTCGACGCCCTGTGCGACCGCCTGGAGGTGGACAACTCGGGCCGCACGCTGCACGGCGCGCTGTTGGACGCCGAGCTGCTGGCCGACGTCTACATCAATCTCACGCGCGGCCAGGATGCGCTGCTGATCGACGTGGCCGATGCGGACGGCGGCTCCGGCAGCTTCGAACGCATCGACCTCAGCCGGTTCGAACTGCCCGTGCTGGCCGCTTCCGAGCCGGAGCTGGCGGCGCACGAGGACCTGCTGGCCCAGCTCGACAAGGCCAGCGGCGGCAAGACCGTTTGGCGCTCGCTGGCCTGAAGAAGGCGCCGCGACTTGTGGCATAATCCTGGTTTTCCTGAAGACGCAAACGCTTCGCGAACGAATTCAGGGCGATTAGCTCAGCGGTAGAGCACTGCATTCACACTGCAGGGGTCACATGTTCGATCCATGTATCGCCCACCAACACTGAAAACCCCGTGGATCAAGATCCACGGGGTTTTTTCTTGCCGCGGCGGGGGAACTTTCCTCCGTTCAGGCGGATCTGAATGTTGTCGTGCTTTGGATCCCTTGCCCTTGAAAAGGCGGCAAAGGGCCTAAAATACGATGCTTAGGGGCTGCATTGGTTTCGACGTGGGTTCGGACGCGGTGTGGTGCATGTCGAGCTGAATGTGCTCGTAAAACAGATTCAAACAAACTAACTGCAAACGACGAACGTTTCGCACTCGCTGCTTAATTGCCAGTGAGCTTTACAACAGCAGGCCGATGGGCTGGGCAAGGGGTTTCTAGCGCAAGCTAAAAGCTCCCGGCTGTAAAGATAATTTCATCGGCTGGCTCGCTGCCGGGTACCTTGGCAGCGGGCGAGACAATAGGGTACTGGCGGCTGAGATAGCGTGCGACTGCGCGATTTCAGTGGCGAGACTCAAAACAGACCGCTAAACATGTAGATCTGCTCGAACAAGGCTTGCGGACGGGGGTTCAAATCCCCCCAGCTCCACCAACACCCGGCAAAAAGCCGCCAGGACTCACGTCCTGGCGGTTTTTTTCTTGGCCCGTCGCCGGCTCGTTCAGGCGCGGTAGTGGCTGGGCTGCACGCCGGCCCCCGTGGAGCTGGGCGGGCTCATCCGCTCCCTCCGTGCCTACGAAGACGGCAAGGAAAACTGAGATCCCCACCTGGTCCCGCTGGCCCGGCAGGCAGTAGAGGTTCTCACGGGTCTCAAGGGCTATACAGGGAAGGGAAAGATGGTGTTCCCTGGTGAACGCAATCACGACCGACCGATTTCCGAGAACTCAGTGCGCAGCGTCCTGATCGCCATGGAGTACTCCTCCCGAGGAGCAAACTCGGCACGGCTTCCGTGCGACGGCGCGTACCATGCTGGCCGAGCGGCTGGAGTGCGATCTGCTGGTGATCGGGGCCCGACGCGCGCATTCGGCCAAAGACCCCAATGGCCACGCCTACAACCGCACGACCTACCTCAAACAGCGCACGGCCATGATGCAGCAGTGGGCGGACTACCTGGATAAGCTGGCCGCAGGCGCCGAGGTCGTTTCATTGCGCCGCGCCGCTTGAACACTGTCTCGATGCGATCCGGCTCCAAAATACCTGTGGAGTCACTCTTAGCTATCCCTGGCGTCTGGTAAAAACAGGGCATAGGCCAGAACCACGGGAGACGCAAAAAGTGACCGCACTCAAAAACCTGCTCGATACCTATCGCCATGCTGCTGCATCCGAGCGGGAAAAGGGCACCTACTTTGAAGAGCTGATCGTTTGCTACCTGCGCAACGAGGCCACCTACCGCGATCTCTATAGTGATGTCTGGACCTACTCCGAGTGGGCCAAGCTGCAGGGGCTGGATGCGCGCGACACCGGCATTGACCTGGTGGCCAAGACCCAGGGCACCGGGGAATACCACGCCATCCAGTGCAAGCTGTACGCCGAGGATTACAGGCTGCAGAAGTCGGACATCGACAGCTTCTTCACGGCCTCGGGCAAGAAGCCGTTTACCCATCGCATCATCGTCAGTACCACCAGCCACTGGAGCGAGCACGCAGAGGACGCCCTGCGCGACCAGCAGCCGCCCGTCAGCAAGATCGATCTCTTTGACCTGGAAAACAGCCAGATCGACTGGTCCAAGTACCAGCCCAAGCACAAGGCCGTTATCAAGGCCCATAAGACGCTTCGGCCGCACCAGGTCAACGCCCTGACGGCCACCCTGGAGGGTTTCAAGACGGCCGACAGAGGCAAGCTCATCATGGCCTGCGGCACCGGCAAGACCTTCGCCAGCCTGAAGATTGCTGAAGCCCAGGCTGGCAAGGGCAAGCGTGTGCTGTTCCTGGTGCCCAGCCTGTCCCTGCTGTCCCAGTCCCTGACCGAGTGGACGCAGGAAAGCGCCATCCCTCTGCACAGCTTTGCCGTCTGCTCCGACAGCGACGTGGGCAAGAAGCGCAAGAAGGACGACGACAGTGTTCAGACCTTCACCCACGAGCTGCGCTACCCCGCCACCACCGAGCCGGCGCGCCTGGCTGCCGAGATGGCCAAGCGCCATGATGGTGAGCACATGAGTGTGGTGTTCAGCACCTACCACTCTATTGATGTCATCAGCCAGGCCCAGAAAAAACACGGCCTGGCCGGCTTCGATCTGATCGTCTGCGACGAGGCACACCGCACCACCGGCGCCACTTTTGATGACGAGGACGAGAGCAACTTCGTCCGGGTGCATGACGCCGCCTACCTCCAGGGCGCCAAGCGTCTCTACATGACTGCCACCCCGCGCATCTACGGCGACAGCGCCAAAGCCACGGCCGAGCGCGACAACGTGGCCCTGTGTTCCATGGACGACAAGGCCCTGTATGGCGAGGAGCTGTACGTCATCACCTTCTCGGAGGCTGTCAAGCGCGGCCTGCTGGTGGACTACAAGGTCATCGTACTGTCGGTGGAGGAGGCGCATGTCAACCGACGCCTGCAAAAGCTATTGGCCGACGAAAACAACCAGCTCAAGGTGGACGACGCCGCAAAGATCGTAGGCTGCTGGAAGGCGCTGGCCAAGCAGGGGCTGGATAACGACCTCCACGGCGACCATGAGGCCATGAGGCGAGCGGTCGCCTTCTGCCAGGTGATCGAGGTCAGCAAGGGCGCCAAAACCCACAAGGTCAGCTCCAAAAACATCGCAGGCATGTTCCAGGCGGTGGTGGAGGCTTACCAAGAGACCGAGGACGACGAAGCCGCCGCCACCTTGGCCTGCGAGGCCTTGCATGTGGATGGCAGCATGAACGCTAGCGAGAAAGAGGAAAAGCTCGCTTGGCTCAAGGCCGAGCCGCCAGAAGACACCTGCCGCATCCTGAGTAATGTGCGCTGCCTGTCCGAAGGCGTGGACGTGCCGGCGCTGGACGCTGTTCTCTTCCTCACACCCCGCAATTCCCAGGTGGACGTGGTGCAGTCGGTCGGCCGCGTGATGCGCAACGCGCCTGGCAAGAAGCTGGGCTACGTCATCTTGCCCGTGGTCATCCCCGCAGGCGTGGAACCGCATGAGGCCTTGAGCGACAACAAGACCTATGCCGTGGTGTGGCAGGTGCTGCAGGCCCTACGCTCACATGACGACCGCTTTGATGCCATGGTCAACAAGCTGGACCTGATCGGCAAGAACACCAGCAAGATGGAAGTCATCGCCATCACCGACAAGGTGGAGAAAAAACAAGCCAAGGCGCCCAAAGGGAAAACCAACGGCGAGGCTGGCAAAGGCGGCTTCACCATCGGCGAAGCAGCGCCCAAGCGCTACCCCGATCAAGAGCAGCATCAACTGCAGTTCGAGATCGGTGAGATTGAAAAAGCCATCTATGCCAAGCTGGTGCAGAAGGTGGGCAACCGCCACCACTGGGAAGACTGGGCCAACGACATCGCCAAGATCGCCCGCACCCACATCGACCGCATCACCGCCATCCTGGAGGCCCCAGCACACGAAGCTGAGCGCAAAGCCTTCAGCGACTTTGCCAAGGAGCTGCGCGATGACCTGAACAACAGCATTAGCGATGGCGAGATCATCGAAATGCTGGCCCAGCACCTGATCACCAAACCGGTTTTTGACGCCCTGTTTAGCGACTACAGCTTTGCCCAGCACAACCCCATGAGCAAGGCCATGCAGGGCGTGCTGGATGTGTTGCAAGAGCACCGGCTGGATAAGGAGGCTGACACGCTGCAGGCCTTCTACGACAGCGTGAAGCTGCGGGCTGAGGGTATCGACAACGCCACCGGTAAGCAGAAGATCGTGGTTGAGCTGTACGACAAGTTCTTCCGCAATGCCTTTCCCAAGATGACCGAGAGGCTGGGTATCGTCTACACCCCGGTGGAGGTGGTGGACTTCATCATCCACAGCGTCCAGCACATCCTGCAAACTGAGTTTGGCGAATCACTGGGTAGCAAGGGGGTGCACATCATCGACCCCTTCACGGGCACCGGCACCTTCATCACTCGCCTGCTCCAAAGTGGCCTGATCCCGCCCGAGCAACTGCCCCACAAGTACAAGCAGGAAATCCATGCCAACGAACTGGTGCTGCTGGCTTACTACATTGCCGCCATCAACATCGAGGCGGTTTACCACAGCATTGTGGGCGGCAAGTACCAGCCGTTTGAAGGTATCTGCCTGACCGATACCTTCCAGATGTACGAGAAGGAAGACTTAGTAGACGCCTTGTTGGAGGACAACAGCGCACGTCGTAAGCGCCAGAAGAAACTGGATATTCGAGTCGTCATTGGCAACCCGCCGTACTCGGCCGGTCAAGAGAGTGCCAACGACAATAACAGCAATGTCGCCTATCCAAGTCTCGACGCAAGAATCGCTGCAACATACGTGGCACGAGGTACAGCCACTAACAAAAATCCTCTTTACGACAGCTATATACGCGCTATCCGCTGGGCCTCTGATCGCATAGGCAATAGCGGCGTGATCGGTTTTGTGACAAATGCTGGCTTTGTAGAAGCCAACACCGCGGACGGCCTGCGCAAATGCCTGGCTGAAGAGTTCAGCAGCATTTATGTTTTCCACCTGCGTGGCAATCAACGCACATCCGGCGAGTTATCTAGGCGCGAAGGCGGCAAGATTTTTGGCGGCGGCAGTCGCGCCCCTATTGCCATTTCTATTTTGGTTAAGAACCCCAAAGCGGAACAGCAAGGACAGATTTTTATCCACGACATTGGCGACTATCTGAGTCGTGAGCAGAAGCTGGAGACCATAAAAGACTTCGGCAGCATCAAGACCATAACCGATTCGAAAACATGGTCGGTGATCACTCCAGATGGCCACGGCGATTGGCTGCGCCAGCGGGATGAAAGCTT
Source organism: Curvibacter sp. (assembly GCA_020621965.1). GTDB lineage: Bacteria > Pseudomonadota > Gammaproteobacteria > Burkholderiales > Burkholderiaceae_C > Hylemonella. The sequence goes on along the minus strand of JAHRYV010000034.1, from coordinate 19,290 downwards.
TAACCAGTTCATCGCACTCGGCAGCAAGGAAAAAGGCAACCAGGCAAGCGTATTGTTTGCCAATTATTCGAGAGGACTTGAGACTGGCCGAGATGCGTGGGTTTACAACAGCTCGAAGGTGTTGCTCGATCAAAATATCCGACGCATGATTGGTTTTTTCAATGCGGAAGTAGAACGTATTGATAGCACCTTTGCAGGTATTGAAAAGAGAGCGCGCGATGATGTTGTCAAAGATTTTGTGAGCGTTGACAGCACCAAAATCAGTTGGACCAGTAGTTTGCTATCAGCGGCAGCAAGGGGTGAGCGGATTACTTTCCAAGAAAGCAGCCTCGGGATAGGTATATATCGCCCATTTACCAAGCAGTGGCTGGTTTATGACACCCAAGTCGTTCACCGTGTTGGACAGTTACCTCGCATATTTCCAAATACAAACTCCGAGAACCTGCTGATCTGTATAAGCGGCTCTGGCAATGGGGGAAAAGACTTTTCTGCACTGATTACCAACTGCATTTCTGACCTGAATATGCAGCATTCTGGTGGACAAGGTTTTCCTCTTTACCTCTACGATGAGGCCGTGCAAGTGCAGGATGGGATGCAGACAGGCTTGTTTGAAGGCAATGCCACCCAGTTAGCTAAGCTCTCACGACGCGATGCCTTGACAGATGAAGGGCTTCTTAACTTCCATGCTGCATACCCCGGCGAGCAGATCAGCAAGGAGGACGTGTTTTATTACGTCTATGGCCTGCTGCATTCACCCGACTACCGCGAACGCTATGCCGACAACTTGAGCAAAGAACTCCCGCGCATTCCCTGCGTGAAGCAGGCAGCCGATTTCTGGGCCTTCTCCCAAGCTGGCCGCAAACTGGCCGATCTGCACCTGAACTACGAAACCGTCATTCCCTACGTCGCTAATGTGGAGGGCGACACCGGCTCACTGCCTGCCGCCGACTACCGCGTAGAGAAGATGCGCTACGGCAAGAAGGGCAAGGACAAAGACCTGAGTACTATCCTCTACAACACCCGCATCACCGTCAGCGGCATCCCGCCGGAGGCGTATGAGTACGTAGTCAACGGCAAGACCGCCATCGACTGGGTGATGGAGCGCCAGGGCGTCAAGACCGACACGGACAGCGGCATCACCAACGACGCCAACGACTGGGCCGTAGAGACCATGGGCAACCCGCGCTACCCGCTGGAGCTGCTGCTGCGAGTCATCACCGTGAGCCTGGAGACGATGAAGATCGTCAAGGCCTTGCCCAAGCTGGATATCTGATTCTGATGACCAAGAACATGGGCAAGAGCCAGTTCAAACACCTGAGGGTGGATTCTCCGAAGCCGGACGACCTCGTGACCTCGACCGCAACGCGGTTTGCGGAGCCATGGCACGCTGTTCGTTAGCCAGAAGGATGCTTTCATGACGGTCGGGGGGAATAATTTCAAAACCCAATTGGTAAGGTCGTTGTTTGGGAGGGCGTGAAGGGGATTAGCCAAAAGACGCCGCAGCAAGAAGCCGTCAGCACTCAGGTCCTGGCGGCTTTTTTGCGTGCCCTTGGCGGCAGGGGCAGGCGCAGGGGCTCGACGGTCGCGTTCAGGCGCGGTAGTGGCTGGGCTGCACGCCGGCCCAGTGCTTGAAGGCGCGGCGGAAAGCGCTGACGTCCTTGAAGCACAGCAGATCGCTGATGTCGCCCACGCTCAGTCGGGTATTACAGAGGTAGTGGATGGCGGCGTCGCGGCGCAGCTCGTCCTTGATGGTCTGGTAGCTGGTGCCCTCGGCGATCAGCCGGCGCCGCAGCGTGGTCGGCGTGATGTTGAACTCCTGTGCCAGCGCCTTGAGCAGCGGCCAGTCCGAAGAGCCGATGCTGCCGCGCAGCCGGTGGCGCAGGCGGGCCGTCCAGCTGTGGGTGTTCTTGTACTTGAGGAAGACCGACTGGGGCGCGTTGCGCAAAAAGGTCTTGAGGGTGGCCGCGTTCTGGACCACGGGGGCCTCCAGCAGCCGGGCGTCGAAATAGACGGCCGCGGCGCTCGCCTCGAACTGCAGCCGGCCGGAGAAGAGCAGGGCGTATTCCTGGGCGTAGGAGGGGCGCTCGCCGGCGAACTCGGCCCGGCTCAGGGTGATGCGCTTGCCGGCCAGCCAGCACATCAGGCCGTGCACCATGACCAGAAAGGTCTCGGTGGCGAAGCGGCGGTCGTCGGGGTCGGCGATCCGGTTGGTGATGCGGATGACCGCCTGATCGACTTCCACCTGCAGCGTGGCGCCGACATCGTCCAGGAAGATGGCAAAGCCGCGCAGGATGCCCCGGATGGCCTGCCCCAGGTTCTCGCTGGCCAGCACGGCATGGCAGAGCAGGGCGAAGCTGCCGACCTTCATGCGCCGGCGATCGAGGCCGAAAAACTCGTCGTCCAGCAAGCGGGCCACGGACAGCCAGACCGCAGCAAAGGCCGCCGCGGGCACCCGGGTCTGGGGAGAACTGAGCAGTTCCGGTGCGATGCCGGCCGTGCGCAGCACCGTCTCGCGGCCTGCGGGCTTGAGATGGCGCAGTGCGGCCTGGACAAAATAGATCGAAACGGTGTCTTTCTGCATCGAGGGGAGGGCATGCGGCGCACAGGGCGCAAGTGGCGCCTATTCTGACAGGGGTGGCAAAAAACGCCACCCCGAGCGGCGGGTTTTGCGCTTCCCGGAACCCCTGCCGAACGCTAGAGTGTCAGTATCTGGAGATGACCATGACCCAACTGTCCGCCGACTACCAGGCCCTTGCCAACTACCGCCCCAAGCACAAGGTGCGATTCGTCACCGCGGCCAGCCTGTTCGACGGCCACGACGCGGCCATCAACATCATGCGCCGCATCCTGCAGGGCATGGGTGCCGAAGTCATCCACCTGGGGCACAACCGCAGCGTCGACGAAGTCGTGACGGCCGCGCTGCAGGAAGACGTGCAAGGCATCGCGGTGAGCTCCTATCAGGGCGGCCACGTCGAGTACTTCAAGTACATGATCGACCTGCTCAAGGCGCGCGGCGGCGCCCACATCCAGGTCTTTGGCGGCGGCGGCGGTGTCATCGTGCCGGCCGAAATCCGCGAACTGCAGGCCTACGGCGTGGCCCGCATCTTCAGCCCGGAGGACGGCCAGCGTATGGGCCTGGCCGGCATGATCGGCGAGATGGTCATGCGCTGCGACCAGGACCTCAGCCCGCACGCCCCCAAGACACTCGACGCCATCCAGGGCCACGGCGAACTGGCCTGGCGTGCCCTGGCGCAGCTGATGACCGTGCTGGAGAACGGCCAGGCCGATGAAGGCCTGCTCCAGACCCTGCGCGCGCAGGCGCAAGCCACCAAAGTCCCCGTGCTCGGCATCACCGGCACCGGCGGCGCCGGCAAGAGCAGCCTGACCGACGAACTCATCCGCCGTCTGCGCCTGGACCAGGACGACGCCCTGCGCGTGGCCGTCATCAGCATCGACCCCAGCCGACGCAAGAGTGGTGGCGCCCTCTTGGGCGACCGCATCCGCATGAACGCCATCTCGCCCTGGCAAAAGGGTTCGCGTATCTTCATGCGCTCCCTGGCCACCCGCGATGCCGGCAGCGAAATCAGCGCCGCCTTGCCCGACGCGCTGGCCGCGGCCAAATGTGCCGGCTTCGACCTCATCGTGGTCGAGACCTCGGGCATCGGCCAGGGTGACGCCGCCATCGTGCCGCACGTGGACGTGCCCCTGTACGTCATGACTCCCGAGTTCGGTGCCGCCAGCCAGCTCGAGAAGATCGACATGCTGGACTTCGCCGAATTCGTGGCTATCAATAAGTTCGACCGCAAGGGCGCGGCCGACGCCCTGCGCGACGTGGCCAAGCAGGTGCAGCGCAACCGCGCGGCCTTCACCATCCCGCCCGAGCAGATGCCCGTGTATGGCACCATGGCCGCGCGTTTCAACGACGACGGCGTCACCGCCCTGTACCAGGCGCTCAAGGAACGCCTGCAGGCCCTGGGCCTGCCGGTGACCGAGGGCCGGCTGCCCCGGGTCCAGACCCGGCACAGCACCCAGCAGACCCCGGTGGTGCCCGGTGCGCGTGTGCGCTACCTGGCCGAGATCAGCGACACCGTGCGCGGCTACAAGGCCCGCGCCCGCGCCCAGGCCCGGCTGGTGCGTGAGCTGCAGCAACTGCGCGAGACCGCGCGCATGCTGCACGAGGACGACGCCACCCGCGACGGCGCCAAGAACACGGTGCTGCGGCTGGCCGACGAGCGCGAACAAGGAGTCGCCCCCGACGCCCGCAAGCTGCTGGCCCAGTGGCCGGCCATGCAGCAGGCCTACGCCGGCGACGAATACGTGGTCAAGATCCGCGACCAGGAAATCCGCACCGCGCTGACCACCAAGTCCCTCTCCGGCACCACCATCCGCAAGGTGGCCCTGCCCCAGTACGAAGACCATGGCGAAATCCTCAAGTGGCTGATGCTGGACAACGTGCCCGGCAGCTACCCCTACACCGCCGGCACCTTTGCCTTCAAGCGCGAGAACGAAGACCCCACCCGCATGTTCGCCGGCGAGGGCGACCCTTTCCGCACCAACAAGCGTTTCAAGCTGCTCTCCGAAGGCATGCCGGCCAAGCGCCTGTCGACCGCCTTCGACTCCGTCACCCTGTATGGCAACGACCCGGACCCGCGGCCCGACATCTACGGCAAGGTCGGCAACTCCGGTGTCTCCATCGCCACCCTGGACGACATGAAGGTGCTGTACGGCGGCTTCGACCTGTGCCACCCGGCCACCTCGGTCAGCATGACCATCAACGGCCCGGCGCCCACCATCCTGGCCATGTTCATGAACACGGCCATCGACCAGAACATCGACAAGTTCAAAGCCGACAACGGCCGCGACCCCACCGACACCGAGATCGAGAAGATCCGCGAGTGGGTGCTCGAGAACGTGCGCGGCACCGTGCAGGCCGACATCCTCAAGGAAGACCAGGGCCAGAACACCTGCATCTTCTCCACCGAGTTCAGCCTCAAGGTCATGGGCGACATCGCCGAGTACTTCGTGCACCACCGCGTGCGCAACTTCTACAGCGTGTCGATCTCGGGTTACCACATCGCCGAAGCCGGCGCCAACCCCATCAGCCAGCTGGCCTTCACGCTCTCCAACGGCTTCACCCTGGTGGAAGCCTATCTGGCGCGCGGCATGCACATCGACGACTTCGCGCCCAATCTCTCCTTCTTCTTCAGCAACGGCATGGACCCGGAGTACACCGTGATGGGCCGGGTCGCGCGCCGCATCTGGGCCGTGGCCATGAAGGAGAAGTACGGGGCGAACGAACGGTCGCAGAAGTTGAAATACCACATCCAGACCAGCGGGCGCAGCCTGCACGCCCAGGAGATCCAGTTCAACGACATCCGCACCACGCTGCAGGCCCTGATCGCCATCTACGACAACTGCAACAGCCTGCACACCAACGCCTTCGACGAGGCCATCACCACCCCGACCGAAGACAGCGTGCGCCGCGCCATGGCCATCCAGCTCATCATCAACCGCGAGTGGGGTCTGGCCAAGAACGAGAATCCCAACCAGGGCGCCTTCATCATCGAGGAGCTGACCGAGCTGGTGGAAGAAGCGGTGCTGGCCGAGTTCGAGAAGCTCGCCGAGCGCGGCGGCGTGCTGGGCGCCATGGAGACCGGTTACCAGCGCGGCAAGATCCAGGACGAGAGCATGCACTACGAGATGCTCAAACACACCGGCGAGCTGCCCATCATCGGCGTCAACACCTTCCGCAACCCGCACGGCGACGCCGTGCTGGAGAAGCTGGAACTGGCGCGCTCGACCGAGGAAGAGAAACAGAGCCAGCTGCAGCGCCTGGCCGACTTCCACGCCCGCCATGCCGAGGAGGCCCCGCAACAGCTCAAGCGGCTGCAGCAGGCGGTGATCGAGAACGGCAACGTGTTCGCGGTGCTGATGGATGCGGTGCGCGTCTGCTCGCTGGGCCAGATCACCAACGCCCTGTTCGAGGTGGGCGGGCAGTACCGGCGCAGCATGTAAGGGCGCGCGGCGCGCCCGTTCTCCACACTTCCGCGGTCGCGGGTCGCAAGGGTGATGGCAGTGCCGTCACCCTTGTTTTTTGACTGATTTGACACTAGACTGGACAGTCCAGTATGATGGCGCCTCCTCCCAGTTTCAGGGCCGGGACGGCCATTCCAGCACTTCTTTATGACCAGCGATACCAGCGAAAAGATACTTGACGCGGCGTTGAGTGTTTTCTGCCAGAAGGGGTATGGCGCCTGCGTGGACGACATTGCCCGGCGGGCCGGTGTCGTCAAGCAGACGCTTTACCACCACTTCGGCAGCAAGGACGAGCTGTTTCGCCAGGCCCTGCAAGGTTTGGCCGACGAGTTGCTGGTGGACCTGGCGCGGCGCAGCGGCGACCTGCGCGAGGACCTGCTGCGGTTTGCCGAGTTCTACCGCTCGAAGGCGTTTGGCGAGCAGGGTTTTGCGCTGCAGCGCATGATCGCCGCCGAATCGCAACGCTTCCCTGATCTGGCGCGCACCGTCTACGAGGCGGGCATGCTGCCGGCCTGGCGCGGACTTGCCACCCTGCTGGAAGAGGCCATGCAGCGCGGTGAACTGCGCCGCGATGCCCCCGATTTCGCCGCCGACATGTTGCTGAGCATGCTCTCCGGCCAGGAGCGCAGCCGTCGCCTGTTCGGCATGGCCGCGCCCGGCGACAACGCGGCGGACCGGGCCGAACGGATCGTCGATTGCTTTTTAAGGGCCTACGCGCCAGCGCCAGCGCCCGAACGTGTCAAAGGAAACAAGAAATGAAAACTCCTACCTATCGTTCCCTGCTGGCGGTGTCGGCGCTGGCCTTGCTGCTGGGCGCCTGCGGCAAATCCGAAGCGCCCAAACCCGGTGGTCCGGCGGCCGGCGCCGGTGGGCCGCCGCCGGCCGAAGTGGCCGTGGTCGAGGCCAAGCAGGGCGAGGCCCTGCTGACCAAGGACCTGCCGGGCCGCCTGCAGGCCTGGCGCACGGCGCAGGTGCGCGCTCGTGTGGAGGGTGTCGTCGAGAAGCGCCATTTTGTCGAAGGCTCCGACGTCAAGGCCGGCGCGCCGCTGTACCAGATCGATGCACGCACCTACCGCACCACCTATGAGGCGGCCAAGGCCGACGTGGCCGCGGCGCGTGCCGTCGTGAACCGTTACCGGCCCCTGGCCGAGATGAAGGCCGTGAGCCAGCAGGAGCTCGATACGGCCGAGGCCCGCCTGCGCCAGACCGAAGCGGTGCTGGCACGCGCCGAGCTGGACCTGGAGAACACCACGGTGCCGGCGCCCATCTCCGGGCGCATCGGCCGCTCGCTGGTGACCGAAGGCGCACTGGTGGGCCGCGGCGAGGCCACGCAGCTGGCCACCATCGAGCAGATCGATCCGATCTACGTCAACTTCACGCAGAGCAGCGTCGAACTGCTGGCCCTGCGCGAGGCCATCCGGAGCGGGCGCTGGCGTGCCGCCGGCACCGCGCGCATGGAGCTGGTGCTGGAGAACGACAGCGCCTACGCGCTGCCGGGCAAGCTGCTGTTCTCCGACCTGGCGGTCGATCCCGGCACGGGCGCGGTGTCCATGCGCGCCGAGTTTCCGAACCCGAAGAAGGAACTGCTGCCCGGCATGTTCGTGCGGGTGCGTTATGCCCAGGCCAAGGCCGACAAGCTGGTCACGCTGCCGCAGCGCGCGGTGCAGATGACCCAGGCCGGCGCGATGGTGCTGCTGGTGGACAAGGAGGGCAAGGTGGTGCCGCGCCCGGTCAAGCTCGGCGGCATGAGCGGCACTACCTGGACCGTCACCTCGGGCCTGGCCGGTGGCGAGCAGGTCATCGTCGAAGGCCATATGAAGGCGCGCCCGGGCAGCACGGTCAAGCCCGTGCCGTGGACACCGGGTGGCGCCGCGCCGGCCGGTGCGCCGGCCGCGCAAGGGAAGTAAGACATCATGGCAAAGTTCTTCATAGACCGCCCGGTATTCGCCTGGGTGATTGCGCTGGTCATCATGCTGGCCGGTGCGCTGGCGCTGCGCCAGCTGCCGGTGGCCCAGTACCCCGAGGTGGCGCCGCCGGCGCTGGCCATCAACGTGACCTATCCCGGCGCTTCGGCCAAGGTGGTCGAGGACACGGTGGTGGCGCTGATCGAGCAGGAGATGAACGGCATCGAGAACCTGCTCTACATGGACTCGGCGTCCGAGCAGGGCACGGGCACCATCAACCTGACTTTCCGCACGGGCACCAATATCGAGATCGCCTCGGTCGAGACGCAGAACCGCATCAAACGCGTCGAGGCGCGCCTGCCCGACGAAGTGCGCCGCCTGGGTGTCAACGTGACCAAGACGCGGCGCAACTTCCTGATGTTCATTGCCCTGTACTCGCCGGACCAGAGCCTGCAGCAGGTCGACCTGGCCAGCTTCGCCGCCTCCAGCGTGCTCGACGACCTGCGTCGTGTGCCCGGTGTGGGCGAGGCCCAGCTGTTCGGCGCCGAGTACTCGATGCGCCTGTGGGTCAACCCCGACAAGCTCAGCGCCTACCGCCTGACCCCGGGTGAGGTGATTGCCGCGGTACGGGCCCAGAACGTGCTGCTGGCCGTGGGCGAGGTGAACCAGCCGCCGGCGCCGCGCGGCATGGAGTACGCCGCCACCGTGATCACGCGCGGCCGCCTGGCCACGCCCGAGGATTTCGGCGACGTGGTGGTGCGCGCGCAGGCCGACGGCTCGCTGGTGCGCGTGCGCGACGTGGCGCGGGTGGAGCTGGGCGCGCAGGACTATTCCATCTTCGCCCGCCTGGACGGCCAGCCCTCGGCGGCCATCGGCGTCAAGGTGGCGCCCGGCGCCAATGCGCTGGACACGGCCAAGGCCGTGCGCGCGCGCCTGCAGGAGCTGCAGCGCTACTTCCCCAAGGGTGTGGCCTGGGAAGTGCCTTATGACACCACACCCTTCATCGACATCTCGATCAACGAAGTGATCAAGACCCTGATCGAGGCCGTGCTGCTGGTCTTCGTGGTGATGTACCTGTTCCTGGAGAACTTCCGCGCCACCCTGATCCCGACCATCGTGGTGCCGATCTCGCTGATCGGCGCCGCCCTGGGCCTGTACGTGCTGGGCTACTCGATCAACGTGCTCACGCTGTTCGCCATGGTGCTGGCCATCGGCATCGTGGTGGACGACGCCATCGTGGTGGTGGAGAACGTCGAGCGCATCATGAGCGAGGAGCACCTCTCGCCGCGCGATGCCACGGTCAAGGCCATGGAGCAGATCGTGGGCGCCATCATCGGCATCACGGTGGTGCTGTCGGCGGTGTTCATCCCCATGGCCTTCTTCTCCGGCTCGGTGGGTGCCATCTACCGCCAGTTCGCGGTGACGCTGGTGCTGACCATGATGTTCTCGGCCCTGATGGCCCTGACCTTGACGCCCGCCCTGTGCGCCACGCTGCTCAAGCACCAGCCGGGCGGGGGCAGCGTGCTGCCCAGCACCGGCTTCTTCGGCTGGTTCAACCGCGGTTTTGCCGCCACCACACGCGGCTATGTGCGCAGCGTCACGCGCATGCTGGGCCGGCCAGGCCGCTGGCTGATCGTCTACTGCGCCATCCTGGTCGCCACCTTCTGGATGTTCAGCAAGCTGCCGGGCAGCTTCCTGCCCGATGAGGATCAGGGTTATTTCATCACCATGCTGCAATTGCCGCCGGGTGCGACGCAGGAGCGCACGGTGGAGGTGATCGGCCAGGCCGAGCAGTTCTTCCTCAAGCAGCCGGAGGTGGAGCACACCATCGGCATCGTCGGCTTCTCCTTCTTCGGCCGCGGCCAGAACGCGGGCCTGATCTTCGTGCGGCTCAAGCACTGGGACGAGCGCAAGGGCGCGGGCAGCAGCGCCAAGGCGGTGATCCAGCGCGCCAACGGCATGCTGTTCGGCATCAAGCAGGCCTTCATCTTCAGCATCAACCCGCCGGCCATTCCCGAGCTGGCGGCCGTGGGCGGTTTCGACTTCCGCCTGCAGGACCGCAGCGGCCTGGGCCGCGAGAAACTGGGCGAGGCGCTGGCGCTGGCCACGCAGCTCGCCGGTGCCGACCCAGCCCTGGCCGGTGTGCGCATGGAAGGCCAGCCGCCCGGCCCGCAGCTGCTGCTGGAGGTGGACCGCGAGAAGGCGCAGACCCTGGGCGTGGAGATCCCGACCCTCAACGAGACGCTGCAGACCCTGTTCGGCACGGCCTACATCAACGACTTCGAGCGCCAGGGCCGCATCCTGCGCGTGCAGATGCAGGCCGACCCGCAGGTGCGCACCAACCCGGACGCCATGCTGCGTGTGCAGGTGCGCAACCGCAACGGCGGCATGGTGTCGCTGGCCGAGATCGTCAAGCCGCTGTGGATCGTCGGTGCTCCCAAACTGGACCGCTACAACGGTGTGCCGGCGGTCAAGCTCTCGGGCAATCCGGCGCCGGGGCGCAGCACCGGCGAGGCCATGCAGGCCATGACCGATGTGGCCGGCAAGATGCCGCCGGGTGTCGGTTACCAGTGGTCCGGCACCTCGTATGAGGAGAGCCTGTCGGGCTCGCAGGCGCCCATGCTGTTCGCGATCTCGCTGATCGTGGTGTTCCTGTGCCTGGCCGCGCTGTACGAGAGCTGGTCGATTCCGTTCTCGGTCATGCTGGTGGTGCCGCTGGGCATCTTCGGCGCGCTGCTGGCGGTGTTCCTGCGCGGCCTGCCGAATGACGTCTATTTCAAGGTCGGCCTGATCGCCATCATCGGCCTGTCGTCCAAGAACGCCATCCTGATCATCGAGTTCGCGCGCAGCCTGCAGGACCAGGGCATGGCCCTGAAAGACGCCATCCTGGAAGCCTGCCGCCTGCGGCTGCGTCCGATCCTGATGACCTCGATCGCCTTCATCGTCGGCGTGCTGCCGCTGGCCATCTCCAGCGGCGCCGGCGCGCAAAGCCGGCATGCCATCGGCACCGGCGTGATGGGCGGCATGATCGCCGCCACCGTGCTGGCCGTGTTCCTGGTGCCGGTGTTCTACCTGGTCGTGAGCCGGATCTTCCCCGGCCACAGCCGCACGCACGATGAGTCCGCAGGGGAGGGCCACCATGGCGCCTAAACATTTCCATGGCCGCGCCGTGGCGCTGGCCGCCGCGCTGGTGCTGGGTGGCTGCTCGATGGCCCCGAGCTACGAGCGCCCCGAGCCGCCGGTGCCGGCCGCCTGGCCCGACGATGTCAAGACCGCCACTGCAGCGGCCAAGCCGGTGGACTGGGCCAGCTTCTTCCCCGACGAGCGCCTGCGCGCGCTCATCAAGCTGGCACTGGAACACAACCGCGACCTGCGCATCGCCACCGCCCGCGTGGCCGAGGCGCAGGCGCTCTACGGCATCCAGCGCGCCGACCGCCTGCCCAACGTGAGTGTCGGTGCCACGCAGACCACGGCGCGCACGCCGGCCGACCTCTCGGCCAGCGGCAGCGCGACGATCAGCCGGCGTGCCGACGTCAACGCCAACCTGCTGCCCTTCGAGCTCGATTTCTGGGGCCGCGTGGCCAGCCTGAGCGAGTCGGCCAAGGCCTCCTATCTGGCCACCGAGCAGGCGCAGCGCGCCTTCCGGCTCTCGCTGATCGCCGGTGTGGCCGACGGCTACCTGGGGCTGGCCGAGGCACAGGAGCGCCTGGCGCTGGCGCAGGCCACGCTGGAGACCCGCGCCCAGACGCGCGAGCTGGTGGAGCGCCGCCGCGCGGCGGGTCTGGCCGGCGACATGGATTACCTGCAGGCCGATGCCGCCTACGAGGGGGCACGGGCCGAAGTGGCCGCGCTGCAGCGCCAGCAGTCGGCGGCGCGCAACTTCCTGCGCGCGCTGGTGGGCACCGAGCCGGCCGAGCTGCCGCCGGGCAAGCCGCTGGCCGAGCAGGCCATCACGCTGGAGCAGCAGGCCGACGTGCCGGCGCAGGTGCTGGTACGCCGCCCCGACGTGCTGGCGGCCGAGCAGCGCCTGCTGGCGGCCAACGCGAATATCGGTGCCGCCCGCGCCGCCTTCTTCCCGCGCATCACGCTCACCGCCGCGGCCGGCACGGCCAGCCGCGAACTGACGGGCCTGTTCAAGGAAGGTGCCGAGGCCTGGAGCTTCACGCCCAGCATCAGCCTGCCCATCTTTGCCGGCGGCCGCAACCAGGCCGGCCTGGACCTGGCCAACGTGCGCAAGGAGATCGCGGTGGCCGAGTACGAGCGCGCCGTGCAGCAGGCCTTTCGCGAGGTGGCCGACCTGCTGGTGGCGCGCGAGCAGCTGGCCGAACAGCTCAAGGCGGTGGAGGCGCAGGAGCGCTCGCAGCAGCGCGCCGCCGACATCGCCGAGGCGCGCTACAAGCAGGGCGTGGGCAGCTTCCTGGAAGTGCTCGATGCCCAGCGCCAGCTTTTTGCCGTGCGCCAGGGCCTGATCCAGGTGCGCCGCGCCATGTGGTCGGCCGCGGCCCAGCTCTACAAGGCGCTGGGCGGCGAGGAGAGCTGAACTTCTGCCGTATGCTCGCCCTGTAACCTTTTGAACGGAGCAGGGCAGTGGAGCAGATGGACTGTGTGGTGGTGGGCGCCGGTGTCGTCGGCCTGGCGGTGGCGCGTGCGCTGGCCCTGGCCGGGCGCGAGGTGCTGGTGCTGGAAGCGATGGAGGCCATCGGTACTCAGACCAGCTCGCGCAACAGCGAGGTCATCCACGCCGGCATCTACTACCCGCAGGGCTCGCTGAAGGCACAGCTGTGCGTGCAGGGCCGGCAGCTGCTGTACGCCTACTGCGCCGAGCGTGGCATTGGCCACCGCCGCTGCGGCAAGTTCATCGTCGCCACGTCCGAGGCCCAGGTGGCCGAGCTGCAGGGCATCATCGCCAAGGCGGCGGCCAACGGCGTGGACGACCTGGTGCTGCTCTCGCGTGACGAGGCCCGGGCCCTGGAGCCGGCGCTCGAATGCGTGGCCGCCGTCCATTCGCCCAGCACCGGCATCGTCGACAGTCATGGCCTGATGCTGGCCTTGCAGGGCGACCTGGAGAACGCCGGCGGCCTGGTGGCCTGCAACTCGCCGCTGGCGCGTGCGCGCGTGACGGCCCAGGGCATCGAACTCACGGCACAAGACGGCACGCAGCTGCGTGCGCGCACCGTGGTCAATGCCGCCGGCGTCCATGCGCCCAGCCTGGCGCGCCGCTTCGAGGGGCTCGCTGCGCGCCATGTGCCCGGTGAGTACTACGCCAAGGGCAACTACTTCACCCTCGCTGGGCGCTCGCCCTTCACACGCCTGATCTACCCGGTGCCCGAGGCCGCCGGCCTGGGTGTGCACCTGACCATCGACCTGGGCGGCCAGGCCAAGTTCGGCCCCGACGTGCAGTGGGTGGACACGCCCGACGATCTGGTGGTGGACCCGGCGCGTGGCGACGGTTTCTACGCCGAGGTGCGCAAGTACTGGCCGGCCTTGCCGGACGGCGCCTTGCAGGCCGGCTACGCCGGCATCCGCCCCAAGATCAGCGGCCCGGGCGAGGCCGCGCGCGACTTCCTGATCCAGGGAGCGGCCGAGCACGGCGTGCCGGGCCTGGTCAACCTGTTCGGCATCGAGTCGCCAGGGCTGACCAGCTGCCTGGCCATCGGCGCCAAGGTCGCCGGCATGCTATCGAATCAATAGCGACCGGCGAGCTGCTCAGGCGCGGCGGTTCTTGATGGCCAGCGCCGCCTGCTTCACGAGTTCCGGTCCCTGGTAGATCAGTCCGGTGTAGATCTGCACTAGGTCGGCCCCGGCCTCGATCTTGCTCAGGGCGTCCTGCGCGCTGAGGATGCCGCCCACACCGATGATGGGGTAAGCCGGGCCCAGCGCGGCACGCAGTTGGCGGATCACGCGGTTGCTGGCCTCCAGTACCGGGGCGCCGGAGAGGCCGCCGGTTTCTTCCGCATGCGCCAGTCCCTGGACGGCGTCGCGAGCGAGTGTGGTGTTGGTGGCGATGACACCGTCCATGCCATGGCGCTGCAGCGTGGCAGCAATCACCTTGACCTGCTCCTCGTCCAGATCGGGCGCGATTTTCACGAAGATGGGCACGCGCTTGCCGTGCTGCTGCGCCAGCTGTTCACGCCTGGCGGCGATGGCGCCCAGCAGGGCGTCCAGCGCTTCGTCGCTTTGCAGCGCGCGCAGGTTCTTGGTGTTCGGGCTGGAGATGTTGATGGTCACGTAATCGGCGTGCGGGTAGACGCCGGCCAGGCCGATCAGGTAGTCGTCGGTGGCGCGCTCGATGGGTGTGGTGGCGTTCTTGCCGATGTTCAGGCCCAGCAGCAGGGGCGTGCCGGCCTTGCGGCGAAAGCTGGCGCGCTGCACGTTGGCCAGGAAGGCCTCCAGGCCGTCGTTGTTGAAACCCATGCGGTTGATCAGCGCGTTCGCCGCCGGCAGGCGGAACATGCGCGGTTTCGGGTTGCCCGGCTGGGCCAGCGGTGTCACCGTGCCGACTTCGACGAAACCGAAGCCCATGGCGCCCAGGCCGTCGATGCAGCGCGCGTTCTTGTCCAGGCCGGCGGCCATGCCGACGCGGTTGGGAAACTTCAGGCCGGCGAGGGTGACGGGGTCTTCCACCCGGGGCTGGCTGTAGGTGCAGGCCAGCGGCGTGTTCTGGGTGCGTGCCAGCATGTCGACAGTGAGGTCGTGCGCGGCTTCGGGGTCGAGGCGGAAGAGGACGGCGCGGGAGAGGGCGTAGGGGATCAGGGACATCGCATAATTCCAATCTTTCGCTAATTCTCCCAGATCAACCCCCACCTTATAGATCGAGACATGCTGACTCAAGACGAACTCAAGACCCTGGTCGGCCAGGCCGCCCTGCAATACGTGGTACCCGGCGAGATCGTCGGGGTCGGGACCGGCTCCACGGTCAACAAGTTCATCGACGCGCTGGCCTCGATGAAAGGCCAGATCAAGGGCGCGGTCTCCAGCTCGGTGGCCAGCACCGAGCGCCTGCTGGCGCTGGGCATCCCGGTGTTCGACGCCAACGCCGTGGGCGAGATCTCGGTCTACATCGACGGCGCCGACGAGATCGACGACCGGGGTTACATGATCAAGGGCGGCGGCGCCGCGCTCACACGCGAGAAGATCGTGGCCGCGCAGTCGCGCCGTTTTGTCTGCATCGCCGACGAGTCCAAGCAGGTGGCGGTGCTGGGCAAGTTCCCATTGCCGGTGGAGGTGATCCCCATGGCCAGCCAGCGGCTGATTCGCCAGTTCGCGGCCCTGGGCGGCAGCGCCAAGCTGCGTCTGAAGGGCGCCGAGCCGCTGGTGACCGACAACGGCCAGCACATCCTGGACGTGACGGGTCTGCAGATCAAGGAGCCGCTGGCCTTCGAGTCCGAGGTCAACCAGTGGCCGGGGGTGGTGACGGTGGGTGTGTTCGCGCACCAGCGCGCCCAGGTCTGCCTGCTGGGCACGGCCGCCGGGGTGAAGACGCTGACGTATTGAGCTTACGCCCCCGACCATGAAACAAGGGCCCCGCGGGGCCCTTGTTCGTTCAGAAGGTGATGCCCGACGGGTTGGCCGGCGGCGGGGGCGGAGGTGGCGCAGCCGGCACCGGCTCTGCTGCCGGTGGTTGCGGTGCCGCGGCGGGCGCGTCGGCGGGGACGGGGGGAGCCAGGGACAGGGGCGGCGGGTTGCGGTAGCCGGACGGAAGGCGCGAGCTGGCGGGATAACCGGCGGCATCGAGGTACTGGTTCCATTCGGTGCTCGAAAAGCCCTTGAGGCGCTGGCCGCCGATGGTCAGCATGGGCACCGTGGCACCGCCGCCCAGGCGCTGCAACACCTCCAGGTCCGCGGAGGTCTTGACGGTGCGTTCGGTGTAGGGGATGCCGCGACCGCTCAGCAGGCTGCGGCCGGAGACGCAGGGCTCGCAGTCGTCGCCGGTGTAGAGCGTCACGGGGTAGCGGCTCATCAGCTGGCGCAACTCGAAGGACAGCTCGCCGCCGCCGCTGGCACCGTCCACTGCCCGGCCGCCCGGGCCCAGCGGCGTGACCTTCTCGTTGCCCACGGGCGGGCGGTCCGAGAAGCTGACCTTGCCGTCCGGACCGACGATGCGGTAGATGGGCTGGGCATGGGCCAGCGTGGCAAGCAGGGCGAGCACGGCCGCTGCCGTGGCGGTGATCCAGCGGGACCTTGAGATCGTGTTCATGCGGATGATGATACCTATAGCCGGGCCATGCCCTGGTGGCGCAGCAAGGCATCCAGGCTGGGCTCGCGCCCGCGGAAGGCCTTGAACGACTCGATGGCCGGGCGGCTGCCGCCGGCCTCCAGGATGGCTGCGCGGTATTTTCGCCCGGTTTGCACGTTCGGCAAACCGTCGTTACCGGCTGTTTCCTCGAAGGCGGCATAGGCGTCGGCGCTCAGCACCTCAGCCCATTTGTAGCTGTAATAACCCGCCGCGTAGCCGCCGGCGAAGATGTGGCTGAAGGTATGCGCGGTGCGGCTCCAGGACGGCGGCTGCAGCACGGCCACCTCGGCGCGCACCAGGTCCAGCAGGGGCATGAAGTCCCGGGCCGGGTCGTGTTCGGTGTGCAGCAGCATGTCGAACAGGGCGAATTCGATCTGGCGCAGGGTCTGCAGGCCGCTCTGGAAGTTCTTGGCGGCGATCATCTTGTCGTACAGCGCGCGCGGCAGCGGCTCGCCGCTGTCCACATGGGCCGTCATGTGCTTGAGCACGTCCCATTCCCAGCAGAAGTTCTCCATGAACTGGCTGGGCAGCTCCACCGCGTCCCACTCCACGCCGCTGATGCCCGAGACGTCGCGCTCGTTTACCTGGGTCAGCAGGTGGTGCAGGCCGTGGCCGAACTCGTGGAACAGGGTGATGACGTCGTCGTGCGTGAGCAGCGGCGGCTTGTCGCCCACGCCCTCGGCGAAGTTGCAGACCAGGTGCGCCACCGGCATCTGCAGGCGGCCGTCGTCCGGGCGCAGCCAGCGCGAGCGCACGTCGTCCATCCAGGCGCCGCCGCGTTTGCCGGGGCGGGCCGGCTGGTCCAGGTAGAACTGGCCGACCAGGTGGCCGCCGCGTTCGATGCGGTAGAACTGCACCGCCGGGTGCCAGACCGGCGCACTGTCACGGCGGATCGAGACCTCGAACAGGGTCTCGATGATCTTGAACAGGCCGGCGATCACACGCGGCGCCGGGAAGTACTGCTTGACCTCCTGCTCGCTAAAGGCGTAACGCGCCTCCTTCAGGCGCTCGGAGATGTAGGGCCAGTCCCAGGGCTGCGGCTCGGCGATGTGCAGCTCATCGCGGGCAAAGGCGCGCAGGTCGGCCACGTCCTGTTCGGCGTAGGGGCGGGCCTTGCCGGCCAGGTCGCGCAGGAAGCTGACCACCTGTGCGGGGGTGTCGGCCATCTTGGGCACGACCGAGACCTCGCCGAAGTTCAGATAACCCAGCAGCGTGGCCTCTTCCTGGCGCAGCGCCAGGATCTCGCGGATCAGCGCGCTGTTGTCGAACTTCGCGGCCTCGCCCTCGGCCTGGTCGGAAGCACGGGTGGTGTAGGCGCGGTACAGCCTGTGCCGCAGGGCGCTGCTCTTGGCGAACTGCATCACCGGCAGGTAGCTGGGCATCTTCAAGGTCAGCTTGTAGCCGTCCTTGCCCTCGGCGGCGGCGGCGGCGCGGGCGGCCTGCAGCACGTCGGCCGGCACACCTTCGAGCTCGGTGGCGTCGACGTAGGCGCTCCAGGCGTCGGTGGCGTCCAGGGTGTTCTCGCTGAACTTCTGGCTCAGCTCGGCCTGGCGCTCCTGGATCTCGGCATAACGCTGCTTGGCCGCGCCGCGCAGGTCGGCGCCGCCCAGCACGAAGTTGCGCAGGGCATTCTTGTGGGCCTGGCGCTGCTCGGTGTTGAGCGTGGCGGGATCGATGGCCCGGTACTTGGCGTACAGGCGCTCGTCGGCGCCCAGCCGGGTCCAGAACTCGGTCACGCGCGGCAGGGCTTCGTTGTAGGCGGCGCGCAGCTCGGGCGTATCGGCCACGCTGTTGAGGTGGCTGACGGCACCCCAGGCGCGGCCCAGCTTTTCGGTGCTCACGTCCAGTTCGCGCGCCATCGTCGTCCAGTCGGCCGGGAAGTCGGTCGCGGTGACGCGTTCCAGCGCGGCGTTGGCGTCCTGCAGCAGGGCGTCCATGGCCGGCGCCACGTGCTGCGGGCGGATCTGGTCGAACAGCGGCAGGTCGGAGAAGTCGAGGAGGGGATTGGTGCTCATGATCAAAATATTAAGGCCGGCGCTGGTTGTTTCAACCAGGCCGGCCATGAGTAATGGCTATGTCGTCGATCAGCCGGCGGCGCGCTCGGCGGCCTCCAGGGTGTTGACCAGCAGCATGGTGATGGTCATGGGGCCGACGCCGCCGGGCACCGGGGTGATCCAGCCGGCCACCTGCTTCACGCCCTCGAAGTCCACGTCGCCGCAGAGCTTGCCTTCCTCGTTGCGGTTCATGCCGACGTCGATGACCACCGCGCCGGGTTTGACCATGTCGGCGGTGAGCACGTTGCGCTTGCCCACGGCGGCGACGATGACGTCGGCCTGCAAGGTCATGGCCTTGAGGTCTTTGGTGCCGCTGTGGCAGATCGTGACGGTGGCGTTCTGCTGCAGCAGCATCAGCGCCATGGGCTTGCCCACGATGTTGGAGCGGCCGATGACCACGGCGTGCTTGCCCTTGAGGTCGTAGTGGATCGATTCCAGCATCTTCATGCAGCCGTAGGGGGTGCAGGGCCAGAAGCCCGGCTGGCCGACCATCAGCGCGCCGGCGCTGGCGACGTGGAAGCCGTCCACGTCCTTGGCCGGCGAGATGGATTCGATCACCTTGTGGGCGTCGATGTGGGCCGGCAGCGGCAACTGCACCAGGATGCCGTGGATGGCCGGCTCATTGTTGAGCGCCTCGATGCGCGCCAGCAGCTGGGCCTCGGTCATCGCGGCCTCGTATTTCTCCAGCACCGAGTGCAGGCCGCTGTCTTCGCAGGCCTTGACCTTGTTACGCACGTAGACCTGGGAGGCCGGGTTGTCGCCGACCAGAATCACGGCCAGGCCGGGTGTGATGCCGCGCGCCTTGAGGGCGGCGGCGCGCCGGGCGACGTCGCCGCGCAGTTGCTTGGAGAGGGCGTTGCCGTCGATCAGGCGGCCGGTGGTCTGTGTCATCGTGAGGTCCGTCGGTCAAGTAAAAACGCCCGCTGAAGTGCTCGGGGCGGGCGTCGGGGTGGGCGGGTGGTCGGTCAGGCTTTGGCGGCTTGTCCCAGCGCGATCTTCAGCAGGTCGGCCACGGTGTTGGCGTTGAGCTTTTCCATGATGTTGGCGCGGTGCGCCTCCA
>JAHRYV010000033.1 GCA_020621965.1 Curvibacter sp. | reverse complement strand
CTGCCAGCCCGACAGGTAGATGGCCTTCACGCCGGCCTTGACCTGCTGCATGGCTTGGCCACCGGTCAGGGCGCCCAGGCAGTTGATGTAGGGCTCGGTGTGCAGATCGTCCCACAGCTTCTCGGCGGTGCGACGGGCAATGGTGTGCTCGATGGGGAAGGAGCCACGCAGGCGCACCACGTCGGCGGCGGTGTAGCCGCGCTCGATGCCCTTCCAGCGCGGATTGGTGGCCCAGTCTTTTTCCAGGGCGGCGATCTGTTGTTCGCGGCTGAGCTGTTCGGTCAGGGTCTGCGGCATGAGTTCTCTCCTTGAGCTGATTGATGAAACCGTTCGGTCGTGCGAGCAGCACTGTTGGGGTAACCGATGGCTCTACTTTAAGTCTTATAGAAGACTTTGAAAAGCTCTTGTGTCTTATACAAGACATTTTTTATCTCATTGCAAATCAATAACTTAGAAGACACGATTTGCGATATGAAATCCAATATCTCGTATTGAGAAATTTTGCTGCGACGCGCCATTCACAAATTTCAAATCATGAAAAATGCATTCATGGATTCATCCAGCGCGACCGGCCTGGGCACCCGCGGGTCGCTTCAGACCCGCCGCAGCCAGTCACCGCTGACGATGCAGGGTACGCCCTGCACACGCTGCGGCGCGATTTCGTAGACCAGGCAGGCGAGCGGCCGGCCGTCGAGTTCGACCTGAACGAAACGGCGCGTGTATTCGCCGCTGGGCACCGGCGCCACTTCCTCGATGACGTCGAGCTGGTGTTCGAGTTCAGCCGTGATGGCGTAGAGCTCGCCCTGCACCCACCCTGCCCCGCCCAGGACCAGCCCCGGGTAGGGCCCCAGGTCGTAGAGGCAACCGCGGATGCGGGCCGGCCCCAGGCAGTGCGGCGCCGGCCACAGCCGGTTGATGTCGTTGGCCTCGCCCCGGCGCAGCGTGCCGTAGACGAAGACATGCAACGTCGACGCGGCTGCCCCAGGGTGCGTGTCCAAAAACGGCTCCAAGGCGGTGCCAGGGGGCTTGCCGCCCCGGTTCAGACCAGACGCTGGCTGCCGACCACGATGCCGTCGGCATCGGCGTAGAGCCAGTCGCCCGGGCGCACCCAGACGCCCTGGATCTGCACGGCCACGTCGCGCTGGCCCTCGTTGCGTTTCTCGGTCGGCAGCGGCATGGAGGCCAGCGCGCGGATGCCCACCGGGTGCGCGGCCAGCTCGCCCACGTCGCGCACGCAGCCGTCGATCACCACGCCGGCCCAGCCGTTGCGCGCCGCCGCCGCACCCAGGTTGCCGCCCAGCAGCGCGCGGCGCAGCGAACCGCCACCGTCGACCACCAGCACCCGCCCCTGGCCCGGCGAGTCGACCGCCGCCTTCACGAAGGAGTTGTCTTCGAAGCACTTGACCGTGGCCACCGGGCCGCAGAAGACACGCACGGCACCGAAATCGCGGAACACCGGGGGCAGCACGCGCACGGCGCCGCTGCTGTCGTTCTTGTGCTGGTCGCAGAGATCGCAGGTGGCAAAAGCGGTCTGCCCAGAGGGGGAAGCGGGAGTCGTCATGAGATGTTTTCCTCTCGTAGTAGGGGGTATCGAGTGCCTCCGGACGGGCTGCCCAGAGGGAAAAACGCGATTCGCAGAGCGTAGCAGCCCGCACGATGCGATGAAAAAAACAACATCTCCGAGGGAGAAAACGCATTTTTCGCTTGGAAATGCGTTTTTTCTCCTATAGCATCCACTCTGCCAGCGAGGAAGCAGTTCCATGCTGGTGATTAATCAACTTCTAGAAGAGGAAATTCAATCATGGCAACTGCAAAGAAGAAAGCTCCGGCTAAGAAAGCCCCGGCCAAAAAGGCTGCTGCAAAGAAGGCTCCGGCCAAGAAGGTCGTAGCGAAGAAGGCTCCGGCGAAGAAGGCCGCTGCCAAGAAGGCTCCGGCCAAGAAGGCCCCCGCGAAGAAGGCTCCGGCGAAGAAGGCCGTTGCCAAGAAGGCCCCCGCGAAGAAGGCTGCGAAGAAGGCTCCCGCCAAGAAGCGCACCCCCAACGCCGCCTTCATGAAGCCCCTGTCGCCCAGCGCCGCTCTGGCTGCCGTGGTGGGTGGCAACCCGCTGCCGCGCACCGAAGTGGTCAGCAAGCTGTGGGCTTACATCAAGAAGAACAAGCTGCAAGACGCCGTCAACAAGCGCATGATCAATGCCGACGACAAGCTCAAGGCCGTGTTCAACAAGGCCCAGGTCTCGATGTTCGAGATGGCGGCCCTGATCGGCAAGCACCTCAAGTAATCGGCTCACCCCGCTTACGAAAAAGCCGGCTGCAAAGCCGGCTTTTTTTATGCGCCGCCGGCAGGTACCTGCCCCTCAGGGCTTGTTCTGCCGCTGCAGCGCCGCCTGCCGGATGGCGCCCAGGGTGCCACGGGTGGTGATGACCTCGGGATCGAGCATGACCTCGATCAAGGTTCCCTCGGGGCGCGCCAGCGCGGCCAGCAGGGCCGGCTCGAACTCGGCGCTGCGCGTGATGCGCACGCCGGCGTAACCGTAGGCACGCGCCAGCGCGGCGAAATCGGGGTTGCTCAGCTGCGAGCCGCTGACGTGCTGCGGGTACTCGCGCTCCTGGTGCATGCGGATGGTGCCGTACATGCCGTTGTTGAGCAGCACGATGATGGTCCTGGCGCCGTACTGCATGGCGGTGGCCAGCTCCTGCCCGTTCATGAGGAAGTCGCCGTCACCGGCGATGGTGAAGGCCAGGCGCCCCGTGGTGATGGCCGCGGCGATGCCGGCCGGCACGCCATAGCCCATGGCCCCGCTGGTCGGCGCCAGCTGGGTCTTGTCCCCCTGGGCCAGGCCGCGGTAGCGCCAGTAACGGTGCACCCAGCTGGCGAAGTTGCCGGCGCCGTTGGTGACCACGGTGTCGGCCGGCAGGTGTTTTTGCAGCGTGGTCATGAGGGCCGGCATGTCGATCTCGCCGGGCAGGGCTTGCGGCACCAGGTTGGCCAGATAGTCGGCGTGGGCGGCCTGCGTCCAGGCCTCCCAGGGCAGGCTGGGGGGCGCAGTCAGCACCTCCAGCGAACGCGCGGCGGCGTTCATGGTGGCGTGGATGGCCAGATCGGCCTGGTAGACCCGGTTGAGTTCCTCGGCACTGGCGTGAATATGCACCAGCTTCTGCTTCGGGCGCGGCGCCTCCAGCAGGGTGTAGCCGCCGGTGGTCATCTCGCCCAGGCGCGGGCCGATGGCGAGGATGAGGTCGGCGTCCTGGATGCGCTGGGCCAGCTTCGGGTTGGGTGCGATACCCATGTCGCCCGCGTACTGCGGGTGGTGGTTGTCGAAGGTGTCCTGGAAACGGAAGGCGTTGCTCACGGGCAGCTTCCAGTTCTCGGCAAAACGCTGCAGGGCCTGGGCGGCCTGCGGCGTCCAGCCGCCGCCGCCGGCCACCACCAGCGGGCGCTGCGCGGCCAGCAGCAGCTCGCGCAGGCTGCGCAGGGCGCCGGGGTCGCTCCAGGCCTGCACCGCCTCCACGCGCGGCAGCGGCGCCACGCTGACCTCCTGCACCAGCATGTCCTCGGGCAGCACCAGCACCACGGGGCCGGGGCGGCCGTTCATGGCGGTGGCGAAGGCGCGCGCCACGTACTCGGGAATGCGGCGTGCATCGTCGATGCGCTCCACGCGCTTGGCAAAACCCTTGGTGCTGGGACCGAAGAAGGACTCGTAGTTCACCTCCTGGAAGGCCTCGCGGTCACGCATGTCGCTGGCCACGTCGCCGACGAAGAGCACCATGGGCGTGGAGTCCTGGAAGGCCGTGTGCACGCCGATGGAGGCATTGGTGGCGCCGGGGCCGCGCGTCACGAAACAGACGCCCGGGCGGCCGGTCAGTTTGCCGTGCGCCTCGGCCATGAAGGCGGCACCGCCCTCCTGGCGATTGACGATGAACTGGATCTGCTCGCGGTAGGCGTGGAAGCCGTCGAGCACGGCGAGGTAGCTTTCGCCCGGCACGCCGAAGGCATGCGTCACGCCCTGGGCCACGAGGCATTCAACGAGGAGATGGCCGGCAATCTGTGTCTTCATGGGCGCTGATTGTGCCCTGCCTCCGCGCCGGCCTCAGTGCCGCACGAGACGCCCCACCCCCACCGCCGTGAACACGCTCAGCAACAGGATGGCGGCCGCGACGAAAAAGGTCGTGTTGAAATGGCCGCGGTCCATGAGGGCGCCGAACAGCAGCGGCGCGGCGGCAAAGCCGACGTCGAAGCCCGAATACACCGTGCCATAGACGCGGCCGGTGGCGCCCTTGGGTGTGGCCTTCTTGACCATCATGTCGCGCGAGGGCCCGCCGATGCCGATGGCAAAACCGGTGGCGGCCAGCGCGGCCATGGTGCCCGTGGCGCCGAGCCAGCCGCTGCCGCACAGCAGCATGAGCACCGCGCCGCCGCCCATGCACCAGGCCACCACGCGGTCGCTGTGCGCCGAATGGCGGGCCGCCACGAAGCCGCCGACGAAGATGCCCACGGCCGCGCACAGCATGTAGGCGGTGAGCGTGAGCGTGGCGGCCTGCAGGCTGGCGCCGTGCAGCGCCTGCAGGATGGACACCGCGTAGTTCTGCACCAGCGCCAGCGTCATGGTGGAGAGCAGGAAAAAGGCAAAACACCACCAGACCACCGGCAGCCTGAGAAAGGCCAGGTCGCCCCCCTGTGCGTGCTGCGGCTGGCGCACCACGACGTCGGTGCGCAGCTTGTCACGCTGCAGCACCAGCAGCAGCAGGACGGCGGCATAAAGCAGGGCTGCGGCCACGTAGGCGCTGCGCCAGCCGGCCACGCTGCCGAGGCCGACCAGGAACAGCGGCGCCGCCGCCCAACCCAGGTTGCCAGTCAGGCCGTGGGCGCTGAAGGCGTGGCCCAGGCGCGGTGCCGAGACGCGCTGGTTGAGGATGGTGAAGTCCACCGGATGAAAGGGCGCATTGCCCAGGCCGGCCAGCACGGCCACCAGCAGCAGGCCGGCATAACCCTGGGCCAGCGCGGCCATCAGGCAGGCGGCGATGAACAGGCCTTCGGCCGCGAACAGCACCCGTCGTGCGCCCAGGCGATCCACCACGAAGCCGGCACTGGCCTGCCCCAGACCGGAGACGACGAAGAACACCGACATCAGCAAGCCGAGCTCCGAAAAGCTCAGACCGAACTCGCGCATGAAAACCGGGAACAGCAACGGCAGCAGCAGATGCGCGAAGTGCGAACTGGCATGCGCCAGACCGACCAGGCCGATGACGGCGGCGTCCTGGCGCCAGGGGACAGGGGTGGCGCTCGCGCCGCTCAGGGTGGCTGTGTTCATGGCGCGATGTTAAACAGCTCGGGCGTGCCGCACCGGCACCGCTCTTTTCCCTCTGCGCGCACGCCGCCGCCGGAGCGGGAAATCGGCTTGCCGCACAGCCGCTGCCAGGCTCCACTCGACGAGAAGTGTGAACAAATTCACGGGCGCACCAAAGCTGTGAACGAATTCACGGGCGCACCAACTTCGTGCGCTTTGCGGCTCTTCGGGCTCCAAACCTTTGATCCTGATCAGACTTCTTATCCCCCCAAGCCGCAAATTGGAGTTAGAGCGCAACAAAAAAGAGAGGAGACAACGATGACGACATTGCAGGCACCAGCAGCCACAGCGCAACTTGGGCAGGCCATGACGGGCACCGAAGGCAAGCAGCCAGAGAGCGCCCACGCCGCGCTCAAGCTGCTGGTCAAGGGTTTCAATCTGACCGAGCGCAAGCTGCTGCAGGGCGTCGTGTTTCTCTCCAAGCGCCGCCCGCCGCGCCTGGACCTGCTGGAGGACGGCGAGCCGACCGACGCGGACATCATCATGATCGACGCCGCCGATCCGCAGGCCGTGGCCTGGGCGCAGGGTCATGCGGAGCTGGCCAGCAAAGCGGTCATCTGGGTCGATGGGCAGGCCACACAGCGCGGTCACACCGTCGCCCGGCGCCCGGTCCAGTGGCCCATGCTGCCGGTGCTGCTGTACCAGGCCCTGGAACAGGCCCCGCACAAGCGCCCCGGTGCGGCCGGCACCGGCAGCACCAACCGGCGCATTCTGGTGATCGACGACAGCCTGCCGGTGCGTGTGCAACTCAAGGGCCTGCTGGAGCCGCGCGGTTTTTCCGTCTTCGAGGCCGACAGCGCCGAGGCCGGCCTGCAAGCCATCGCCAGCACGCCGTACGCGTGCGTCCTGATGGACGTGATGATGCCCGGCATCGACGGTTATGAAGCCTGCCGCCAGATCAAGTCGGCCCACTCCGGCGGCAAGGCGCCTCCGGTCGTGATGTTGACCAGCAAGTCCTCCCCCTTCGACCGCATCCGCGGAAAGATGGCCGGCTGCGACGACTACCTGTCCAAGCCGGTCGATCCCGCCCATCTGCACCAGGTGCTGTCGAACTTCGTCAGTCTGGAAGTGCCCGGCACCCCCCGCCCGGCGCCGTACAGCCCCGCCATGCAGGGCTGAGCCCCATGTTCCCCGCTCGCCACGTTCCCCCACGACCCTGAAGGAGACAACCATGATACGAAGCATCCTGATCGTTGAAGACAACCAGAACGACCGCAGCCGTCTTGAGAAGATCCTGGTCGCCGCCGGCTACCAGATCAGCACGGCGGAAAACGGAAACCAGGCGCTGGCCGCGGTCAAGCGCAGCCGACCCGACGCCATCATGATGGACGTCAACATGCCGGAGATGGACGGCTACGCCGCCACGCGCGTCCTGCGCAACGAAGCCGACACCAAGGACATCCCGGTCATCCTGGTCACCGCCAAAGACCAGAAGGCCGATCGCGCCTGGGGCCAGATGCTCGGCGCGCGCGGCTACATCACCAAGCCCTACCGCGACGACGACCTGCTCGCCCAGGTCCGGGCGCTCTGATCACCCCGTTCTGCCAGTCCATACCCAAAGGAGACACCATGTCACGCAAAATCCTCATCGTTGACGACGCCCTGGCGGACCGCCAGAACCTGGAGCGCATCGTGATCGACGCCGGCCACCTGGCTGTGCTGGCGGAATCCGGCGAGCAGGCCATCCAGCGGGCCCAGAAAGACAAACCCGACGTCATCCTCATGGACGTCAACATGCCCGGCATGGATGGCTACGCCACCACACGTCTGCTCAAGGCGGACGCCGCAACCAAGGACATCCCCATCATCTTCGTGACCGGCAAGAGCCAGAAGGCCGACCTGGCGTGGGGACAGATCCTCGGCGCCAAGGCTTATGTCCCCAAGCCCTACACGCGCGAGCAGATCCTGGATCTGATCAAGGCCTGAGGCCGCGGCCATGCACGACACCGCCACCGCGCCCCCCAGCTTCCAGCAGGCGCAGACTGTGCCGGCCCCGCTGGCCATGGCGCCGACGCAGGCGCTGGCCGGCGACTTCGACCTCGGCGCCGCTGCGGGCCTGCTGCCGGGAACTCCGGCGCAGGCAACGCAGGACCAGCGCCGCCAGGGCTTCGTGGTCGGTGGACTGCGGCTGATGACCCGGTACGACGAAGGCAGCGAACTGGCCGAGATACCCACGATCTACCGGCTGCCCAACGTGCCGTCGTGGTTTCTCGGCTTCACCAACCTGCAGGGTGTGCTCGTCCCCGTCTTCGACCTGGCGCGCTACCTCGGCCTGGGCGGACAGAAGCCGGCACGCCCCCTGCTGCTCGTGTTGTCGCACGGCGCCAACGCGGCCGGCGTGGTCATCGACGGCCTGCCGCGGCGTCTGCGTTACGCGCCGGGCGACCAGACCCAGCTCGATGCCGCCCCACCCAAGGTGGTCCCCTATCTGCGCGGGGCCTGCCTGATCGACGACCAGCCCTGGTTCGATCTGGACGCCAACGCGCTGCTCGACACACTGGCGCGCGACATGGAGACCTCCTCATGAAAACGCACCAGCGCCACCGTCCGCGCCCGCCCTGAAACACCCGGCAGCACCACCCCTTTGCCCTGTCATCAACCCGCACCAACCCAAGGAAGAATGTCATGGATCCCTCTCGTAAAAATTCACCCGGACTGCTGAGTCGCCTGCTCGGTCTGGGCAGCTCCGCCACGGAACGGCTGGCCGCCATGGTGCGTCTGGCCCTGGTGACCTTCGGCGTGGTGGCCGTCGCCTACCTGGTCGCGTCCTACTTCCTCTCCGGCCGTATCGCCGCCCAGGGCGGTCTGGGCGCGCTGGCGGTCGCCTCGCTGGAAACCGGCCAGGCCCTGCAGGAGATGCGACACAACGAGAAGGACTTCTTCCAGAACCGCAACAAGGACGAGCTGGATCGCCACAAGGTCAACTACGAGAAGGCCCTGGCCATGGTGGATAACGCGCGCGCCAACGCGAACGCCACCAGCGAAGAGCTCAAGACCCTGGAGACACTGAGGGCGGACATCGTCAACTACCGCAAGCTGTTCCTTGAGGCGGCGGAGCTGCAGATCAAGCTGGGGGTGGACGAAGACTCCGGCCTGCAAGGGGCCCTGCGCAAGAGCGCACGCGACGCGGAGGCGTCGATCGTCGAACGCGGTCTGAGCACTCTCAACGCGGCCCTGCTCACCCTGCGACGCAACGAGAAGGACTTCCTGCTGCGCGCGGCCGACGGCCAGGGCGAAGAGTACCGGGCGCTGTTCGACAAGAACATGGCGGAAATGCGCCACCTGCTGGCCAACAGCAAGATCGACGGCGGCGCGCGCCAGTCGATCACCCGCGACCTCGCCGCCTACGAAAAAGGCTTCCATGGCCTGGTGGCCGGCACCTACGCTCTGGAGAAGGCGTTGAGCGCCGCCCGCGTCGTCGCCAAGTCCGCGCAGGAACCGGTGGCCGGCATCGTGAGCGCTTCGGCCGAGCGACGCACTGTGGCCGTGGGTCAGTCCCAGGGCACCCTGATGACTTCGGGCGCGGTGCTGATGGCGGTGCTGTCGGGCCTGGCCTACCTGCTGTGGTCCACCATGCGAGCTGCCGACGCGGCACTGGCCGACCGTCTGGTCGCCCAGCGCAAGGCGGAGGCGGAGAACGAGCAGCTCAACAACTCGGTGATCTCGATTCTGCAGGCGGTGCACCAGCTCTCGCAGCGGGACCTGACGGCGCGCGCGCCGGTCACGACCGACATCATCGGTACGGTCTCGGACTCGATCAACGCGCTCGCGGGCGAGACCTCCAAGGTGCTGCAGGGCGTGAGCCAGATCGCCGGACAGGTGGCCCACGCCAGCGGCAAGGTGAAAGACCAGGCCCAGCTGGTGAGCCAGACCGCCGCGGACGAGCGCCGCAGCGTGGACGAGATGATCGGCTCGCTGGCCGACGCGACGCAGACCATGAACCAGGTGGCCGCCCTGGCCGAGCAGTCCAACCGCTCGGCCACGTCCGCCACGCAGGCCACCGACACCGCGCTGGCCACGGTGAACGGCACCGTGCGCGACATGGAGTCGATCCGCGAGACGATTGCCGAAACCGAGAAACGCATCAAGCGCCTGGGTGAGCGTTCGCAGGAAATTTCCGGCATCGTGGACCTGATCAACACCATCGCCGAACGTACCCACGTGCTGGCGCTCAACGCCTCCATGCAGGCGGCAGTGGCCGGTGAAGCAGGGCGCGGTTTCGCGGTGGTGGCCGAGGAAGTGCAGCGGCTGGCCGAGAGCTCGCGTAACGCGACGCAGCAGATCGGCACGCTGGTGAACAACATCCAGATCGAGACCAACGAAACCATCAACACGGTGAACCGCACCATCAACCAGGTGGTGCAGGGTTCCGAGCAGGCGCAAAAGGCGGGCGAGCAGATGCGCGCCACGCAGGAGCTGACCGGCGCCCTGGTGGCCCAGGTGCAGCGCATTGCGCAGGCCTCGGAGCATCAGAAGGAAATGTCCTCCGGCCTGCTGCTGGCGGTGCAGCGCATCGGTCAGAGCGCGGAGCGCACCGCCCAGCAGATCGCCGCGCAGAACGAGGAAACCCAGACGCTGCAGGACTCGGCCCGTCTGCTGGTGAACTCCGTCAACGTGTTCAAGCTGCCGCAGTTCGCCGCCTGAGTCATGACCAACCGGTGAGGCTCGCGCCTCACCGCACCCGGAACACCACGCCATGAAGCTCAAAGACTTGGTCGCCGCACTCGCCAACGAGGTGGAGCTGGCACGCCAGCAGCTCGACCGGCATCTGGAGAAGCTGGGGGCCCTCAGTGAGGAGGAACCGGCCTTCATGGAGGCGCTGGACCAGTACAGCGGCCAGGTCCAGCGCATGGGGGAAGCCGCCGAGCTGGCCGGGTTTCCCGGTCTGCAGGCCATCTGCGCCCATGTGCTGGAGAACAGCCTGCTGCTGGCCACCCTGCCCCCGGCCGAACGCGGCGAGCTGCTCACCTTCCTGCGCGGGTGGCCGCCGCTGGTCGTCTTTCACCTGCGCAATCTGAGCGAGCCCTCCACCGCCGCCGGCCTGGTCGACCACATGCTGAGCGCGCCCAGCCCGATGAGCGAGGTCGAGGGACTGAAGGTCATGCACATGCTCGGCGCCATGCCGCTGCAGGTGGAACCACAGGGGGCAGGTGGCGCCGGGGAGGAACGGCGCTCGGTGCTGGCGACACCGGAAGACGTCGCGCTTGAGCTGCCCGACGACGTGGACCGCAAGGTGCTGGACGGCTTTCTGCACGAATCCCCCGACCAGGCGCGCCATCTGGTCTTTCTCGCGCGCAACATCGCCGCCGGCGAGGGCGACAGCTCGGACCTGACCGCGGCGCGGCGCATCGTGCACACGCTCAAGGGCTCCGGCTCCATCGTGGGCCTGCGCGGCATCGTCTCCCTGTCGCATCACCTCGAAGACATCCTGGACTACTTCGAACAGCAGGGCAGCCAGATCTCCCGGCAGGCGGCCGAGACCCTGCTCGACGCGGCCTACTGCCTGGAGCAGATGATCGACCACATCTGCGGCAACGACGAAGCCCCCCTGCAGGCGCAGGGCGTGCTGCAAAGCGTGCTGGATCTGGCCAACCGCATCGACCGCGGCGAGTCGCTGGAACGCCCTCTCACCCGCGCCGGTACCGGCACGACCATGGTGCTGCCGGCGCAGGCCGCCGTCGACATGCAGGACGACGCCCCGGCGCCCGCCGCGCCGCGTCCGCAGGAAAGGCCGGCCGCACCGGGCGTGGCCATGCCCCAGACCACCGCGCTGCGCGTGAGCCTGGAGCGCATCACGGAGATGTTCCGCACCTCCGGCGAACTGTCGGTCAACAGCGCGGCCATGGAAACCCGCCTCAAGCAGCTGATGGACACCGCGCGCGATCTGCTGGCGCAGAACCTGCGCGTGCAAAAGCGGCTGTTCGAGCTGGAGACCCTGGTGGACGTGCGGACGCTGAGCACCATGCGCGCGCGCAGCCGCCGCGCCGAGGACCAGAAGTTCGATCCGCTCGAAATGGATCAATACAACGAGCTGCACAGCACGGCCCATGCCCTGGCGGAGGAGACGTCCGATGCGCGGGTGCTCTCGATCCGGCTGGAGCAGGGCCTGTCGCAGATGGGCGGCCTGCAGGCGCGCCAGCAACGGCTCAACAAGGACATGCAGGACCTGGTCACCGGCACCCGCATCTCAGAAGTCGGCATGCTGGAGTCGCGGCTGCAGCGCAATGTGCGCAACGCCTGCCGGGCCACCGGGAAGGACGCGCGCTTCATCCTCAAGGGCGGCGAGACCCTGGTCGACAGCGACCTGCTCAACCGCCTGTCCGAGCCGCTGCTGCACCTGTTGCGCAATGCCGTGGACCACGGCCTGGAGACCCCGCAGGAGCGCATCGCGGCCGGCAAGCCGGGCTCGGGCACCATCGTGCTGGAATTCACCCGCCAGGCCCAGCAGATCGTGCTGCTCTGCCACGACGACGGCCGTGGCCTGGACCTGCATTCCATCCGGCGCCGCTCCATCGAGCGCGGCCTGATCAACGCCGACCAGACCCTGAGCGACGACGAGATCGCCCGCCTCATCCTCCTGCCCGGCTTCACCACCCGCGACACCGTCAGCGAGCTGTCGGGCCGCGGCGTGGGCCTGGACGTCGTGCGCGAATGGGTCAGCACGCTCAACGGCTCGATCCGCATCGCCTCCCAGCTCGGCCACGGCTGCACCATCGAGCTGCGCTTCGCCGCCTCGCTCTCCACCGTGCAGTCGCTGATCGTGGACGCCGCCGGCCAGCGTTTCGCGCTGCCCTACGTGCAGGTCGAGCAGGCGGTGCCGCGCGGCGTGGGCCAGTTCGAGATCTCGGGTGAGCGCTTCACCTACCGGCACGGCAAGCGGACCATGCGCGCCATCCACCTGGCTTCCCTGCTGGACCAGGCCGTCGACCAGGACATCCCGCTGCACAAATACGACGCCGTCATCGTCAACATCGACGACAAGATCCACGCGCTGGCCGTGGCGCGCCTGGTGGATGCGCGCGAACTGCTGGTCAAGAGTCCCGGGCGCTACGCGCGCGGCGTGCGCGGCGTGGCTGGCCTGTCGCTGCTGGGCGACGGCAGCGTCGCCGTCAACCTGGACCTCAATCAGCTGCTGTCGACCCAGATCAAGGCGCCGGCAGTCCGGTCGGATGCAACGGCCACGAAGACGCAGCCGGATCTGCCCACGGTGCTGATCGTCGACGACGCGCTGACCGTGCGCAACGCCCTGCTGCAGCTGATGAAACACGCGGGCTTCCGGGCCGAGGCCGCGCGCGACGGCCTGGAGGCGGTCGATGCGCTCAAGCTGTTCAAGCCCGACGTGGTGCTCACCGATCTGGAGATGCCCAACATGAACGGCATCGAGCTGACCTCCCATATCCGCTCAAACGCGGAGCTGAAGGACACGCCGGTGATCATGATCACCTCGCGTTCGCAGGACAAACACCGCCAGCTGGCCAAGGAGGTCGGCGTGGACGCCTACGTCACCAAGCCGTACACCGACAACTCGCTGCTGGAACAGATCCGGCACGCGATGGCGGCCTGAACTCGCCCGGGAGCCGTCCTTGACTTTCCCCTCCTCCACCCCCGCCTCCAGCCGTCCCACCTTGCACGGCAACTACGTGCTGCTGCGCGCCGACAACCTGCGCCTGCTGCTGCCGCAGCATGAAGTCGGTTCCCTGGCCTATCTCGAAACGGCGCCGGATGCCGGCGACCTGCCCGGCCAGTTCCTGTTCAGAAACGACGAGAAGCTGGCCCACTCGCGCTTCGTGGCGCTGTCCGAGAAGATGAGGCTCATGCCCGACTTCCCCGTTGAACGTTTCGTCTACACCACCCTCGGCCATGAGGAGGACGACCTGCTGTGCTGGTGCTGGAGCCAGGTGCAGATCCTGCCCGAGTCCGAGATCAGCCCCCAGTACCTGCCCCCGGTCCTGCGCAGCCCCGGCTCGCCGATCACCCGTTTCACCGAGCTGCGCGGCAAGGTGGTCTTTCTGTGCAACGCCCGCCAGCTGCGCCAATACGCGCTGGACCTGCCGAACTGACGCCCATGGACACTCCCACCGCCTCCCCCCAGGCCGACGATACGGCTGCCGACCCGTCGCAGGGTGTGGCCCGGCAGAGCACGCTGTCGCCGGCCATCGCGCGGGTGATCCCGTATGGCCGCCACCGCCAGGTCGCGTTCGCGCCGCAGGCCACGGTGGAACTGCTGGAGCGGCCCGAGTTGGTCGACGTACCCTGCGCCCCCGCCTACTCGCTCGGTCTGCTGTCCTGGCGTGAGCAATGGCTGCCCGTCATCGACCTGAACGCGCTGCTGCATGGGCAGACCGTCGGCGCGACCGCCCCACCGTACGCCCTGGTGCTGGCCTATCAGGGCGCGGCCGGTGAGCCCGTGGCCCACGGCGCCATCGGCCTGTCCACGCTGCCGGTGTTCACCGCCGTCAGCGACACGCAGATGTGCGCCTATCCGGACGACAACCCCTGCTGGGCGCAGCTGGCGCTGTCGTGTTTCCAGCACGACGGCCTTGCCACCCCCATCCTGCATGCGGGCCGTCTGTTCGCCCAATACCACGCGCCCTTCCCGCACGCGGCCGAGTTGACTCCGGCCCCGGTGTAGCGCCGCTGCGGCGCGGCGCCGCCCAGCCCCTCAGCTTGTGGCCGCCCTCGGCGAGGTATAGAGTCCGGTTATCGGCCAGGCGCGCATCCGCGCGGTTGGCCGCACCCAACTACCGGACCGCTGACATGCTGATGGCCCAGACCAGCGCGCGACCGGCCGGCTTCGGCCTGCTGGCATTCGGCCTGCTGCTCGCTCTGTATTTCGCCACGCTCACCCTGGTGTCGGGTTGGCAGTTCACCGTGAGCCAGTTTGCCGAGTTCTGGTACTACATCGTGCCGCTGGGTGCGGGGTTCGGGCTGCAGGTCGCGCTCTACGTCCGCTTGCGGCAATTGCTGACCCATTCGACCCACGCCCGCACCATGATGGCCGCCTCGGGCACCACCTCCTCCGCGGCCATGGTCTCGTGCTGCGCCCACTACCTGGTCAATATCGCGCCGGTGCTCGGGGCCAGCGGCCTGGTCACCTTCGCCAGCCAATACCAGGTCGAGTTCTTCTGGCTCGGCCTGGCCTTCAACGCCGCCGGCATCATCTACATCGCCAGCCGGCTCTCGAAAGCCGCCCGGGAGCACGCCTGATGCGCCACTATCCAAACCTCCTGCGCGTCTGGCTGGGCTCGGCCCTGCTCGTCGCAAGCGCCCTCACGGCGGCCGCCCCCCTGACCGCCATGGCCCAGGCCAGTCCCGCGGCCCTGCCCACCCAGACCTCGACCGAGCGCGGCGTGACCATCAAGGTGACACCCAAGCCCATCGGAGCCGGCAAACAGCGCTGGGAGTTCAGCATCGTGCTCGACACGCACAGCGCCGACCTGAGCGACGATCTGCTGCAAAGCACCACCCTGGCCACGGGTGACGGCCGCACCCTCCGGCCCATGAGCTGGACCGGCGCGGGCCCGGGTGGTCACCATCGCCAGGGTGTGCTGGTCTTCGAGGTGCCAGCGCCACCACCGGCCACGCTGGAACTGCGGATCGTGCGCGCGGGCGAGTCCGCGCCCCGCACCTTCCGCTGGAAGCTCTAGAGGCAGCCCCATGGACATGGAATCACATCCGCATCACGGCCATCATCCGCCGGCGATGCCGCCCACACCCACAGAGCCCCCGCCGCCCGCGGGCACTGTCTACACCTGCCCCATGCACCCGGAGATCCGCCAGGACCATCCGGGCAGCTGCCCCAAATGCGGCATGACCCTGGAGCCCGTGCTGCCCAGCCTGGACGACGACAACCCCGAGCTGCGCGACTTTCAGCGCCGTTTCTGGTGGAGCCTGCCGCTGACGGCCGCCATCTTCGTGCTGGCCATGTTCGGCCATCGCCTGCAGTGGATGAGCATGGGCGTGCAAAGCTGGGTTGAGCTGGTGCTGTCCCTGCCCATCGCCCTGTGGGCCGGCTGGCCCTTCTTCGTGCGCGGCTGGCAGTCGGTGGTGAATCGCAGCCCGAACATGTGGACGCTGATCGGGCTGGGCACGGGCGCGGCCTTCGTCTACAGCGTGGTGGCCACCGTGACCCCGCAGGTGTTCCCGGCCTCCTTCATCTCCATGGGCCGCGTGGCGGTGTACTTCGAGGCGGCGGCGGTGATCATCTCGCTGACCCTGCTGGGTCAGGTGCTGGAGCTCAAGGCCCGTTCGCAGACCTCGGCGGCCATCAAGTCGCTGCTGGGTCTGGCGCCCAAGACCGCGCGCCGCATCCGCGCCGACGGCACCGAGGAAGACGTGCCCTTGTCGCACGTGCATGTGGACGACGTGCTGCGCGTGCGCCCCGGCGAGAAAGTGCCGGTGGACGGCGTGGTGATCGAAGGCAGCAGCGCGGTGGACGAATCCATGCTCACCGGCGAACCCATGCCGGTCACCAAGCGCGTGGGCGACCCGTTGATCGGCGCCACGCTCAACACCGGCGGCGCGCTGGTGATGCGCTCGCAGCGCGTGGGCGCGGCCACCATGCTGGCGCAGATCGTGCAGATGGTGGCCCAGGCCCAGCGCTCCCGCGCGCCCATGCAGCGCCTGGCCGACGTGGTGGCCGGTTATTTCGTCGTCACCGTGGTGACCATCGCCTTGCTGACCTTCTTCGCCTGGGGCCTGTTCGGCCCCGAGCCGCGCTGGGTCTACGGCCTGATCAACGCCGTGGCCGTGCTCATCATCGCCTGCCCCTGCGCCCTGGGCCTGGCCACCCCGATGTCCATCATGGTGGCCACGGGCCGCGGCGCCACGCACGGCGTGCTGTTCCGTGATGCGGCGGCCATCGAGAAACTGCGCCAGGTCGACACCCTGCTCATCGACAAGACCGGCACCCTGACCGAAGGCCGCCCGGCCTTCGACCGCGTGGTGCCCGCCGCCGGCTTCACGGCCGACCAGGTGCTGCGCCTGGCCGCCAGCCTGGACCAGGGCAGCGAACACCCGCTGGCCGAGGCCATCGTGCGTGCCGCGCGCGAGCGTGGCCTGGAACTGAGCAAGGCGGAACACTTCGAGTCCGGCTCCGGCATCGGCGTGCGTGGGCAGGTGGCCGGGCTGGAGCTGGCCCTGGGCAACACCACGCTGATGGAGCAGATCGGCGCCCCGCTCGCCCCGCTGATGGCGCAGGCCGAGGCCTTGCGCGCCGAAGGCGCCAGCGTGATGCACCTGGCGGTCGACGGCCGGCTGGCCGGCCTGCTGGCCGTGTCCGACCCCGTCAAGCCGAGCACCCCCGAAGCCCTGGCCACCCTCAAAGCCAGCGGCCTGCGCATCATCATGGCCACCGGCGACGGCCTGACCACGGCCCGGGCGGTGGGTGCCCGGCTGGGCATCGACGAGGTGCATGGCGAGGTGAAACCGGCGGACAAGCTGCTGCTGGTGCAGCGGCTGCAGCAGCAAGGGCGCGTGGTGGCGATGGCGGGCGACGGCATCAACGACGCGCCCGCGCTGGCCCAGGCCGACGTGGGCGTGGCCATGGGCACCGGCACCGACGTGGCGATGAACAGCGCGCAGATCACCCTGGTCAAGGGCGACCTGCGCGGCATCGCCATCGCGCGCGCGCTGTCGCAGGCCACGGTGGGCAATATGAAGCAGAACCTGGTGTTTGCCTTTCTGTACAACGCCATGGGCGTGCCCATCGCCGCCGGCGTGCTCTACCCCTGGACCGGCTGGCTGCTGTCGCCCCTGATCGCGGCCCTGGCCATGAGCCTGAGTTCGGTGTCGGTGATCGGCAACGCCTTGCGCCTGCGGCGCAGCCGCATCTGAGCGCTGGCCGGCAGCAGCACGGGCCGCGTGCCTGGGCTAAAGTGCATGCCATTGCCACTTTCACGCCTCACACCTTGTCATGACCACACTCGCCGACTTCCCCATCACCCGCAAATGGCCCGCCCGGCACCCGCACCGGCTGCAGCTCTATTCGCTGCCCACGCCCAACGGCGTCAAGGTCTCGATCATGCTGGAAGAGACCGGCCTGCCCTACGAGGCGCATCTGGTGAACTTCGAATCCGAGGACCAGCTCTCGCCGGAATTCCTCTCGCTCAACCCCAACAACAAGATCCCGGCCATCATCGACCCCAACGGCCCGGGCGGCCAGCCGTTGGCGCTGTTCGAGTCCGGCGCCATCCTGGTGTATCTCGCCGGCAAGACCGGCAAGTTCCTGCCCCGGGACGACGCCGGCAAGTACGAAACCCTGCAATGGCTGATGTTCCAGATGGGCGGCATCGGCCCCATGTTCGGCCAGGTCGGTTTCTTCACCATCTTTGGCGGCAAGGACTTTGACGACAAACGCCCGCGTGAACGCTACGTGGCCGAGTCGCGCCGCCTGCTGGGCGTGCTGAACCAGCGCCTGCGGGGCCGCGCCTGGATCATGGGCGACGACTACACCATCGCCGACATCGCCGTCTTCCCCTGGGTGCGCAACCTGATCGAACGCTACAAGGCGGGCGAGCTGGTGGGCATCCAGGACTTCCCCGAGGTCACGCGCGTGCTGGCGGCCTTCGTGGCCCGGCCCGCCGTGGTGCGCGGCCTGGCCATCCCGGCGCGCGACTGAGCGGGTGGTGCCGATGTCCCGCGAGCGCGAATTCCAGGCCGTGGCCCGGGAGCTGGGTTATGACTTCAACGGCGAGCTCCTGAAGGGCGGCAACTACACGCCCGTCGTGCGCCATGGCGGCCAGGTCTTTGTGAGCGGCCAGGTGCCGCGCGTGGGCAGCCAGATGGTGGTGACCGGGCGCGTGGGCCGCGATGTGACGCTGGCGCAGGCCCAGCTGGCGGCCCGGATCTGCGTCATGCGCGCGCTGGCCCTGCTGCGCCAGTCCCTCGGCTCGCTGGCGCCGGTGAGCCGCATCCTGCGCGTGACGGTGTTCGTGCAGGCGGCGGACGGCTTCACGCAACTCAGCGAAGTGGCGGACGGCGCCTCGGAGCTGCTGTTCCGCGTACTGGGAGAAGCCGGGGTGCACACACGCACCTCGGTCGGCGTGCTGCAGTTGCCCAAGGACGCGGCGGTCGAGCTCGACCTGATCGCCGCGGTGGACTGAAACGGCGCCGGCCGCAACAACGCTGCTGCGACCAGGGGCATTGCGCTCCTTGGTGTCCAGGGCCGCATTCCCCATTACAGTGGCCCTCGCCCCCCTTGTGTCACGCTAGGCGGCGTTGCCGCCGGCATGACCCTTTTTCAACCCGAACCCAGAAAGGAGCCGTGACATGGATATTCCCGAGCGCGATGGCGATGGTTATCTGACCGACATGAACGCATGGACCCAGGAAATCGGCCTGGCCATGGCCGAAGTCGACGGTTACGAACTCGATGACACCAAATGGACCCAGATCCTGAAGGCCCGCGAGTATTTCGAGGAATTCGGCAGCGTGCCCCCGATCCGCAAGTTCGCCAAGTACCTGGGCGAGGATCAGAGCGATATCTTCAAACGCTGGATGACCGGGCCGATGAAACCGATCACCAAATACGGCGGCCTGCCCAAGCCTACCGGCTGCGTGTGATCTGACGCAGCGCCTTGGGCGTCAGACCGCGTTCCCCCAGCATGAACGCGGCCTCTATCGCCAGCGCCAGCACGGCCACGGGGATCGCGCCGGCCAGCAAGGTGGCGTTGTCGTTCAAGGCCAGGCCCGTGACGATGCGTTCGCCATAACCGCCCGCGCCGATGAACGCGGCAATCGTGGCGGTGCCCACATTGATCACCGCCGCCGTCTTGATGCCCGCCATGATGGTGCGGCGCGCCAGCGGCAGTTCGATCAGGCGCAGCGTCATGGACGGCGTCAGGCCCAAGGCCTGTGCCGCCTGCGTCATCCCGGGCGGAATCTGGCGCAATGCGGTGTGGGTATTGCGCACGATGGGCAACAGCGCATACACGGCCAGGGCAATGAAGGCCGGAACCAGGCCTATGCTGCCCGTGACGGGGATCAGGACGGCCAGCAGGGCAAGTGAGGGGATGGTCTGCAGGACGCCGGTAACCCCCAGGATGACGGCTTCGGCCGCCGCCAGCCGCGCCGCCAGCAGGCCCAGCGGCACACCGACCACCACACTCCCCGCCAGCGACAGGAACACCAGGGCCAGATGTTCCAGCGTCAGGCGCCCCAGATCCGGGCCGGCAAGTTTGTCCCAGAAACTGCCGGCCGCGGCGCCATCGGCGCGGGGCGGCGCCGGGTCTCGCGCGGTGCCGGCCAAAAACCCGGCGGCGACGTCCTGGAACGTCGTGCGCTCCAGTTCCGCCGCCGCGTTCATGCGGCGCATGGCGGCCTCGCCGATGCGGCCTTCCAGGCTGGCGATGGCCGCCCAGCTCCGCGGCAGACGCGTCGGCAGATCGACCTTGTGCAGCAGCACCGCGTCGTAACGCGGGAAATAGTGCGCGTCGTCCGCGAGCACCCGCACCCCGTACCTTCCGATCTTGGCGTCGGTCGAATAGATGTCGATGACGTCGACCTGGTGCTGCGCGAGTGCCTCGTAGGCCAGCCCGTGGTCCAGCCCGCGCGGCGTGGCCGCAGGCAAGGCATAGGTCTGCTTCAGTCCCACCCAGCCGTCGACGCGGCCGATGAACTCCTGCGACAGCCCGAAGCGCAATTCCGGATGATGCTTCAGGTCGGAGAGGCGTGTGATGTTCCGCGCCGCGGCGTCCTGGGCGCGCATCGCCAGCGCGTAGCTATTGTTGAAGCCAAGCGGCACGGAAGCCCGCAGCCCCAGCGGCGCCAGCGCGGCGTTGAGCTCCGCCAGGGGCGGCACATGGTCGAGATGAAGAATTTCGCGGGCGATGGTGCCCGTGTACTCCGGGTAGACGTCGATCCGGCCCGCCCGCAAGGCGCTGAGCAGGATCGCCGTGTTGCCCAGCCCGGGCACGTGTGTCACCGTGGCTTCGCCCGTTGTGCGGGCCGTCTGCTGGACGATCTCGGCCAGGATGTAGGACTCGGTGAAACGCTTGGAGCCGACATGAAGCGCCGCGCCCGTGGCCGGCAGGGTGACGGCCAGCAACACCAGCATTGCCAGAATCGTTCGCAGGAATCTCATACGGCCGGCGGTCCCTCGCACAGGGTGCGTTGAAGCGCGAGTGTAGCCCGCGCGCGCCCCACCCGGCTCGCCCGCGGCGGTGCGTCGGGCCCGGAACGGGCCACGAGGAACTGCCCCGCCAGCGGGCACCCCGACCCTGTTTGCGGTATGCCCATCCGCCCCGGCACCGACATGATGAGGCGCATCATCTCCGCTGCGGCGCGGATCGGCGTGCGGGCCTGAATTACGACCTTGACCATCCGTGCGGCGCCACCGGCAATCAGGAGAGCACCATGGCACCCGACCCCGCGACACCCGCCGCCGACGCGGCGCAATCCCCAACGGTCATGAACCGCCTGCTGGGCGCCATGTCCATCTTCACCCTGCTCATGACGGTCCCGCAGGTGCTCACCATATGGGTCGGCCATCAAGCCGCCGGCGTATCCGTCGTGTCGTGGAGTGCCTACCTCGTCTCGGCCGTGCTCTGGTTCTGGTACGGACTCCAGCAACGCGACCGGAACATCTATTTGCCCTGCGTCGGCTGGGTGGCCCTGGACGCGGCGGTCATCGTCGGCGCCGTCGTCTACGCCTAGCGCCCCATGAGCGCGCGCACATGCGCCGCGGTGCCGCTGGCCAGCCCTTCCAGGCTGTAGCCGCCTTCGAGCACCGACACCACCCGGCCCTGGGCCGTCTCGTCGGCCACCCGCATCAGCTCGCGCGTGATCCAGTGGTAGTCCTCGTCGGTGAACTTCAGCCCGCCCAGCGGGTCCAGGTGGTGGGCGTCGAAACCGGCCGAGATGATGAGCAGCTCCGGCGCGAACTCGCGCAGCGCGGGCAGTAGCACATCCGACATGGCCGCGCGGAAGGCGGCCGAACCCGTGCCGCGCGGAAAGGGCACGTTGACGATGTTGTGGGCCACGCCCGTCTCGTTGCGCGCACCGGTGCCCGGGTAGAACTGCCCCTGGTGGCAGGAACCGTAGAACAGGTCCGGGTCGTCCCAGAAGCTGTGCTGCGTGCCGTTGCCGTGGTGCACGTCAAAGTCCACCACCGCCACCCGCTGCAGGCCGTGCTGCGCGCGCGCATGCAGCGCGGCAATGGCCGCCTGGTTGAAGACGCAAAAACCCATGGCCTCACCCGCCTCGGCATGGTGGCCGCAGGGGCGCGTGGCACAGAAGACGTTCCTGGCTTCCTGCTTCACCACGTCATCCACCCCGGCACAGGCCGCGCCCACACAGCGCAGCACCGCCTCCAACGTGCCGGGCGACATGATG
The DNA here is from genome assembly GCA_020621965.1 of Curvibacter sp. Taxonomy (GTDB): domain Bacteria; phylum Pseudomonadota; class Gammaproteobacteria; order Burkholderiales; family Burkholderiaceae_C; genus Hylemonella. The sequence goes on along the minus strand of JAHRYV010000033.1, from coordinate 12,019 downwards.
GTGTCGCCCGCGTCCAGGGCGCGGTAGCCGCTGATGGGCGACACGGCCTGCACGGTTTCCACATAGTCGGGCGTGTGGACGTGCAGCACCTGCTCGAAGGTTCCCAAGGGCGCGTCGCGCCAGACGGCGTCGGCAAACGCCGGCGTCTTCAGGGCGGCCAGCACGGCTTCCAGCCGCTCGGGGGATTCGGGGTGGTGCGGGCCGGGCTTGTGGTCGAAACAGGCTTGGTGGGTATAGATCAGGGTACTCATGAAAACGTGTCTTCCTCGAATGGCCGGGCGCTGCAACGGTGTCACACCGGACGTACGGCACAGCTACTCAGATAATGATCTTGAACTGTAGCGGATCGTGCGCGCAAGCCGCTATGTTTGAGTTGGGACCAGCGCGGGAAAAGAGGCTGAACTTTCCATTAACTTGCAGGGAGCCGTCCGCCCCCGTGCATGGCCGATCTCGGCCACGAGCCGACGGTCAGGATTGCCGACCGACAGACAGCTTCAGGCTGGTTGCTGCCGCTCAACATTGGCGGCTTGGGGACAGCCAACGCCGATCCGGTCATTGCTCGCGTCTTCCCCTAGATGTCTGTAAAGCCGACCAAAGCAGACATCTCAGAGATTGAGCCTAGTCAGCCCATCGAACGGCAACTGTTGCTCTGCGGAAGCTGGCGCTTCTGACACATTGCATTCACTCGACGGCCTGGCAATGCGGTCGATTAACGTTCTGACTAACTCTGACGTCGCTGCTAGGACGGCTAGTGACGGAAGGTCTTGGTTTTCAATAGCCGAGTCAACCGTGCGCCGAAGTACGCCCGGTAGTCCCTGGCCCACTCGATTCACACGCAAGCTATTGACTGTGAAGTAGTTGGACGCTCAAGTGCGACGCCCTTTTTGCGAGGACTTTATCGATGAAGATTGAATGTCGCATGCACTCACAATTTTTTGATGCAAATCGCGCGAAGCGGTGGCCGCTCTCGACTCCATCAAACATATTCGGAAACTGAAACTGATGGACAAATTCTTCATCTGGCCATAGAAGATTTCGCAACATTTGCGCCATGACCAATGCCGCCGCCGCTGAGGCAATGAATGGCACAGATGGCAAAAAACCTTTCTTCAGCCTGAGCCCAAGCCCTTCAATCTGCGCGACTTGCATGGTAGAACAGATCGTACGGCCAAGGCGTTGTTGCTCTCGAAGCCACGGCTGACTTGCTTCATCTGCCGCATCTATGTCTGCATCTGAGATTGGACGATTTTGGTCTCCTTCTAACGACGCGCGTGACAGACCTGTTGCCTCTGACTGTTCTTTCAGGTGGTCCTTGTTCGGTAACTCAAATGTGCAGCGCAAACAAGAAAATTCACGATGGGCCATTGAGTGGGTAACAACGCTACTGCCAATCGAGTTAATTGCGCCGTCGACCAAGATGTTGGGCCAAAGCTTTTGAACCGCATGGCGCGCAGCAACATCGTCCAATCCATTGATAACGACATCAATCAATTTCTCTTGCAGAATGTCGCCGGACAACACGCTCTCGATATCAGACTCTATCCCCTTTGCATCAATGTGGGAGTTTGTTCTCTCCAACCAGGCCGCAATCTCAACTGCCTTCGACCGGCCGATAGCAGATTCCTTGTCCAGCAATACGCAGGTGCCAAAATTCTCATCTCCAAACACTTGCTTATCGATTACGGTCAGATTTCCGGTCAATTGCAGCTGCGAAATCAGCAACGCGATCGCGTTTCCAATTGCACCCGCTCCAAGTAGCAGGGTGTTCGGAATCTGAACCTGCGCGGGCAGTATCGGCCCGAGACCCCGAGGCGTCTGACTAAACTCAAACAGTGAGAACTCACAGCAATCAAGTAGCGCAGCTCTCTCAACGGGCACGCCGTATACGCGTTTGAATACCTCTGTGACACCCAAAGATGCTGCAAGCATTGCAGCTATGGGATTCGCTTGGTCGCAATCCGCAGATATTGGTGTCGTTCCGGATGTACATCGTGCGACCCAGCCATTCGAGAGAATGGATGTCCAAGGATAACCCGCTCTGACCTGATGTCCGACGTTCAAAATCGCCGTCGCCTCTCCCCAACACGCTTCGTCCATCTCAACTAGGTCCACTCGCCCTTGAGACCAAAGTTGGGGGACCAATTCACCAACCTCGGACCGAAATTCGGCAAGGTTGGCTGGCAGAACTACTTGCAGATTTCCAACGACTCGGCTCAACAGCCTCAGGGCGCTGATGAAACACCAGCGACCATTGCGTGTTCCAAGTGCGTCCTTCTCGCCGGTAAGGATGGCTATTCTCGAGAAGACCGTCGCCTGGTCTAAATCCTTTGCGCCCAACCCTTGGGCGACGCCAATCGGGCGGCTTGCCGCCATCTTTCTGTCAGTCGCGTGCTTCATTGAAGGACCTCCACTGGAACCAGTTGCACGCTGCGATTGCTTAGTACGATACGACGAGCAACTTCTGTTGCTGAGACTCGTCGGTACGCGCCACCATCGTACGTGTGCACTCCAAACTCTGAAATTTCGCTTGTCTCGCGTTGGGCGTAGTACGGACAGACGAACGACAGGTAATCCTGTACGTGAATGCCCATTCTCTCGTCTACCTCAGACAGTTCGACCATAGTCCCTGGATGGCTGTGTATCTGCCCCGCCCAGTAACAATCCAACTCCTCGGTCAAATTCGTAATGCGCTCCATCGCTCGCATAGAGAGACTCAGATGCAGCGGGTGCGTTCTAAGTCCCGGCCCATACGGCACAACGAGATGGGAGATGGCCACTATGTTGTCGACTTCGTTGCCAAACCACAATGCCAGTCCTTCATGGCCACGCTTTCCGTAAGGCTGCATGTGTTCGACCGACTTGATCAGTAAATCGTGCGGAAGGTCCCAAATCCTCATGGCGTTCCCCGTCCTTGATAGGTGTTATCGAATAGGTGTTGGAGTTGCGTTAAAGCAAACTCCACTGGATCCTCTGGATTCGGATAGCGAGCCGCAGGTGACGTCGCCCACTCAGGATGATGAGAATTTCCTTCCTGCGTCCAAGGTGCGCATAGGAAAAATGACGTGGCACGACTACCTTCAATGTTGGGCCATGCTTGTGCGTCAGTTTCTGAGCCCGTTTCAATGCTGATGAACTTCAATGACGGCGGTTTGGAGTAGTCTGTCCAGCGCAATCGCGCTTTAAACAACTCGGTCGGTACGGTGCGCGGGTGCATCACGCAAAGAACCCCGAGAGGAACACTTGGGTCCCTCTCGAGGTTCCAACGCTTTGCTGCGGGCGACTCGAGTGCGGCTTCAAGGTGCTGGTCAAACAGCATCAGATCGAACTCAGTTGCCATGTCGCCTAGCCTTGGATGAACCGCTCCAAGAGCAGCAGCTCGACTTGATGGCCGTGATCGGCCAAGCTGTCGAGCTTGACAGTCAAGTCCGTCTGCTCAACACCGTCGTGGGACAGGACATAGGTCTTGCTCCCGCCCGGGATCTCACCTTCGGTGAGCCCGAAATAGGCGAGCGCAAGGACTTTTACCTGCGCCAGAGTTGTGTTGCCGTCAGTACCCGGCTGCACCATTGGCTGTTTGACAGGCGCGTATTTCACGCGCAAAACAAGGGTTGTTTTAGGGACGCCCTTTTCGTCCTGAATCGCATTTTCCATGTTGGTTTTTACTCACATTGGATTACGCCCGCTTGGCCTTGTCGGGCAAAGTTATCCATTGACTGCGAGGGTGAGTAGCCAACATAATGCAGGCGCCAACCGTGCGTGGCGTCAGCTACGTACACCCAGCGGTCGAGGACTTCGGTTCTCGGCCGTTTTCTATTTCCAGCTCGTCATTCAGCCCTCCGTTCTCCTGGCAACACTAGGCTAGACTCGCTCGAGTCAGCGTTTGTGCTTGCTGGGATCCACCAGCGTATAGGCTTGGCCCGGCCTGGGCGTCGGGGGCAAAGGCTTGCCTTTCACCCCGGTCACCTCATTTCCGGTGCCCTGGTTCTTGTACTGCCCGGACTTCGGCGCTGGCGTACCCGGCTTCAACATCTTGCTCATGGTCATCCCCTTTCGAAAATCGGTTAACTAGCTGTCGCAATTACCGCCCTATGGCCTATCGCTGATGCGCCTCAGCCCCTTACTACTGCAACTTGGAACTGGACGAAGGCACTGCAGGCGTTTCGCATTGGACTGACGAGAAATATACCACAACAAGACTGTTTTAAAACGGTATTGTTTTAATGTAATGTTGTAATATAACAACTATGTTTCGTCGCGCCATGCTGGCATGCGGCCGCGTCGCGTATCGTGGGGATCTATGAGCGAGCTTTTGAATCTTTCCGTCTACAACCCTGCGTCCTTGAGCGACGAGGACTTCCTGCGAGGCTTCGTGGCTCGCCAAGACGTCGCAACCCGACTGATTGGCCAATTGGCAGAGATCACACCGCGCAGCGTGGCCAAGCATCTTCTGATCGTGGGCCAGCGCGGGATGGGGAAGACAAGCATGCTTCGCCGGCTGGCGCTCGCGGCGATGACCGACGAGCGCTTGGCGAAGGTGCTTATTCCTCTGAGTTTTCGCGAAGAGCAGTACAACGTGCATAGCATGTACGTGTTCTGGGCTAACTGCCTTGACGCCCTGGGAGATTGGTTCGACCGTAGTGGCCAGCACGCCAAGGCGGATCAACTTGACCGCGATGTCGCCGCGCTATCTTCGGAATCCGGCGCTAGCCTAGCGCTCTTCAACCAATGGATCGACAAGGAGAAACGCCGTCCACTGCTGCTCCTAGACAACATCGATCTAATCTTCGCCGGTCTCAAGAAGGAGCAAGCCGCACTGCTTGAACACGTTCGAACGCCAGGTGGGATTGTCATCGCTGGGGGCTCAGCCACCAATGTTGAGGCCATCATGGATCCCGCATCGGAGTTTGGCCCGTACTTTCAAATCATCAATCTAGACCGGCTGACCAAGGAAGAGCTGATCGCGTGTCTTCGTAGTCTCGCCCTCGCGCGGGGCGAGGAAGGAGCGAAGGTCCTGCGTCTGGTCGACAAGGACGCAGCTCGCATTCGGACCCTGCATGATCTGACAGGCGGCAATCCGCGCACGCTTACCCTGCTGTACATGCTTCTCGAGCTGGACTCCGGAGGCGATGTTTTCAGTGACCTGGAAAGACTTCTGGATCAAGTTACCGTCCTATACAAAGCACGCGTCGAAGACCTTCCCGCGCAGGCGCGGGTAGTGCTTGATGCCGTCGCGCTGGCATGGAACCCGGTGCTAGCAGCAGAAGTGGCGGCGGCCACATTCCTTGAGGTCACGTTGGTGTCTTCCCAACTAGATCGCCTGCAAAAGGAGGGCGTGATCGAGAAGGTCGCGGTGTCGAAGACCACCAAATCGGCCTACCAGATTAGCGAACGCTTTTTCAACATTTGGTATCTGATGCGGCACGGGCCAAGACGGCAGCGCAGTCGTCTGCGCTGGCTTACCGTCTTCCTTCGCAGTTTCTACACGCACGCTCAGCTAGTCGAACGCGCCAAGTCGCTGGTGAGTTCCAATGGTGAACTGGGCGCTGACGGCGGCCAGTTTTTGCTGGCGCTGAGCGACGCGATCGATGACGAAGGCTGGCGCGCAGTGCTCAAGAACCATGCGCGCGACGAGTTCGAGAAGTACGCACACTCTCTCGGACGAAGTCTGGACGAGATCGTTGATCCTTCGGACGTCCCGCGACCACAGACAGCTGCCGAGTGGATTCGACACGGCAATCTACTTCGACAACACCTTAAACGTGCGAAAGAAGCCGAGTCGGCCTTTCTCTCTGCGCTGGCCCAAGAGCCCACCAATTTTTCAGCTTGGTTCAACCTCGGAGCCGTGCGCGCGGGAGACCTCGCAAATCCAGGCGGTGCAATAGAAGCGTTTAGGCATGCAATAGACGCCAAGCCACGGGATCTCCCCTCGCACTACATGCTCGGCATGGCTCTTGCTGAAACAGGTGAGTTCGAGGAGGCCAAGAACATTTACTTGGCGTGCCTGCAACTTAAGCCGAACTTCTATCTAGCCGCGATCGCCTTGGGCGATCTGTTCACGGGAGAGGGGAAACTCGTTGAAGCCGAGAGCTACTACCGGCGCGCCGCCAAATTGGCCCCAAGGGCTGATACCGAGAGTCTGCAAGCGAGCGCCTTCTTTGCTGGGTACATCCTAGAAGACTTCAATCGTGCATTGCGCTTATATAAGCGTTGTCTCGACATCGATTCAAAGGACTTCGTTGCATTAAGCAACTTTACAGTCTTGAGTTACTTCAGCGAGCAAGCGTCGTTACCGCTGCAACTCAATGAGGAACTGATAGCTCGACACCCTCCGCATGGACAAGCTCTCATGCGCTTGCTTATCTCGATACGCCAGGGCGATCGTGGCACGGCGTTATCCCTCGTAAGCGCTGTATTCCAAAGCAACGATGAACAAATCTTCGAAACCTACCGTGGCTTTCTGCTACTTCTACTGAGAGAAGCGTCACGACAAAACTGGGGCGATCTGCTGATTCGTATGCTAGATGAGTCGGGGGCCAGCGACAGGCACTGGCCTTTGAGGGCGGCCTACGAGGCTTATCTTTACGGTGATGAGCGCCTGCTCGACGTCAATCCAGAAGTAAGAACAGCGGCGTCAAAGATCTTAAGCCTTCTTCGTGCGCCCGAAATCTATCGGACGGAGCTTGCCTCGCAACGTACGACTGCCTAATCTTGCGGGTCAAAACCGTTCGGAGATCAACGCGTCAGCCTTGGAAAATCCGCCGCGTGCGACGCGAGATCAATGCGAGGCGGCAGACATCGTGGTCCCGTGCGCCCTCCAGAATGCTTGTTGAATCTGCTCCGGTCCGCTTCGCGACTTACTTGCCTGCCTATTGGCTCCGGCACTATCAACAGACGGGACTCGTGGCAAGTCGTCCGATATAGAAGATTTCAAGGCAGCAAACAGAGAGTCTGTTTGCTCAGTAGAGCGTAACTCAGTGAATTGGTGGGCAGGACCGCAGGGGATCGGCACCTCCTACTGGCCACCTGGAGCAACAGACATTTGGGTTGACGAAATCAGCCTGAAATCCGACTTCGTTAGCTGCACCTCTAATTCCGGCCGCTAGTTCAAGTTGCTTGTGGTTGGCATGGATGACCGCAATGTGGCAGATACCGCGCGTTCCGGATCCCGTCGTGACGGGCAGCATTCGCTGCATTGCAGTCATCGGCCGCAATGGTGCGAAAGACCGCAACGGGTGGCGGATTCAACCGGTCGATGTAACACATTCGCTGAACATCTCAGCGGGCGTTTGAAAGCCGAGCGTCTTGCGCGGCCTCTCATTCAACTGTCTCGCAATTGCATTGGGCTGAGCCTGCGGTAAGCTTATACAGGCATACCTGTGCAAGGCTTGCCCTTCGCCATGCCCAACGCCGCCTTCCGAGACTCCCTCCGCCTGCTGGGCAGCCGGCGCTTTGGCACCTTCTGGTTTGCCAGTCTGCTGGCCAATATCGGCACCTGGGCGCAGCAGGTGGCGCAGCCCTGGTTGATGCTGAGTCTGGGCGCCTCGCCTTTCCTGCTGGGGCTCGATGCCTTTGCCCTGGGCGCGCCGGTGCTGCTGCTGATCCTGGTGGGCGGCGCGCTGGCCGATCATGGGGACCGGCGGCGCATCATTGCGGTCTTCCAGTCCATCCAGATGCTGTGCCCGGTACTGCTGCTGGTGCTGATCGTCACCGGCATAGTGCAGCCGTGGATCGTGATCGTGCTCTCGCTCGTTGTGGGCATTACCGACGCGCTGTCGATGCCGTCCTTCCAGTCCATCGTGCCCTCCATCGTGGAGCGGGAGCAAATTCCCGCCGGCATCGCCTTGAACACCACGCAGTTCAACCTCTCGCGCATCCTGGGCCCGGCCGTGGCCGGGGTCTTGATGGCCAGCGTGGGGCTAGCCGGGGCGTTTGCGGTGAGTGCGGCGTCGTACCTGCCCTTCATCCTGGTGGCCTTGTGGATCCTGCCACGCGGCGCGCCCACACCCGCGGGCACCGGCGGGCTGGATCGGCACAAGCTGAAAGCCGGTGTGCGCGAGGTGCTGCATGAGCCGGGGCTGCGCGGCGCGCTGCTCACGGTTTTTCTGACGGCTTCGCTGAGTGCGCCACTGATCACCTTCGCCCCGGTGCTGGTGAAAGACGTGTTTCAAGGTGGTGCCAGCCAGTTCAGCACGGCGCTGGGCGCTTTTGGTGTGGGCGGCCTGATCGGGGCCACCGGCCTGCTGGCCGTCAACCCGGAGCATGACCGGCGACCGCTCAGCACCTGGTTTGCAGCGGGCTACGGCCTCATCGTGATACTCGCCGCGCTCAACCCCTGGACCTGGGGCCTGCCCGCGCTGATGGTGCTGGCCGGTATTTCGATGACGATCAGCAACGCCTCGGCCAATGCCATGCTGCAGTCGAGCGCGCCGGCGCGCATACGCGGCCAGACCGTCAGCCTGTTCATGTTCTCCATGCGCGGCGGCATGGCGCTGGGCAGCCTGGTGACGGGCGTCACGGTGCACCTGCTGGGTGTGCAGGAGGCGCTGCTGCTCAACGGCGTCATCGCGCTGCTGGCGCAGCTGGCGCTCGGGCGAGTCTGGTTGAAGGTGCCCTTGCGCCGATAGCGGGCGCTCGACGCGCTGCCTACTTCGGCCGCGGGCGCGATAGCTTGGGCTGCACCGCCTGCAGCCGGCCCGCGCGCAACTCGGCCACGGCCTTGCTCACCGCCAGCGCCACATGGCGCGCTTCTTCCTGCACGGCCGTATCGCGGTCCAGCGCCTCGTGGCTGCTGGCGTAGGGTTCGTAGTAGCCGATGTAACGGCCCAGGCGGGCCTGCGCCCCAGCGTCGATGAAACCCATCCAGTCCAGCCAGTCCGACAGCGCGCGGCGCGTGTCGTCGACACCGGCCACGTCGCCATGCACGATGAGCCCGTAGGTGCGCCCGGCCAGGTGCTGGGGGTAGTCCCATCCGGCCATCTCCAGTTCCTTGGCCTTGCTGGCCTTCTTGCCAGAGGTCGAGGTGGGGTCCGGGTTGCCGCCGTCGGCGCAGACCAGGCGGTCGATCATCAGCTTCAAGGGGCTGGGGCTCTGGTACCAGTACACCGGGGTGATGATGATCACGCCATGGGCGGCGGCCCAGCGCTCATAGATCTCGGCCATCCAGTCGTTGGCCTGGTTCATGGCGTGGTTGGGGTAGCAGCTGCAGGGCCAGTGGCACAGGGGCATGGCGGTGGAGGCACAGCCCTTGCAGGGATGGATGTTGCGGCCGTAGTCGGAGGTGAGCAGGCTCAGGTCCAGCACATCGGTTTCGATGGCGCTGGCCTCCAGCGTTTCGCGCGCGATCTGCAGCAGGCGGTAGCTCTTGGACATCTCCCCGGGGCAGCTGCCCTCATTGCGGGCCGAGCCGCAGATGAGCAGGACACGCGAGGTGCTGGCCGGGTCGGCCCAGCGGCGCTGGGCTTCATGGATGTGCTGGCTGGCAGCGATCCACTCGGTGGACAGCTGGTAATCCGGATCGGCAAAACCCGGGCCGGCCTTCTGCGTGTAGGGTGCCTTGCGGCCCTCGCTGTAGGCGGCCCAGGCGATTTCTTCCAGCCGCCCGATGGACGCCTCTTCGGCACGAAAGGCCGGATCGTCGTAGGTGGCGCGAAAGCGCAGGCCGAACTCCGCACGCCCGATGGATGGCGAGATCTGCCCTTTGCGAATTTCAATCATGGTCGTCTCCGTGTGATGGTGCGGGGGGCCGGCACGTCACGCCCCTGCCATGCGCGTCAACACGACCCACGGCGGCACGCAGAACCAAAGGGTGAAGGTGAGCGCCAGCACAATGGCGCCGTCGATGCGCTCGGGCATGGGGTCGAACGTGAAGCGGCGCAGCCGCCACCAGAGCAACAAACCATGGAGGGCGCCGCCGGCCGCGCTCCAGCCCAGCAGCGGGGCCAGCGCAGGCAGCAGCAGCGGCAGCGCGGCGGCAAGGGCCGGCGCGACAAGGGCCCCGGCCATGGCCAGCCGCACGGTGCTGCGTTTGCCGACCAGAACCACCAGCGTGCGTTTGGCCGCGGCCAGATCGGCCGTGCGGTCGGGGCAGCCGGCCAGCAAGATGGCCGGCAGGATGGCCACACCCAGCGGCAGGGCCAGCAACCACGGCAGGCTGTCGTGCCAGGCGCCGCCCTGCGCCACATAACCGGCCAGGATGGCGCCGGCGCTGTGGGTGAGCGCCACATCGAGCTCACCCCAGCCGCGGTGCGACAGCTTGAGCGGCGGCACGGTGTAGACCAGCGCCAGCGTGGCGAACACGGCGTACAGGACCGTGATGGCCATGACCGAACCCGCCGGAACGGCCACCAGCAGGGCCAGCAACGCCCCGCCGGCGGCCAGCAGCGCCAGGGTGATGCCCCAGCGCATGGCCGGGCGTTCGAGCCGGCCGTCCACCAGCACGCGCGAGCCGCCGGTGAATGGGCCGGCATTGCGGTTGCGGCGGTCGCTGTCGAAGTCGAACCAGTCGTTCAGAAAAACCGTGCCCGCTTCGACCAGGAACAGCGTGAGATAACCCAGCCAGTACGGTGCCATGGACAGCGGCTGGCCCACGACGGCGGCCAGCGCGCCGACCGTATAGGCGATCCAGGTCATCGGGTAGAACTGCAGGCGCAAAGCGGCCAGCCAGGCGACAAGCCGTTGTGCGCGTTGCTGCGCCGGCGAGTATGCGCCGCGGGCCAGACGCTCACCGCTGCTGCGCGCGCGGTCCAGCCAGTGCCTGCGTTGCGCGGCACTGGAGGCGACGACCGGCCCGAAGGTCTGGATGCGCGCGGTGCGCAGGCCGCAATAACCCAGCGTGGCACGTGCCAGCGCCTGCTGCCCGGGCGCGCGGTAGATGAGCCGATAGACGAGCGGCGGCGTGTCCATGGTGGTGATCAGGTCGGCCGTGCGGCCGGCGAGCAGCTTGTCCCACTGGCTGTGCGTGACGTGGCGAAAGGCGAAACCCGGGGTCAGGACGCGGTCGAGGAAGCCCTTGAGCCGGGCCGGAAAGGTGCCCCACCACGTCGGGTAGACGAACACCAGGTGCTGGGCCCAGGCGATGTCGCGCTGGGCACGCACGAGATCCGGCTCCAGCGGCTGCCACTCGGGCGACACCGCGTGCACGTCGGGATCAAAATTCATTTCACCCAGGATCAACTCGCGGCATTCGACACCGGCTTGCCGCGCGCCATCGACGCAGGCATCGAAGAGCGCGCCGCACAGGCTGTCACGACGAGGATGGGCCAGGATCAGGAGACAGCGCATGGTTCATGCACATCACTCGTGCCGCCAGGGCGCTTTCTGGGAACGCAGGAGGGCGGCCTTGCGCGCCTCGGCGTTGACCTGCAAGAGGCACGTGTGGCTGGCCTCCTGGCCCTGCAGGTTGTTGCAGCGCCAGATCGCCTCCGCGTTCAAGGCCGTCTCCTTGTGCCGAAACTCGCTATGCCGCATGGCCCCGCGCACGACATAGTGAAAGACCAGCAGCATGCCGAGCAGGGCCACGGTTGCCGTGATCAGCGGCCAGCGCGGTGGATGCGATGCGCTCGCGCTGGCGAACAGGCTGTCCTCCTGCGCCTCCTGCTGCAGGTCGAACCGGAGCGCGGCCATGCAAACGGCCTTGCCATCCGGTGGTGTGGAATCCGGGAAATGCTTGTCCATGAACAGCTCTCAAGTCAGCCCGTGCTGCGCGGACGGTTTGACTCAATGTACGAGTGCCTGGCGCGCCTGTTTGTGCGGTGGGCAACATTGCGGTGCCGGGGTTGGGCGGGCGCATGAAAAAAACCCGCCTCCTGCGTGCGCAGGAGGCGGGCTGATCGTTCGGTGCTCAGCGGGTCCGCGGCTTGGAGATCAAACCTTCACGAAGCTGAACTGCCCCGGCGCCTTGATCGGGTCCACGTCCACCCCGATCACGTCCTTGGGCGCGAATCGGCCTTCGAGCAACAGCTTGGAGAGCGGGTTCTCGATGCGCTGCTGGATGGCGCGCTTGAGCGGCCGGGCGCCGAAC
>JAHRYV010000032.1 GCA_020621965.1 Curvibacter sp. | reverse complement strand
GCGTGGCTGGTGTTGTTGATGTCCTCGCTGGTGCAGGCGAAGTGCACGAACTCGCTGGACTTCTGCAGCTCGGGCCGGGCCTCGAACTTGGACTTGATCCAGTATTCGACCGCCTTGACGTCGTGGTTGGTGGTCTTCTCGATCTCCTTGATGGCGTTGCCATCGGCTTCGGAGAAGTTCTTCACCAGATTGAGCAGGTAGGTGCGCGCGCCGGGCGACAGCGGCGGGAATTCCTTGAAACCGGCGTCGCTCAGGGCGATGAACCAGGCCACTTCGACCTGGACGCGCCGGTGCATATAACCCTGTTCGCTCATCAGCGGGCGCAGCGGGGCAAGCTTGGCGGCGTACCGCCCGTCCAGCGGGGACAGCGCCGAAATGGGGGAGAAACTCATGCCCGGATTGTAGTGGGCCGGCCCGGAATAGGCCGAACCGCTCGGGGTTAACCCCGAATCGGTAGAATCGCGCGCCCGGACTACGCAAAAGACCCATGAAACTGATCGGCTCCCACACCAGCCCCTACGTGCGCAAGGTACGCATCGTGATGGCGGAGAAGAAACTGGACTATGTCTTCGTGCTCGAGGATGTCTGGTCGGAGCAGACCCGCATCGGGGATTCCAATCCCCTGGGCAAGGTCCCCTGTCTCATCATGGAAGGCGGCGAGGCGCTGTTCGATTCGCGTGTCATCGTCGAGTACCTGGACACCTTGTCGCCGGTGGGCAAGCTGATCCCCGCGGTCGGTCGCGAGCGCGCGGAAGTGAAGACCTGGGAGGCGCTGGCCGATGGCGTCATGGATGCCGCCTTGCTGGCGCGCATGGAAGCGGTGTGGCCCCAGCGCACCGAGGCCCAGCGCTGCCAGGCCTGGATCGACCGCCAGTTCGGCAAGATTAATACCAGCCTGGAGGCCATCAGCCGTGGCCTGGGCGAGAAACCCTTCTGCGCCGGGACGCACTTCAGCCTGGCCGACGTCGCGGTCGGTTGCGCGCTGGATTACCTGGATTTCCGCTTCCCCCAGATCAACTGGCGCGACCGCCACGCCAATCTGGTGCGCCTGCAGGACAAGCTGCTGCAGCGTCCCAGCTTTGCCGAGACCGCGCCGCGGTAAGGCCGGTACGACGCCGCTGATCCGTGAGGTCGGCTGCTAGGATGCTGGCCATGACGAATCGCCCCGCTTCCGCCCCCCCCGCTGTCCCCCTGCCGGCCTTTCTCGACAAGCTGTGTCCGCGGGACCGGCTGGCCGAGCGGCTGGCCGCCCTGCCGCGCCCGCTGGTCTTCACCAACGGCGTTTTCGACGTCATGCACCGCGGTCACGCCATCTATCTCGCGCAGGCCCGCGAACTGGGCGCCAGCCTGATCGTGGCCCTCAACAGCGATGCCTCGGCGCGCCGCCTGGGCAAGGGCCCGGACCGGCCGTTGAACAACGAGCAGGACCGCGCCGCCCTGATGGCCGCGCTGGAGGCGGTCGATCTGGTGACCTGGTTCGACGAGGACACCCCCCAGGCGCTGATCGCCGAGGTGCGCCCCGACATCCTGGTCAAGGGCGGCGACTACGACATGCGCAAGCTGCCCGAGACCGCACTGGTCGAATCCTGGGGCGGCCGCGCCCTGGCCCTGCCCTTCGTCGAGGGTTACTCCACCACGGCGCTGGTGCGCAAGATCCGCAGCACACCCTGAGCGGCAACGGCGCAGCGGCGCGGGTCAGGCCGGCCCGAACACCGCACGCCAGAGCGCCAGTACGGCGGCCCGCTCGGTCGCCATGACCTCCTGGTCCACCTGGGTCGGCTCCTCGTTGAGCCGGGCACGGTGCTGGACCCGGCGCAGCTCGCGGTAGGCGTCAGCCGCCGCGCTGCCGACACCGGCCGGCAGCAGGCCGTCGGCCTCGGCAGCAAGCAGCAGCGCGATGTTGCCCACATTGCCCACCAGCGCCGGATGCCGGGCCGACTGCGACAGCACCAGGTACTGCACGGCAAACTCGGCATCGACCATGCCGCCCGGGCTGTGCTTGACATCGAACTGCTCGCCATGCACCGGATGGGCCAGTCTTACCTTGTCGCGCATGGCGACGATCTCCTGGCGCAGCGCCGCGGGCTCGCGCGCGGCACAGATCACGGCCTGGCGCACCGCATCGAAGCGCTGGCGCAGAGCTTCGCTGCCGAGCACGAAGCGCGCCCGTGTCATGGCCTGGTGCTCCCAGGTCCAGGCGGTGTTGCTGCCGCGCTGTTGCTGGTAGTTGGCGTAGGCCTCGAAGCTGGTGATCAGCAGCCCGGAGTTGCCGTTCGGGCGCAGCGCGGTGTCGATCTCGTACATGTCGCCCTCGCCGGTCTTCACGGTCAGCCAGTTGATCAGCTTGCGCACCAGCGTGGCGTAGACCTCGGGGGCGTCGTCGCTCTCATCCTCGTAGACGAAGACGATGTCGAGGTCGCTGCCATAACCCAGCTCCTTGCCGCCGAGCTTGCCGTAGCCGATGATGGCGAACTGCGGTTGCTCGCGGTGCCGTTTCTTCAGTCGGTCCCAGCACCAGCGGGTGGTGACGCGCAGCACGGCGTCGGCCAGCGCCGACAGGTCGTCGGCGACCTGCTCCACCGTCAGCACGCCCTCGACGTCACGCGCCAGGGTGCGGAACACCTCGGCATGGTGGGCGCGGCGCAGCAGGTTGAGCAGCGACTCCTCATCGTCGTCGCCGGCCGCCTGCAGGGCCTTTTGCCGCAGTTCGAGTTCCTCCTCGAACGCCACGGCGTCGAAACGCTCGTCCAGCATGGTGCGGCTGGCCAGCTCGTCGATCACACCCGGGTGCTGCAGCAGGTAGCGCGCCGGCCAGCGCGCCGCGCCCAACAGGCGCAACAGCCGCTCGTGCACGGCCGGGCGCTCCAGCAGCATGGCCAGATAACTCTCGCGGCGCAGCAGCGGCTCGATCCAGTCCACCAGGCGGGTCGCCGCCTCTTCGCTGGCGCGGCCCTCGCGCAGCCAGTCGGCGGTGCGCACCACCAGGCGCAGCAGCCGCCCGCGCGACTCTTCGCGCAGGGCCAGCACGCGCGGATGCGTGCGCCAGGCGCTCAGGCGCTCGCGGAACAGCGGCGGCAGTTGCTCCAGCACGGCGTCGAAATCCGGTGTGGCGTTGCCGCCGTTGCCGTTCTTGCCATTGCCGTTGCCGCAGCCTTTGCATTCCTTCTGGCCGCCGAGCAGGATGTCGAACTCCTGCGCCACCACTTCGCGGTGCGCGTCCAGCCGGGTCAGGAAGTCGCAGGTGCTGGCGCAGCCCATGCTGCGGGCGATCCAGTCCAGGTCGTCGTCGCGGGTGGGCAGCACATGGGTCTGCTGGTCGTCCAGGTACTGGATGCGGTGCTCAACCCGGCGCAGGAAGACATAAGCCTGGGCCAGCGCCTCGGCGGTGGCCGCCGGCATCAGGCCGGCGCGCACCAGGCGCGGCAGCGCGTCCAGCGTGGGGCGCGTGCGCAGTTCGGGAAACTGGCCGCCGCGCACCACTTGCAGCAGCTGCACTGTGAACTCGATCTCGCGGATGCCGCCGCGCGAGAGCTTGACGTCATTGGCCCGCTCGGGGTGGCCGGCGCTGCGCTTGGCGGCATGGTCGCGGATCTGGCGATGCAGCACGCGCAGCGAGTCGAAGACGTTGTAGTCCAGGTAGCGGCGGAAGACGAAGGGAATGACCAGGTTGCGCAGCTGCATGATCGAGCCGTCCTGCAACTGCCGCCGCGGCGCGACCGTGCGGCTCTTGAGCCAGGCAAAACGCTCCCACTCGCGGCCCTGCACCTGGAAGTATTCTTCCAGCGCGCCCAGCGACACCGCAGGCGGCCCGGAGTTGCCGTTGGGGCGCAGCGCCAGGTCGACCCGGAACACGAAGCCGTATTCCGTGGTGTCGGCCAGCAGGCCGGAGATGGCGCGCACCGCCTTGGCGAAGTACTCGTGATTGGAGATGCGGTTGCGGCCCTCGGCATTGCCGGCCGTCTCGCCGTCCTGGTCGTAGATGTAGATCAGGTCGATGTCGCTGGAGACGTTGAGCTCGCGCGCCCCCAGCTTGCCCATGCCCAGTACCCAGAACAGGGCGCGCTGGCCCGAGGCCGTCAGCGGCATGCCGTGGCTCTCGTCCAGCGCCTGCATGACCTCGGTGCAGGCCAGGTCGAGCGCGAACTCGGCCAGCCCGGTCATGCTGGCCGTGACGTCGTGCAGCGGCGCCTGCTGTTCGCAGTCGAGCACCACCAGGCGTTCCATGACCAGCTGGCGCACGATGCGCAGCGCCGCGCCGCAGTCGTGGCCACCGGCGCGCAGCGACTCGTAGAGCGGCAACAGCGTCTCGGGCAGCGGGCGACCGGGCGGCAGTTGCGCCAGCAGCGCCTCGTGGCGACGGCGCACGCGCTGGACAAAACGGGAATGATCGGCGGGGGCTGTGCTCGTGGTCGGCGGCGTATCCGTGCCCGGTATCAGGCCGCATGCATCGTTGCGGGTCATAATTCCTGTCGAGTTTCCGATCTGCAAAATGGATGCCCTGCCGCACCGCCCGTCCCCGCCGCTCAAATTCCTGACGTTTTCGACGCGCGCTTTGCTGTGGCTGATCCTGTTGGCCTGGCTGCTGTTCAGCGCCGCCTGGGCGGCTCTGCATCTGTTCATTGTGCCGCGAATCGGCGAGCTGCGCCCGGAGCTGGAAACCCGGGCCAGCCAGGCGCTGGGGGTGCCGGTGCGCATCGGCGCCATCGTGGCCCACGCCGACAGCCTGCTGCCTTCCTTCGAACTCAGCGATGTGCGCCTGCTCGACCGTGAGGGCCGCGTGGCCCTGCAGCTGCCGCGGGTCTACGCCACGCTGTCGCCGCGCTCGCTGTGGCACCTGGGTTTCGAGCAGCTGGCCATCGAGCGCCCGGAGCTGGCCGTGCGCCGCGCCGCCGATGGCCGGATCTTCGTGGCCGGCATCGAGATCCCGCAGAACCAGGAAGGCGATGGCCGTGGCGCCGACTGGGTCTTTGCGCAGACCGAGTGGATCATCCGTGGCGGCCAGGTGCAGTGGCACGACGAGCTGCTGGGCGCGCCGCCGCTGCAGCTGCAGCAGGTCGACCTGCGCATGGTCAACGGTGTGCGGCTGCATGAGGTGCGGCTGGACGCCACCCCGCCGGCCGAGCTGGGCAGCCGCTTCAGCCTGCGCGGGCGTCTGCGGCCACCGTTGCTGAGCATCGATGCCGGGCGCTGGCAGCGCTGGCAGGGCCAGTTCTATGCGGTGTTCGAGCGCGTCGACGTGGCGCAGCTGCGCCGCCATGTGCCATTGCCGCTGGACGTGAGCGGCGGCACGGGTGCGTTGCGGGCCTGGGTCGACATCGACCGCGGCCGCGTCAGCGGTGCCGCTGCCGACGTCGCCCTGGTCCAAGTCGGCCTGCGCCTGGGGCCGACACTGCCGGCGCTGGACCTGAGCCGTCTGACGGGGCGTCTGGGCGGGCGGATGCTGGACGGCGGCTTCGAGTTGTCCACCGAGCGGCTGCAGTTCGACACGGTCGATGGCCTGCACTGGCCTGGCGGCGACGTGCGCGTCACGCTGCAGGCGGGTGACGGGGAAGGGGTGCCGGCGCAGGGCGAAGTCCGCGCCACCGGCATCGACCTGGCCACGCTGGCCCAGCTGGCCCGGCGCCTGCCCTTGCAGAGCGGGGTGCACGAGACGCTGGCGCTGTATGCCCCGCGCGGCCGGGTCGAGCAATTGCTGGCCCGCTGGCGCGGCCCGCTGGAGACGGCCGCGCAGTTCGAGGCCCGCGGCACCTTGCGCGAGATCGAGATTGCCGCCGGCGCGCTCCCGGGTGCGCAGGCCGTCGACGGCGAGTACCAGACCCCGCTGGGCACGCCGGGCGTGCGCGGCCTGAGTGTCGACTTCGACCTGACGCAAACCGGCGGTCGCGCCAGCGTGGTCGTGCAACAGGGCCATCTGGAATTGCCGGGTGTGTTCGAGCAGCCGCGCATCGCCCTCGATCAGCTGACGGCCGAGGTGCAGTGGCAACGCCAGGGGGCGGCGCTTGCCATCCAGGTGCCCAGCGTGCGTTTTGCCAATGCCGACGCCCAGGGCGAAGCGCAGCTCAAGTGGACCCGCGCCGACGCCGCCCGTGACCACCCGGGCTCGCCCGGTGTGCTCGATCTGCAGGGCAGCCTGAGCCGCGCCGATCTGGCGGCGATGCACCGCTACCTGCCGCTGGCCCTCAACCCCCAGGTGCGGGATTACCTGCACCAGGCCCTCACGCAGGGCCGCGGCGCCGGGGTGCGCTTTCGGGTCAAGGGCGATCTGCAGGACTTCCCCTTCAAGCAGGCCGGGCGCGGCGAGTTCCGCATCACGGCCAGCGTGCAGGATGGCCGCTACGTTTATGTGCCGGCCAGCCTGCAGCCGGCCGGGCAGGCACCGTGGCCCGCCCTCACCGAACTCAGCGGCGACCTGCTGATCGAGCATGCCAGCCTGCAGCTGCGCAACGTGAATGCACGCGTCGAGGGAGCGCCGCAGGTGCGCATCATCCAGGCCGAGGCGCGGATTCCGGAGATGGGCCAGGACACGCAGGTGTTCGTCGGCCTGCCGACGATCAGCGGCCCTCTGGACGAGCTGTTGCGCACGCTGGTCAGCAAATCCCCGGTCGACGCCATGCTGGGCGGGCTGCTGGGGCAGGTCCGCGCCGCCGGCAACACCACGGCCCAGCTCAACCTGCAGCTGCCGCTCAAGCACCTGGCGCAAGCCACCGTGCGGGGGCAGGTGCAGCTGGCGGGCAATGAACTGCAGTTCGCGCCGCAGCTGCCGCGCCTGACGCGCCTGCGTGGTGTGGTGCACTTCAGCGAAACCGGCTTCGCCCTGGGGGGCGTGCAGGCGCGCCTGCTGGGCGGGGACGTGCGCGCCGAGGGCGGCACGATCGCGCTGCCGGGCGCGACGGACACCGGGCCGCTGCGCCTGCGCGTGCAGGGCACGCTGACGGCGCAGGGCCTGCGCCAGGAAACCCAGCTGGGCGCCGTGGCGCGCCTGGCCCAGCGCTTCAACGGCAGCACCACCTACGCCGCCGAGTTCGGCCTGCGCCAGGGTGTGCCCGAGTTCCATCTGTCGTCCGACCTGCAGGGCCTGGCCCTGGATCTGCCGGCGCCGCTGTTCAAGACGGCCGAGGGGGTGCTGCCGCTGCGGCTGCAGGCCAACCCCATGGAGGCGGCCGCCGGCACGGACCGGCGGCCGACCCAGGACGTGCTGCGCCTCGACCTTGGCCGCCTGGTGGCGGTGCGCTACGTGCGCGACCTCAGCCAGCGGCCGGCGCAGGTGCTGCGCGGCAGCATCGGCATCGGCCTGCCGGCGGGCGAGAGTCTGTCTTTGCCGGAGGCCGGCGTGGTGACCAGTGTCAGCTTCGATGAACTCAATCTCGATGCCTGGCGCCAGTTGCTGGCGGCGCCACCGGGTACGGCTGCGCCCGCGGGCGCGGGGCTGCCGGACGCGCTGCACGACTACCTGCCGACCAGCTTCACGGTGCAAGGCACCTCGCTGGTGGTGGCGGGACAGAAGTTCAGCCAGCTGGTGGCCGGCGGCACGCGCCAGGGGCAGGTCTGGCGCGCCAATCTGGACGCCCGCGAGGCCGGCGGTTATCTGGAATACGGCATGCCCAGCGAGGCCGGGGCCGGCCGTGTGTATGCCCGCCTGGCGCGGCTGGTGCTGGCGCCCGAGGGTGCGCGCGGCGTGGAAAACCTGCTGGAGGAGCAGCCGGTCAGCATTCCGGCGCTGGACGTGGTGGTCGACAGCCTGCAGCTGCGGGGCAAGAACCTCGGCCGCGCGGAGATCGAAGCCGTCAACCGTGGTCAGGCGCGGCGCGACGGCGGAACGCGCGAGTGGCGCCTCAACAAGCTCAGGCTCAGCATGCCCGAGGCGGAGTTCAACGCCAGCGGCAGCTGGGCCGTGTACCAGGAACTGAGCGAGGCGCCGGAGCGTGCCGCGCCCGCGCGCGCGGCGGCCAGTGGCGCGCGCGGCGAGCGGCGGCGCACGCTGATGGACTTCCGCCTGGACATGGCCGACGCCGGTGGCCTGCTCAACCGCCTGGGCATGCCCGGCCTGGTCCGCGCGGGCCAGGGCCGCATGGAGGGCCAGGCCTACTGGATGGGCTCGCCCATGGCGCTGGACTACCCCACGCTGGGCGGCAAGTTCAACGTCAATGTCGAGTCTGGCCAGTTCCTCAAGGCCGAACCGGGCATCGCCAAGCTGATGGGTGTGCTCAGCCTGCAAGCCCTGCCGCGGCGCCTGGCGCTGGATTTCCGCGACGTCTTCACCGAAGGTTTCTCCTTTGACTTCGTGCGCGGCGACGTGCAGGTCGACCAGGGCATCGCCATGACCAACAACCTGCAGATGAAGGGCGTGAATGCCGGGGTGCTGATGGAAGGCCATGTGGACCTGGCGCGGGAGACGCAGGAACTGCGCGTGGTCGTGGTGCCCGAGATCAATGCCGGCACGGCCTCGCTGATCGCCACCTGGATCAACCCGGCCGTGGGCCTGGGCACTTTCCTGGCCCAGATGATCCTGCGCGGGCCGATGATCGCCGCCACGACGCAGGAGTTCCGCATCAGCGGCAGCTGGACCGACCCGCAGATGGCCAAGGTCGAGGCCGCGCCGCCCGCGGAACCCGCGGCCAGCAGCCCGCAGGGGAATTCACCATGAAAGTGGCCGCCATCCAGATGGTTTCGGGTGTCGCGCGCGACGCCAATCTGGCGCGGGCGCGCGGCCTGCTGGAGCAGGCCGCGCAGCAGGGCGCCGAACTGGCGGTGCTGCCCGAGTACTTCTGCCTGCTCGGGCGCCAGGACGGCGACAAGCTGGACATCCGCGAGCGCCCGGGCTCGGGGCCGATCCAGGATTTCCTGGCGGACGCGGCGCGCGCACTCGGGCTGTGGATCGTTGGCGGCACCCTGCCGCTCGATGGCGGGGCCAGTCCGCAGGCCACCCCCCTGGCCTACAACAGCACGCTGGTTTATGCGCCGCAGGGCGAGTGCGTGGCGCGCTACGACAAGATCCACCTGTTCCGCTACGACAATGGGCACGAGCGCTACGACGAGGCCCGCACCCTGCGCCCCGGCACACAGCCGGCGCACTTCGAGCTGCCCTCGCGCGACGGCCACCGCTGGCGGCTGGGCCTGAGCGTCTGCTACGACCTGCGTTTCCCCGAGCTCTACCGCGGCTACGCCCGGGCCGGGGTCGAGCTGCTGCTGGTGCCCAGCGCCTTCACCCACACCACCGGCCAGGCGCACTGGGAGCTGCTGCTGCGTGCGCGGGCGATCGAGAACCTGGCCTTTGTCGCCGCCGCCGCCCAGGGCGGTGTGCACGAAAACGGCCGCCGCACCTGGGGCCACTCCATGCTGGTCGATCCCTGGGGCCAGGTGCTGGGTGTGTTGCCCGAGCACGAGGGAGTGGTGCTGGCCGAGTTCGACGCTGCGCAGTTGCAGCGCTGCCGCCAGCAGCTGCCGGCGCTGGAGCACCGCGTCCTGTGAGCACCGATACGCCCCAGGTCTCGCCCGCGCCGTGGCGCGCCAACTGGCGCCGCCGCATCCTCTGGTCTTCGCTGGCCGGCCTGGTCGTGGCCTTGCTGGTCACCCTGGTGTGGCTGGCCGGCCTTTACGAGGCCGGTCAGGTGCAACGCCGGCTCGAGCGCGACGCGGCCGATGCCGTGGGGGACATCCGCGCGCGCCTCACGCGCAATCTGCAGAGCCTGCAGGCCCTGCAGTTCGGCGACCCCAAGCCGGCACGCTGGACCGGCGAGGCCAACGGCCTGCTGCGCGAGCGCCGCGAGCTCCTGCGCATCGAGTGGCGCGACAGCCAACAACAGATCCTGGCCCAGGCCGGCACACCCTACCGCCCGCCGGTGTTCGACCGGCTGGGACGCGACAGCGTGCAGTCCGAGGTGACCCAGGTGTGCAACGTCGCGCGCCGCCTCAGCGGGCCGGCCTATTCGACCAGCTACTTCGTGCCCATGACCGACGGCCTGGGCGTCGAGGTCATGGAGGTGTGTCTGCCGCTGGCCAGCGCCGGGGTGGTGATGGGCTATCTGGTGGCCACCTACTCGCTGCAGGACCTGCTGGACGACCTGGCGCGCCAGCTCACGCGCAGCCAGGAGTTGTCCTTCACCGAAGGCGACGGCACGCGCCTGGCCATGCGGGGTTCCGCGCAGCGCACCAACCACGTGTTCACGGCCCAGCACCTGCTGGATCTGCCTGGCACGACCCTGGTGCTGCGCATCGACAGCTGGAGCGGTGCGCCCGAGCTTTTCCCCAATGTGCTGACGGCGCTGGTGATGACCATGTCGGTCGCGCTGGTCTCCATCCTGCTGTTGCTGGGCAAGGACATGCGGCGACGCCTGAAGGCCGAGAACGACCTGGCCGATGCGCTGGCTTTTCGCAAGGCCATGGAGGACTCGCTGGTCACCGGCTTGCGCGCGCGCGACCTGCAGGGCCGCATCACCTACGTCAACCCGGCCTTCTGCCAGATGGTGGGCTTCTCCGCCGAGGAGCTGATGGGCCAGAGCATGCACGCGCCCTACTGGCCGCCCGAATTCGTCGACGAGTACCGCAAGCGCCAGGAGATCCGGCTGGCCGGCAATGTGCCGCCGCGCGAGGGCTACGAATCGGTTTTCATGCACAAGAACGGCACGCGCTTCCCGGTGCTCATCATCGAGGCGCCGCTGATCAACGCGCACGGTGTGCAGACCGGCTGGATGAGCGCGTTCCTCGACATGCGCGAACAGCGCCGCATCGAGGAGCTTTCGCGTGCCAGCCAGGAGCGGCTGCAGGCCACGGCGCGCCTGGCCATGGTGGGCGAGATGGCCTCGCTGCTCAGCCATGAACTGAATCAGCCCCTGGCGGCCATCGCCAGCTACGCGACCGGCACGCTGAACCTGCTGTCCCAGGGCGCCCACACGGCGGCCGACGTCGAACTGGCCATGCGCCGCATCGCGGAACAGGCCGAGCGCGCGGGCAAGGTCATCAAGAGCGTGCACGACTTCGTGCGCCGACGCGACCAGGCCCGCGAGGCGATCGAACCGAAGGTCCTGATCGACGCCATCCTGCCCCTGATCAATCTGCAGGCGCACAAGCTGCGGGTGGAGGTGCAGGTGCACCTGGCGCCGGATCTGCCCAAGGTGCTGGGCGATCGCACCATGGTCGAGCAGGTGCTGCTCAATCTGGCACGCAATGGCATGCAGGCCATGGACCGGCCCGAGATCCGCCGGCGTGTGCTGCGCCTGGCGGTGCGCCGGGCCCCGACCGATACCCGCTGGCTGGAGTTTTCCGTCACCGACGGCGGGCCCGGCATCGCGCCGGAGGTGGCGCAGCAGCTCTTCACCCCCTTCTTCACCACCAAGGCCGAAGGCATGGGCCTGGGCCTGAGCCTGTGCCGCACCGTGATCGAGCAGCATGGCGGCACGCTGGCCTTCGAGCCGCATGCGCCGCAGGGCATGGTGTTCAGCTTCACGCTGCCCGTGGGCCAGGCGCCGGTGCCTTAAGATCGCGCCATGCAACCCGTGATCGACGCCTCCGTCTACATCGTCGACGACGATGCCAGCGTGCGCGACGCGCTGGCCTGGCTGCTGCGCTCGCGGCGCCTGGGCAGCCAGGCCTATGACAGTGCCGAGGCCTTCGTGGCGATGCTCGACAGCACCCACCTGCCGGCGCGCCCGGCCTGCCTGCTGCTGGACGTGCGCATGCCCGGCATGAGCGGCCTGGCCCTGTTCGAGCGCCTGGTCGAACGCGGCCTGCATCAGGCCTTGCCGGTGATCTTTCTCACCGGCCACGGCGACGTGCCCACGGCCGTCAGCGCGGTGCAGCGCGGCGCCTTCGATTTCTGTGAGAAGCCGTTTTCCGACAACGCGCTGGTCGATCGGGTCGAGCAGGCGCTGGCGAAATCCGCCAGCGTCGTGCAGGCCCAGCAGGCGCAGACGCGCCTGCGTCAGCGCCTGGCCGAGCTGACCGAGCGCGAGCGCGCCGTCATGCAGCTGGTGGTCGAGGGGCTGCCCAACAAGCGCATCGCCGACCAGCTCGACATCAGCGTGCGCACGGTGGAAGTGCATCGCGCCCGGGTCTTCGACAAGATGGACGTCAAGTCGGCCGTCGAACTGGCCAACCTGCTGCGCGATGCCTAGGGTCCCTGTCGCCTATCGCGGCCCGGACTCGCCCGGCGGCTTGGCGGGCGGTTCGGCGCCGGCCTGCGGGTCGGGCAGCTCGCCCTTCTTGCGGCCCGAGAACATGGTCCACCAGACGATCAGTATCAGCAGCAGCAGCGCGCCCAGCGATTCAAGGAAAAGTAGCAGCATGTATCGGTTCCAACAACTCGTCCCGGTCTTCGGTCTTGCCATTGTAGGAATGCTGGCCGCCTGCGGCAGCGCCCCGGTGCCGGAGCCTGCGTCGTCGTCCTCCGTCACGGTCGAGCAGGCCGGCGCGGGCCCAGCGCCCGGCTATGCGGTGGTGTCTCCCTCGGCGGCGGTCCTGCAGCAGCAGCGCAGCCGCTGGACGCCGGTGAGCTGGGCCGAGTTGCCCGGCCTGGGCGAGGACCGGCTGGGCGAGGCCTGGGCGGCCTGGCTGCGCAGCTGCGAACGCCCGCTGCCGGCCTGGGCCCCGCTGTGCGCCGATGTGCAGCGCCTGGGCCAGGCCAGCGACGACGAGCGGCGCCAGTGGCTGCAGACGCGCCTGCAGCCCTACCGGGTCGAATCCCTGCAGGGCGAGGCGGCCGGCCTGCTGACCGGCTATTACGAGCCGGTGATCGAGGCCTCGCGCCTGCCCAACGCCCGCTACAACGTGCCGCTGTACCAGCCGCCGGCCGAGCTGCACCGGCGCAAGCCCTGGTACAGCCGGCAGGAGATCGACACCCTGCCCGAGGCGCAGGCGGCTCTCAAGGGCCGCGAGATCGCCTGGCTGGCCGATCCGGTGGCTGCGCTCAACATCCAGATCCAGGGCTCGGGCCGCATGCTGGTCACCGAAGCCGACGGCCGCCAGCGCACGGTGCGCGTGGGTTATGCCGGCACCAACGACCAGCCCTACCGCAGCGTCGGGGGCTGGCTGCTGTCGCGGCGCGAAGTGCGTGATGCGTCCTGGCCGTCCATCCGCAACTGGGTGGCGCAGAACCCGGGCCGCGTGCAGGAGATGCTGTGGAGCAATCCGCGTGTGACCTTCTTTCGCGAACAGCCGCTGCCCGAGAGCGAGAGCGCCGTCGGCCCCAGGGGCGCGCAGGGCGTGCCGCTGACCGCGGGCCGCTCGATCGCGGTCGATCCGGGCAGCATTCCCTACGGCACGCCGGTCTGGCTGGCTTCCAGCGGGCCGCAGCTGCCGCTGCAGCGCCTGGTGCTGGCGCAGGACACCGGCAGCGCCATCGTCGGCGCGGTGCGGGCCGACTATTTCGTCGGCACCGGGCCGCAGGCGTCTGCCGTTGCCGGGCGCTTGAAGCAGCCGCTGCGCCTGTGGGTGCTGTGGCCACGCTGACGCCCGCCGGCGGCTGAGCCGCCGCGGCGCAACGTTGCGCCGCGTACGGTCGACGGGCTTGCGCCTGTCACGAAAACTTCAAGCCCTTGTCAAGGCTTGGTCACACGGTCTCCCAAGAATGACGGTTTTGTCCGTCACACCCAAGGAGATCCCATGACCCATACCCTGACCAAGCATCATCCGGACTCGCCCAACGGCGAAGATGACATTTCGAAGAACGAGTCCGGCAACCGCGGCTTCGAGTCCGTGCTGGATGCTCGCCTGGCGCGCCGCAGCGTGCTCAAGGGTGGTTTCGGCCTGGCCGCGACCGGCTTCATGGGCGTGGGCCTGAGCGCCTGCGGCGGCGGCAGCGACACCGACAATTCCTTCCGGCTGGGCTTCACGGCTGTCGCCAAGAACCTGAACGACGTGGTGACCCTGCCGGCGGGTTACACCTATTCCGCCCTCTACCGTGTGGGCGACCCGATCAACGCCGCCACCGCCGCCTATGCCAACGACGGCAGCGACACGGCCGCCAGCTTCGAGTTCCGCGCCGGTGACCACCACGACGGCATGGCCTACTTCGGCCTGAACGCCGCCGGCACCGCCAAGAGCCTGAGCAACTCGAGCCGCGGCCTGCTGGCCATGAACCACGAGAACATCACGCAGATCTTCCTGCACACCAGCGCGGAAGTCGGCGCCGGTTTCCCCACCACCGCTCGCGTGGCCGCGCAGATCGACAAGGAAGTCAATGTCCACGGCGTGTCGGTGGTCGAGGTGCAGAACAGCACCGGCACCTTTGCCGTCAACAAGGCCTCCACCTTCAACCGTCGCATCACCGCGGCCACCGAGATGGACCTCAATGGCCCGGTGCGCGGTGCAGCCCTGGTGCAGACCAAGTACTCGACCACCGGCGTCAAGACCCGCGGCACGCTGAACAACTGCGCCAACGGCGTCACCCCCTGGGGCACCTACATCACCTGCGAAGAGAACTGGGCCGGCTACTTCAAGCGCCCGGCCAGCGCCAATCCGGCAACCAGCAAGGAGCAGGTCGCGCAGAACCGCTACATGGGCACCGGCGCCAGCAACGGCAGCTACGGCTGGGCCAACCCGAGCGGTGGCGACGTCAGCGGCACCGACCTGTACAACCGCTGGAACATCACGGTGACCGGCGCCGCCGCCACCGACGACTTCCGTAACGCCGCCAACACCTTCGGCTGGAACGTCGAAGTCGATCCCTTCAGCCCCGCCGCCATCCCGCGCAAGCGCACCGCCATGGGCCGCTTCGGCCACGAAGGCGCCATGCCCGCCAAGGCCGTGGCCGGCAAGCCCATCGTCTATTACATGGGCGACGATTCGCGCGGCGAGTACATCTACAAATACGTCTCCACCGCCAACTGGGATGCGGCCGACGCCAACGGCGGCCTGAGCGCCGGCGACAAGTACCTGGACAGCGGCAAGCTCTATGTGGCCAAGTTCAACGACAACGGCACCGGCCAGTGGATCGAGCTGAACATCACCCACCCCACCATCGCCGCCGGCTACACCGCCTACGGTTATGCCTACACCTTTGCCGACCAGGCCGA
This sequence comes from Curvibacter sp., assembly GCA_020621965.1. Taxonomy (GTDB): domain Bacteria; phylum Pseudomonadota; class Gammaproteobacteria; order Burkholderiales; family Burkholderiaceae_C; genus Hylemonella. Next base: position 21,090 of record JAHRYV010000032.1, on the reverse strand, counting down.
CGTGCTGGTCAACTGCCGCCTGGCCGCTGATGCCGTGGGCGCCACCCCGATGGACCGTCCGGAGTGGACCGGCGTGCATCCGGTCACCGGCGATGTCTACGTCACGCTGACCAACAACACCGACCGCGGCAAGACCGGCAGCTTCACCAGCGGCAAGGCCCGCGGCCTGGATGCGGCCAACCCGCGTTATTACGACGATGGCGAGGGCATCAAGGGCAACGCCAACGGCCACATCATCCGCATGAAGGAAACCGGCAGCGACCCGGCCGCCCTGAGCTTCAACTGGGACATCTACCTCTTTGGCGCCGAGGTGGGCCTGGATACCACCAACATCAACATCTCGGGCCTGACCGCCGACAACGACTTCTCCAGCCCGGATGGCCTGTGGTTCAGCCAGGCCGTGCCCAGCCTGATGTGGATCCAGACCGACGACGGCGCCTACACCGACGTCACCAACTGCATGATGCTGGCGGCGCTGCCGGGCAAGCATGGCGACGGTGGTGCGACCGCCATCAACGTGGCCAACACCGCCGTACCCAGCAATGGCGCCGCCAACCAGACGGTGGCCACCTACGCCGGCAAGGATGCGAGCGCAGCCACCCTGCGCCGTTTCCTGGTCGGTCCGAAGGGCTGCGAAATCACCGGCATCACCGAGACGCCGGACGGCAAGGCCATCTTCATCAACATCCAGCACCCGGGTGAAGACACGCTGGCGGCCAACATCGCCACGCCCGCGAGTTACCAGAGCACCTGGCCCGAAGGCGGCACGGCCCGTCCGCGCTCGTCCACCATCGTGATCACCAAGACCGGTGGCGGCCTGATCGGCAGCTGAAATTCGAAGACGAAGTTTCTGGCCCTCTGAACCGGCCCCTGCGGGGGCCGTTTTCTTTTGCCGCGCCGCGGGCGCGCCGGCATCAGGGCACGCTCACGCGCACCTGTACACGCAGCCGCGTGGCACTGCTGCCCTGCTCGCGAGCGCCGCCGCCCAGGCCCAGCGCCCCCTGCCGGTTGTCCTGCACGTCGTCGCTCTCGGCCACCGTCATCCATGCGCCCAGCGGCAGCATCAGCGTGGTGTTGGTACTGGCGCTGTTGCCCATCAGCGGCTGGCGGCCCTGGGTGGCGGCGAGCTCCAGATAGACCGTCTCCCCGCCCTCCCAGAGCGGCGTGGCGGTGAAGCCCGTGCCGGCCTGCAGCCACACGGTGCCGGGCACGGCCACGCGCACGCCGTTGCGCGTGACGATCTGGCGCAGGCGCAACGGCACGCCGTGGCCCAGCACAATGGCGGCCGGCCGGCCGTTGAGCACCAGCACCTGCTGCTGCGCGCGAGCGCTGCGTTCGGACTGCCGGCTGCGGGCGTCGATGCCCGCCATCACCTCGGACTGGCCGGCTTGCACGCGGGCCCGCACGTCGGCGTCGATCCGCTCGCTGGCGCGGTTCTCGCCATCGTCCTGCCGCACCTCGATCAGCACGTTGCGCAGCGGCAGCGGGGGCGGCGCCATGACCAGGCCCGGCTGGGCGTGTGCGGCCTGGGCCAGCAGCGCCAGCGCGGCCAGCAGGGTGCGACGGGAAGTTGTCATCGGGATCTCCGGCGGGGTTTGGGGGCCGAGGGCGCCGGCGTGGGTGCCGGCGCCTGCAGATGCCCCAGCGGCAGTGTACGGCTGGCCTTGACCTCACCCAGCGAGAAGCTGGTGTGCAGGTCCTTCACATTGGGCAGGTTGATCAGGCGCTGCAGCGCAAAGCGCGAGAAGTTGTCCAGGTCCTGCGCCACCACCTGCAACTCGAAGGTGCCGGTGCCGCTGATGTAGTGGCAGGCCACCACCTCCGGCAGGGCGCGCACCGCCTCCTCCAGCACCCGCGTGGCGTCGCCGGTGTTGCGCTCGGCGTCCAGGCGCACGAAGGCCAGCACACCGAGGCCGATCTTCTGGCGGTCGATCTCGGCGTGATAGCCCTTGATGTAACCCTGCTGTTCCAGCGCCCGCACCCGACGCCAGCAGGGGGCCGGCGACAGGCCGACGCGGGAGGCCAGCTCGGCGTTGCTCAGGCGGGCATCGGCCTGCAGTTCCGACAGGATGGCCAGGTCGAATTTGTCGATTGTTTCCATTTTGATGATTTTCCAGCAATATCCTTTCAAACACCACCCCAAAACGGGCAAAGAAAGCAAAGACCTATCAGCGGGACCGACATACACTGCCAACGCAAACCACAACATGGCCCAACGCCTGGAGACAGCCCCCGCATGAACGCCCCCCTGCCCGAATCCATCCGCCAGGCCCTGGAAACCGTCACGCTCGACGACAAATACGCGCTCGATCACGGCCGCGCCTTCATGAGTGGGGTGCAGGCCCTGGTCAAGCTGCCCCTGCTGCAGCGCCAACGCGACCAGCAGGCGGGCAAGAACACCGCCGGTTTCATCAGCGGCTACCGCGGCTCGCCGCTGGGCAGTTATGACCAGGCGCTGTGGAAAGCCAGCGCCTACCTGAAGGCGCAGAACATCGTGTTCCAGCCCGGCGTCAACGAAGAGCTGGCGGCGACCGCGCTGTGGGGCACGCAGCAGCTGGGCTTTGCGCCGCCCGGCAGCAACCGCTTCGACGGGGTGTTCGGCATCTGGTACGGCAAGGGCCCGGGCGTGGACCGGACCTCCGACGTCTTCAAACACGCCAACAACGCCGGTACCACGCCCTGGGGCGGTGTGATCGCGGTGGCGGGTGACGACCATGTGGCCAAAAGCTCCACGGCGGCGCACCAGAGTGACCACATCTTCAAGGCCTGTGGCCTGCCGGTGTTCTTCCCCGCCTCGGTGCAGGAAATCCTGGACCTGGGACTGCACGCCTTCGCGCTGAGCCGTTACGCCGGCGTCTGGGCCGGCATGAAGACCATCCAGGAGATCGTCGAGTCCAGCGCCTCGGCCACGATCGATCCCGACCGCGTGCAGATCCAGCTGCCGACGGATTTCGAGATGCCGCCGGGCGGCCTGCACATCCGCTGGCCCGACCACGCGCTGGAGCAGGAAGCGCGCCTGTTTCACCACAAGTGGTATGCGGCGCTGGCCTACATCCGCGCCAACCGCCTCAATCACAACGTTATCGAAGGCCCGCACGACCGCTACGGCCTCATCGCCAGCGGCAAGGCCTACAACGACACGCGCCAGGCCCTGCTGGATCTGGGGCTGGACGACGCCACCTGCCGCCAGCTCGGCATCCGCCTGCACAAGGTGGCCGTGGTCTGGCCGCTGGAGGCGCAGAGCGCGCGCGACTTCGCCACCGGCCTGCAGGAGATCCTGGTGGTGGAAGAGAAGCGCCAGCTCATCGAGTACCAGCTCAAGGAAGAGCTGTACAACTGGCGCGACGACGTGCGCCCCAACATCCTGGGCAAGTTCAACGAAGGCGATCGCGCGGGCGGCGAATGGTCGCAAGCCAATCCTTCCTCCAACGAGCTGCTGCGCGCCAATGCCGATCTGAGCCCGGCCATGATCGCGCGCGCCATCGCTGGTCGCCTGAAGAAGAACGGCATCCTGCCGGCGGGCAGTGCCGTCGCGGCGCGGGTGGATGCGCAACTGGCGATCCTGGATGCCAAGGAGCGCGCCATGCAGGCGCTGGTGCTCAGCGGCCCGACGGCCGAGCGCATGCCCTGGTTCTGCTCGGGCTGTCCGCACAACACCAGCACCCGGGTGCCCGAGGGTTCGCGTGCCATGGCCGGCATCGGCTGCCACTTCATGGCGACCTGGATGGACCGCAGCACCATCGGCTTCACGCAGATGGGCGGCGAGGCGTGCCCTGGGTGGGTCAGCAGCCCTTCAGCACGGAGGGCCACGTGTTCGCCAACCTGGGCGACGGCACCTACTTCCACAGCGGCATCCTGGCCATCCGCCAGAGCATCGCCGCCGGCGTCAACATCACCTACAAGATCCTCTACAACGACGCCGTGGCCATGACCGGCGGCCAGCCGGTGGGTGAGCGCCCCGAGGGGCATTCGGTGGTGCAGATTGCCCAGAGCATGCGGGCCGAGGGCGCGCGCAAGATCACCATCGTGACCGACGAGCCCGAGAAGTACGAGGGCGTACGAGATCTGCCGGCCGGCATCGCCATCGAACACCGCGACGAGCTCGACCGCATCCAGCGCGAGTTCCGTGAACTCAAGGGTTGCACGGTCATCATCTACGACCAGACCTGCGCCACCGAAAAGCGCCGCCGCCGCAAGCGCGGCACGATGGTGACACCCGCCAAACGCGTGGTGATCAATGAGCTGGTCTGCGAAGGCTGCGGCGACTGCGGTCAGCAGAGCAACTGCCTGTCGGTGGAGCCGCTGGAGACCGAGTTCGGCCGCAAGCGCACCATCAACCAGAGCAGCTGCAACCAGGACTACTCCTGCCTCAAGGGTTTCTGTCCGAGCTTCGTCACGGTCGAAGGCGGGCAGTTGAAGAAGAAGCCCAAGGGACAGGCCTTGTCCCCGTATTCCCTCGGGGAGCTGCCGGAACCCGTCCTGCCGCAGACCGGCGCCGCTGGCGCCTACGGCATCGTGGTGGCCGGTGTCGGTGGCACCGGTGTCATCACCATCGGCCAGCTGCTGGGCATGGCCGCGCACATCGAAGGCAAGGGCATCGTCACGCAGGACGCAGCCGGTCTGGCGCAAAAAGGCGGCGCCACCTGGAGCCATGTGCTGATTGCCGATACGCCCGAGGAGATCCGCACCACGCGCGTGGGCATGGCGGGGGCCGACCTGATCCTGGGTTGCGACCCCATCGTGACCACGGCCAAGGAAACCACGCTGCGCATGCGCGCGGGGCGCACCCGCGTGGCGCTCAATGGCCACAGCGCCCCCACTGCAGCCTTCGTCAAGAACGCGAATTGGCAGAACCCCTCGGACCAGTGCGTGGCCGAGATCGCGCACGCCGTGGGCGCGGCAGGCTTGGCTGTGTTCGATGCCGACGCAGTCGCGACCCGGCTGATGGGCGACGCGATCTATGTCAATCCCATGCTGCTGGGTTACGCCTGGCAGCAGGGCTGGATTCCGCTGGGCCGCGCATCGCTGCTGCGCGCCATCGAGCTCAATGCCGTGGCGGTGGAGGCCAACCAGGCGGCCTTCGAATGGGGTCGTCAGGCCGCGCACGACTGGGCTCGCGTGCAACAGCTGCTGACACCTGCGCAAACCATCCAGTTCCAGCCGCGCGAGACGCTGGACCACCTGGTCGCGCGCCGTGTGGACTTCCTGACCGGCTACCAGAACGCGGCCTACGCCGGGAGCTATCGTGCCTTTGTGCAAAAAGTGCAAGCGGCTGAAAGCCCGCTGGGCAAGACGACCCTCACCGAGGCCGTGGCGCGTTATCTGTTCAAGCTCATGGCCTACAAGGACGAGTACGAAGTGGCGCGCCTGCACAGCGATCCGGCCTTTCTGGCGCGCATCAACGGCATGTTCGACGGTGAGTACAAGCTTCACTATCATCTGGCGTCACCGCTGCTGGCGAAGAGAAATGCCCGGGGCGAGCTGGTCAAGCGGCCTTTTGGCCCCGCCATGGGTACGGCTTTCCGCCTGCTGGCCGGGCTCAAGGGCCTGCGCGGTACCGCCCTCGATCCCTTCGGCCGCAGCGAGGAGCGGCGCACCGAGCGCGCCCTGATCGCCGAATACCGGGCCTGCATCGAGGAACTGCTGACCGGGCTCAACGCCGCCAACCACGCCGCGGCGCTGGAAGTCGCGCGCATCCCGGAAGAGATCCGCGGCTACGGCCACGTCAAGGCGCGCCATCTGGCCGCGGCGCGGCCGCGCTGGGCCGAGCGCATGACGGCCTGGCGCGCCGTCCGGGTCTGAATCCAGACCCTTTGTCGGGGCACCCCGCTCGCGGACGCTGGCCCCGTACAATGAGCGGCTGCCTGCCCGCAGGGCCTTCCTGTGTCCCGCCGGGCGGCGTCTTTCGATCCGTTTGAACCCCTTGGAGTAAGCCGTGTTTATTTCTTCCGCCTTTGCCCAAACCGCTCCCGCTGCCGCTGCCGGTGGTGGCATCCAGGACTCGCTGATGAGCATGCTGCCCATCATCCTGATGTTCGTGGTGCTGTACTTCGTCATGATCCGGCCCCAGATGAAGAAGCAGAAGGAACATCGCGCCATGGTCGAGGCCCTGGCCAAGGGTGACGAGGTGGTGACGGCCGGCGGCATGCTGGGCCGCGTCAGCTCCATGGGCGAGAACTATATCGGCGTGGAAATCGCGTCCGGTGTCGAAGTGCAGCTGCAGCGCCAGGCCGTGGTCCAGGTGCTGCCCAAGGGCACGATGAAATAAGTCATCTTCAACCAGGCAGACGCGAGCGAACAATGAACCGTTATCCGGTATGGAAGTACGCGATCATGGTGATCGCGCTGCTGGTGGGGGCCCTGTACACCGCCCCCAATTTCTTTGGCGAGGCGCCCGCCGTCCAGGTGTCGGCGGCCAAGGCCACCCAGAAGGTGGACGGCGCCACCCAGGCGCGGGTGGAAGAGGCGCTCAAGGCGGCCGGCATCAATGTAGACGCCATCAGCCTGGAAGGCGGCTCGCTGCGCGTGCGGCTCGATACCACCGATCGCCAGCTCCAGGCCAAGGACGCGATCCAGCGTGCGCTGGTCCAGGATCCCGCCGACCCGGCCTACATCGTGGCGCTGAACCTGCTGCCGCGCACGCCGGCCTGGCTGGCGGCGCTGCGCGCGGCGCCCATGTACCTGGGCCTGGACTTGCGCGGCGGTGTGCACTTCATGTTGCAGGTCGACATGCAGGCCGCCCTGAGCAAGAAGGCCGAATCGCTGGCCGGCGATCTGCGCACCACCTTGCGCGAGAAGAACGTGCGCCACGGCGGCATCAGCCGCAACGGCCAGGCCATCGAGCTGCGCCTGCGCGACGCCGCCACCCTGGAAGCCGCGCAGCGTGTGCTGCTCGACCAGTTTGCCGATCTGCAGACCACGCAGACGCAGGAAGGCAGCGACTACAAGCTCAGCGCCAGCATCAAGCCCCAGGCCGCACGGCTGGTGCAGGAGCAGGCCCTCAAGCAGAACATCACCACCCTGCACAACCGCATCAACGAGCTGGGTGTGGCCGAGCCCGTGATCCAGCAGCAGGGTCTGGACCGCATCGTCGTGCAGCTGCCCGGTGTGCAGGACACGGCCAAGGCCAAGGACATCCTGGGCCGCACCGCGACCCTGGAGCTGCGCATGGTCGACGAGAGCGTGGAGGGCCGCGCCGCTGAAACCGGCTCCGGCCCGGTGCCGTTTGGCATGGAGCGTTATCTGGACCGCAGCGGCCAGGCCGTGATCGTCAAGAAGCAGGTCGTCCTGACCGGCGACAACCTGACCGACGCCCAGCCCGGCTTCGACAGCCAGACCCAGGAGCCCACCGTCAACCTGACGCTGGACGCCAAGGGCGCACGCATCTTCAAGGACGTGACACGCGAGAGCGTGGGCAAACGCATGGCCATCATCCTGTTCGAAAAGGGCAAGGGTGAGGTGGTCACGGCGCCGGTGATCCGCACCGAGATCGCCGGCGGCCGCGTGCAGATTTCCGGCCGCATGAGCACGGTGGAGGCGGCCGATACCGCGCTGCTGCTGCGCGCCGGCGCCCTGGCCGCGCCGATGGAAATCATCGAGGAGCGCACCATCGGCCCCAGCCTGGGTGCCGAGAACATCAAGAAGGGCTTCGACAGCGTCACCTGGGGTTTCCTGGCGGTGGCGGCCTTCATGTGCGTCTATTACATGTTGTTCGGCATGATCTCCAGCGTGGCGCTAGCGATCAACCTGCTGCTGCTGGTGGCCGTGCTGTCCATGCTGCAAGCCACGCTGACCTTGCCGGGCATGGCGGCCATGGCCCTGGTGCTGGGCATGGCCATCGACGCCAACGTGCTGATCAACGAACGGGTGCGCGAAGAGTTGCGCAACGGCGCCTCGCCGCAGGCGGCCATCCACGCCGGCTACGACCGCGCCTGGGCCACCATTCTGGACTCCAACGTCACCACCCTGATCGCGGGCCTGGCGTTGCTGGCTTTCGGTTCCGGCCCCGTGCGCGGCTTTGCGGTGGTGCATTGCCTGGGCATTCTGACCAGCATGTTCTCCGCGGTGTTCTTCTCGCGCGGCTTGGTGAATCTGTGGTACGGTAACCGGAAAAAGCTCAGGACGGTGTCGATCGGGACCGTCTGGCGTCCGGACGGGCAGGCCACGGCCAAGATGGATTAAGGGAAGAGCAACATGGAATTTTTCAAGATCCGACATGACATTCCGTTCATGCGCCACGCGCTGGTGCTGAACGTCATTTCTCTGCTGACCTTCCTGGCGGCTGTGTTCTTCCTGGTCACACGCGGCCTGCATCTGTCGGTCGAATTCACCGGCGGCACGCTGGTGGAAGTGAGTTACACGCAGTCGGCCGACCTGGAAGCGATTCGCGGCGGCATCGCCAGGCTGGGCTACCAGGACGTGCAGGTGCAGAACTTCGGCACGGCGCGCGATGTGCTGATCCGCTTGCCGGTTCAAAAAGGGGTAAGTTCGGCGCAGCAAAGCGAGAAAGTGATCCAGGCCCTGTGCGTCGATGTGGGCGGGACCTTGCAGGCTGATCCCAGCCAGAGCGGCAAGAAAATCTGCAAAGCAGCCGCGGACGTCGAGCCCCTGACGCTGCGCCGCAGCGAGTTCGTCGGTCCCCAGGTCGGTGACGAACTGGCGCTCGACGGCCTCAAGGCCCTGGCCTTCGTGGTCGGCGGCATCATGATCTACCTTGCGTTGCGCTTCGAGTGGAAGTTCGCCGTGGCGGCCATCATCGCCAACCTGCACGACGTCATCATCATCCTGGGTTTCTTCGCCTTCTTCCAGTGGGAGTTCTCGCTGCCGGTGCTGGCGGCGGTGCTGGCGGTACTGGGTTATTCGGTCAATGAATCGGTGGTGATCTTCGACCGGATCCGCGAGAACTTCCGGCGCCTGCGCAAGATGGACACGGTGGGCATCATCGACAACGCCATCACCTCCACCATCAGCCGCACCATCATCACCCACGGCTCCACGCAGATCATGGTGCTGTCCATGCTGCTGTTCGGCGGCCCGACGCTGCACTACTTTGCGCTGGCCCTGACGATCGGCATCCTGTTCGGCATCTACTCTTCGGTGTTCGTGGCGGCGGCCATTGCCATGTGGCTGGGCGTCAAGCGCGAAGACCTGATCAAGTCCGGCGGCGCCAAGCGCGAGACCGATCCCAATGACCCAAACGCCGGTGCTGTCGTCTGACCTGAGATAGCTGCCCCATGGCGCCCCAGCTTTCGTATATGCAGCGCATGCAGCTGGCCGAGAAGGCCCGCCAGCGCTTCGTCGCGGACGCCGAGCGCGCCCTGGCCGACCTGGGCGGCGCGATTCAGGACCGGCTGACCGCCCAGCTGGCGGATAAGGGCCTGATGCGCGAGATGCAGGAGCGGCGCGACACCTGGATGGAGTTCCAGAAGCTGCGCACGGTCTGGATCGAGGGTGTCATGAGCGCCTGGCGCGCCGCGCTCAAGCCTGGTGGTGCCAAGAAAAAAGACGGCCCGGTACTCGCGGCCGATGGCGGCCTGACCCTGGTCGACACCGATGCGGTCGAGGACAAGATCCTGGTCTCGCGGCTGGTGATGGCGGTGGCGGAGAAGGTCGGCAGCGATTTCGATGACCTGCGTGTGCGAGTCCAGTTTCTGGAGAGCCGCGACGACCTGGAGCCGCACGACATCCTGCGGCCCGAGGAGCTGATCTCCCACCTGGTCGATCAATGGACCACCTCCGGGATGTCGCGCGAATCATGGCCCATGGTCAGCGACGTGGTGCACAAGCTGCTGATCGAGAAACTGAAGGCGGCCTATGCCGGCGGCAACGAACGCCTGATCGAGGAAGGCGTCATGCCGACCATCGACCTCAAGGATCGGGTCCGGCGCACGGCCGCGGCGCGGCGTCCGGCTGCGGCGGCCGTGCCGGACTCGGCGCGGCCGGACTCCCAGTTCAACGCCGAGCTGGGCGGCCCAGGCGGGACTGCGCCGCCCAGTCAGCCGGCGTCCTTGCCTGCCGGTGCCTCGGCCCCGACGCCTCTGGGCGCGCCACAGCGTGCGGGCGGCAAGCTGTTTGGCGGCCGCCTGGGCTGGGAGGCGGGCGCTGCCGCTGCGAAGCCGGCCGGCCAGGCGGCCAGCTGGCCGGCCCCTGCCACGGGCACTTCCCAGGCGGCCGGCGAGACACCGGCGCCGCCGATGCAGCCAGTGATGGCAGGGCAGGCCGTGCCTGCCGGTTTGGGCGGCCCGCACGAAGAAACGCGCCTGATGACCCAGACCACGCCGCTGGCGCGCACGCGCAGCCGGGCGCAGGGCATGTTCGGCCAGCTCAAGCGCCTGCTGGTGGGGCAGGGCGGGGTTGATTTCGCAGGGGGGCCGGCGCCGCCGCCCTCGCCGGCGCTGGCGGCGGCCATCGCGCAGCAGCCCCCGGTCTCCGGGCGCGGCAGCAGCGGAACGGTCTACGAAGATTACAGTCCGGCCGGCCTGGTCAAGGTCGCCGGCCAGTTGCGCGAGCGCACCGACGAGCTCAAGAGGAAAGCCGAGACCAAGAACGAAAAAGCCGTCATCGAGATGGTGGCGCTGATGTTCCAGGCCATCCTGGCCGAAGAGCGCATACCCCCGGCCATCCGGGTCTGGTTTGCCCGGCTGCAGATGCCGGTGCTGCGGGTGGCGCTGGCCGAGCCCGATTTTTTCGGCACGCTGAACCATCCGGCCCGCCAGCTGATCGACCGCATGGGCTCGTGCGTCATGGGTTTCGACGCCAGCGGCATCAGCGGCAGTGCGTTGGAGGCCGAGATCAAGCGTATCGTGCAGGTCATCGAGCAGTACCCCGAGACCGGCAAACGCGTTTTCCAGATCGTCTATGACGAGTTCCAGAAGTTCCTCGCCAAGTTCCTGACCGGCAAGGACCAGACGCAGAAGGTGGTGAGTGTCGCGCAGCAGGTCGAGCAGAAGGAAACGCTGGCGATCCAGTACACGATCGAGCTGCGCAACATGCTCAAGGACATCCCGGTGCGTGACGAGATCCGCACCTTCCTGTTCAAGGTCTGGGCCGAGGTGCTGGCGGTGTCGGCCGTGCGCAAGGGCCCCCAGGACGCCGAGACCGTGGCGCTGAAGAAGGCGGCCGCCGATCTGGTCTGGTCGGCCAGTGCCAAGCCCAACCGCAACGATCGCGCGCGTGTCATCCAGGACTTGCCGCAACTGCTGCAACGTCTGCGCGCGGGCATGGGACTGCTGGGCATGTCTTCGGCGGACCAGGACGCCCACATCAAGATCGTCAGCGACACCATGGCCGATGCCTTCATGTCCAAGACGCAAGCCATTCCCCAGGCTCAGATCGATGTCATCACGCAGCGCCTGGCCAATCTGGAAGATTTCGTCAGCGAGGACGGCCTGGGCGACCTGCCGCTGGATGCCGAAAGCATCGAGATGATGCTGGGCATCGATGCGTCCACCATTGCCGTGGTGACCAACGGCGGCTCCAAGCCGACCCCGGCCATGGTGGCCTGGGCCCAGGAACTGCAGCTGGGCTCCTGGTTCATGATCGATCACAACGGCCGCGTCAACCAGGTGCAGTTTGTCTGGCGCAGCGACCGCAAGCACCTCAACCTGTTTTCCTCTGCGCAGGGGTACAGCTACCTGATCCAGGCCGGGCGGCTGGCCGCTTATCTGCAGGCCGGCCTGCTGCTGCCGCAGGAAGAGGAAACGTTGACCGTGCGCGCCACGCGCGAGGCGCTCACCCGGCTGGAAGCCAATCCGGAACGCCTGGTCAGCTGAAGCGCCGGGTTCCCGGCCGAGGGCTGCAGGCCCGCGCGGGTCTGGCCGGTGTGCAGGCGTCAGAGCGTCTCAGTGGGCGAGGCGCTCGGTGCTGTCGTCGTAGAGCACGTCCAGCACCAGGGCGTCGGGCTCCTCGCCGAAGCTCCAGTACACCATCAGGATGATGATCTTCAGATCGTCCAGCGCCACCTGTTCGTCCGGCACGGCCATGGCGCGGTCGAGCACCACTTCGCGCATGGGCGGAGGCAGCACACCCGCCGATTCGAGGAAGCTGACGAAACCCAGGCAGTCCGCGCCCAGATGGTTCTGCTCGGCGACCGAGTAGACCCGCATGCTGCCGGGGGACTGGCTGACGGACAGCGTGCTGTCGTGGTCCGGTACCGCGGGAGCATCCAGACACAAGGTGCTTTGCGCCGCGAGGTTCAAGCCGTCGAGCCAGAGCAGGGCCGCACGAATCTCGTCGGCATCGAAGCCGATGGCGCTGAGCTTGCGTTCGAGTTGCGGCAGCTCGGGGCAGGCATCGCCGCGCCAGTAATTCTCGTAGACATACACAAGCACTTCGAACATGGGCCCAATATAGCGTAGAACGTGCCGCGGCAGCGGCGATTTTGCGGCAGCCGCGGTGGCGCGTTGCGCCTCAGGCACGTACCAGACGCTGCAGCAGGCCGCCGGGCAGGCGCGCCACCTGGCCGTCGAGCTCCAGCGTCATCAGGCGGGCCTGCAGCTGGGCGATGTCCAGCCCCGTGCGGGCCTGCAAGGCATCCAGGCTGACTGGCTCCAGGCCCATGGCCTGCAGCAGGCCGTCCCCGCCGTCGTCGGCCACGGGCATCGGCGCCGCAGCCGACGGGCCCGACCCGCCGGGCCATTCTTCCAGCACGTCCTGGGCCGACTCGACCAGCTTGGCCCCCTGGCGGATCAGCGCGTGGCAGCCGTGCGATTGCGTGGCGTGGATGGAGCCCGGGATGGCAAACACGTCCTTGCCCTGTTCGGCGGCCAGGCGCGCCGTGATCAGCGAGCCGGACTGCAGCGCCGCCTCCACCACCAGCGTGGCGCTGGACAGGCCGGCGATCAGGCGGTTACGGCGCGGGAAGTTGGCCGCCAGCGGCGGCGTGCCCAGGGGATATTCGCTCACGATCAGGCCGTGCTCGGCGATGCGATGGGCGAGCTCGCGATGGGCTTTGGGGTAGACCCGGTCCAGGCCGGTGCCGACCACGGCGATCGTGGACAGCTGTGCGGGGCGCTGGGCGTGCCCGGTCAGCGCGCCCTCATGCGCCGCGCCATCGACGCCCAGGGCCAAGCCGGAGACGATGGTCAGCCCGGACTGGGCCAGCGCCAGCGCAAACTGGCGCGCGTTGAGCGCACCCTGGGGCGTGGGGTTGCGGCTGCCGACGATGGCCAGACTGCGGCCGACATCCAGCGGCAGATCGAGCCGGCCCATCAGGTAGAGCAGCAGGGGCGGGTCCTCGATGTCGAGCAGGGCCGCCGGATAACGCGGATCACCCAAAGCGACGATGGCGTGTTGTTGCGGCGCCTGCTGCAGCCAGTCCCAGCTGGTGTCCAGCAAGGCGCCCAGGCCTTCGGGCTCGTGCTGCAAGGCTGCCGCCTGGGCCGGGGTCAGCAGTTGCTCCAGGGCGGCGGGGGATTGGGTGTAGATGGACGCGGGCAGCCCGAAGGCGGCCAGCAGCCGGCGCGCACTGCCGTTGCCGACACCGGGGCTGAGCGTCAGCCGCAGCCAGTCGGACAGCTCGTCGCGCTCCATCATGCTGCGCGCTGTCCGCCGGCGGGCCCTTACTGCGGCGACACCAGACGGTCGCCGACGCGCACGGAGTCGTTGGCGTTGAGGATCAGGCCGTAGGACAGCCGCTCGTAGGTGCGGAACACCATCAGCAGGCCGTTGCGCTCGTTGGGCAGCTTGATCAGCGGACGGCCCGGGTCGGTGCGGTCATTGAGCTGCTGGCCGTCCTTGAGGATCGCCAGCACATGACCGCTTTCCATGCCGTCACGCTTGCCGCGGTTGATGACCACCACCTGGTTCTGCGTGGCGTTGACGACCGCACTGTTGCCGTAGATCGAGACGATGCGGCCGTTCACATCGGCCGACGGCGCCCGGGGCACGAAACTCAGGAACTCGCGCTCGGGTTCCGGCGCCAGACGGTCGCCCACCAGCATCTCGCTCTTGGCCGAAACGATGTCGATGGTGGCGGGCACCATCATCGTGTTGACCCTGCCGTCGCCAGAGGCGACTTCCGCGCTGCCCTCGCTGCGCACCAGGGCGGCCTTGCCGAGGAACTCGGCCTCGTAGCCCAGCACCTCACCGCTGTCCGGGTCCTTGAGCGGCTTGGGATTGCGGAAGATGCGGTATTGCTTGACCTTCTGCTGGTCGTCCAGCAACGGGGCGTCGGCCGGACCGCGCGCATAGACGCGGTCGCCGCGGCCCATCATCACGCGGTTCTCACCCGCGGCGACGATGCGCGGGGCGATCTGAAGTTCGGCCTCTTCGACGATCAGCGGTTCGGCCAGGAAGGGCTCGATCGAACGGGTCTGCAGCGTGGTCAGCGGGTTGCGGGCTTCCTGGGAGCGGATGCGCGGCGACAGGCGCACGGTCTCGATGCCCGAACTGTCCGGTTTGCCAGCAGGGGTGCCAGCACCTGTACCTGCACTTGCGCCGGCAGCAGGGGTGCCGGCAACGGCGGGCGTGCCGCTCGCGGCGCCGGGGGGGGTGTCGCTCAGGCGCGCGCGGCCGTCGCGCTTTTCCAGGTACAGGGTCTGGCCCGGATAGATCAGGTGCGGGTTGAGGATCTCCTGCAGGTTCATGCCCCAGAGTTCCGGCCAGCGCCACGGGCTGCGCAGGTACATCTTGGAGATGGCCCACAAGGTGTCGCCGACCTTGACGACATAGGTGTCGGGGGCATCCGGCGCCAGATCGGCCAAGGGCACGCCGGCCTGGCCGACCTTCTCGGCGGTGGCCTTCTGCTCGGACGTCACCGGGTAATTCGGAAACTTCTGGCTCCAGGCGGGCAGGGCCAGCAGGCAAGCGCCCAGGCCCGCGGCCGTGATCACGGAAATTCGGGCGCTGATACCCCTCGTGCTGCTCGTCATGTCGTATCGTTTCACGGTGCCCCCGGCTCGATCCGGGCGCGGACAGACCGTCCGTCGGACCCGGAAATCTTAATAAATCACGCGCGATTCTGCGCCCAAGCCCTTGATTGGGCAATGTTTTCTGTACTTTGTTTCAAACTCGCCCCGGAAAAGTGGCGAAAATAACGACATTGAAGAGGATTTATGGCTTTGCTCCCCATTCTTTGTTTTCCCGATCCGCGTCTGCATACCGTGGCCAAACCGGTGCAGGCGGTGGATGCGCGCATCAAGCAACTCATCGCCGACATGTTCGAGACCATGCACGAGGCCCACGGCATCGGCCTGGCGGCGACCCAGGTCGACGTGCACGAGCGCCTGATCGTCATGGACGTCTCCGAAGGGCGCGACCAGCCGCTGGTGCTGATCAATCCCGAGATCGTCTGGGCCAGCCCGGAGAAGAAGGTCAACGACGAGGGCTGCCTGTCGGTGCCCGGCATCTACGACGGCGTCGAGCGCCATGAGCGTGTGCATGTGCGGGCGCTGGATGGCCAGGGCAAGGAGCGCGTGATCGAGGCCGAGGGCCTGCTGGCGGTCTGCGTCCAGCACGAGATGGATCACCTGCTGGGCAAGGTCTTCGTCGAATACCTCTCGCCGCTCAAGCGCAACCGCATCAAGACCAAGATGCTCAAGGCGCAGCGCGAGGAGCGACGTTGAGGGTCGTTTTTGCCGGGACGCCCGAGTTCGCCCGGGTGGCGCTGGAGCGGCTGCACGCGGCCGGCTTCGAGATTCCCCTGGTGCTGACCCAGCCCGACCGGCCGGCCGGTCGGGGCATGAAGCTGCAGGCTTCGCCGGTCAAGCAGTTTGCGCTCGAGCACGGCATGACCGTGGTCCAGCCGCACAGCTTGCGCCTGGACGGCAAGTATCCGGAAGACGCCGCGGCCGCGCGCGCCGCCATCGAGGCCGCGCACGCCGATGTCATGGTGGTGGCGGCCTACGGCCTGATCCTGCCGCAATGGGTGCTGGATTCTTTCCAACTCGGTTGCCTGAACATCCACGCCTCGCTGCTGCCGCGCTGGCGCGGCGCGGCGCCCATCCACCGCGCCATCGAGGCCGGCGACGCCGAGACTGGTGTGACCATCATGCAGATGGATGCGGGGCTGGATACCGGCGACATGCTTCTGGTGGAAAGGTTGCCGATCGCGGCCGACGACAGCACCGGCAGCTTGCACGACACGCTGGCCACGCTGGGCGGGCGCCTGATCGTCGAGGCGCTGGAGCTGGCGGCCTGCGGCGGCTTCAAGCCCGCGAAACAGCCGGCCGAAGGCGTTACTTACGCCCACAAGATCGAGAAACAGGAAGCCATCATCGACTGGGCGCAACCCGCGGTCGTGATTGAGCGGCGCATCCGCGCCTTCAATCCCTTCCCTGGCGCATCGACGAGCTGGCAGGGTGAGGCCATCAAACTCTGGCAGGGCCAGGTGGGCGACGCGGCCCCTGCTTCGAGCCAGCCGCCCGGCACCGTGTTGGCGGCCGACGCCAGCGGCATCGTGGTGCAGTGCGGCCAGGGCGTGCTGCGCCTGACCGAGCTGCAGCGCGCTGGTGGCAAGCGCCTGCCGGTGACCGACTTCCTGCGCGGTTACGCCCTGCCGGTGGGCGCCGTGCTCGGCGCCTGAACCGCATGACCCGCCTGCGCGAACTCGTCCGCCATCCAGAATTCGGGCGCGGCCTGCGCGAGATGACGTCGGTGGCACCGGGCCTGGCGGCCTGGGGCATGATGACCGGCGTGGCCATGATCAAGTCCGGCATGAGCTTGGCCGAAGCCTTGGCCATGACGCTGCTGGTCTACGCCGGCAGCTCGCAGCTGGCGGCCATCCCCTTGATCGCGGCCGGCGCCCCGGTGCTGGTGATCTGGGCCACGGGCTTGTGCGTCAATCTGCGTTTTGTGGTCTTCAGCGCCCATCTGCGGCCTTACCTGATGCACCTGCCGCGGCGCTGGCGCCTGCTGACCGGCTACATCACGGCCGACCTCAGTTACGTGATGTTCACCCGGCGCTATCCCCAGCCGCCGCAGAGCGCGCCGGAGCGCCAGGCGCAACTGGCCTACCTGCTGGGCGGCTGCGCCACCAACTGGGGCAGCTGGCAGGTCGCCAGCCTGCTGGGCATCGCCCTGGCGCACTCGGTGCCCGCGGAATGGGGGCTGGGTTTTGCCGGCATCCTGGCCTTGCTGGGGGTGACCTGCTCGCTGGCCAGCAGCCGGCTGCGCGTAGTCTCGGCCGGCGTGGCCGGGGCGGCGGCTGTGGCGGCGTTTGCCCTGCCCTTCAAGCTCAACATCGTGGTGGCGATCGCGGCGGCCGTGGCGCTGGCCCTGCTGCTGGAGCGCACGCCGCTGGCGCAAGGGGAGCAAAAGGCGTGAACAGCACCGACTTCTGGACCCTGGGGGTGATCGTCGGTCTGGCGGCGGTGACGCTGATCACGCGCTCCTTCTTTCTCATCTCCAGCAAACCCTGGAGCCTGCCGCACTGGGCGCAGCGGGGCCTGCAGTACGCGCCGATCGCCGCGCTGGCGGGGGTCATCGTGCCGGAGATCGTCATGAGCCACGGCCAGTTGTTGCAGACCTGGCAGGACGCCCGCCTGTTTGCCGTGGTGGCCGGCGCGGCTTGGTATTTCTGGCGCAAGCGCAGCAGCTGGGCCCTGCTGGGCACCATCGTGGTCGGCATGGCGGTCTACCTGCCGCTGCATCTGGGGCTGGGCTGGTAAGTCGGCTGACAGGCGGCGGCCTAAAATCGCGGGTTACATGCAGGTTTCATGATCTGCCACCTGCCCCGGTTTTCCAACTCTCCGCCCAGACCATCATGAACTTTCTCCGTTTCCAGACCCTGTGTGCACAGGGCCAGGCCCGTGGCCAGCGTGTTTTCATCCGTGCCGACCTCAACGTCCCGCAGGACGACAGTGGCGCCATCACCGAAGACACCCGCATCCGCGCCAGCCTGCCCTGCATCCAGATGGCGCTCGATGCCGGCGCCGCCGTCATGGTCACCTCCCATCTGGGCCGCCCCACCGAGGGTGAGTTCAAACCCGAGGACAGCCTCGCCCCGGTGGCCCAACGCATGGCCGAACTGCTCGGTCGTGACGTGCCGCTGGTCTCCAACTGGGTCGACGGCGTGAGCGTGGCCCCCGGCCAGCTCGTCTTGCTGGAGAACTGCCGCCTGAACAAGGGCGAGAAAAAGAACAACGAAGAACTGAGCAAAAAGATGGCCGCCCTGTGCGACATCTTCGTGCACGACGCCTTCGGCACCGCCCACCGCGCCGAGGCCAGCACCTACGGCATCGCCCAGTACGCCAAGGTAGCCTGCGCCGGCCCGCTCCTGGCCGCCGAGATGGACGCCATCTCCAAGGCCTTGAGCAACCCCAAACGCCCCTTGGTGGCCATCGTCGCCGGCTCCAAGGTAAGCACCAAACTCACCATCCTCAAGAGCCTGGCCCATAACGTCGACCAGCTCATCGTCGGCGGGGGCATCGCCAACACCTTCATGCTGGCCGCCGGCCTGAAGATCGGCAAAAGCCTGGCCGAACCCGACCTGCTGGCCGAGGCCAAGGCCGTCATCGAGGCCATGAAAGCCCGCGGTGCCGAAGTGCCGATCCCCGTGGACGTGGTCACCGCCAAGGAATTCAAGGCCGATGCCAAGGCAGAAATCAAGAAGGCCAACGCCGTGGTCGACGACGACCTGATCCTGGACATCGGCCCGGAAACCGCGAAGAAGCTGGCGACGCAGCTCAAGGCCGCCGGCACCATCGTCTGGAACGGCCCGGTGGGGGTGTTCGAGTTTGCGGCCTTCGAGAACGGCACCAAGGAGATTGCAAAGGCGATTGCCGAGTCCAGCGCCTTCTCAATAGCCGGCGGTGGCGACACGCTGGCGGCGATTGCCAAGTACGGCATCGAGAAGGATGTGGGTTACATCTCCACCGGCGGCGGCGCCTTCCTGGAGGTGCTGGAGGGCAAGACCCTGCCGGCCTTCGAGATCCTGGCCAAGCGTTCGGTCGCCTGAGCGCCTGGTTGGTGCCCTACCTGAGTGAGGGCCGCCGCGCCCTCACTTGGGAGATTTCTCGTACAGGTTGACGATGTTCTCCAGGAGCTGCAGCATACGTTCGCTGGTCGTTGCGACATTGAGCGGCAGGCTCTTGTCGGCGCCGGTGCGTTGTTTCAGTGCGTTCTCGAAAAAGAACCATTGCTGTTTGAGCAGCTTGAGCTCTTCGCTGAGCGCCGGTGTGTTGACGGCGGTGCTGCTCAACTCCCGCAGCCCGTCGGCAAATTCCTTCTGCGCCTTTTCCGACTCCGCGTTGTCCTGCAGGCCGATCACGTTCCAGACGGCCGCCTGATAGAACATGGCAAGCCGCTGCGAGAGCATGCGCTGGCGACCGGAGAGATTGACCAGATAACCGAGCGAGGTGTTGGAGTGGCGCTCCAGCTGCACCGTGCCCTGATGAGCCAGCGCCAGCACCTCATCGGAGAGCGCCAGCACGGTCTTGCCGTTGGCCTTGCTGGGGGTGCTGCCGACCAGCACATCCTTGTAGGCCAGCCAGGCTTTCTCCAGCTGCAGGTAGGTGCTCTTGATTTCCGGGGTGGGGGCGTAGTTCTTCAGTTCCACCAGCTGGCGATCGAACAGCGCAATGGAGGAATCCAGCACAGCCTTGGAACGTTCCGTGTCGATACCCTGCCCGATCTGGAAGTAGGCCTTGGCCATGCGCTGGGAGAGCATGCGTTCGCGCCCCGCCCGGTTGATCGCTGAGTTGATGTCGGTGATCTGCGCCTGCGCGAGATGACTGGCAAAGGCCAGCACGAGCATGCACATGAGCTGTGGCAGGGCGAGGGGCTTCATCATTGCTGCTCCGAAAATAAGGCCCGACAACCGCAAGCAAAGGCCTGCCGCGTCGATGCCTTTGCAGTTTAGGCGCCGCCCCCATTTATAAGATTGATCTGGATTAAATCTTTTGCTGTCCTGCAGCAAATTGCGGGTGCGGCGGCTGGAGCGCCTGCGGACCGCCGGCCGGCCGGGGCAGTCGCCCGTTCAGTTGACCTGCATCAGGGTCAGCACCCGCCAAAGCGCGCGGGCTGCTTGGCGAAGAAGGCGTCAAGCCCGGCGCGGAAATCCTGCGTCTGGGCGCAGCGCCTGAAGGCTTCGGCCTCGGCATCGAGCTGCTGGGCCAGGCTGTGGTCGAAGGAGCCGCGCATCAGCCGGCGCATCTGGCCGAGCGCACGGGTCGGCCCCTGGGCCAGGCGCTGCGCCAGCTTCTCCACTTCGGCTTCCAGCTCCGCCGCGGGCAGCACGCGGTTGACCAGGCCCAGGCGCTGGGCGTCGGCGGCCGACAGCGTGTCGCCCAGCAGGGCGATTTCCAGCGCCTGGCGCAGGCCCACCAGGCGGGGCAGCGCCCAGGAGGCGCCCACATCGCAGCTGGTGCCTATATTGACATAGGCCAAATTGAAGCGCGTTCCCTCGGCGGCCAGCACGAAGTCGGCCTGCAGCATCAGGCTCAGGCCCGCGCCGGCGGCCACGCCGTGCACCTGGGCAATCAGCGGCGCATCCATGTCGGCGAGCACCGCCAGTCCCTCGTGCAGCGGGCCGATCAGATCGGCCGCGCCCTGCATCGGGTCGGCACGCAGCGTGGCCAGATCTCCGCCGGCCATGAAGCCCCTGCCGGCCCCGGACAGCACGACGGCGCGCACCCCGGGGTCGGCGGCCAGCGTGCGGGTCGCGGCCAGGAAGGCGCGCGCCATGGGCACGTCCACGGCATTGAGCGCCTGTGGGCGGTTGAAACGCAGCCGGGCGATGGCGCCGTCGCGGGTGAGCAGCAAGGTGGATTGCGGCGAGGATGTGGTCATGTCGTCTCTCCGGCAGTGGGCGCCGCCGCCGCGCGGGCAGCGCGTCAACGGTACAGGGCGTCGATTTCGGCCGCGTAGGTCTTGTAGATGCTGGTGCGGCGCACCTTCATGGTGGCGGTGACTTCGCCGTCGTCGTGGTCGAGTTCCTTGGTCAGCAGGTGGAACTTGCGGATCTGCGAAACCTGGGCCAGGCGTGCATTGCCCCGGTCGATCTCGGCCTGGATCAGCTCACGCACCTGCGGGGTTTCGACCAGCGAGCGGAAATGCGTGAAGGCGACGCGGCGCGCCTCGGCCCATTTGCCCACCGTCTCCAGGTCGATCTGCACCAGGGCCCCGACGAACTTGCGCCCTTCGGCCACGATG